>JADKFD010000046.1 GCA_016717705.1 Rhodanobacteraceae bacterium | reverse complement strand
GATCACACCACGCTGGTCGGCGGCGGCCATTTCGGCAGAGGACTGTGGCGCGGAACTGGCGCGGGGTGGTGGATTTCATCTAACGCGGTTACAGGCCGGGCGTCGCGCGTGCACACCCCGGGCGCGACGGATCGGGCGCGCGTACCCGGCCTATCCGGCGCGGCGCAGCCTCAGTGCGTGGTTCGCGCCGCCTGCAGGCGGCCAATGGAACAGTATCGCGTCCGTCGCGCGAGCGTCGCGACGGGAGAGCCCTGGCGTCGCGCGCAAACACCGGCCGGCACCAATGAAACAGGACGCGTGCCTGGCCTACCGAACCCGGAAGTGCCGCTGCAACGCCACCGCAAATCGCGCGTCCATCTCGGTGGTGTTGTGGTCGGTATCCAGCCACTGCAGCTGCGGCATTTGCGGAAACGCACGCGCAAGTTTTTCGGCGTGGGCCGGGGGAATGATTTCGTCCTGCCGGGCAATCAGCAGCAGCGTCGGCAGATCGACCTCGGCGGCATCGGCGAGCGCCTCGAAGCGCTCGCGCAGCAGCCAGTCGACCGGAAACAGTGGGTAGTGACGACTGGCGACAGCGACCAGGCTGTCATAGGGCGTGATCAAAGCCAGTCGACCGAGCGTGCGACGCGCCGCCAGGTGCAAAGCAACACCGGTGCCCACGCTGCGCGCCAGCACATCGACGCTTTAACGTGCGCGGCCGTGATCGAGTCGTACAGCGGCCAGCGCGTCGCCCTTCAGCGCGGCCTCGCTCGGCTCCCCCCTCACTGGCGCCATAGCCGCGGTAGGCCATCAGATAGATGGTGTGCTCGGGAAACCAGCGTGCGAGACGATCTCGCCCATGGCCGATGTCCTCGGCATTGCCGCCGAAATAAAGCATGGCGTGCGCCTGGCCTGGATTGAGGCGCCAGCCACGCAGGTGCAAGCCCGCATTGACCAGTTCGAATCGGTGCTGCGCGCATCCACCCGCGTGCCCGAAGGTGAACAGCATCTGCCGTTGAAACACGAACAGCAGCGCGCACAACCCGAGGTACAGGGCGACAGCGGCAATCGCAAGGCTGCTCAGCATGCGTTTCATCGGGCCAGGCCCGGAGCGTGTCGCGACACGGGAGCCATAGCCTGCCACGAACCCGGACCGCGAGGACACTGCGCGGATTCGCGCGGATTCGGGACACCCAGAAAATCGGTGGCCCTGACAGGTGCCGGCGGGCCCCAAATGGGTGTCCAGAATTCACGCGACAGGGAGGAACCCGCGCGCCGAAGACCACGGCAGCACCAAGGCCTGTCCGCGCGGTTTCCGCCGCGCCCTGAAGGATTGCGGCCCGCAGAGCCTGTTCAGCGCATCCCCGTCAAGGAGTTTCACAGAGCCAGTATTTCGCTCGGGTCCAGAGCCCGGTCATAGCGGATGAAGTCGGTCGTGCGGTTTCTTATTGCCAGCACCGACATGCGATCGGCCAGTTCATTGCCTTCCACTCCGACATGCCCGTTGACGTGCATGACCTGCACCCGGTCGTGCAAAGTCTGATGCAGGGAAAATATTTCCTGGATAAGCTCCAGATTCTTGATCTCGCCACCTGGCTTCTTCCATCCCTTCTTTTTCCAGCCCTCGGCCCACTGAGTGATGCATTGAATCGCATACTTGGAATCGCAGAAAATTCCGACGGTCTTCAGCTGGTCTGCTTCGGCCTTGGCGATGATCAAACCCCGGTGGAAGGCATTAAGTTCTGCCGTATTATTGGTTCCATGCGGGCTGTGCAGTCCATACCAGAGCTCCGAGAGCGCGTTGTTGCGATAAAGCGCCAGGCCGGAGCCGGACTTCCCGGGATTGGGCTCGCAACCACCATCCGTGAATATCTTGACCTCGATCGCTGCGGCCGTGACTTCTGCTGCGGCCCAGGTTCTCGGTGATTTTGACGATGGACCGGCTGTTTTCTTTGCAGTGCCCGCACTGGAAGTCGATCCCGGCCCCGTTGCAGCTGGCTGAGTCAGGCCAACCTTCCCGCCCAAGGGCATCGCTGAGCTGGTACCCACGCCTTTCAACGCGGATTCCGCTTCAGCCCGACTGGTGAATGATTTGAAACGCGCGCCGGGAAATCCGTCGACCTGACTCTTGCAGCGTTCCCAGTCGGAATAAATGCCGGGATTCCTGCCCTTCCATACCACGTAATACTTTATTGCCATACTGATTCCTGATCATTGGTGATCGGCGCAGCCACCCTGATGGCCGCCATCCTTGCCCTGTTCGGGATCCTTCACAATGGTCTGCACAATCGCCGTACAAGGACGACCGTCGCGGATTGCCATGCGACGACTGCGTGGCTATGCCTCGCAGGCAGGCAACATAGCCCACGGCAAGGATTCGAGGGCAAGGATTCGGGACCCAGGATGACTACGGCATCGCCGCGAATCCATTCAGCTTGGTGGTTGATCTCTGGGGCGCCAGTCTGATCCCGGCAAATGATCCCGTCGCGGCGGCCAATCATCTGGAATCCGGCGAGCCGCCGCTTTTCATCATCCACGGCAGCAACGACCCGACGGTGCCCTTCTCCGCCTCGGAATTGCTCGTCGCGCGGGCCCAGAGTCAGCGGCTGGCCCATGAGTTCCATCCGGTACCGGGTGGCGGTCATGGATTTGGCGTTGGCGGCGCCGACATCTTCAACGTTGAAGCCAGCTGGGGTTACGCTCTTCGAAGCGCATGCTGGAGTGGACCGTACGCACCGTCCGCGGCCAGCGCACGGTCACCATCAACTACGGCATGGTCGGCGCTGGTCCGTAATCCGGCGACGTCCGGGCAAGGCTATTTCTTCGACATCGACCCAGTCACGCAAACACTGGCCGTAGCCTGGTTCGTCTACGACACGGCCGCTGGCGGCAGTGGCGGCACGCTTGCAGGCGCCGAGCAGCGCTGGTTCACCGCGCAGGGTCGGTATTTGGGCAACCGGGCCGATCTGACCGTCTACCAGAGCCGGTTTGGCCAGTTCAACAATCCCATTCCGGTGACCACCACGCCGGTTGGCAACCTGAGTGTCGAATTCATCGACTGCGGCAGAGCAACCCTGACCTTCAACCTCAGCGCATTCGGGCTCACCGGGAGCGTGCCGATCGTCCGTCTGCTGCCCGATGTCGTCTGCCAAGCGATTGCTGACGGCGATCTGCAGATCCCCACGTTGCCGACGTCGGCCGGCGCGGCAGAGTAAATCCCGCCCAAGGGACGTCCGGACCGTGGCACGCTGAACAACCATCGAGCTTGTCGACAGGTCAGGCCGACAGAGCCTCGACCACCTGCTGTCGCACCCGTCTTGCGCGGATAGGGACGTGTTGCCACTTGACCTTGGCACCACGACAAGGTCCATGATCCCGCGCCATGCCAGCCATCGTCCAAGTCGCCCGAATCCGGACTTCCGCCCCACCGCCGTCGCAGCCGGGGCACGGGGCTGAGCGACCAGGGCAGACGAGCGCGATGCGGCGTACCTTGCGCGCCATCGCGCTGCTGCTGGCGGCGCTGGGTCCGCCGTCATGGGCGCTCGCGGCGACGGCCGGCAACGGCCCGTCGGCTGCCCCGGCTTCGGCGTCGCAAGCGCCCGCGAACGCTGACGAACGACTGAAACAGGCAGAGGCGCTGCTGCCGGATCAACCCGAATCCGCGATCGCCCTGCTGCAGCCGCTGTGGGACGATCCTTCCTCGCCTGCACGCGGTGCGGCTGGCCTCGGCCTGCTGCGCGCCCGCCACCTGCTCGGACAGCATCAGCAGGTGCTGGACATCGGCGCCGCGCTCGGCAGCCTGGGCCAGGTCAGCGCCGAAATGCGCGCACTCGCTCTGAGCCTGCGCATGACCTCGGCCAACCGCCTGCGCGATGCCGCCGCCATCGCCACGCTGTCGGCCGAGTTCGAAGCCTTGCAACTTCAGGACCTGCCGGCCGCCGTGGCCGCCAAGCTCTGGGTCGCCCGTGCCGGCACTTTCTTCGTGCAAGGCCAGCCGGCGCAGGCCGAAGCTGCCTGCCGCGAAGGTCTGCAACGCAACGGCAAGGCGGTGACGAGCGAGCGCCAGGCGCTACTGGAAAACCTGGCGATCGCCCTGTTGCAGCAGGGCAAGCTGGCCGATGCCATCGAGAGCTTCGCCGCTGCCGAACAGGCCTTGCTCGACATCGGCCAGGAACCGAACTCGATGTTCCTGGCCAATCTGTCAGCCGCCCTGATCCAGCGCAAGGAGTGGCGGCGCGCCATCGAGACCCTAGAACGCGCCCGACGCGCCGCCGAGGCCGAAGACGCACCGGCGCAGCGGCGCATGAACATCCGCACCAATCTCGGCGTGGCCTACAACGGCCTGGGCGAAATGGACCTCGCCACGCAGCAATTCGACGAGGCGCTGGCGATCGCCCGTGAGCACGACCTGCCGCGCGGCAACCAGCTGTCGAACTATGGGGCGATGCTGCGCGAAGCCGGGCGCATCGAGGAGGCGCTGGCCACGCACGAGGAGGCACTGCGCTTCTACCAGTCGGTCGGCGATGCCGCCGGCATTCCCGTCGCGCTGTCCAACATCGGCGAGACCCTGACCCAGCTCGACCAGCCCGAACGCGCCGCGGAGTACTTCCGGCGCGCGCGCGAGGGCTACCTGAAGACCGACATCCGGCCGCGCCGCCTGCAGATGTATCCGCGCATGATCGACAATCTGGAGGCCCTGGGACGCCATGCCGAAGCGCTGGCGATGATGCGCGAGTTCAAGGCACTCAGCGACGAGAGCGTTTCGGTCGAGTCGAACGAGCGCATCGCCAAGCTCGAAGCGACCATCGAGCTGGCGCGCACCGAGCAGAAACTGGCCAGCTCCGAGCGCGACCGCCTGCTCCAGGAATCCGCGTTGGGCGAGTCCAGGACGACGCAAGCCCGCCAGCGCACACTGGGTATCGCCATGGCGCTTGGCCTGCTGGCACTCGGCCTGTTGGCGCTGCTGCTGGTCCGCCAGGTTCGCTTCAAGGCGCGCGCCAATGCGCTGCTGGAGCTGAAGAACCGCGAGATCGAAGTGCAGCGCGCGAACCTCGAGCAGCTCAACGAAACCATCCGCCTGCAGAGTCTGCGCGACGCGCTGACCGGGCTATCGAATCGGCGCTACCTGCAGCAGCTGATGGAGCAGCGCACCGAGGCGCCAAATCCGGCTGCCGAGCCCTTGTTCCTGATCATGGTCGATATCGACCACTTCAAGCGCATCAACGACCGGCTCGGCCATCTGGCGGGCGACCGCGCACTGGTCCACCTGGCCAGCCTGCTGCTCAGCTGCCAGGGCGAAGGCGACGTGGTGGTGCGCTGGGGCGGCGAAGAATTCCTTTGGCTGGTACCCGCGCGCTCGGCCGAGGTCGCCGCGGCGCGCTGCGAGGCCCTCCAGCAAGCGCTGGAGGCCAGTCCGCTCGTACACGCGGGGCAGACCCTGCTGCTGACGGTCTCGATGGGCTGGTGTCCGCATCCGCTGTGGCCCGCGCTGGACACCGACTGGCACCTCAGCCTGCGCATCGCCGACGATGCGCTCTACCAGGCCAAGACCGGCGGCAGGAAGCGCTGGGTCGGCTATGCCGCGGGCACTGCGCCTGATGAACCGCCGAGCGTGGAAACAGGAACGGCGGAACTGGCGTCTGCTGGCCATCTGCAGCGCCAGACATCGAGCGAACCAGGCACGAACCAGAGGACATGGGCGGAAGGCACCGCCGCGGGCTGATCGGTGCGCGGTTCGAGGCGTAGCGGTAGCGTGACGGCGTGCGCATCAGGCCGACGGTCGCGGCGGGGTGGCGGGATTGCGTTATTCTCGGGCCCGTGGCGACCTCTTGGCGCGTAACTCACCGGATGATCTGGTCGGCGACCGGAACGCTGCTGGTCTTCTGTTTCTGGCACACCCTGCTCTTCGCCTTCGTCACCTTGTTGCCGCTGGGTGCGGTGGCGCTGCAACCGCGCGCGATCGGCGTCGCGGGCCTCGACGCGCGCTGGACGCTCGGGCTCGAGGGCCCGGATGCGCTTTTCATCGCGCTCGCCTGGGCAGTCGTCGGACTGCTGGCGATCCCGTGGGCGCTGCTCGTGCGGCGCGTCGGGCGCGTCGACGAGGCGCGTGCGATCGCGCGTGTCCGGCTCACGCGCGGCACGGCGCGCGCGCGTCCGAGAACGCGAGCAGTTCTCCGGGATCCCGGGTCTCGATCATCCCTGCATTCTCTGCGTATCCACCCCGCCCACTCGAGGCGCCGGCATGCCCACCCCACCCGCGCCCGTCAGCATCCCCCGCAACGAAATGTCAGAAAAATCTGACGCAGGGCGGAACCCGCGCGCCACAGACCTTGGTGTCGCCGCGACCCTCCCTGCGCGGATTCGCTACGCGGATGAAGCGTCTCCGCCGCCCCGCTCAGGACACACCAACGTCAGCCGTGCCGTCTGCGTGCCGGTGGAATCCGCACGATGAAGCGTGTGCGGGTTCCACCCGGGAATCCGCCCCCCCCCCCCCCCCCCCCCCCCCCCCCCCCCCCCCCCCCCCCCCCCCCCCCGCCCCCCCCCCCCGGGCCCCCCCCCCCCCCCCCCCCCCCCCCGCCCCCCCCCCCCCCCCCCCCCCCCCCCCCCAACCCCCCCGTACATCTCCTTGAACAGGTGCAAGTAGCTGCGGCTCACCGGCAGCCGTTCCGTGCGGCGCTTCAGTTCGATGTCACCGGTCTCGTTTTCCGTGCGTGTGAAGCGTCGGATCGAGCGCAGGTTCACCACCACCGAGCGGTGCACCTGGGCGAAGTGCGCGGGGTCCAGTTGCGTCAGCAGGTCCTTGAGCGGCGTGCGAATCAGCGCCTCGGCCGGTTGGCCTTCGTCGCGGTAGGCCACCAGAGTGTACTTGGTGTCGCTCTTGAGGTAGTCGATGTCGTCGATCGGGATCAGACGCAGGGACTGGCCCACGGTGGCGCGCACCCAGCGCAGCGGCTCGGGCTGGTCGAGCTTGAGCCGCGCCGCCAGTTGCGCCAGCAGCGCCTCGCCATGCGAGGCCGGTTGTGCCTGCCGCAAGCGCGCCTTCAGACGCTCCACCGTCTCAGCCAGGCGCGCCGCCGTGACCGGCTTGACCAGGTAGTCCAGCACGCCGTGCTCAAAGGCGTCGAGCGCGTATTGGTCAAACGCGGTCACGAACACCAGGTGCGCGCGCTTGCCCACATGCCGCGCCACATCCACGCCGCTCAAGCCCGGCATGTGCACGTCCAGAAAGCAGATGGCGGGCTGATGCTGGTCGAACAGTTGAATGGCCTGGCGGCCATTGCGCGCCTGCGCCACGATCTGCAACTCCGGCCAGGCGGCGGCCAGGCGCGCTTCAAGGATCTCGCGCAGCAGCGGCTCATCGTCGGCGATCAGGGCAGTGGGGTTCATGTGGCCTCGGAAAACTCGATCGTCGCATTCACGCCGTGCGGCGTGACCTCGCTCAATTCCAGCGTTGCACTGCCGCCATAGGCCCACAGCAGGCGTTCGCGCAGCGCCACCAAGCCGGTGCCCAGGCCACTGCCACTGGCTTGCAGCCCCACGCCGGTATCGACCACGCTGAGGCGGCAACGCCCGTCCTCCAACCGTTCCGCCCGCACATCGATGCGGCCGCCTTCTTCGCTGGGGTCAATGCCATGCTGAACGGCGTTTTCGACCAGGGTCAGCAGGGTCATCGGCGGGCAGCTCAACAGCTGAACGCCGGCGTCGACGTGCAGCGCAAAGGCCAGCCGGTCGGGCATGCGCATTTGCATCAGTTCCAGGTAGGCGCGCACCAGCTCCAGCTCCTGACCCAGGGTGTTGGCCGCCCCATCGAGGCGCGGTACGGCAGCGCGCAGGTAACTGGTCAGGCTTTCCAGCAGCTTGGGCGCGCGCGGCGAGCCTGCCTCCACCAGAGCCTGCACGTTGGCCAGTGTGTTGAACAGGAAGTGCGGCTGGGCCTGCGCCGTGAGCAGCCGCATGCGGGCGTCGAGCGCCTGGCGGGCCATCTCGCTGCGCTCCAGCGCAAAGTCGATCGCTTGCTTTTCCACTTTGGCCTCTCGATGGCGCAGCAGGGCTGCCAGCGCCGTCCAGGGCGCCACCAACATGCCCAGAAAGGTGAAAGTCATGAAACCTTCCAGGCGGGCAGTCTTCCAGAACGGCGGCGCGCCGGCCGCGGTGGACAACAGGAAGGCCACAAAAAAGGCCAGCGGAACCGTCGCCCCCACGGCTGCCACCTGCAGGGCCCAGCGCGCCATCCACGTGGGCAAGCGGCGCGGCCATTGCTCGAACAGGCCGAAGACCAGCAGCAGCGCCAGGCCCACGCCGTACACCCGCGCCACCAGCTGCCACAGCTGTGCATCCCAGCCAAAGCTGAACAGCAGGGTGAACAGCGCGCAGACGATGGCGACGGTGCGCACGCGCGGCCAACCGAACAGGGCGCGCCAATCGGAGGGCGCGGCAAGCGCGTTGAGTTGGGCGTAGGGGCTGGAGTTCATCGGCACAGGATAGGCGGCTGCGAGGGTCTGGGCTGCTCTCACAATGGGCTGGATTTGGAGTGGGAACCCGGGCACTGCGGCCACCAATTCCAAGGGACGGCGCCATTGTGTGGCGGCGTGGCAGCGCCCTGGCCCGCTGTCGGACCACGCACGGCGCGGAGGTTCTGAGCCGCGACTCAGCCGGACGAATGACCCCGACGGCCGGCTTGACAGGCATGGGCGTCGTTCGGTCGTGGCCGGACGTCACTCGTCCCGGCGCTGGCGTAGTTCATCCGATGGGCCCCAAACAAGCGCGGGGCAGGATTCACAATGTCGCCACTCCTGAACTGAAAGCACCCCCCATGAACAGAATTCGGCGCTTCCTTGTGCGCGGCCTGCTCGCCTTCCTCGGCCTGCTGGCGCTGCTGGCCGCCCTACTCGCCTACTTGATTTACACGCCCGATCCCGAACTGCCCCAGCTCTCGGGCACGCTCAGCAAGGCCTCCATGAATGTGGACGGTGTCGAACGCAGCTACCGCAGCTATGTGCCCAAGGACCTGCCCAAAGGCGCACCCCTGGTCTTGGTGCTGCACGGCTCGGGCGAGGGCCCGCAGGCCCTTCGCATGGGCACCGGCTATGGCTTCGAGCGCCTCGCCGACCAGCATGGCTTTGCCGTGGTCTACCCGAAGTCCTTCGGGTTTGACTGGAACGACTGCAGTTCGATCGGCGATACCGAAGTGAACGGCGTGCGCGCCGACGATGCCGCCTTTCTGGACGCGCTGGTCGACAAGATAATCACCGAGCTTGGGGTCGATCCCCAGCGCGTGTTTGCGGCTGGGGTTTCAAACGGTGGCTCGATGGCGCTGCGCCTGGCGCTGGAGCACCCCGAGCGCTACCGCGCCGTGGCCGCCGCACTGGCGAACGTGCCGGCGCCGCAAAACTTCCAGTGCCATCCGGTCGCGCAGACCCCGTCGGTCATGATCGTCAATGGCACCGCGGATCCTCTGGTGCCCTATGCCGGCGGCGAGATCAACCTGCTGGGGCTGTTCTACAAGGGAGGGCAGGTCATCTCCTCCACCGCATCGGCGCAGTACCTGGCGGACCGCAACCGCATTGCCGGCAACCCCAAGGTCAGCGTGACGCAAACGGCACAGGGCGCCCGAGTCGAACACGCGCTCTGGCAGGCGGCCGACGGCCGCACCGAGGTGGAGCTGGTGAGCTTGCATGGCGCCGGCCATGTGCTGCCCCAGCCCTGGGCGCGCCGCCCCCGCCTGCTGGGACCCGCCCCCGAGGCACCCAACGGGCCGGCCTTGATCTGGGCCTTCTTTGCACGGCAATCGAAATGAGCGTCCTGCAAGTTCCAGCGGACAGTCATGCGCTGGTGCATGTCGCCGCCGCAGTGGTGCTCTACCTGCACATCGGCGCCGGCACGCTGGGTCTGCTGGCTGGCGCAGCCGCCCTTGGCTTGCGCAAGGGCTCGCGCCTGCACCGACTGGCCGGCAACATCTTTGTTGTCGCCATGCTGATCATGTCCGCCATCGGCGCCACGGTGGCGCCGTTTCTGCCCACCCCCGAAAGAGCCTCGGTCATCGCCGGCGTGCTGACTTTTTACCTGGTGCTCAGCAGCTGGTCCGCTGTCAAACGCAAGCCGGGCCGGATCGGCGCCTTCGACTGCGGCCTGCTGCTGACCTCATCGACCGTGGTGGCAGCCAGCGCCTGCTTGATGAACCTGGCGGCGCAAAACCCGACGGGCAAGCTCGACGGCCAGCCGGCCGCTGCCTTTGTATTGTTCATCATCATTGGCAGCCTGGCGGCCGTGGGAGACTTGCGGCTGATCCTGCGGCGCGGCGTCAGCGGCGCGATGCGCCTGGCACGCCATCTGTGGCGCATGACCGTTGCGTACTTCATCGCCGCCAACTCGCTGTTCCTGGGCCAGCCGCAGGTGTTCCCCGAGGTGCTGCAGCGCTGGTTGTTTCTGCCGGGCCTGCTGATCCTGGGTTTGCTGCTCTATTGGCTCGGCCATGTTGGCTACCCCGCGTTTCGTGCGAAAGCGTCGAATCGATCACGCCGCTGGAGAATCCGGCACCGCTTGCTCGGCGGCTTTACGCGCCTTTTCTCGCGCCTGCTCATGCTCTAGTGTAGTGCGGCATAAGGAACTGCCATTATTTCCGCGCCTTTTGACCCGATGCGTCGTTGTTCGTCGTCGCCATAGAAGAGCTATGGCTCCTCCTCTCGCCTAGCCTCGGGCCAAAATGCATCGGAAATAAAAGTCAGTTACTTACGCCGCACTACACTAGCAGGTGTGATCGCTATCGGCTGGATGCGCCTGGGGTGCCCGCAACGACTCGTGTCTAGGTGGGGCCGGCGAACCGATTGCCCGTAGCTCAGCGACACGCCAGGTCGAGCTGCGGGCACCTTGAACCGACAGCGCTGGAAAGGCCGGTCGCTGCTTACCGCGCCGCTCAGCCGGCGAACACAGTGAGCAGCGCCGTGGTCAGCGCGGAGAGCAGGATCAGCGCCACGCCGCGAGCGCGACCGAGCACTTGCTGACGCCCAGGCCAGACGCAGGCGACCACGACGACGCCCGCTGCCAAGGCGATCCACAACGCGGCTCCGCTGATGACGATCGGCGTTATCGTCGCGGCTACGCCGACCTCAAACAGCGCATTGAACACATTGCTCCCCAGCAGCGTGCCGACGCCGACGTCGTCGTGCCCGCGGAAGACGGCGACCAGGGTGGTCGCCAATTCAGGCATCGAAGTGCCCAAGACCACCGGTGTGGCCCCGATCAGATAGGGCGGAATGCCGAAGCTCCCGGCAATCCGGGTCGCCCCACCCACCACCAGCACGCCAGCCAGCCATCACCAGCAGCGCCAGACCGGCGTTGCTGTCGACAACGACGCAGATGCCCGAATCAATTCGCTCCGCGCAGCTCGGAGACCCCTGAACGCCGAGGGGCCCTGCACTCCGTACGTGAGCCAGTTTTGCTTCAGATCCCGCTTGACCATGATGGATCCACAGCAAGTCCAGGACTCGCCCATGAAAATCGCGCTTTGCCCCCATCTGCCTGAGCCACGCCGGATCGCGTGGGCCCTGGCGTTCGGCCTGGTTGGCACGCTGGCATCCGCGGTCGCGCTGGCCCAGGCGCTGCCGCCGCCCACTGGCGGCCCGTATGCGCTGACCCGCCAAGTGATCGCCGCCGGCGGCGCACGTGCCAGCGGCGGCGCCTGTGTGTTGACCGGGACCCTGGCGCAGCCAACGGTCGACCCGATTGCGGCGACCGGCGCGGTCTATCGGCTCAGCGGCGGCTTCCATGGTGCGCTGCCGTCACGCCCCGATGCACTGTTTGCCAATGGCTTCGACAACTGATCGGCCCTTTCGCAGGAGTCCACCGATGAACTGCATGTATGCACGGAATGTCCTGCTGGCGGCGTTTTTGCTGCTGCTGTCCGGTCAGGCGTTGGCGCTCGCCAATGCCTTCACTTACCAGGGTCACCTCGCCGACGCCGGTCAGCCGGCCAACGGCAGCTACGACCTGCAGTTCGTGCTGCAGACCCAGGCCGGCGCCGCCGTCGGCGTGCCAGTGCTGCGCGAGGACGTCGCCGTGGTCGACGGCGTGTTCACGGTTGATCTCGATTTTGGCGCGGCCATCACGGCTGGCGATTTCCAGTTGCAGATCGGAGTGCGGCCGGGCAGCGCCAGCGGCGCTTACACCCTGCTGTCGCCGCCGACGCGGATCGCGCCGACACCGCAGGCGCAGGTGGCCGGCATCGCCGTCGAGGCGATCTCGGTGTCGCCCGGCAGCATCGATTCCAGCGCCATCGCCGACGCTGGCGTGCGTGCGATCGATGTCGACAGCAGCGAGATCCAGCGTCGGGTGGCCGGCGGCTGTGCCGCCGACCAGGCCCTGCGCAGCATCGCTGCCGATGGCAGCGTGGTGTGCGTCGTCGCGCCGGTCGGTCCGCAGGGCCCGGCGGGCGCAGCCGGCCCGACCGGCGCGCAAGGGGCCAGCGGACCCGCCGGAGCGCCCGGCGCGACCGGGCCGGTGGGACCGCAAGGCGTGGCCGGTCCGGCGGGCGCCAGCGGCGCTACCGGTCCGGCGGGGCCGCAGGGGCCAGTCGGCATGACCGGTCCGGCCGGCCCGGCCGGTCCCATCGGACCGACCGGACTGACCGGCGCCAGCGGCGCCACCGGACCAAGCGGAGCGCAGGGCGACATCGGCCCGGCTGGCGCCGCCGGCCCGGCCGGACCGATCGGCCCGACCGGTGCCACCGGTGCGGCCGGCCCGGCCGGCCCGACCGGTGCGACCGGTGCGACCGGACCAACAGGCGCCACCGGCTCGGCAGGCCCGATCGGCCCGCTCGGACCGAACGGAGTCGGCACTCCCGGTCCGACCGGACCGACCGGACTCGCGGGTCCGACCGGATTGGCCGGTCCCGCCGGCCCGAAGGGGCCCGAGTTCGGTCTGGCTTACGCGTTCGACAACGACTACGGCGACACCCGCAACTTCGCAGTCGCTGACGGCCGCCTGGCGTGGCCAAACTCAGGTGTCTACGACACCAGCCCGGATCTGCAGATCGTCGACACCGGCGCCTTCAGCTACTTCCGCGTCCTGACCACAGCCGACTATGAGCTGAGCTACTCCGTCACCTGGCGCGCGACCGACGCCACCCCGGACATCGGGCGCCTCTCCACCTTCTTCACGACCAGCAGCAGCTGCAACCTGACCGATCTGGAGAACAACACATCCACCGTCAACTTCGCTTATTCCGACTTGAGCCTGGCCACCGATGAACAGAGCTTCTACCCGATCTATGGGGCCACGGTGCGACATCTGACCGCCAACACCTGCATCGCCCTGAAAGCCTGGGAAGTGGCCGCGGCATCGGGAAACGAAGCCGAAATGGTGATCGCACAGATCATCGTCAAACGCGTCAACTAGCAGCCTGTCGGACTTTCAGGGTGAGATGCGTTGTGCGGCTGGACGGATGGATGCAAGGCGCGGCGCGCAGCCAATGGCTCTTCCATTGGCAAGCGTCGCAACGCAGCAGACGCCGTCCAGACGCGCAATCCCAGGACCGGACGGCCTTGGCGCATTGCACAGCTATTGTCGGAGTGAAAAATGCAAAATGACTCCAATTCTCCATCGAAGCCATGCGCCAAAAGGCCGTCCGGCGCACTCACGAGGAAAGTCCGACAGGCTGCTAGGTATTCGAGTACCCAATCCCCGCGCGGCAAAGGCTCACGGCGCACAGATCCGGCGGTCGCGCTGCAGAGCGTTACCCATGCGCGCGGACATGGGGCTCGGCCACGGGGTATTGAGCCAATCACAGTGACCGGCGCGGGCGGCTTGATCCATCGCTTCGTCCAGCTCCGCGGTATAGCCGTATGGCCGCTGGCGCCAGCTGTCGAGCGCCTGGGCCAGAACGGCGTCCGCCTCTGTGCCAGCTCCCGTCTCACGCAGCAGCAGAGCGGTGACGCTGCGCGTGGCGATCAAATCGGAATGCAGCGGCGGCAGGCTCTGCTCACGCGATTTCAGCACCTCGCGCGCCAGCGCCAGCGCCGGCTGGTAATGGCCCTGTCCGCGCAGGACGACGACCTTCGCGTGATTTGCGACATTCACCAACTCCGGATTCGCCTTGCGTTGATGCAGCCGCGCGGCCATCGCCGTGGCTTGGTCGGCCACAGTCTCGGCCTCGGTGAGGCCACCTGCGGCGACCAGATAGCGTGCCAGCTTCTCGTCCAGCAGGACCAGATCCCAGTGATCGCTCGTGTAGTTGCTTCCATTGATCGCCAGCGAATGGCGGACGTCGGCAATGGCCTCGTCCACCCGACCCAGCGCGAACAGGGAGCGGGAGCGGTTGGTGAATCCTTCGGCGATCAGGTTGTGATCGTCGGGCAAGACCTCAGCGCGCAGGTGCATGGCTTCCTCGATGCTGCCAAGGGCATCTTCGAAGTTGCCCATGCGCAATTGGCTGAGCGCGTAGATGGTCAGCGAGTTGGCGAGATCCAGGTTGTGCGCCGGTAAGTGGCTGCGCCAGGATTGGATCGCTTGCCGGGCGATGACGACTGCACGATCGAGTTGTTGCAGCTGATACCAGGCCGCGCCGACGCGGTGCAGACTCTGGATCGTCGCCGGATCGTCGGCACCCAAAGCCGTCAGCCGCAGATCGTAGGAGGTCTGCATTTCCTCGATCATCTCGGCATAACGGCCGGTCCGCTCATAGACGCGCCCGAGCATCAGATGGCTTTCGGCGGTCTCGTTGCTCGCACCCAGATGCGCTTGGCGCAGGCCCAGGGCCAGCTTGAACAGATCCTCGGCGCGGCCGTATTCCGAGTGGCCCCAGTAGACCTCGCCGATTTTCTGCGCCAGGTCGGCGCGCACCAGCGGCGCCGATTGCAGCGACTCCAGCCGGGCGGCGCCGCGCGCCAGGAGGTCCATGACCGTGGAGTCCTTGGTCAGCGTGAACCCGGTGCCCTGGGCGTCGCCCGCGGCGAACACGCCGATCATGAAGTCGGCGACTTCGTTGGCCTTCTCGGCTTCCAGCGCGGCCTCCTGGCGCAGGCGGTGCTCGCGCACCAGCGCCAGCGACAGCAGCGCGACCAGCGCCACGCCAGCCGCGACCAGCCGCCGGTTGCGAACCACGAAACGCCGCGCACGGTAGTGCCAGGTCTGTTGCTGCGCCCGCACCGGGCGGTGCTCGAGGTAGCGGCGCAGATCGTCGGCCATCGCCGCCGCGCCCGGGTAGCGACGCGCCGGATCGCGGTGCATGGCCTGCAGCACGATGGCGTCGAGGTCGCCCTGCAGGCGTCGCTGCTCGGCGCCCTTGAGCCAACTCGACGGCAACGGCGGATTGCCTGCGAGGATCGCATCGTCGATCTTCTTGCCGGCGCCCAGCCAAGGGTGCTGTCCGCTCAGGATTTCGTAGAGCAGGACGCCCATCGTGTAGACGTCGGTGGCGGCGCTGATCGGTTGCCCGAGCACCTGTTCCGGCGCCGAATAGGCCGGTGTGCGCGCCTGGAAATCGATGTTGGTGGTGAACGCGTCGTCGAGGCGCTTGGCGATGCCGAAGTCGAGCAGGCGCGGCTCGCCGCGCGGGTCGACCAGGATGTTGCCGGGCTTGATGTCGCGGTGGACGATCAGCTGCCGGTGCGCGTAGTCCACCGCATCCAGCAGCTTGATGATCATGCGCAGGCGCTCCGGCACGGGCAGCGCCGCCATTGCCTCGGCGAAGGGCCGCCCCTCCACGTATTCCATTGCCAGCCACGGCGTACCGTCGTCGGTCACGCCCACCTGCAACAGGCGGGCGATGTTCGGATGGTCGAGGCGCGCGAGTATCGATTGCTCGGCCTGGAAGCGTCGCCGCGCCTGCCGATCGGCGAATCGACCGGGCAGGATCTTGACCGCGGCCTTGCCGCCGACGTCATTGCGCTCGGCCAGGTAGACGCGCCCGCCACCGCCCTCGCCGAGCAGCGACAGGACTCGAAATGGCCCCAGGGTCTGGCCGAGCAATGGGTCGGTCGCCACGGCGGCCGCGGCCGGGGATTTATCCAGGAATTCGGCACCCGTAAGGTGTGCGGCAAGCAATCGCCTGACCTCGGCAGCTACGTCCGTGTCGATTTCGCTCGACAGCACCTCGGGCCACTCGGTCGGATCGCGCTCGACCAGCGTGCCGAACAGTGCCTTGGCGCGCGTCCACTGCTCCGGGCTCATGCCTGCTCCTGCAGGGCGCTGCGCAACCAGGCGCGCGCCATCGCCCACTCGCGCTTGACCGTGGCCGGCGACAGTTCCATCAGTTCGGCGGTTTCCTCGATCGAAAAGCCGGCGAAATAGCGCAGCTCCACCACCTCGACCTGGCGCCGATCGATCTCCAGCAGGCGGGTCAATGCGAGATCGAGCGCCAGCAGTTCGTCCGCGTCCACCTCCGTCGCGCGTGCGTCGAGGCCGCCGGAGCGGGTGGTCACCCGCAGCAGGTCGCCACCGCGCTTGAGCAGGTTCACGCTGCGCGCATGGTCGGTCAGCACGCGCCGCATCAGATGCCCGGACAGCGCGAGAAACTCGCGTTCCCCGGTGAAGCGGATGTCCGGATAGCTGGCCACCAGCTTCAGCCAGGCCTCGTGGACCAGCGCCGTGGTGTTCAGGCTATGCCCGGCGCGTTCCGCCCGAAGTTGTCGATGGGCCATGCGCCGCAGGCTCTGGTAAAGCTCGGTCAGCAGCTCTGCCGGACGCATCGCCGAGCCCGCGGCGAGGCCGTCGAGGCCGCCGGTTTGAGCCGGAAAATCGCTCATCTCATCAGGGTACGGGTCGAAAAGTTGCTCATTTCGCTCGCTACGCGCCCGGCCGTGGACCCGAAGCACTTTATCAGCGAATCGCAGCACCCGGCACGTGGGCGATGAGCCACTTTTTCGCCGGATCGCGCTTGACCTTTGCAAGCACGCGTCGTGGCCGATGGCGCGACGCCGCCGATGGCTGGATCAAGGGGAGTACCGATGTCCGCAATGAGCGATGAGAGTTCAGGTCGTCCCGGTTGGTGCCGTACTGCCGGCATCGAACTGGACGGTACGCTTGCTGACTGCTTTTTGTCCTTTGCGGATAGATTTTCTGGTTCAGTCACTTGCGTCATGTTCGACGAAAGCGGACTTGCGCGCATGCGGTTCAATCCGGCCGCACGCATCGTGTGCCGATGCGTGCTCGATCGATGGCCATCGCGATTGCCCTTTTGGGCAGTCTGGTCGACACCTCCGCGCTCGCGCAGGCGCTGACGCTGCCGGCGGGCGGCGCTTTTGTATTGCGCAAGCAGGCCATCGCCAGCGGCGGCCAGCGCGCGCAGGGCGGCGCCTTCGTGCTCACCGGAACGGTCGGCCAGGCGCTGGTCGATCCGACTCCGGCGACCGCCACGACCTACCGCCTGACCGGCGGCTTCCACTCTCCGGCGATAGCCCTGGGCGACGATCTGTTCGCCAATGGCTTCGAAAACTGATCGGCCCTCACCAGGAGCATCCAGATGAACCACTCGTCGCGATTCATTCCCCTGTTGGCGGCACTGTCGCTGGCGCTGTCCGGCCCGGCCTCGGCGCTCAGCAACGTGTTCACCTACCAGGGCAGCCTGGAGGACTCTGGGCAAGCCGCCAACGACAGCTACGACCTGCAGTTCCAGTTGCAGACGCAGAACGGGGTGCCGGTGGGCGCGACGGTGCTGAAAGACGACGTCGCCGTGGTCCAGGGCGTCTTCAGCGTGGACCTCGATTTCAATGCGCCGGTCACCAGCGGCGATTTCCAGTTGCAGATCGGCGTGCGCGCCGGTACCGCGACCGGGAGTTTCACCATCCTGTCGCCGACCACGCGGATCGCGCCGACGCCGCAGGCGCAGGTCGCCGGCATGGCGGTCGAAGCGGTGTCGGTGTCGCCCGCCAGCATCAGCTCCACCAGCATCGCCGATGGCAGCATCGCTGCGGTGGACATCAACAGCGCGCAGATCCAGCGCCGCGTCGCCACCGGTTGCGCCAGCAACGAGGCGATCCGCACCATCAATGCCGACGGCAGCGTGAGTTGCGTGATCGGGCCGGCCGGGCCGCAGGGACCTGCTGGAGCAACCGGCGCAACCGGCGCCGCAGGCCCTGCCGGGCTTGCAGGGGCAACCGGCGCAACGGGACCTTCAGGACCGATTGGACCGGCAGGTCAAGTTGGTGCAACCGGCCCGACGGGACCCACTGGCGCCTCGGGAGCAACCGGCCCGGCGGGCCCACAGGGCCCCGCCGGTCCTTCCCTCGGCGTTCTCTTCCTGACCGACACCGACTATGGGAATACGCGGAACTTTGCCACAGCCGCCGGCGCTCTGGCCCTGGTCAATGGCGCTTTCACGGACACCAGTCCGGACCTCAGCTTCACCCATGCGCCGGGCTACACGATCATCACCGTGCAGACCGCCGGGATCTATGAGTTCGAGTATCACGCGACCTACCGGGCGACCGACGCCAATCCTGACATCCTGGATCTGTTCACGTTTTTCGCAGTCAGCGGCGGGGGTAGCGCCGCGTGCAACCAGACGACGCTGGAAAATGCAACGGGTGGTCTTGCAACGTCGGACCTCGGCCTGATTGTCGATGAGCAGGAGTTTTACCAGGTCAGCTCCAGCGAAGTCGGCGTCTTCAGCGCGGGCACGTGTCTTGCGCTGAAGGCGTTTGAGTATGACGTCGACCTCGCGGGCAACGAGGCCGAGATGGTTTCGATCAAGGTAACCGCCAGGCGGCTGTAGTAGCCGAAGCCAGGCCTCGGGGTCACGGCGCCCCGGATCGAATCGGGGCCCGCGCGACGACGGCGCAAGATCCTGCATCCGGTGCGCATCCCGGGGTCCGCAATCGGGCGCACGCTATCCCTGCGCAGCAACTCCGGGCCAGCCATCAACTCGATGGTCCTGCCTTCGGCGAAGGCTTTGGCCTCGGGCGTAAAATCGACGGTGGTCACGATGACGACGGCGGCGGCTTGATGGTGCGTCAAAAGGCCCAGAGTGACCTGGCCGTCGCGTCGCATTGCCAGATCGATCCCGCCGTCAGCGCCTCCCTGGTCCGTTTCCTGGTAGCGCTCGGCACCTCCATGCCGGAACTCGCGACCACGCTGGTGGCGGTCTTCCGCGGAAACGATGAAGTCGGCGTTGGCACGCTGCTCGGCAGCAATGTCTTCAATGGGCTGTTTGTGGTTGGCATTGCCGCTGTGGTAACGCCGATACCGATCGCAGGACCGACGTTGTGGATCGCCCTTGTGGCGACCGTTATCGCCGTCGCCGCTGTATGGCCCGGAAAGACGCAGATACTGGGCCGCGGCCGCGGCGTTCTCTTGATCGTCATTTACGCACTGATGATGGCGTTGCTCGCGGTGTTCGCGAGCTGACGCGTGTGCTCCGCGAAAGCGGGGCTCGACTTGCGGAGGCTCCCGCTCTTGACCGGAGCCGATTTGCCAAGCGCCGTTGCACCCACCAGTATTCGTCCATGGACGCACTCCTGGTCGGACTGATCGCGTTGGGTGCGATCGCGCTGTTTCAACGCGAGCGCTTTCCGCCTGACATCGTCGCGATTCTGGTGCTCGGCAGCCTCGCCGTGCTCGGCCTGGTCACGCCCAAGGAAGCCATCAGCGGATTTTCCAGTCCGGCCACGGTCGCGGTCGGGGCCATGTTTGTGCTGAGCGCGGGCCTGCGGGAAACCGGCGCCATGAATGGGTTGGCGCGGTTCTTGACCAAAGTGGGCATCAATGGGCCGTTGCTGATGCTCTGCACCATGCTGCTGGTGGCGCTGATCTCGGGCTTCATCAACAACACCGCAGCGGTTGCCGTGAATGGACCGTGGAAGCCCTTGGTTTCGCGAAATTTTCCGCAGCCTGCGAATTTTTCCATCCTGCCGGCGTTCCGCAGAACCCTCGACCGTCAGCCCAACTGATGACGGACCACGCGCCACGGTCGCCGGCATTTGAAAGCCGACGCCTGGTTGAACGGTCTTCGGACCACCCCTGACTTGAGGTGAAGGATTTGAGCCCACTTCTGAAACTGCTGCTGCTGTGCTCGGTTGCGCTGGTCTCGCCGGTGCAAGCGCAGATTGCTGACTCGGCGCAAGTCGTGCGGCCCATTCTCGTTGGGTCTGCCGCACCCTCGGTGCAACTGACCCGTCTTTCCGGGGCGTCGACGACACTGGCGGCAGAGCTTGGCGGCAAGCCGACGGTGCTGGTGTTCTATCGAGGAGGCTGGTGTCCCTATTGCAATCTGCAGTTGAGCGAGTTGCGCAAGCTCGGCCCGGATCTGGCGACGCACGGATTCCAATTGCTCGCAATCAGCCCGGACCGTGCCGAGGAACTCGGCAAGACACTGAAAAAGGGCGACATCGACTTCGCGCTGGTTTCCGATAGCCACGCCGAAGCGCTGCAAGCGTTCGGCATCGCCTTTCGCGTCGACGATTCGACCGTCGAGAAGTACCAGGGATTCGGGATCGACCTCGAACACGCAAGCGGCGAAACGCACCACATTTTGCCAGTACCGAGCGTGTTCGTGATCGATGCCGCCGGCGTGATCCAGTTCGCGTACGTCAATCCCGACTATCGCACGCGCGTTCCGTTGCGAATGGTGCGCGCCGCCATCGAAGCCGTGGCCCTGGGCGAGGCAGGGAGGCTGCTCAAACCGGCGCGGTGAGGGTCAGCCGGGCTTTTCGACGCGGGCGCGAACAGCCGCGACTTCGTCGCCGCGTGCACTTGGACGAACAGCCACTGCTCCCGCACACGTCCGGATAGCGTTTGCGCACGAACTTGGCGCGCGGATTGAACCGACCGGCTTCGGCGCGGCACTTTAGTAGTGAAAGTCATCTGGTCTACCACCACCGTGCAGCGCGACAGCGACAGAATTCTCGACGAGTACCTGATCGCCGCGGCTGTCACCGGCGATCGCGGTGCCTGGGCCAGATTGGTGGTCCGTTGGCAGCCGAAACTGCTGCGGCATGCCTGGCGCGTGCTCGCAGATGCGGAAAGGGCCAAGGACGTGGTGCAGGAGGCGTGGGTGGACATCCTGCGCGGCCTGCGCCGGCTTGATGACTACGCGGCGTTTCCGGCCTGGGCTTTGCGCATCGTGACGCGGCGCTGCCAGCGTCTGTTTCGCGGTGGCGAACGCGATCGGCGCATGGCTGAGGAGATGGCGCTGGATGCCGAGCCCGCAGTCGCGGACATCGACGTTGCCGAGAGCGTGGCCGACCTGCCCCAGGTGCTCGCCGCCCTGCAGGCGCTGCCGCCGCCACAACGTGCGGCCCTGGCGCTGTTCTATCTGGAAAATCTGAGCGTAGCGGAGATCGCGATCGCCCTTGACGTAGCGCCGGGAACGGTCAAGACCCGGCTCATGCATGCGCGGCGCAAAGTTCGCGCGCAACTGGAAGGAGTAGGCAATGAACAAGTTCGATGAACTGATCGATCAGGCCTTGAGCGCAGAGGACCGTGCGCTGCTGGCGCGGCATGGCGAGGCCAGCTACGTATCCCAGGCATTTGGCATGTTTCAGGGACCTTGGACCTGGGTGATGTGGCTGGTCAACCTGGTCGGCGGCGTGGCTTTCATCGTCGCCGTCTACGCCTTGTGGCAGGTGTATGCGGCCATGGACGTGCTGGTGACCGTCAAATGGGGTGTTGCCGGACTCGCGCTGTTGCAGATCACCGTGATGGGCAAGAGCTTCATGGGCACCCACCTGGAGGCCAACCGCGTGCTGCGCGAGGTCAAGCGGATCGAACTGCAACTGTCACTGCTGCGCGCGGCAAACTGAACTACGTCAGCGCTGCATACCCCGCCTGCTTCGCGACCGCCTGTGCGCCCTCGAAGATCACCGGATCGGCCTTGCCCTTGGCCCGTGCGGACCAGTAGCCGGCGGCGCCAAGCAACTGCCAGGCGACCTGGTGATTGCCATCGATGCTGGCACGCGCCGCGGCTTCGATATGGGCGGTGCCGTCGTAGGCTTTGCCTGCCGCTTTTGCCTCGTTGATGGCCTGCGATGCCTTCGCCAGAGGGCCGCTGCGCGGCTGCCGCAGCGCGACGCTGGCGGCCAGCGTCGGCAGCGTTGTTTCGACCTTGACGTTGAGCTGATGGCTAACGCCCAGACGTCCTGCGAGGTCGAGCGACGGCAGGGCGCAAGCCAGCGCCCACGCGCGTTCCGGATCGGCCACCTTGGCCGAATAAGCGGTCGCCAGCGGAGCCTGCTGCCACGCGGGTCCAACATCGCCCATCCGCAGTTGCAGGGACATATCGGGCGTTTCCGAGAGCGCCACTACGAGGTTGCGATAGCTCGCCTGGCCGGGATCGAGTGTCCCCATGATTCGCGCGCACGCGGCAAGGTATTGCAGGCTGTTTGCCGGCTGATCGAGACTGGGGTCGCGCTCCGCGTCGAGCCACTGGCGCAGGCGATGCATCGCCGCCGCTCCACCGATGCCCTCGGCGCAGGCCATCAGATGGTCCTCGACCAGCGCCCAATTCTGGCGCAGCGTTTCGGTTTGCTCCGGATCACTGCGCGGCCCCAACCACCAGACCAGCATCGGCAGGGAATCGCGCAGTTCAGTGGCCACTGTGGCGGCATTGGGACCGTGGCACAGCAGCACCGGACAGCGTTCGAGCCGCAGCCCCGGCAGGCGCCGCAGGCCGAGCCAGCAGTTGCTGGTGGTGGTACCGATCGGCACGATCCAATGCAGCCCGGATTCGATCGCCAGGCGCTGGAGTGCGGCGTCGGCATCGAACCCGAAACCGAGGATGCGCTTGACCTTGGGCGACCACAGTCGCAGCGCCGGCAATCGCGCGTCGCTTGCAGCTGACTTCACCACCTTTGGCAGTCTGATCGGCCATAGTTGATTGCGTTGCTGTTCGGCTAGGCGCGTCGGGCCGGTGTGACCGAAACAACGGTTGAACATGGTTCTGGTGGTGGCGGATTCCGCGAACGCGCGCACCGCGCCGCATAGGGTGGGGTCCTTGGCCCATTCGGGATGCGCTTTCCGGAGTTCGTCACCGAGGCGATCGACGGCCGCCTCATCGCCGACGATGATCTCGAGCTGCCAATTCCCGTCGACAAACCAGATGCCGAACTGGCGCTTGTCGCTGAGCGCACACTGCACCCGCAGCGAATACCAGACCGACACCCCGTCTTCGCCCTCGAAACGATCCTCAGTCTCGACCAGCGTGTAGCCGACTCCCGACCCGGCCGGGCTGAATTCGGTGAAGCGCTGGCTTCGCGTGCCCACTTGCACCAGCGAAGGCTGACCGCGCTTCACCTGAGTCCCCGGACACAACAGTTCCCACAAGATCTGCGCGCGCTGCAACGCCAGCTTGCGCAACTTCTCGAACTGCCGACGCGAGACGATCAGGGTCTCCGGCGTGCTGTGCGCCGCCTTTCGCCGCAACTACCGGATATAGCGCTGTTGCTGCGCTTCGCGCTCGCCAGCGTGCTCCTCGCGGCTGTCGTAACGAGCCTCTGGCGCCGGTTTCGCCGCATAGCCGAGAAAGCGCCCGACCGCCTCAATGCGCGTCAGCATATCGCTCGGCCCACCACCCCGTGCATTGCCCTCGGCAAACCAGCGCTCCCAGGTGTAGGACTCGCCCCAGCCATCATCCGGGCGCGGTCCGGTCGACCGGGAGAAACTCACCCCATATTTGCTCGCGCTGACGTGGCAATCGGTGCCGGGCTCACGCCAACTGGCGGAGTAGGAGGATTCGTCGGACATGGTGCTTCTCCTGCGAGCGGCCTTGTTCGCGCCTTGGTATGCAGGCGCAGTGGTCGCTGCTGCCGGTGCGCTTAAAGGGATGGTAATTCTTACCGAAGAAAAGCACCCGGCGCCTCGCGTATCCGGT
>JADKFD010000045.1 GCA_016717705.1 Rhodanobacteraceae bacterium | reverse complement strand
AAGGGCGCCGAATCCCAGGTTGGCGCAGACAAACCCGACCGAACCCCACACGCGGATTCGGCCATAGCGTGAGCGCTGGGCGCCGAGGCTGGCCAGGGTGATCGCTTCGAACTGCGGCATGATCGCGTTGTAGACGCTGGCGAAGATCGCCATCACCAGCAGCAATCCGGCGAATTCGAACGGCAGCAGGAACAGCGCAAAGCTGAACAGCGTCGCCAGGGCTCCCGCGCGCAGCCACAAGATGGGTCTTTGCGCGCGCGCCGTGGCTGCGCCCCACAGCGACGGCGCCAGTACGCGCGTGGCGTACCACAGACTCATGATCACGCTGATCTGCCACGCCCGCAGCCCGCGCGTTTCCAGATACGGCGCGAAATACGGCGCATAGGCGCCGAGCGCCCCGAGATAGGCGAAATAGAACGCCGACAGGCGCCAGTAGGGCAGGCCGTTGGAGGTCAAGGAGTGTCAGGGAGTCGGGACTGAACGCGCCAGTCTAGCAACGGCCCCGCCGGGACGCAGATGATGGCCGTCTGCAGATATGGAGTGCGGTGGCTTGCCACCGCTCTGGATGCTTTGCTCAGTAGACTGGACTGCATTCAAAGCGCCGGCAAGCCGGCGCACTCCAAAGTCTCGGGTGCCACGCTGGCCTTTCAGGCCAACGTGACCTACGCCGACGGTTGGCGTCAAATCTTGCGATTGGCCAGCGCGTGGAAGCCGAGCATGCCCAGGCCCGCGGCGAAGATGACGATGCCGAAGGTGGCCGGCGCTTCGGCGCTGAGGTTGAGCAGATCGATCAAGCCGAAGGCGAGGCCCACCAGCACGAACACCAGACCCCATTTCAGCGACGAGACTTTGCGGTTCTGCTCGTCCGCCGCAAGCATGGTGCGCACCAGATCTTCCGAGGCGCCCGATTGCGCCAGCTTGGAACGCACGCGCCCGTCCATGATGAATTTGAAGACCAGCGTGATGCAGATGAACAGCACAATCGGGACCAGCAGCGCAAAATCCATGACTTTTCCTTTCCATGCAGGGCGACATGCCCGTTCGCACAGATGGAGACAGCGACAGCGGCGCCGGTTGCATCGACTTCTTGAAAAAATCAGCCGCCGTTCGCAGCAATCGGCGCGTAGTTGCCGATCGCGCGGCTCAGGCGCGCGTCCAATCACGGGCGAGCCCATGAACGGATCGCGCCGGCAGCCGCGAGCCGCCTACGAAGCGTCGGGCCGTCCTCCGTCGGACTCCGCCGCCCAAGCCTTGAACACGCGCTCGGCAAGTTTCGTGGCATGGGTGCGAATATCGTTCGGCCAAGCCTGTACCTGCTCGGCAAAGCCCACCCGATCGTTCGCGAACAACTTGCGTGTTGCCTCTTCGAAGCCGGCCAGATTGCCTGCCAGCGCCGACAGGAATCGATACGCCGACTCCTGCGCCCGCCGGGTGCGGTCTTGCGGCGACAGTTCCATGCGCGCGCGTTCGACCAGTTTGCGCAAAACCACCGAGGCGCCGCCAGGTTGGGCCGCCAGCCATTCCCAGTGGCGTGGCAGCAAGGTCACCTCACGGGCGACAACGCCGAGTTTGGGTCGGCCCGGCCCGCTGCGCACGGCGGCGGTGTTGGTTGCTGCTTCGGCGTCGGTGTTTGCCAGCGCCAGTGCGGCAGACCGCGCGTGCGGGCTGGTCGGGTAGGGAGAACTATCGGCCAGTCGCCGCAGCACCTCCTCGACACTGCCGCGCAGATCAAGGTCGATGACTTCACTGCTGTCGTCGGCGAAAACCAGGACGGGCGTGACGGGGTCGCGATCGATGAGCGATTTCACCGCTCGTGCGACCTCCAGCAGCGTGCCGGCGGCCACCGAGCGATCTCCGGCGAAGGCAATGCAACAGCTGGTATCGGGATTGCGCATGGCTATGGCTGCTCCAGGTCAATGAGTTGGCAATTTACCCGGATAAAAACACGACGTCAATAACACCCGGGTGAAAATAGATTCACGACGAGCGTGCAACCGGGCGCAAGCTGGTGGTATCCATCGCGCCATGGATGACGATCGCTCATTGGTGGAAGCCACGCTGGCACGCGCGCCGGGCGCCTTCGAGCGTTTGCTGCGCCAGCACCAGAAGCTGGTCTGGCATCTGGTCGAGCGCCTGGTGCGGCACCCGGAGGACACCCGCGAACTGAGTCAGGAGGTGTTTCTGCGCGTCTACCAGAAGCTCGAGCAATATCGCTTCGAGAGTTCGCTGGCGACCTGGATCGGGCGCATCGCGTTCTCGGTCGCCACCCGCCATCTGCAACGCAAGCGTCTGCCGCTCGACGAGAGCTTTGCCGGCGACGACGATGACGACGGGCTGGATCAGATCAGCGACGGGTTTGATCTGGCTGAGGCCTTCGCCGACGCCGAGTTGATGACTTGCGTGGCGCGAGAACTGGACGCGCTGCCACCGATGCAGCGCGCGCTGATCAGCCTCTATCATCTGGACGAACTCGGCATCGGCGAGATCGCCAGCATCACCGGCCAGCCCGAAGGGACGGTCAAGAACAGCCTGTTCCGCGCCCGCAGACGCCTGCGTGAGCGGCTGGAGCAGGCCATGGGAGTACATGCATGAGCACCGAGCCCAACTGGAATTCGGCACAGATCGCCGAATGGGAGGCGCAGGAAGGTGCAGTCGAAAGGCTGCGCCAGGGTGTGCGCAAAGGCGAGGACGGGCGCGTCGATGCCTATCAGTCGCTGTTCCAGGCGATTGCCGCCGCGCCGCGTTCCGAGCCACCGGCAGATTTCGCCGAACTGGCGCTGCGCGCGGTGCGTGAAGCACAGGTCGACGAGTACATCGAGCGCTGGCTGATGCGCCTGGCTGGTCTGGTGGCCCTGGTCGGCGTGGCGGTGTTTGCCGGCCCGGCGTTGTGGTCGTCCCTCAATGTTGGCATGGCCACTACTTTGGGTCCTGCAGCGGGCGCGCTGTCGAGCCCGCTGCTGTGGGCTGTGGTCGCCGCGGGCGCAACCGCGGCCGGCTGCGACGCTGGGTATCGCTTGCGGCATCCTGAGCATCGATTGGCGCCAGGCTGATGGCGCCGCCCGGCAGCCGGCCGGGGCCAGTCGTCAGCGCAGTTCCTTGCGAATCACCAGCTTGAGTCCGGACCAGATCGTGCTGACCGCGCACACTTTCACGTCAACCAGACCCAGCGGCAGCGCGAGTTCGCGGATCACGTCCTCGGTGATGTCGGTCGGCATTCTGGAGGCCTTCTTTGGCCAGGAAACCCAGATGGCGGCGTTGCTGCGGATGCGTGTGCGCAGGACGTTCAGATCGGCGGCCAGTTCACCGCGGTGCACGGCGAAGAGGTGGACGATATCGGTGTCGGCCGTCACGACAGCGTCGAAAACGACATCGCGCGGCAGCGGATCGAGCAGCGCCAGATAGTCCTCCGGCGCGCCCGTGACGACCACTCGGCAAGCTTCCCCGATGCCCAGTTTTCGCGCCAGTGGAGTGCCGGAATAGCCGGGAGTGGGCATGGCGGACCTGGGCGGTGGCAAGGCGCGATAGCTTACGAGGCCGCCTCCATCCGATCCGGGCGCGAGAGCCGGGGTTACCAACAGTTGCAAATGGCGCTCATCCGAAGAATAGTCTGGCCTGCCTTCACGGCTGGAACACGGTCTTGGCCTGGATCGAACTCATCACGCTGATCGGCGCGTTCTTCCTGATCGTGCTGATCGTGCAACTGCGACAGATCGCCGCGCTGCCGTTCGTCCGTGCAAGTGCGCGTTTCGTGCCGCTGGCGCCGCCGCCGGCATTGGCGGATCTGCACGCGCAGGCCGAGGCGGAACTGGGTCAACTGGGGTTCGCCAACGGGCGCTGGCTGCACCTGAGCGCGCCGGATGGGTCGATTGCACCCTTGCGCGTCGTGCATGTGCACGCCAGTGCCGGTGCTGCCCTATGGCTGTCGCCGCCGAGTATCGTTGCACCCAACCGCCTGAGTGGCTTTCTGGTGACGCGGCTCACCGACGGGCGCACGCTGATTACCCAGCCGTATGACGCCTTTTTCGAAATCTATGCGAACGCGGGCGCCCTGGTGCAGACCATTGGCGCACCGAGCTACGCCGAACAGTGGGCGGCGCATCAGGCCTTCGTGGCCACCCACGGACAGGCGGACCTGCAGGCCGTGGCGCCCGAGGCACTGTTGGCATTCAGCAATGACTGGATGGAACAACAGCGCCAGGCGCTGATCGCGCGCGGCGACCTGGAACCGACCAGCGAGGATTCGGCGCGACCGACGCTGCGTTTCGCCTGGAAGGCGTTGCGCGCGCTGCGGCGTAGCCCCAAGCCACCGCTCAGTACCGATCCAGTACCGTCAGCGCGCATTGCGATGATCGCCGCGCAGTTCGAGCGCATGCGCGAGCGCTCCCCTGCGCGTTCTGTCGAATGGTCGCTATTTGCCTTCAGCGTCGTGCTGTTCATGGTTCTCGGTGCGGTGCTCTGGGATCTGGCGACGGCCTGGATGATCCTGGTGGTGATCGTGATCCACGAGCTGGGTCATTTCCTGGCGATGCGCGCCTTCGGCTATCGCAATGTGCACATGATGGCCTTGCCCCTGGTCGGCGGCGTCGCCATCGGGCAGGACGTCAATCCCAGCGCCCACCGCAGCGCCTGGATGTCGCTGATGGGGCCGCTGCCCGGCATCGTGATCGGCTGGGCGATCCTGATCGCCGCGTGGACCGGGCTGTGGCCGGAAGACAGCGGCGATCCGATGACCTGGGCCAGCATGTTCCTGTTGATCAATTATCTGAATGTGCTGCCGGTGCCGCCGCTGGATGGTGGTCACGTGGTGCAGGCACTGCTGCCGGCGCGTCGCGCCTGGCTGGAAGTGGGCTTCATCGCGATCGCCTGCAGCATCGGCGCCTGGCTCGCCTGGCAACTCGATTTTGTGTTGCTGGCAATCCTCGCGCTGCTGCAACTGTTCACGCTGGGCGGTCGGCTGCAGGCGCAGCGGGCGCTGGCGCATCTGGCGGCGCAGCCGCCGGCAGCCAGCCTGGCGCGACCGCTGCGTCTGCGGATGGTTGCCGATGCCCTGCAGACGATGATGGGGCCGGCGAAAATCGGCAAGCAGCGCGTGGCCGAGGTGCTCGATGTGCTGCTGCGCCTCGATCGAAGGCCGATGCGCTGGTGGCAGACGCTGGCCGTGGGCCTGACCTATGCGGCATTGCTGGTGGTGCCGGTTGCGGGTGTGCTGGCGAGCTTCGCGCTGAAGGACGCCACCGCGGGCTACGACTCGCCCGAAGCACAGTCTGCTGCAGCAGACACGCAGGCCGCGCACGCACGGATCGAAGCAGCGGCGAAAGACAAGTCCACCGATGAGCTGCTCGCCGGGGTGGTTGCCGCGGCCGACTGGGCACCCGCGCCGCCCGCAGGGGTGTCCGAATCGCAGTTGCAGGCGGCCGCGGAACGGACAGGCGGGCCGCTGCCCGAGGCGCTGCTTGAGTTGTATCGCAAACACGATGGCATCGAGGCGCTGGGGATCGATCCGATCGACCGGTTGCGCGTCGTTGGAACCCACCTCGACGAGTGGTTTGCGATCTGGGAATCACCGTCTCTGGACGTGGAACTGGTTGGCGTCGACGACGGCCCCACGCAAAAGGTGGAGATTGCGGCGTTGCGCAGTTGGCTGCATATTGGCGGCAGCGGGGACGGCGAGCCGTTGTTGTTCAATCCGAATGCGCCGGGCGGGCCGATGCAGGTCCTGGAGATGGGCGGCGACTGGCCGACTGGCTATCGCAATGTGCGCGCGTGGCTGGAGAGCCGCTGGATCGGCGAGCAGCAGTCGCAGCTCTATCAGGAAGGCCTGCGCAAACGTCAGGCGCTTGCCCAGCAGACGCTGAAAGACGCCGACTGGCCACAGCTGTTGAGCACCCTGCAGCCCGCTATTCCGTTCCCGTACTCGCTGCTGGCCGACACGCCGGAGCTTGCGGGGCCTGCCAGCGACGCCGCCATCCATGCCGCCGAACAGCGGCTCGGCGGACACTTTCCCGAAGACCACGTGGCACTGCTGCAGTTGCACGATGGTGTGCGCGTGCTGCAGTTGGCTCCGGTTGCCGAGATTGCCCTGCTGGATGCGCGGGGGCTTGAGGACAATCCTTTTCTCAAGGATCAGGGCCGACTCGCGATGTCCGCGCCCGCGCCCGGTGCCCAGGCGTTGAAACTGACCGATGCGACGGAACTCGCCGGCTGCTGGGACCTGGGCGGCAAGGCGGCCGGTCTGCCCGGCATATTGGTCTACTGTCCGTCCGGCCATCGCCACGCCGGTGTCATCGACCTGCGCACGCGCAGTCGGCACCCGGATCTGCGCAGCTATGCCATCGTGCGCGCGGCGCAGGTCCAGGCGACATCGCAGCCGTTTTGAGGCTGAATTCAACAGTCGATCGCCATTCAACCAGGACCGCAGAGCGATCGTGACGGCGCAGACGTGGCGCTTTTCCAGAGCCCGCGCGGCGCTGCCTTTCAGATCTGCGCCAGAAACGCCTCGAGCTCCGGCACTGCCTTGGATCGGGGATAGGCGGCAATCGTCGCCTGCAGCAAGCGCCGGGCATCGTCGCGCTTGCCCAGCGCTCCGGCCAGGGCCTGTGCGACGCGCAAATGCACGATGGGTACGCTGGTGTGCTTCGGGAACGCCTGGCTGAATCCATTGGCGAACTTCAGCGCCAGCTCCGGCTTGGCGTGCTCGCGTGCCTTGTCGACCAGTTCCAGCACCTGGTCGGGGTCGCTCGGCCACAGTTGCGGATTGCTGCCGCGGCACTCGGTCCAGAAGTCCAGCGCCGGGCGCCATTTCTCGTGGGCGATCATCACATTCAGATATTGCCGAGCGTGCTTGTTCAGCGCTTCGGTATCGCCGTGCAGCGTCAACAGCTTGCGGTAGCGCTGGTGCATCAGATCGCTGCCGCCGCGTTCGTTCAGATGTTCGCCCAGGATGCGCGCCGCGCCCTGGGTGTCGCCATCCGCCGCCAGTTTTTCGCTCTCGTCGAGCACCGACTGGTCGCGGTCGCGCGGCTTGGGCAGAGTGCCGATGGCAATCGGCTTGAGTTCGTAGCCGAGCACGTCGCGATACTGGTAGACCAGATAGCCGAGCAGGTGGAAGGTCACCACGGTGACGTAATGCGAGATGAAGTAGTGGCCGATGATCGCCAGCGGGCCGGGAAGGAAGGGTGCCGCCAGGCGCTGTGCATTGGCCTCGCTGTACATCAGCAGCAGGCAGAGCAGCGCAGCGCCGACATAGGGCCAGCCGATGCGGGTGATCGTCGCCCACCACATGCCAGGATCGATGGCGCCAAAGGTGTCCTGATCAATCGCGGCCGACATCAGTGCCGCCGGCGCACCGAGCGCGATGGCGATGGCCACTGGCCAGATCAAGCCGGGCACGCCAGCCACGATCAGGACGATGGCCGCCAAGGCGAGCATGGCCCACAGCAGCAGCACGACTTTGAGAATCACCCAGCCGAGCGAGTCCGGCGAGGAGTAGCCGTTCGGTGCCTCCATATTGCCGTTGGCGGTAGTGCTCAATACCTCCGCGGCATACTTGAGCAATGCCGCGGTGATGATGATGTTGACGATCCAGCCGACACCGGGGAGGTAACCCAGCACGCGCAGGACGGCGAGCAGGGAGATCGTCAGCAGGGCCTCCGAATGCAGCGGGTAGGCCAGAATCTGCCGCAGACGTTCCCAGAATGGGACGGTGGCGGCCTGCGAGTTGGCGGGTATCGACATGGAGCAGCGTCCGGCAGCGGGAAATCGGTCAAAAGGGCCTGCGCGTCATCCCTGCAGGCAGGCAAATTGCGGTGCGAAACTCAGCGAGCGCACGCGCCCCGAGTTGGCGATGATCACCTGGCCGCCCTGGTCGGGGCGCATGCGACTGCACAATACAAAGGTCGCGTTGGCCCCGGCAGACTCGCCAAGACTACGATAGGTGATGCGCCGACGGCCGTTGTTGCTGCGCACGCTCACCTGTTGCGGGTCCAGCTTCTGACTGAGCAGCATTGGTTCGATCGCGTCGAAGCGACCATTGCGGTTGTTGTCGACGTAGAGCAACCAGCCATTTGACCAGTCGCTGACGTCTTCGCAGCGCATTCCGTCACGACTCGGGCAAAGCACGACGTCACGACTCTTGCTGAGCGCCTCGGCGCGCGCCCGTTGCAGCCCGAGCACCAACTGGTTCTTGGTCGTGGTCAGCTGGGTCGACGCCGTCAGCGAACTGAACGTAGGCGCTGCGAAGGCCAGCAGCAAGACCACAATGGCCATGCCGGCGATCAATTCGATCAGGGTCAGGCCGCGGCTGTGGCCAGCAAGGTGGCGGTTATGCATGACGCTACTCCGACTTGAGGTGTCGGATACGCTAGGCTGGCGCCATCGGTCTGCCTTCCACAGGATTCTGATTCTGTTGTCGGAGTTTTCCTACAACATCAGTGAGTGGTGAGTGGTGAAGTAGAGCCGGCACGTAGGTGGGTGTGGGCGAGGCCGATCGCGCACGAGCGCGCTCCTACAGTTCCCGCGCAACACTTCGGCAAATGTGTAGGAGCGCGCTCGCGCGCGAAGCTGTTCAACAACACCCCGGAGCCGAAGTTGTCCGATCCCTTCCAACTGCATTCCGACTTCGCCCCCGCCGGCGAGCAACCACAGGCGATTGCCGCGCTGATTGCCGGCTTCCGTGCCGGTGAAGCGCATCAGGTGCTGCTCGGCGTGACCGGCAGCGGCAAGACCTTCACCGTGGCCAACGTCATCCAGGAGATCCAGCGGCCGACCCTGGTGCTGGCGCCGAACAAGACGCTGGCGGCGCAGTTGTACGGCGAGTTCAAGGAGTTCTTCCCGCACAACGCGGTCGAGTATTTCGTCTCCTACTACGACTACTACCAGCCCGAAGCCTATGTGCCGTCCAGCGATACCTATATCGAGAAGGACGCCAGCATCAACGAGCACATCGAGCAGATGCGGCTGTCGGCGACCAAGGCGCTGCTGGAGCGCAAGGATGTGGTCATCGTTGCCACGGTATCGGCGATCTACGGTCTCGGCGACCCCAACCAGTACTTCAACATGGTGCTGCACCTGGTCCGCGGCGATCGCATCCCCGACCGCGAGATCATCCGCCGCCTGACCGAGCTGCAGTACACGCGCGGCGACTACGACCTGCGCCGCGGCACCTATCGCGTGCGCGGCGAGGTCATCGACGTGCATCCGGCCGAGAGCGACAAGGAGGCGGTGCGCATCGAGCTGTTCGATGGCGAGGTCGAGAACCTGGCACTGTTCGATCCGCTCACCGGCGAGATCATCAAGCGCGTGCCGCGCTTCACCATCTATCCGAAGTCGCACTACGTGACCTCGCGGCGCAACGTGCTCGATGCGGTGACCACGATCAAGGCGGAACTGGCCGAGCGCCTGGAGGTGCTGTACGCCGAGAACAAGCTGCTGGAAGCGCAGCGGCTGAAGCAGCGCACCCAGTTCGACCTGGAAATGATGGCCGAGATCGGCTACTGCCAGGGCATCGAGAACTACTCGCGCCACCTGACCGGACGCGCTGAGGGCGAGGCTCCGCCGACGCTGTTCGATTACCTGCCGCCCGACGCGCTGCTGGTGGTCGACGAGAGCCACGTGACCATTCCGCAGCTCGGCGCGATGTACAAGGGCGACCGTTCGCGCAAGGAAACCCTGGTCGCTTTCGGCTTTCGCATGCCGTCGGCGCTCGACAACCGGCCGCTGCGTTTCGAGGAATGGGAACGTCGCGCGCCGCGCACGATCTTCGTGTCAGCCACGCCGGGGCCTTACGAGACGCGCCTGACCGGCGGCAAATCGGTTGAACTGCTGGTGCGCCCGACCGGTCTGACCGATCCGCCGACCGAGGTGCGCCCGGTGGCCACCCAGGTCGACGACCTGCTGTCGGAGATCCACTGAGCGCGTGTCCTGGGCGACCGCGTGCTGGTGACCACGCTGACCAAGCGCATGGCCGAGGACCTCACCGAATACCTGGGCGAGCACGGGGTCAAGGTGCGCTATCTGCACTCGGACATCGAGACCGTCGAGCGCGTCGAGATCATCCGCGACCTGCGCCTGGGCAAGTTCGACGTGCTGGTCGGCATCAACCTGCTGCGCGAGGGCCTCGACATCCCCGAGGTCTCGCTGGTGGCGATCCTCGACGCCGACAAGGAGGGCTTCCTGCGCTCGACCGGCTCGCTGATCCAGACCATCGGCCGCGCCGCGCGCAACGTGCGCGGCAAGGCCATCCTCTACGCCGATCGCATCACCGATTCGATGCGCCGCGCCATCGATGAGACCGATCGCCGCCGCGCCAAGCAGGTCGAATACAACCTGGCCCACGGGATCACGCCACGCAGCATCATCAAGACCGTGACCGACGTCATGGAAGGTGCGCGCGAGGTGCCGGCCAACGACGAGGGCACCAGTGCCAACCCGATGAGCGGGCGTGGCCGCAAGCGCATCGGCGGCGTCGCCGAGCCGCGCATCGACTACGCCGCGCTATCGCCGGAGCAACTGGGCGCCAAGCTGAAGAAGCTCGAGGACCAGATGTTCCAGCACGCCCACAACCTCGAATTCGAAGACGCCGCACGGGTCCGCGACGAGATCAAGAAGATCAAGGCGCAGGGCTTGCTGGCGTAGGCATCTGCCTCCGCTCCGGGGTACTGCCGGGCGTCAACTGGATGCCGCGTCTCGACCCGCTGATCGCGGGCATCGCGTATTCTAAAGTCCAGAGTCCTGCAAATTAATTTTGGACGCTCAAGAGTCTTGGATACGGAGCGCAAGAATGAAGCGAGTATTAAACGTCGGCGGCAATTCAAAGGAAATTCCCTTGCCGTCGCAATATGACGGTTATGAGCACCTGTTGCTGGATATCGACCCCAAAGGATCACCAGATATCGTCTGCGATGCGCGCATGCTGGAAACCCGAGCCCCGGGTGAGTTTGATGCGGTCTATTGTTCGCACAATCTAGAGCACTATTTCAGGCATGACGTGCGCAAGGTTCTGGCGGGTTTCTTTCATGTTCTGAAAGCGGACGCTTTCGCTCAGATCGTTGTTCCCGATATTCAGGAGGTCATGAAGGTCACGGTCGAGCGCGGCCTCGACATTGATGACGTGTTGGGTCAATCACAGGCTGGCCCGATCAAAGTTTCTGATGTCATCTATGGCTACGGAGTGGAAATCGAAGAAAGTGGCAATGACTTCTATGCGCACAAGACCGGGTTTTCGCAAAAGTCATTGTGGCACGCCTTGCGCAAGGCCGGATTTGCCAAGATCTTCATTGGCTCGGGCAATCTCGAGATCAATGCACTGGCTTTCAAGAGCAGCCCCGATGCCGCGACCCGAGCACAATTCGGATTGCCGCAAGACTGACGCCAACTGACGGACCGAACGCATGGACGCGTGGACCTGGGGCCTTGCCGCCCTGGCGGGATTTGGCGCCGGCTTGCTCGACAGCATCGTTGGCGGCGGTGGATTGATCATGACCCCGGCGATGGTCAACCTGTTCCCGGAATGGGCCATCCTCAACTGCATTGCCACCCAGCGCACCAGTTCCATCATGGGCACCTCGGTAGCGGCCTGGAACTACTTCCGCCACGTCAGCCTGCCGTGGCCGGTAGTGATTGCCGCCTGCGTCGGCGCATTGCCGGCCTCCGCGCTGGGCGCCATGCTGGCGCGCAGGACCGACCCGGAACTGCTCAAGTGGCTGATTCTGGCCATGTGCGTGGTGCTGGCGGTGTACACCTTCGTGCGCAAGGACCTGGGTCAGACGCATCAGCCCAGGTTCACCGGACGTCGGCAATGGCTGGCGGCCGGCGGCGTTGGCATCGTCACCGGTTTCTACAACGGCGTCATCGGACCCGGCACCGGCACTCTGATGGTGTTCGCCTTCGTCAGCGTGATCGGCCTCGACTTCCTGCGCTCATCGGCGGTGTCCAAGGCGGCCAATGTCGCCGCGGATCTCAGCTCGTGGACGGTGTTGATGCTGGGTGGCTATGTGCGCTGGGCGGTGGTGTTGCCGCTGATCATCGGCAACATGCTTGGCAGCCAGATTGGCAGCCGCATGGCGATCTTGCGCGGCAGCCGATTCATCCGCTGGGTGTTTCTCGCCGTCGTCGGCGCGTTGACCGCCAAGGTGGCGATCGATCTGCTGGTCCAGAGTCAACATTGAGCTGATACAGGGGCGACGTGTACGTCGGTCCTGCACATTCCCAGCGGACTTTCGGCGAGATTGTAGGAGCGCGCTTGCGCGCGATGCACTCGATCGCGACCAAGGTCGCTCCTACAAATGCTCAGCGGACTTTCGGCAAGTTTGCCGGCGCGTGCTCGCTCGCGATGCTCTTGTGCTTATTTCGGCTCGCTGGCCACAATGGTTTCGTTCTGAACGACGGCGCGCTGATAGACAATCCGCTGCATACCGCCATTGCAGCTGCCGACGACCTTGGCCGCGGATTCGGCATCCGCTGCGATGACCTCGAGCGTGTAGCTCTTGACCCCGTTGGCGTCGATCTTCGCGGCGATCTCGTTCTTCAATTCCTCGCAATCCTTGCGCGCATGGGCCGGGGCAGCGGCGAGGGTGGCGGCGATCATGGCGGTGGCGAGCAGCAGCTTCATGGTGTTTCCGGTCCTGAGAATTCCCGCCCGATTGGCGGTGATCAGATGCTGCTGCGCGCAACTGGCAGGATTGGGGCGCGATCAGGCGGGCTGCGGGCGCCGCGGGTGCAATTGCGGGCGGCACAATCGTTTGCCTGCGCGAGCGCCAGACCGCCTAACATCCACCATTCGACTGCTGGAGCGCCCGACCCGATGAAAGCCATTCTTGGACTGATGTTGGCGATGACCGTTCTGCCCGGATGTACCGACACTCGGCCAGCTTCGGATGCGCCGTCGACCGCTCAGCCGCCTTCGGCCCAGCCGCCTTCGACCCCGGCGCCTGCGGACCCAAAGATGCTGCAAACCGCAATTTCGGACAGCGCCAACGAATCGCCGCAGGCGCTGATGCACGAGCTCTACCGCGTTCACGCGCTGGGCGAGGGTCCGCTTCTGCAGGCTGGCGCCACGGCTCAGCGTCGCGTCTTCTTCACCGAATCGCTGGCCGCGGCGCTCGATGCCGAATTGAATCGACCGAATTCCGACGAGGTCGGCAATCTCGATTTCGATCCTTTCTACTACGCGCAGGATTTCGAGATCGCCGATCTCGACTTCGCCGTAGCCAAGGTCAGCGGCACGTCGACGGTGGCGCTGGCGCGCTTCAGCAACTTCGGCAAGGTCGTGGAGATCAGTTATCTCGTGGTGCAGGACCAGCGCGGCTGGCGCATCGACGACATCGTGTATGGCGAAGGCGTCACCCTGCGCAAGCTGCTCAAGGGCGAATGAGCGTGCCGCGGTCCGCCAACCTGCTGCTGGCGGGTGCCACCGGCCTGGTCGGCGGGCTGGCGCTGGCGGCGCTGCTTGCCGCCGACCGGCGCCGGCACTGGCAGATCTACGCACCGACTCGTCGTGCCTTGAGCCTGACGCATCCGCGGCTGCATCCGATCGAGATCGATCCGGGTACGCCCACGGGGCAGGCGCAGATCGAGCGCGTGCTGGTCGCGCAGGGGGTACGTCTGGATTGCTTTGTCTGCGCCATCGGCAGCACCCTGAAGGCCGCCGGTTCGCAGGCCGCATTCGCCGCCATCGATCGCGATCTGGTGCTTGCTCTGGCGGGCATTGCCCGCCGCCATGGCGCACGCCAGGCCATCGTGGTGTCATCGGTGGGCGCAGCGCCATCCTCGGCGAGTTTCTATCTGCGCGTGAAGGGCGAGATGGAGGCGGGTGTCGAGAAGTTGGGTTTCGAACGCGTCGATTTCCTGCAGCCTGGCCTGCTGCTCGGCGAACGCGCCGGCGTGTCGCGACCGGGAGAGCGTATCGCCCAGGTGCTGAATCCGCTGCTCAACCCGTTCCTGTTGGGATCGCTCAGGCGCTACCGCGCGATTCCCGCCGAGAAGGTGGCGGCCGCGCTGGTGGCGTTGGCGGGGCGAAAGGGTTCGGGGGTCACCCGCCTGACCAATGCCGCGATCGAGGACTGCGCGCGATAGTCCGAACCTGAGCCGGGCGATCTGGAGTGCGCCGGCTTGCCGGCGCTCTGGATCGGCAGCAACGGACGCGGAAGGCATCCAGAGCGGTGGCAAGCCACCGCACTCCAGATGGGCTCAGGCTGCGCCGTCCGATCGGAGAAAAAACGGAGGAGAAATGGAGGCGGCACGCCGGGCGCCAGCACCCGGTTCACGGCAAGGTGCCGGCTGTCCTCGTCGCCGGAAGCACCCATGCGCCCGCTGTTCCTCGCACTCTGTGCATTTTTGCTCGTCGACGCCGGCGATGGATTTGCCGCCAGCTACCGCTTTCAGGTGCTGATCGATCTCGACCGCGATGCGCAAACCGGCTGCGCTCCCGCCGGCGCCGCGGGCGCCATGGTCGGTCAGGACCTGCGGATTCTGGCGTTGACCGATCGCAGCCAGGTCAGCGAGACCGTCGTCGAGCGCTGCAACCAGGGGGCCTGGGAGCAGGTCGAGCGTGACGCGCGAGCGCGTCCGATTGCAGTTGGCCAGGGCCACTTCGGCAGCGACGCGATTGAATGGTCGCTGCCGCGGAACCGGGTCTCGGCCTTGCCACGGATTCCGCTGCGATTTGTTGCCGAGCGCCTGGATCTGCCCGCTGCGGATGTCGTCGGCGATGGACCATTGGGCAGCAAGCTGGAACTCGGGCTGGTCGATGACACTCTGGCAGTGCCGTCGCTCGGTCATGTTGGCATGGCTCTGCTTGCGCTGGCTTTGGCCTGGCTCGGATTGCGCCGGTCACCTCGCGCGGGCGCGGCGGCGGTGTCCAGCGGACTGATCCTGCTGGCGCTGTGGGCTCAGGGCTTGCCGCCGGAGGCACGCGCGGACGACGCCAGGGTCGGACATGTGGCAGCCCTGGATGCCGGCAACGACATAGCGGACGCCGGTGTCGACATCCTTGCGGTGCAAGCGCGCGCCGATGGCGAGCAACTGCACTTCCGCGTCGACGTCAACAACATCGAAGACGATGCACTGGCGGACGGCGCCAGGGTGCTGTTCATCGGCAACAGCCTGACCTATTCCAACGAGCTGCCGTCGATGCTCGAGGCGATTGCCCGGCAATCGGGCAAACGGCTGATCACCGATGCCATCACCATCCCCGGTGGCGCGCTCGAAGATCATTTCCGCGGTCGCACTGCGCATGCCGCGTTGGCCAGCGGCGGCTACGCGATCGTGATCCTGCAGCAGGGGCCGTCTTCATTGCCCGAAAGTCAGGCCAACCTGCGTGAGTGGACGCAACGCTTCGCTCCGCGCATTCGTGCCGGTGGCGCCCGACCCGCGCTGTACATGGTCTGGCCGGATGAGACGCGCCTGGCTTTCTTCGATGACGTGCGGGCGTCGTATTCGAATGCGGCGCTGGATGCGAATGGCATGTTCATACCGGCCGGAGAAGTCTGGCGCGCGGCCTGGCGCATCGATGCGCAGCTGCCGTTGTACGGCGGCGATCGATTCCATCCATCGGCGCTGGGCAGTTACGCGGCGGCGTTGAGCATGTATGCCGAACTCTACCGGCAGTCTCCGGTGGGCTTGCCGGCGCGGCTGGTGTTGGCCAATGGCGATGTGCTGGAACTGGACGCAGTGCGGGTGGAAATCGTGCAGACCGCGGCCTGGACCGCTCACCTGGAATTCGGCCGCGCAGGGGGGTGACGACGGGCGGCCGTGGTGTCCGGAATCAGCCGCGAGAACGTCGGATCGCGACAATCGTCCAGCCAAAGACGACGACCGCCAGTCCCAGGCACAATCCCGCAACGATGAACTGGCCACGCTTGAGCGCCGGTACGCCGATCGCCAGCAGGATGCCGAGGATGGCGACGATGATCGCGTATTCCGGTCGGGCGTGGTCCATCGGCGTTGACCTCGATGCGCTGGCCGCGCATGGCAGCAATCCTGGTCGCGATAGTATCTGCCGCTGAGACGGTCAGGATCGGCGGCATGTTCCCGAATGCAAGATGCTGAGTTACCCGGCCGAACACAGCCTGCGGCAGTTGCTGGAGAACTGGCGGCGCAGCCCGCGGCCGGTGGTCGTCGCGCTGGTGACAGCCACCAGCGGTTCCAGCTACCGCAAGCCCGGTGCATTGGCCTTGATCGATGCGCAGGGCCTGGCGATCGGTTGCATCAGCGGCGGCTGCCTCGAAGTCGATCTGCTGGCGGCGGCGCAGCAAGCGCTGTCGGCCGGCGAATGTGCCGTCGTCCGCTATGACACCCGCAGCGACGAAGATCGCGTGTTCGGTTCGCTGACGGGTTGCCGCGGTGAGGTCGAGGTGTTGCTGTGGCCTGACCGCAGCGGACTTCGCCATCCATTGCTGGATGCACTGTGCGCGGCTGACCACGCGCATGCATCGGTCTGGGTGGGGCCGAGTGGTGGAGCACTGGCGCCCATGGTGGCGGCCGGCACATGCGACGAAGCCGGTTGGTTGTCGATCGCGCCGCCGCCGCGCCTGCTGCTGCTCGGTGCCGGTCCGGAGGCGCCCGCACTGATCGGCATGCTGCGGATGCTGGGATGGCATGTCGACGTCATCGAACATCGCGCGCGCTATCTGTCGGGCGTTCGCCTGCAGGCGGCCGACCGGGTCATCGCAGCGCGGCCGGCGGCGGCGCTCGCCGATCTGGATCTGAAACCCTACGACGCCGTGATCTGCGCGACCCATCTTTACGACGAGGATCGTGGTTGCCTGCAACACCTGGCGCCAGCGTCGGTGCGGTTCATCGGAATTCTCGGACCTGCCGTGCGACGCGAGGAACTCCTGGCCGAGCTGCCGGAGGCGCTGGCGGCCAGACTGCGCGATCGCGTCGAGGGACCGGCCGGCATCATGCTCGGCGCACACGGACCGGAAGCCGTGGCCCTGTCGATTGCCGCGCGGCTGACGCAGCGATTCGGGCATGTCTAGTCGCACGCGCCGCTCAAGCCAGAGCGGCGGCGCAGGCGCGCCGCCCGCCAACTGGCGATGCGCTGCCTCGCCGTGGGAGGGCCGAGCGCCTGCCCGGCGGCTGTGGCATAAAGATCATGACTGATGCCCCGCGCCACGTCGCCCTGCTGCTCGCCGCCGGCGCCTCACGCCGCCTCGGTCGTCCCAAGCAACTGGAAATCGTCGACGGCGAAACGCTGATCCGGCGCATGGCGGGTCTGGCCCTGGCGACGCACCCGATTCAGCTCTATGTTGCCATTGGCGCCGAAATCGACGGTTGTACGGCGGCGCTGACCGGCCTGCCGCTGCACATCCTGCACTGCACGGATTGGCAGCGTGGCATGGGCGCCACGCTGGCGCAGGCCACGCGCGCGATCGGCCAGCCGGCTGCCGGACTGCTGGTGCTCGGCGTCGACCAGCCGCATCTGGACCAGGTTCATCTGAACCGGTTGCTCGCCCAATGGCGGCAAGACCCGCAGTCGCCGGTTGCCAGCGGCTACGCGGGCACGCTCGGCACGCCCGTGCTGTTCCCGGCGCACTGGCGCGAACGACTGGCTGCACTCGATGCCGACCACGGCGCGCGTTGGCTGTTGCGCGCGTCCAGCGAGCCGGTGAACACTATTCACGCAGCGCAGCTTGCTCTCGATCTGGATGACGCGCAGGATTTCGCGTCTTTGCAGAACCCACTTCCCGGAGGAGCCCGATGAAGCTCGACATCAATGGCCAGACCCATGAGGTCGATGCCGCCGATGACATGCCTTTGCTGTGGGCCTTGCGTGATGTGCTCGGTTTGACCGGCACCAAGTTCGGTTGCGGCGGTGGTCATTGCGGCGTGTGCACGGTGCACATCGACGGCGTCGCCACGCGCTCGTGCGTGCTGCCGATCGTGGCGCTGGCCGGCAAGAAGATCACCACGATCGAAGGACTGGCGCGCGGCAAGACGCTGCATGTCGTGCAGCAGGCCTGGCTCGATCTGGACGTGGTCCAGTGCGGCTACTGTCAGTCGGGTCAGATCATGACGGCATCGGCACTGCTGGCCAGCAATCCCAAACCCAGCGATGCGCAAATCGACACGGCGATGGAAGGCAATCTGTGCCGCTGCGCCACGTATCCGCGCATTCGCGCCGCGATCCACGCCGCCGCCGACAAACTCGGCAGCTGACGGAAGCCATGGCCATGAACGACATCGTCAATCTGACCCGTCGCAGTTTCCTCAAGGGCAGCGCCGGCCTGGCCGGTGCGCTGGTGCTCGGTTTCCACCTCAGCGAGCGCGCCTGGGGCCAGGACGAGATCCCCGGCAAGGTCGAACTGAACGCTTTTCTGACCATCGCCGCCGACGGCGCGATCACCGTCTACGTCAAGCACTCGGAAATGGGGCAGGGGATCCTGACCTCGATCCCGATGCTGATCGCCGAGGAAATGGACGCCGACTGGTCGAAAGTGAGCGCGCTACCGGGTGACGCGCGCGCCGAATTTGCCCATACGGAATGGGGCATCCAGGCCACCGGCGGCAGTTCCAGCACGCGCAGTTCCTACGAGCAGATGCGCAAGGTCGGTGCCACCGCCAAGGCCATGTTGCTGCAGGCCGCAGCAGCGCGCAGCAAGCTCGGCGTCGACCAGTTGCGCAGCGAAAACGGAGCCGTGATCGGCCCTGAGGCCGGACAGCGCTGGAGCTACGGTGAACTCGCTGCCGACGCCGCGAAGCTGGCGCCACCTGAAGCCGTGGCGCTGAAAGAGCGCAAGGCCTTCAAGCTGATCGGCACCGCGCAACATCGCCTGGACGGTCGCGAAAAAGTCACCGGCACGGCCGGTTTTGGCGTCGATGTGAAGCTGCCCGGCCTGCTCAGCGCCCGCGTGCTGCATGCGCCGATGTTCGGAGCCAGCGTCAAGAAGTTCGACGCCAAGCGCGCCATGGCGATCAAGGGTGTACGCCACGTGGTGCAGATACCAAGCGGCATCGCGGTGGTCGGCGACCATTGGTGGGCGGCCAAACAGGGCGTCGACGCGCTCGATGTCGAGTGGGAGCTCGGCGCCGCTGCCGAATTCTCCAGCGAGTCGCAGCGCAAGGAGATGGATGCGCTGCTGGCCGGCGATGGCGCCAGTGCCAAGGCGGTCGGCGACACTGTCGCGGCATTGAAGGCAGCGAAACACCCGATCGAGGCTGAATTCGACTTTCCCTATCTTTCGCACGCGCCGCTGGAGCCGATGAATGCCACCGCGGATGTGCGCGAGGATGGCGTGACGGTGTGGGCACCGACGCAGTTCCAGACCTTCGACCAGATGGCCGCTGCCAAGGTGGCCGGCGTCACCCAGGACAAAGTGGTGCTGCACACCACGCTGCTCGGCGGCGGCTTTGGCCGACGCGCCAATCCGGCCTCGGATTTTGTCTCGGAAGCAGTGGCCATTTCCAAGGCGGTCAAGGCACCGGTCAAGCTGATCTGGTCGCGCGAGGACGACATCAAGGGCGGTTACTACCGGCCACGCACGCGCGTATCGGCCAGTCTGGCGCTCGACGGCGACGGCAAGCCCAGCGCGCTGCGGGTCAAGGTTGCCAGCCAGTCGATCATGGCCGGCACACCGTTTGCGGGCGATCTGGAAAAGACCGGCATCGATCCAACGCAGGTCGAGGGCCTCGACAATTGGCCCTACGCGACACCGAATCTCGCCGTCAGTTATCACCGGGTCAAGGCGGCGGTGCCGGTGCTCTGGTGGCGCTCGGTGGGCCACACCTTCAGCGCCTACGTGAAGGAAATGCTGATCGACGAGGCCGCGACGCGCGCCAAGGCCGATCCGATCGACTATCGCATCGGCTTGCTCGGCGAGCATCCGCGCCAGGTGGCCCTGCTGAAGAAGCTCAAGGAAGCGTCCGGTTGGGGCAAGGCTGGCGCAGGCCGGCATCAGGGCGTGGCCATCCACGAGTCCTTCGGAACCCTGGTCGGCGAGGTCGTCGAGATCACGCTCAAGGGCAAGCAACTGACCCTGCACAAGCTCACTGCGGTGGTCGATTGCGGCAGCGTGGTCAATCCGGACACGGTCAAGGCGCAGATCATGGGCGGATCGCTGATGGGCTTGTCCGCAGCGCTGGGCGAGGCGGTGACCTTCAAGGACGGCAAGGTGGTGCAGGGGAACTTCGACACCTACCCGATCCTGCGTTTTTCGCAGGCGCCGGCAGTCGAGGTGCACATCCTCGAAAGCGGCGCGGCGATGGGCGGCGTCGGTGAACCCGGCACGCCACCGGCGGCGCCGGCACTGGCCAATGCCATCGCCAAGGCCAGTGGCAAGCGTTTGTACACCTTGCCCCTCGACCTCGCGTCACTCGAGTCCTGAAGCCGCAACGCCAGCGCTTCGGTAGCGCGGCTCCGGCGCGCTTGCAGCAACGGCTGTGCGGCAGGACATTTCGCGCCGGCGGCCGCGGCCTTTGGTCGTGCGCGACGAAGAGCGCCGGGCGTCGCGCGTAACCACCGCGGTGCTCAAACCTAACCCAAGGACGCGCGTGCCCGGCCTACCCGAGCCGTGGCGACGAATGGCGCCCGGCGTCGCGCATAACTGCCTTGGGGGCTTGCATTTTGCTGGGGCGGGGACTTGGCGAGCCATAAAACCGCTGCTATAGTCCACGGCTCTCTTGGGCGCATAGCTCAGCGGTAGAGCACTACCTTGACATGGTAGGGGTCACAGGTTCGATCCCTGTTGCGCCCACCAAGAGACCGGCACAGCAGCGAGGTGGCACATGAGCACTACATCGGTGATCAAGTCCTGACAGTCTGAGCGTCCTCGCATGCGGCAACCAAAGGCGCTCGGCGCCTTTTTTTATGTCTCTCGATTGCCGCGTACCCACGTATTCCGCATCCGCCCAGGCGCACCCCGCGCTGGCGCTGCGCAAGGAAATCATCATGGTCAACGTACAACTTCCCGACGGTTCCATCCGTTCCTTCGATCAGGCGGTGACGATCGCCGAGGTCGCCGCCAACATCGGCCCAGGCCTCGCCAAGGCGACGCTGGCCGGCAAGGTCGACGGCAAACTGGTGGATTCGAGTTTCCGCATCGAGAGCGACAGCAAGCTCGAGATCGTCACCGAGAAACACGCCGACGCGCTCGAGATCGTGCGCCACTCGACGGCACACCTGCTGGCGCAGGCGACCCAGCGTCTGTTCCCGAATGCCCAGGTCACCATCGGTCCGGTGGTCGACAACGGCTTCTATTACGACTTCGCCTACGAGCGTGCCTTCACGCTGGACGACCTGGCGGCGATCGAGGCGGAAATGGCGAAGATCGTCGCCGAAGCCCTGCCGGTGCAACGCAGCATCATGGCCAAGGACGACGCGATCGCCTTCTTCAAGGCCAAGGGCGAGTCGTTCAAGGCCGAGATCATCGACGACATCATTCCGGCCGGCGAAGCGATTTCGCTGTACGGGCAGGGCGAGTGGGTGGATTTGTGCCGCGGCCCGCACGTGCCGAACACGGCGAAGCTCGGCAGCTTCAAGCTGATGAAGGTCGCCGGCGCCTACTGGCGCGGCGACTCGAAGAACCAGCAGTTGCAGCGCATCTACGGCACGGCCTGGCTGAACAAGAAGGACCTGGCTGCCTACCTGCTGCAGCTGGAAGAAGCCGAGAAGCGCGACCATCGCAAGTTGGCCAAGCAGTTGGACCTGTTCCACATGCAGGACGAGGCGCCGGGCCTGGTGTTCTGGCATCCGAAGGGCTGGGCGCTGTGGCAGGTGGTCGAGCAATACATGCGCCGTGTCTACCGCGACAACGGCTACCAGGAAGTGCGCGGCCCGCAGATCCTCGACCGCACGCTGTGGGAGAAGTCCGGCCACTGGGAAAACTTCAAGGACAACATGTTCACGACGCACTCGGAGAACCGCGACTACGCGGTCAAGCCGATGAACTGTCCGGGACATATCCAGATCTACAACCACGGCCTGCACAGCTATCGCGAACTGCCGATCCGCTTCGGCGAATTCGGCGCCTGCCATCGCAACGAGCCCTCCGGCGCCCTGCACGGCATCATGCGCGTGCGCGGCTTCACCCAGGACGATGGTCACATCTTCTGCACCGAAGACCAGATCCAATCCGAGGTGTCGGCCTTCATCGCGCTGCTGCGCGAGGTTTACCGCGACTTCGGGTTCGACGAGATTCTCTACAAGCTGTCGACGCGACCGGCCAGGCGCGTCGGTTCCGAGGAGATCTGGGACAAGGCCGAGGCGGCGCTGCAGACGGCGCTGGAAGCCGAGGGTATCGACTACCAGTTGCAGCCGGGTGAGGGCGCTTTCTATGGCCCGAAGATCGAGTTCACGCTGAAGGATGCGATCGGCCGCTTGTGGCAATGCGGCACCATCCAGGTCGATTTCTCGATGACCCAGCGCCTGGGCGCCGAGTACGTGGCGGAGGATTCCAGCCGCAAGACGCCGGTGATGTTGCACCGGGCGATCCTGGGTTCGCTGGAGCGATTCATCGGCATCCTGATCGAAAATCATGCCGGCGCGCTGCCGTCCTGGTTGGCGCCGGTGCAGGCCGTGGTGATGGGAATTACCGACGCGCAGGCGCATTATGTGGAAGAAGTGGCCAAAATCCTTGCAAATCAAGAGTTCCGGGTGGTTTCGGACTTGAGGAACGAGAAAGTCGGCTATAAAATCCGCGAGCACACGCTGCAGAAGATTCCCTACTTGCTGGTCGCTGGTGACCGCGAGAAGGAAACGGGCAGCGTGTCGGTCCGTCGCCGCACCGGGGAAGACCTCGGCGTGATGACGGTCGCGGAGTTCGCCGATCGCCTGCGGGCGGATGCAGCGAGCTTCGGTCGCTGACGGTGCCGATGCCTTTCATCGGTCAGATCAACAAGGAGTCGCAGCCATAGCTGTCCTGGAACGTCCCACCCGGAAGAACGACGAAATCCGTGTCCCGCAGATCCGCGTGATCGGCCCCGATGGCGAGCAGGTCGGTATCCTGCCGCGCCTCGATGCCTTGCGCATGGCGCAGGACTCAGGCCTCGACCTGGTGGAAATTCAGCCGAATGCTGATCCGCCGGTCTGTCGCATCATGGATTACGGCAAGTTCAAGTTCGAACTGCAGAAGAAGGCCAACCTGGCCAAGAAGAAGCAGAAGCAGATCGAAATCAAGGAAATGAAGTTCCGTCCGGGAACCGATGACGGCGACTTCCAGGTGAAGATGCGGGCGATCCGCCGCTTCCTTGAAGAGGGCGACAAGGTCAAGATCAATCTGCGATTCCGCGGTCGCGAGCTGGCGCACATCGACATCGGTGACGCCATGCTGACACGCATCGCCAAGGAAGTGGGTGAGGATGCAGTCGTCGAGCAGCGTTCACGGGTCGAAGGACGCGTGATGAGCATGATGATCTCGCCGAAGAAGAAAGTAGTGCCGGCCTGATCGCCTGGGCTGGCCAGGGCGGGTGGCGCCGCTCGTGATGTTTTGCACCCCCGCCAGGGATCTGGCGGGTTACTCCTCCGGGCAACCGGGTTTTCGAAGTCAATCGGGTACGGATCAGGAAAGCACCGCGCGTTGCTGGCAACAGCAACATCGGTCACCCGCTGGCTCAACCAAGTGAGTGAAGGAAAGACAATGCCGAAGATGAAGACCAACCGGGCGGCGGCCAAGCGCTTCCGCAAGACCGGCTCGGGCAAGTTCAAGTGTGGCCATGCGTTCAAGAGCCACATCCTGACCAAGAAGTCCACCAAGCGTAAGCGTGGTCTGCGCGCTCCGAATCATGTTCGGGCGGAAGACGCAGGTCGCGTCGCACGCATGCTGCCGTACGCATAAGGGAGGACTTTTAAATGGCACGAGTCAAACGTGGTGTAACGGCGCGCAAGCGCCACAAGAAGTTGCTGTCGCGCGCGAAGGGCTACTACAACGCTCGCCGCAAGGTTTATCGCGTCGCCAAGCAGGCGGTCACCAAGGCGCTGCAATACGCCTATATCGGCCGCAAGCTGAAGAAGCGCGAGTACCGTTCGCTGTGGATCGTCCGCATCAACGCCGCTGCGCGTATGTGCGGCATGAGCTACAGCCGCTTGATCAATGGCTTGACCAAGGCCGGCATCAAGATCGACCGCAAGGTGCTGGCTGATCTGGCCGTGCACGACATGGTCGCGTTCAAGGCCGTGGCCGAGCAGGCCAAGGCCAAGCTGGTCGCAGCTTGAGATGTAGGTCACGTTGCCCGCAAGGGCTACGTGACACGCAGCCGAAAGTCACCTAGCCCTGCGGGCAAGGTGACCTGCGATGCGTTGAATTCGCGACCAAGGTCATCATTGGTACTGAACGGGGAGAAGCTTGCTTTTCCCCGTTCTCGTTTCTGGGACACCCATGAATTTCGAGCACGTCTTAAGCGAAGCGCAAGCGCGCATCGACTCCACGCCCGACCTCGCCGCACTCGACCAGGTGCGCGTGGCCTATCTGGGCAAATCCGGAAGCATCACAGCGCTGCTCAAGGAACTCGGCGGACTGGCACCCGAAGAGCGCAAGCTGCGCGGTGCCGAGGTCAACCGGCTGCGCGATGCCCTGAGCCAGGCGCTGACTCTGCGCAAGGCGACGTTGGACGCGCAGGCGCTCGCCGCCAAGCTGGAACGCGAGCGTATCGACGTCAGCCTGCCCGGACGCCAGATCGGCGTCGGCGGACTGCATCCGATCACCCGCGCGATGGATCGCATCGTCGGCATCTTCGAGCATCTGGGCTACACGGTGGCGGATGGACCGGAGATCGAAGACGATTTCCACAATTTCGAAGCATTGAACTTCCCGCCGGATCATCCGGCGCGGACCATGCACGACACCTTCTATTTCCCCGACGGCCGACTGCTGCGCACGCACACCTCGCCAGTGCAGATCCGCGTGATGCTGGAAAAGCAGCCGCCGGTGCGCGTGATCATTCCCGGCAAGGTCTATCGCAGCGACTCGGACCAGACGCATTCGCCGATGTTCCATCAGGTCGAAGGTCTGGTCGTCGGCGAGGACATCAATTTCGCCGATCTCAAGGGCACGCTGCTGAACTTCGTGCGCGCCTTCTTCGAGCGCGAGCCCAAGTTGCTGTTCCGCCCGTCCTATTTCCCGTTCACCGAGCCGTCCGCCGATGTGCTGATGAACTGGGAACTGCCCGACGGCAGCGAGCGCTGGCTGGAAGTCCTCGGCTGCGGCATGGTGCACCCGAACGTGCTGCGCAACTGCGGCATCGATCCGGAGCGCTACACCGGCTTCGCCTTCGGCCTCGGCGTCGAGCGCTTTGCGATGCTGCGCTATGGCGTCACCGATCTGCGCGCGTTCTTCGAGAACGATCTGCGCTTCCTGGGGCAGTTTGCCTGGATACGGCAAGGCGTTGCTGGTCAAAGTTGCCGCAAAGGACGCAAAGCAGCGCAAAGGACGCAAAGAACGCGAGGCAGGAATGGCAATGGACGGCTCAGTTCAGTTATTGCCTCTTCCTTGCGTCCTTTCTTCTCAACTTTGCGTCCTTTGCGTCCAACGCCTTTTCAGCTCGGTCGAAGACTTGAGCCACAAGAGATGACTGAACAAACATGAAGTTCTCCGAGAATTGGTTACGCGAACTCGTTGATATTCCGGCAACTCGTGCCGAGTTGACGCATCGGTTGACGATGTGCGGGCTGGAAGTCGAGTCGCTGGAAGTGTTGGGCGAGAGTCTGGCCGGCGTGGTCATCGGCGAGATCATCGAAGCGGTGCAGCACCCGAATGCCGATCGCCTGCGCGTGTGCACGGTCAATGCCGGCCTGGACGCGCCGCTGCAGATCGTCTGCGGCGCGCCCAACGCCCGCGTCGGACTCAAGGCGCCGCTGGCAATGGTCGGCGCGAAATTGCCGGGCGGGTTGGAGATCAAGTCCGCCAAGCTGCGCGGCGTCGATTCATTCGGCATGTTGTGCTCGGGCAAGGAACTGGGCACCGATGCCGACGCTTCCGGCCTGCTGGAGTTGCCGGCTGACGCACCGACGGGCGCATCTTTTGCGAGTTGGTTGGGTTTGCCTGACGCCATCGTCGAACTCAGCCTGACCCCCAATCGCAGCGATTGCCTCGGATTGCGCGGTCTGGCGATGGAAGTCGCCGCGGAATTCGGCGCCCAGACGCGGCTGCCGGCGATCGAGCCGGTAACGCCGGGCCATGCCGAACAACTGCCAGTGCGGCTCACGGCAGGGGCCGGCTGCCCGCGCTACTGCGGCCGCATCATCAGCGGTCTCGACGCATGCCGCAAGGTCTCCCGCGTGGCTGGTCGAGCGCCTGCGTCGCTCCGGTCTCCGCTCGATCAGCGCTCTTGTCGATGTCACCAACTACGTGATGATCGAGCTTGGGCAACCGCTGCATGCCTTCGATGCCGATTGCATCCGGGGCGCAATCAGCGTGCGACGCGCGACAGCAGGCGAGAACTGCATGCTGCTCGACGGTCGCGAAGTCACGCTGGATCCCGAATTCCTGGCGATCGCCGATGACCGCGGCGCGGTCGCGCTGGCGGGCGTCATGGGCGGTCACGCCAGCCGCATCACCGAGGCCACGCAACGGGTATTTCTCGAGGCTGCGCACTTCGCGCCGAATGCCGTTACTGGCCGTGCGCGCCGCCTGGGCATGCACACCGACGCCTCGCATCGCTTCGAACGTGGTGTCGACCCTGAGCTGCCGCGGCAGGCACTGGAGCGCGCGACCGCGCTGCTGCTGCAGATTGCCGGCGGCAGCGCTGGTCCGGTTAGCGAAGCGGTGCTGGCCGACGAACTGCCGACCCGCAGGCCGGTGCGCCTGCGTCACGCGCGCCTGACCCGGGTGCTCGGCATCGAAGTGCCGGCAGGCGCGGTTGAACGCATTCTCCTGGCATTGGGCATGCAGGTCAGCGCCGATGTGGCGGGTTGGACGGTGGTGCCGCCGAGCTGGCGCTTCGACATCGAGATTGAAGAAGATCTGATCGAAGAGGTAGCGCGCATCCACGGCTACGACCAGATTCCGACCGTGCCACCGCGCGGCGAACTGGTCGTGGAGCCGGTCGGAGAGTCGCGGCTTCCGCTGATCCGCCTGCGCGAGCGGCTGGTCGCGCGCGGCTATAGCGAAGCCATCACCTTCGCCTTTCTCGGCGCGGCCGAGTTGCAGCGCTGGGGCATGGCTGAGGACACGATCACGCTGGCCAATCCGCTGTCGAACGATCTGGCGGTGATGCGCACTTCGCTTTTGCCGGGCCTGGTCGCGGCGCTGGTGCGCAACCAGTATCGCCAGCAGAATCGGCTACGCCTGTTCGAAATCGGTCGCCGCTACCAGGCCGGCAGCGAGGGACCGGTCGAAACCGAATTGCTGTCGTTGGTCATCAGCGGCGATGCGCGGCCGGAACAGTGGGGCGAGGGCGATCGCGCAGCGGACTTCTACGATCTCAAGGGTGACGTCGAAGCGCTGCTTGGCGTGCCCGCGAACTGGGTCGCAGGTGGACCGGACTGCCTGCACCCCGGTCGGCGGGCGCAGCTGCTGATCGATGGCCAGGTGGTCGGCTGGATCGGCGCGCTGCATCCGGAGCTGGCGCAGAACCTGGACCTGACCGGCGAGGTGCTGGTTGCCGAACTGACACTGGACGCCACCCGCGCGCGCAGCATGCCGCGCGCCGGCGAATTGTCGCGATTCCCGTCGGTACGTCGCGATCTGGCGCTGGTCATGCCCGAGGCGGTGTCCTACGACGTGCTGAAAGGGTGCGTGGATCGCGCCGCCGGCAGCCTGTTGCGCGAGTTCCGTTTGTTTGATGTCTACCGCGGTGCGGGCATCGAAACCGGCTGCAAAAGCTTCGCTATCGGCTTGATTTTCCAAGACGATTCGCGCACTCTAGGCGACGCGGATGTGGACCGTCTGGTGGCAGCTGTGATTGAGCGCGCCGCCACGGAACTTGGGGCTCAGGTGCGGAGTTAGGGGATGGCGCTGACCAAGGCCGAGATGGCCCAACGCTTGTTTGAAGACGTCGGGCTGAATAAGCGCGAGGCCAAGGAGTTCGTCGATATCTTTTTCGACGTGATTCGGGATGCGCTGGAGAAAGGCGAAAACGTCAAGCTCTCGGGCTTTGGCAACTTCGATCTGCGACAGAAAAATCAACGACCGGGACGCAATCCGAAAACGGGCGAAGAGATTCCGATCTCCGCACGCCGGGTGGTGACGTTCCGGGCAGGGCAGAAGCTCAAGGCGCGGGTAGAGGCTTATGCTGGATCCGGGCAGTAACAGCGAACTTCCGCCGATCCCGGCCAAGCGCTACTTCACCATCGGTGAGGTAAGCGAGCTGTGTGGTGTCAAGCCGCACGTCTTGCGTTATTGGGAGCAGGAGTTTCCGAGCCTGAAGCCGGTCAAGCGGCGCGGCAATCGCCGTTACTACCAGCGCCACGACGTGCTGATGATCCGCCAGATTCGCAGCCTGCTGTACGAACAGGGCTTCACCATCGGTGGCGCCCGGCAGCGTCTCGACGGGGACGCCAGGCAAGCCGAGAAGGCTGACAAGTCCGACAAGTCCGACAAGCCTGAATCGAAGGTGTCGGCGGAATTGCTGCGGCAGATGCGCGTGGATCTGGAAGCGGTGCTGGAGATTTTGCGGGTTTGACCAGGAGCATCGCGCGCGAGCGCGCTGGGCAAATTCGTGGACCTTCGGCAGGATGCGAGGAGCGCGCTGCGCCGAGCCCGATGCACCTGATCTCTCACAGTCGTGCTCCTACCCAGCGGACTCGCAATCGTGTAGCCTCCGCGTCCTTCGGTCGGGGCGTAGCGCAGCCTGGTAGCGCACTACAATGGGGTTGTAGGGGTCGAGAGTTCGAATCTCTCCGCCCCGACCAAACAAGATTTCACGCCAACGGCGACCGGTCACCCCGAGTCGCCGTTTGCTTTTGTGAACCGCCGGAGCGCCAGCATGCAGCGTCGTGAGTTTTACCCGGAAATCGAGCCCTATGAAACCGGCCGCCTGCCGGTTGGCGATGGTCACGAGTTGTACTTCGAGCAGTGCGGCAATCCGAGCGGAAAACCGGTGGTGTTCCTGCATGGCGGGCCGGGTGCTGGATGCAGCACCAGCGCGCGGCGATTCTTCAATCCGGACAAGTACCGCATTGTGTTGTTCGACCAGCGTGGTTGTGGCCGCTCGACTCCACACGCCAGTCTGGTCGCCAATACCACCTGGCATCTGGTCGCCGACATCGAGCGCCTGCGCAAGCATCTGGCGATCGAGCGCTGGCAGGTATTCGGCGGCTCCTGGGGTTCCACGCTGGCGCTGGCCTACGCGCAGACCCACCCGCAGCAGGTCACGCAACTGGTGCTGCGCGGCATTTTCATGCTGCGCCGCTGGGAGCTGGAATGGTTCTACCAGAGTGGTGCAGACGCGATCTTTCCGGATGCCTGGGATGATTATCTGGCGGCGATCCCGGAAGTCGAGCGCGGCGATCTGATGAGCGCCTATCACCGGCGCCTGACGTCGACCGATCCCGCGGTGCAACTCGAAGCGGCCAAGGCGTGGTCGGTATGGGAAGGGCGCACCAGTTACCTTTTCCAGGATCCCAATCACGTCGAGGCCTCGGCGGCGGACCTGTTCGCGCTCGCCTTCGCGCGCATCGAGTGCCACTACTTCGTCAACGGCGGATTCTTCGATCGCGATGACCAGTTGCTGGCCAACGCCTACCGCCTGAAGGGAATCCCGGCGGTCATCGTGCAGGGGCGCTATGACGTCGTCTGCCCGCTGCGCTCGGCTTGGGATTTGCACCAGGCGTGGCCGGAGGCCGATCTGCGCATCGTGCCCGACGCCGGCCATTCGGCTCTCGAGGCGGGTAACACCCATGAACTGATCCTGGCCACGGATCGCTTCGCCGACGTCTGAGCGTGTGGGTTGACCTGGGTCAGGTGCGGCGCAGCTCGTTCGTGTTAAGTCCTTAATCACATGACGACGGAACCATCTGGCCTGGTCGATGAGCGATAGCCCGCAACGGCGACCTCGTGCAACTGCGCAATGGCGCGAATTCTTCGCGCGCCGCGCCAGCACTGCGGCGGATTCCGGTGAGGGACTCCTGGCAACCTTGCGCACAACTGCTGCGCTGCTGGTGCTGGCCAGCCTGGCGATGTTGCTTTGGTCTGGTTGGCTGATTGCCGCCAAGGGTGGCGCCGGCCCAATCGCGATGGCTTTGGCCAATCTGGTGCTGCTCGCCATGCTGGCGCGCCAGCTCTGGCTGGTCTGGCTGCTCTCGCGGGCGAATGCCGCGGCGCATGACGAGCGCGCGCGGCTTGCTGCGGCGATGTTCGAGCAAAGCTGCGAGGGCATTGTCGTCACCGACGCCGACAGCAACATCATCATGGTCAACCCGGCGTTCACGACGATTACCGGCTTCGATGAGGCCGAGGTACTGGGTCGCAACCCGAAGATGCTGTCCGCCGGTCGCCACGACGCCGAATTCTATCGCCGGATGTGGGCGTCGATCGATTCCGTGGGCTATTGGCACGGCGAGATCTGGAATCGCCGCAAAGATGGCGGGGTCTACGCTGAATGGCTGTCGATCACGCGTGTCGCCGACGAATCCGGTCGGGTGCAGAACTACGTGAGCATCTTCAGCGACATTACCGAGCGCAAGCGCGCGGACGAGCAGATCCAGCGACTCGCCTATCACGACCCGCTGACCGGATTGCCCAATCGCGCCTTGCTTGCCGATCGCGCCATGCAAGCGCTGAGTCTGGCGCAGCGAAACGCCGCTGCGGTCGCCGTGTTGTACATGGACCTGGACCACTTCAAGCGGATCAACGATACGCTTGGTCATCGCATCGGCGATCAACTGTTGGTCAACATGGCCACCCGGTTGCTGTCGGCGGTGCGCGACTACGACACCGTTTCGCGCCAGGGCGGGGACGAATTCGTGCTGGTGCTGCCGGGAACAGATGCTGACGGCGCTGCACACGTCGCTGAAAAGCTGTGTCTGTTGATTGCCGAGCCGATGACCATCGAGGGACACGAGATGGCGGTGACGACGTCGATCGGCATTGCGATTTTCCCTGGCGATGGCAGCGATTTCGAGGCGCTGTCGCGAGCAGCCGACCTGGCGATGTACCGGGCCAAGAAGGAAGGACGCAATAGCTATCGCTTCCACGACGCGCAAATGCAGGAGCCGGAGGGTGATCGAGTGCTCGATTGATGCGGACCTGTCGCAGTACCGCAAAGGGCGGGGAGGAGTCTCTGGCCCCTGGCGGCGCTGGCCTTTTTTTCGCGCATCGAACGTTGTTGGCTGTTGGTGGGGCGGGTTTATCCTGCGACTGGCTCGCGGAGTAAATCCGCTCCCACAGATGAATAAATCAACGCGCTGCGGAATCCTCGGCGGCAGGCCAAGCTCAAAGTGGGTCGCTGCCCGTCGTCCATGGCGAGGCGCTTGCAAATGTCGTGGCCGGCGCCGCCACCTCGATCTCCTCGACGCCAACCAGTCGATCGAGTTCGCCGATCACCTGCTCCAGCAGCGGCTTGACCTGCGGCGCGTAGAGGCGATCGCGATCAAGATTCTCGATCCAGCCGTAGAGACTGGTACGCAACTGTTCGACGCTGCGGATGCGGCCGAGCAAGTCGTTGAGGATGCGCTGCAATTCGCTCAGCGTCGGTGCCTGGCCGATCTGGCGGAACAAGTCGCCCAGCGCGGCAAACAGGCCACGCGCCTCGGCGCCCAGGCCGAAGTCCTTCGGGTCGAAGTCGAGCGCACTGCCGGCGGCATCGGCCCAGATCTTGAAGCTGATCTTCTGCAGCGAGTGGTACAGCGGATCCTCGGAAATCAGCACCAGCAACAGGGTCGCGGCATTGGCGATCACCGTACCCACGCTGCCGACCCATTCGCGCGACTGCGCGAACTGGTAGAGGTGAATCTGTTCCTGAAAATCGCTGGCCTGGATCTGGTCCAGGATCAGCACCACGCGCGCGCCTTCCGAATAGGCGCAGGCCTCGGTGATCACCCGGTCAAAGGCACTGGCGGGCGCGTCCATGGTCTGCGTCGCACCGCTCTCCGGATCGACGATGACGGCGGCGACCGGCGCTTCCTGGCGCGAAAAATCGTGATAGAAGACATGCGGATAGTCGAGCGCCGCCGCCAGCGCCTGGGCGAAGGCGGTCTTGCGACGACCGGAATCGCCGACGATGTTGAGGCAGCGCACGCCGCCCGGCTGGGCCTCGAACAGCAGGCGCAGCGCGAACTCGTAGTCGTCGTTCGACTCGAAGCCGTGGCTTGCGAGTCGACGACGCAGATTCGGATTCGGCGGCGCCATCCGCTGCGCGTTCAGGCCGCCTGGGCCGCCGGCTGACGCATCCGCGGGCCTTCGGTCAGCGCCTGGCGGACACCCTCGACGACCATGTCGACTTCATCGCTGCGCACATTGAACCAGGGCGTGAAACGCAGGCTGTTGACGCCACCATGGATCACGCCGATGCCGTGTTCGCGCATGTATTCCTCGGTGCTGCCTGCGCCAAAGCACTTGTAGTCCGACGCCAGTTCGCATGAGAACAGCAATCCAGTTCCCTGCACCGCGGTGATCATGCCCGGCAGTTCGCGCGCCAGCGCTTCGAGCTTGCGCACGAACTCGGCGCCACGCTCGCGGATATTGCTGCGCAATTCTGCGCTCAGGCCGGCCAGCACCGCGCAAGCCACATCCATCGCGCGCGGATTGGTGGTCATGGTGTTGCCGTAGATACCCTTGCGATAGAGCGCGGCGGCGCGTTCGCCCACTGCCAGCACCGACAAAGGATACTGACCGGCATTCAGCGCCTTGGAGTAGGTTTCCATGTCCGGCGCTTCGAGGCCTTCGAAGCCCGGGTAGTCGACGATCGAGAGCACGCCATGGGCGCGCAGACCGGCCTGGATCGAATCGACCAGCAGCAAAGTGCCATGCGCCTTGGTCAGTTCGCGCGCGGCGGCGTAGAACTCCGGGGTGACTGCGCGGCCCGGATTGCCTTCGCCCATCACCGGCTCCAGGAACATCGCCTCGATGTGCCAGCCCTTCGTCTCGGCATCGGCGAACACCTGGCGCAGTTGCTCGACGCTGTAGGGCTCGACGGTGATCGTGTGGTCGTGGTGGGCAAAGCTGGCGAGGTTCTCGACATAGGCCTTGCGCGAGGAATCCGAATACAGCGCCGGCAATTCGGTGCGGCCGTGGAAGGCGCCCTTGACCGCGATGCGGCGGACCTTGCGGCCGGCATGCGCGCCACCCGGATCGGTCATCAGCTTGGTGTGCACATCGGCCAGTCGGCCGGCGAGGGTGACCGACTCGGAGCCCGAGTTCAGGCACAGGAAACGGGTGTACGGGCAGCCGCCGCGGGTGTGACCGATCTCACGGCGCAGGGCCTGATCGAGGCGCAGATGGCTGAGCGACGGCGTCATGATGTTGGCCATGACCTGCGGGCGCGCCATCGCGTCGATGACCGCCTGGGGGCCGTGACCGCCGCCGAGCATGCCGTAGCCGCCGTCGTCATGAACCACCGCACCCTTGAGCGTCACCACCCACGGCCCGCGGCCAGAAACCGCGACGTAAGGATTGATTGCGTCTTCGGCGTAGAAATTGACGAAACCGGCCTGGATTTCGCGCAGTTGCGCGTTCTCGTCGAGGCCGATCAACTGCGGGAATTCGGCACGCGCCGCTTCAAAGGCCGCAAAACCTTCGTCGATTGCCTGCGTCAACAGGGGATCGGTCTTCAGGAATCGTTCGATGGTTGCATCGGCCAGACCTACCGTCCGTCGGGAACCGCCGGCCTGGCGCATCAAATTCAGTTTCTGCAGGGCATTCATGACACCTCCTCCCGCGCCAGTCGAACAAGTCGAATGCGCTAAGTGCTTGAAATTTCGAGTGCGCGGATGCTATCACGGCGGGCTTTTCGGGGTAACCCCCGAGGGCTGCTTCGTTCAGGCAGCGGTTGGTTCAAGCAGACTCGCGCGCAGGCGCGCAGATCGCGGAGGAAGCGAGGATGAGCATTTGTGCATTCCGATGCGCTCTCCGATGTTTTTGTCCGCGATGAGACTCTTCGACTATTCAGCCACCCAGGTTCAAATGCGCAAACAGGACTTCGACTACCAACTGCCGCACGACCTGATCGCCCAGGCCCCTTTGCCGGAGCGCTCTGCCAGCCGTCTGCTGGTGCTGGATCGGGCCACGCAATCGATCCGCGACAGCTCGATGCGCGCGCTGCCGGACTTCCTGCGGCCGGGCGATCTGCTGGTGTTCAACGACACCCGCGTGTGGCCGGCGCGCCTGCTGGGGCGCAAGGCATCGGGTGGCGCGGTGGAGATGTTGCTGGAACGACTGGTGGCGACTGACCGCGGCTGGTTCCATCTCGGCGTCAGCAAGAAGCCCAAAGCCGGCGGCCGGATCATCGTGGCCGACGATTGCGAGTTCGAAGTGATCGAGCGCGACGGGCCGCTGTTTCTGCTGCGCAGCGTCGACGGCGCCGAGATTCAGGGCCTGCTGGCCCGCCATGGCCATATCCCGCTGCCGCCTTATATCGAACGCAACGACGATGCCAGTGATCGCGAGCGCTATCAGACGGTGTTCGCGCGCGATCCCGGATCGGCCGCGGCACCGACCGCCGGGCTGCATTTCGATGCGGAACTGCTGATGCAATTGCAGCAGCGCGGTATCGGTATCGACTATGTCACGCTGCACGTCGGCGCCGGTACCTTCCAGAACCTGCGCGAGGACGATCTCGACCAGGTGGTGCTGCATCGCGAGTGGTGTCGGCTGTCGCCGGAACTGGTGGCTCGCATTGCGGCGACCAAAGCGGCCGGTGGGCGCGTGATTGCGGTGGGCACTACTGCCACACGCACGCTGGAAAGCGCGGCGCGCTCAGGCACACTGCAGCCCTTCGCCGGCGATACGCAGTTGTTCATCCGACCAGGTTACGAATTCCGCGTGGTCGATGGCCTGATCACCAACTTTCATCTGCCGCAGTCGAGTCTGCTGATGCTGGTGTGTGCGTTGGCCGGCACCGAGTTCGTGCTGGACGCGTATCGTCACGCGGTGGCGGAGCGTTATCGCTTCTTTTCCTATGGTGATGCGTGTCTGATATGTCCGTAGCCGCAATATCTGGAGTGCGCCGGCTTGCCGGTGCTTTGGTTGCTCTTCGTCGGCCGGCGTCACTGCATCCAAAGCGGTGGCAAGCCACCGCACTCCAGATCGATCACGCACCGCTTTCCTGACGACATCTGGTCGCTATGACTCTCGAACGCTTCGAACTGATGGCCGAGGACGGCCGCGCACGCCGCGGGCGCCTGCATTTTCGCCGCGGGAAGGTGGAAACACCGGCGTTCATGCCGGTCGGCACCTACGGCACGGTCAAGGCGATGCGCCCGGAGGATCTGACCGCGCTCGGCGCACAGATGATCCTCGGCAACACTTTCCACCTGTGGTTGCGACCGGGCACGCGCGTGATCGAGGCGCACGCGGGGCTGCACCGCTTCATGAACTGGCAGGGGCCGATCCTGACCGACTCGGGTGGCTTCCAGGTGTTCAGCCTGGCGAAGATGCGCAAGCTGACCGAGGAGGGCGTGCATTTTCGCTCACCAGTCGATGGCGCCAAGGTGTTCCTGAGTCCCGAAGAGTCGATGCGTATCCAGCGAGCGCTGGATTCCGACGTGGTGATGCAGTTCGACGAGTGCACGCCGTACCCGGCCACCGAAGCACAGGCCGCGGAATCCATGGAGCTCAGCCTGCGCTGGGCGGCGCGCAGCAAGATCGCGCACGAGGGCAATCGCAATGCGCTGTTCGGCATCGTCCAGGGCGGCATCTATCCGGCCCTGCGCGAGCGTTCGGTGCGTGGCCTGAGCGAAATCGGCTTCGACGGCTATGCGGTCGGAGGACTCGCTGTTGGCGAGCCGCAGGAAGAGCGCGAGCACACCCTCGACGAAACGGTGCCGATGCTGCCGCGCGATCGGCCACGCTACCTGATGGGTGTGGGGCGCCCCGAAGACATCGTCGAGGCGGTGCGCCGCGGCATCGACATGTTCGACTGCGTGATGCCCACGCGCAACGCACGCAACGCCCATCTTTTCACCCGTTTCGGCGTGGTGCGCCTGCGCAACGCGAAGCATCGCGACGACATCGGACCGATCGATCCTGAATGCGCTTGCTACACTTGCCGCAACTACAGTCGGGCTTATCTGCATCACCTGGATCGCTGCCACGAGATGCTCGGCGCGCACCTGATGACGGTGCACAATTTGCACTACTACCAGGAGTTGATGCAGGGGCTGCGCGGTGCGATCGCCGCGGGTGGGCTTGAGGATTTCGTTGCCGAGTTCTATCGCCGCCGAGAGTTGTAGAGCGGAGCTTGCTTGCTCCGCTGCTTCGCTACGATCCTGGCCTTTCGACCGATTGCTTCGGTTTGCGCTGCATCCGCCCGAGGATCACCGTCGCCAGCCCCAGCAGGATCTCGTCGACGAAGGGAATGAAATCCGGGATCGCCAGATCGACGCCGAACAGCGCCGCGGTCAGCAGCAACAGCCACGGAAAACGCAGCTTCTCGACCCAGCTGAACAGTTTGCGGCGCAGCCAGCCGATCATGGCGCGCTTGCCTTGAGGGTCGGAAGGATCAATCGCGGTAATCGGGCGGTGTTGACCGCCGCTTCCAGGCTGGCCACCGATCCGGCGGCCATATCGGCAATCGCTGCCTCGCGCTCGCCTAGTTCGGCGTGCAATTCGGCCCAGCGCTGGCGCATCGCTGCGCTCGGCGCATGGTCGGAAGTCTGCGACCAGGTGTACAGCGGCGCCAGTTGTGAATACAGCTGCGAGCCCTTGGGGCCGCGCAGGATGTCGTAGACCACCACCGCCTCCGGGTTGTGCAACTGGCCTTCGATGCGTTCGGCGTCGGCGATCACCGTCGACGCGGCACTGACGATTGCCGCGAACTCCTGCGCATCGGCAAGTCGCGTCTTCAACTCGCTCGCCTGCGCGCTGGCCGCGCGCACCCATTCGATGCCGGCGCGCGTGCTGTTCAGATCGGCGCGCAGCGCCAGCGCGAACTTCAACTGCTCTGCCATGGCGTCCTGATCGGCCGGCGAACGCGGATCGGCCTGCACCTGAAGTTCGGCCTGCAGCGGCTCACCGGCGCCGGTCAATTCGACGCGGTAGGCGCCGGGAATCGCCAGGGGGCCGGTTTCCGGGTCGCCGGCATCGATCTTGGCGTGGTCGAGCAGGGTCGCACCGGTGTGGCGCAGGTCCCAGGCGACCCGATGCCAGCCAGCATCAATGGCGAGCTCCGGCTTGGGCGCCTCGCGCGGGTCATCCGGATCATCCAGCGGGCGCGAATCCTTGCGCGCCACGCTGGACAGTTCGCGCACCAGCGCGCCGCTGCCGTCGAGCAACCGCAACTTGATCTCACCCTCGACCTTGGCTGGCAGGTAGTAGCTGATGTGCGCGCCGTATGCCGGGTTTTCGGTGCTCGGTTGCAGTCCCCAGTGGTCCTCGGTGCGCCAACGGATCGCTGCCGAAGGAGCCAGCAATTGCGCTGCCGTGGGTGGCGCCGCCAGCGCCGTCCGCAGCGCCGCCAGATCGTGGAAGGCATACATCCCGCGGCCGCGGGTGCCGACGATCAGATCGTCATGCGCGGTCTCCAGATCGACCACTGCGACTGGCGGCAGGTTCAGCTGGATCGATTGCCATTGCTTGCCGCCATCGCGCGAGGCGTAGATCGCGGTTTCGGCGCCGAGGTAAAGCACAGCCGGATCGTGTTCGTCCTCGGCGATGCTGTACAGCGGCAGCTTCTGCGGCAGCGATGCCGCCAGCGAGCGCCACTTGCCGCCACGATCGTCGCTGACCAGCACGATCGGCCGATCGTCACCGAGGCGATAGCGATGCGCGACCAGATAGACCCGGCCAGCCACGTGGCGCGAAGCGCGCAGGCTCTCGACGGTGGTATCGACGGCCATGTCGCGCGGCGTGATCTCTTTCCACGACGCGCCGTCATCGACGCTCAGATGCACGCGACCATCGTCGCTGCCGACGTAGATTTCGCCCTTGCTCAGCGGCGACTCATCGACCGAGAAGATCGTGCCGTAGATCTCGACACCGGTGTTGTCGCCGGTGATCGGCCCACCCGACCATTGCTGCTTGCTCTTGTCGTTGCGGCTGAGATCCGCGCTGATCGCCTCCCAGTTCTCGCCGCGGTCGCGGCTGCGGAACAGCACGTTGGCGCCGAAGTACAAGGTTGCAGGATCATTGGGCGACATCTCGATCGGCGCGGTCCACTGGAAGCGCTCGCGCATCGCCTGCGGCTGCACGCCGGAAGGATTGGCGGGCACCGGCGAGATATTGCGGTACTGCCCGCTGCCTTCGCTGTAGCGCGTCAGATAGCCGCCGTATTCGCCGGCGTAGACAGTGCCGGGCAGGGCCAGGTCGTAGCGAAAATCGCCGGCCTCGCCGCCGCCGGCATAGGTCCATTCGGAGAGCTCGCTGCCCTTGTTGCGCAGGCTCAGGGCCGGGCCGCTGACCGTGCCCTGGTCCTGCAGGGTGCCGCCGACGTGATACGGCTGACGCTGGTCGACATCGATGTTGTAGAACTGCCCCAGCGGCAGGCTGGGCGCGTGCCAGGTGTAGCCGCCGTCGAAGGACAGATCGACGCCGCCGTCGTTGCCGGCAATCATCCGCTGCGGATCGTTCGGGTCGATCCACAGGTCGTGGTGATCGCCATGGGCAAAGCCGTCGATCGTGTGCAGGGTCTTGCCGCCGTCGGGCGAATACAGCATGCCGACCTGCGGAAACCAGACGCCGTCGATGTCGGCTGGGTCGGGCGTGATGGTCGAGTAGTACCAGGCGCGCTGACGCAAGATGGCGTGGCTGTTGATGCGCTCGAAGGTCTCGCCGCCGTCGTCGGAGCGGAACAAGCCGCCTTCCTCGGCCTCGATCAAAGCGTAGATGCGCTCGCCGCTGACCGGCGACACCGCCACGCCGACCTTGCCCCATTCGCCCTTGGGCAAGCCGTGCTCTCCGGCAGGCAGGCGTTTCCAGGTGTCGCCGCCATCGGCCGATCGCCACAAGCCGCTGCCGGGGCCGCCGCTGGTCAGGCCCCAGGGCGTGCGCCGCGCCTGCCAGGTACCGGCCCAGACGATGCGGGTGTTGTTGGCGTCGATGGAAATATCGCTGGCGCCAGTGTCGGCGTCGACCTTCAAGACCTGTTCCCAGGTCTGGCCAGCGTCAGTCGTGCGATAGACGCCGCGCTCCGGGTTGCTCTTGAAGGGATTGCCGAGCACTGCCGCAAATGCGGTCTCGGCGACGTATGGGTCGACTTCGATGTCGCCGATGGCGCCGCGCAGTTCCAGCGTGTGCGCCCAGGTCTTGCCGGCGTCGGTGGACACGTAAAGGCCCGCGCCGGGCTGCACATTGCCGCGGATGTTGCCTTCGCCGCCGCCGACATAGATCAGGTTCGCGTCGGATGCGGCGACGCTGAGCGAGCCGACCGAAATGCTCGCCTGCTTGTCGAAGATCGGCTGCCATTCATGGCCGCCATCCATGCTTTTCCAGATACCGCCCTGTGCCGCAGCCAGATACCAGGTCAGCGGATCGCCAACGACACCGGAGACCTTGTCCACGCGCCCGCCGACGGCGGGCCCGATCAAGCGGTATTCGAGTCCGGTCATCGGCCCGGAGGGTTCAGCTGCAAAGCTCTTCGGCAGCGCAAGGCAGCACAGCAGCAGACCGGCGAAACGCAGCATCGTCGATGCATCCGCGTAGTTGGGATGCCTCGGGACCCTAGGAGCAACCGACGCTGCTGGCAAGTGCAAAAGCGCCCATCGGTACGCGGAAGGTTCGGGGGGCCCCCCCCAGGAACTGCTTCCGCGCCTTTGACCCGAGCGTCGTCGCTAATCCCCCCCACACGGACCGGCCCTTGGAGGGAGCCGCGCCTGCGGCGCCGCTTTGGCCGGTGTTTTCGGTTGTACCGACGGAACAGCAGCCGAGCAGGCGCTCGGCCCTCCACGGGCCGTCTGAGGTCGGCACGTGGTGTGGATCGTGCCGGCTTTGCTCAAGCCATGCATACTTCGCCAACGTGGAAACTGGAGACCTTGCCATGCGCGGTGCAGGCGGCAGTCCGGGCGGACTTGGTGAATTCCTGATGGGCCTCGGACTGATCGTGGTCGGCGGCTATCTGTTGATGCAGCAGATCATGGTGAGCAGCGGCGGCTGGAGCCTGTATGGCTACGACGCCTTCGGCCTGTCGCTGATTCCATTCCTGCTTGGACTCGGCATCGTCTTCTACAATGGCAAATCGATCATCGGCTGGTTTCTGGTATCCGCCGGTATCTTGATCATCCTCGCCGGCGTGATCGCCAACCTGCGCGTCTATTTTGCCCCGACCAGCCTCTACAACACCTTGTTGATGCTGGGAATGATCGCGATCGGCGTTGGTCTGGTCGCGCGTTCGGTACGCGAGCACGAGGCAGCCCCGCCGCCGTCAGGTCCAGGCAGCGTCCAGTCGTAGAACGGTAGGTCACGTAGGCCCTCCGGGCCAACGTGACCTGCATCTGCATCCATGGGCTTTCGCGCAACGCGCCGTCAGTTGACGCGATAGAAGCCGTGATCGCCGATCACGTGCAGCGGCTCGCCGCCGGACCAGCTGGCATTGACTCGCTCGTAGGCCAGAAAGTGGTCAGCGCCGGGCACCAGCAGGCGACGTTTGGGCTCCGGCAATTGCCAGTTGCGCAGTGCGGCGATGGTGACGTTCCAGGAATGCCAGTAGGCAGTCCAGTCGCTGATCTGCTTGTCGGGTGAGACCAGCGTGAGTGCGAACTGCTTGGGTTGCTGCAGCACCTCACACAACTTGTTGCCGTAACGGCCACTGTCACGGCGCCGCAGCGCGACTTCGGCGATGGCCAATTGGCCGTCCAGCGATTGATTGCGCGCTTCGAGGTAGATGGTGGTGGCCAGACACATCGAGTCGGCCAATGGGGTGGGTGATAACGAGCTTAGCCAAAGTATCCAGGCCAACTTCATGCGGATTCCTCCGTTCGAGCATCCTTTCGCCGCCGTGCGCCCGACCATCGCTCATGCGACGCGGGACACACTTACGCCAGGGACCAGGGAACGTATCGACGCCACAGGCTTTCGCCCAGAGCGCCGGTTCACCGGCAGTTGGTCATGACGCTCACCCTCGATCTTCGATGGTCAAGCGCATGACAGACCGACGCGCGGCCAACGCGGCGGGGTGGTTCTGTGACGCAGTCGATCCTTCCTGGATCGCTTTTCGCACTCAGGTAAATCTCGGTAGCAACAAACGTACCCGCATGCCGCTAGAGCGAGCACTCGAAAGCATGTGCCAGAGTCTTGCCACAATTGCCCCAACCTGAGCTGACTGGGCGTCCTCGTCCTCTTTGGATTCCGATGCCTCCCGTTTGCAGGCGTCAGTCCGATTCCGCCGGCAGACTCAGAATTTCGATGACCCGCGCCCGCACCGTGGCCTCGTCCATGGCATCGAAGTCCAGCGGCACGTCCGGTTTCAGGGTTTCGTTGTTGCCGCGCAGCCGGTTGCGCCACACCTTCAACGGCATCATGAAGCCGTTGCCGCTGGGCAGGGTGACGAATGCGACGTCGATGTAGAGCGTGTCGGAACTGGTCTCCTGACCCAGGTGAACAGCGCCGGGCACACTCAGCACCAGATCGGCGAAATCGAGGCAGGAGCTGGCGCAGTTGCCGCGGGTGAGCAGGGCGATGGGGCCATCGAAGCGCTTGAGATGACCGCCTCTTCGGCGAATCTCGGCGCGGTCGAGCCTGGGGCCCTCCACCTGCCTGACCCAGATTTCACCCTTCTGTCGGGCGTCCTGCAGTGCTTTCAGGTGATCTTCGGAATCGCGCAGTTGCTCGCTGTCGGCGCCGTACTGGGCCCGCCGTTGCGCCACGCGTTCCTCCGCCTCGCCGATCGCCACATCGGACACCCGCCACTGCGCATAGGTCTGCGGGAGTTGCTCGACGCCGGTGGTGTCGTAACTCAGTCCACCGGTGGCGGCCTCGAAGATGCGGTCGCCGACGCTACTGTCGCCGCCGCCGTTGACGCGCGCGTCGAACACGATGGCACGCACGCCGGCAAGTTTCGGCAAGGCGTCGAGCATCGCGTCCAGCGCGATGACCTGCTCCGGATTGAGCGAGAAATTGGACGCGCGAATCCACAAGATGCCGTCCTGCAGCTGATAGTCGTTGCTGCGGTCGGGCATCGGTTTTTCCGACGCGGCGACAAACCAGTCCCACCACTGGTCACTGGTCAGGCCCTTGTAGACCACGTCCAGATCGAGTGTGGCACCGTCCGGAGCGCTGAACTGGCAACGCTTGAGTTCGCCTCCACGCAAACTCAGGAAGGACAGCGCGAAAGCCAGACGGGTTGGTGTGCGCGGCAACTCGCGGCGGTCGATGAACGGCGCGACGTCGTCCCGCAATATTGAATCGACCGTGCGCCCATCGCACTGCAGCAATATCGATCCTGCCGGCGGCAGCGCCACCGGCCATACTTCGGCGGTTGCCGTGACCATGTAGCGATTGCCGGTGTACTCGACTTCCCAGCCGGCGTGCTCGATCAGCGCATTTTCCGGGCGGATGTTGTCGGAGTACATGAGGTGGTTGTCGCGGAAACCGGTCGTGTAGTAACGCACCGCCGCGAGCATCGAGTCGTAGTTGAACACCCGCGGCAGCAAGGCCAGTGCCGCGTGATAGCCGGTCTCGGTCCATTCCATGAACCCCGGATTCAGCTCGTCGCGCGCCCCGGGGTGGGCGTCCAGGATCAGTTGGTGGATGGCGTCGAGGTCAGCTTTCGCCAGCGCCTGCCAGTGCTCCGGGGCCGGCTCCGCGGGCGCTCTTGCGGAAGGCGCGGCGCAGCCGACCAGCAGCAACAGCACACTGCCGAGAAGAACGGCGCGCGAGCGCAAACGTGCATCCATGGAAAAGGGCATCAGCGACTCCGGTCGGGGCTTGCGGGCGGCACTTTGGGTCGGTTGGCTTGCCGTGCGCATTGGTGGCATCCAGGCGATCACGCCGGCAATCAGAAGATTCCGTTGGATGCTGCAAGTTCCTGGAGCGCCTCAGATCCGCCGCGAGCGTAGGCCGGTTACGCGCGTGCCGCCGGCCGCGTCGCGTAGGGCCTTGGGCATGGCCCCGCCGCCTTGCTGCTTCCTGGGCGCCAGGGAGAACGCGGCGACAGCCCGGCGCCGAGCCTGGCCGCCAGCCCGCCGGGCCCGCGCCCACGCGGCGCATTGCCCCGCTGTAGCGCGACGGCGGGTGCCACGCCGCCCGCGGCCGCCCGGACGGCGCGGCGCGACCCTGGGCCGGGGCGGTCCCGCGCAACGCGAGCCGGTGCCGAATGTCCTGCGACGTCGCACGCCACCGGCCCGGCGTCCCCCCCCCCCCCCCCCCCCGCGCGCCCCCCGAGTGATTCCGATGCTCGACAACGCCTTCTCGATTTGCGCGGCAGCTTGCGCATGCTCTGGGCGCGTCCTGGATTTGCACTGGGTGTGGTGCTGACGCTGGCGCTCGGGATCGGTTGCAACACGGCAATCTTCAGCGTGATCCAGGGCCTGCTGCTGCGGCCGCTGCCGTTTCCGCACAGCGAGCAGCTGGTTCACATCTACAACAGCTATCCGAAGCTGGGCGTGGTCGATTCGTCCAACACAGTGCCTGACTATCTGGATCGACGGATGGACGCCCCGGCTCTGGCCGATAGCGCGCTCTATTACGACTTCAGTTTTGATCTGGCGGATCAGGGCGCAGCGCAACGGATTGCCGGCGTCTACGCTACGCCGTCGCTGTTCACCACCTTGGGCGTGCAGGCGCAGCTCGGTCGCACCTTCAGCCCGCAGGAGACAGAAGTCGGGCACGAGCGCGTCGTGGTGCTCAGCCACGCACTCTGGGCCAGCCAGTTCGGGGCCGATCCTGATCTGGTCGGACGCGATATCCAGGTGAGCGGGCAGGGTCATCGGGTGATCGGTGTGATGCCCGAAAGTTTCACGTTTCCGCGTCGCGAGGTGCAGCTGTGGTTGCCTTTCGTGTTCTCCGAGAAGCGCAAATCCGACAGCATGCGCGGCTACGAGTTTGCCCAGTCGGTCGGTCGCCTCGCTGCGGGTGCATCGATCGAGCAGTTGGAAGCGCAGTTCGCGGCCATCATCGCGCGCAACGTCGAGCGCCTGGGCGCCACCACCAATGGCGATGGTCCGGATTTCCGCACGCGCGTCGAGACGAGCGGCTTTGCCGGGCGCGCACGCCCGCTGCACCGCTATCTGGCAGGTGATTTCGCCCCAGCGCTGTGGATGCTGCAGGGTGCCGTGACTCTGGTGCTGCTGATCGCTTGCGTCAACGTGGCCAATCTGATGCTGATCCGCTTGAGTACACGGCGCCGCGAATTTGCCGTGCGCACCGCCATCGGAGCCAGCCACGCCCGGCTCGCGCGACAACTGCTGCTGGAGAGTGCCGTGTTGGCATCCTTGGCCGGGCTGGTCGGCATCGGTGTGGCTGGCGTCAGCATCGAGCTGATCCGCGCGCTCGGACTGGATGGCGCCGAACGCGGCTTTGCAATCGGGCTCGATCCGGCAGTGTTGATGTTTGCGCTGGCGTCGGCGACCTTGAGTGCGCTGATCGCCGGGCTGGTGCCGGTCGTGGCGCTCTGGCGTGGCCGCAGCCTGGCCGAGCTGAAGGGCGCCGCGCGCGGCAGTCTGGGTAGCTTGGGCGCGCGCGCCACGCGCAACGTGCTGGTGGTGGTGCAAATTGCCTTGGCCGGGGCCTTGCTGGTGGTTGCCGGCCTGTTGCTGCACAGCTACGCGCGCCTGCTGCAGCAGAGCCCCGGTTTCGACAGCAATCATCTGGTCACCGCGAGCTTCAATCTGCTGAGTGATCGCTATCGCAACGATGAGGCGCGCGCGGGTCAATTTCACCACCGCCTGATGAGCGCGGTGCGCGCCTTGCCGGGTGTGCGTTCGGCAGGCGCGGTCAGCGGCATGTTGTTTTCCGGCGACTACGACTCCGGTCCGTACTTTGTCGAAACCGTCGGCCGGCCGGCCGACCAGGCGCCGAGCGTCGGCTATTTCCAGATTGTCGACGAGGATGCCTTCACCACCCTGGGCATCCCGCTGCTGCAAGGACGCAACTTCCTGCCCAGCGACGACGCCTCGGCGCCACCCGTGGCGATCATCGACCAGCGCCTGGCGCGCAAGGCCTTCGGCGATCGCAGTCCCCTGGGTGCGCGGATCGCCACGCCGGGACTCAACGGATTGTCCTGGCGCACCATCGTCGGCGTGGTCGCCAGCGTGAAGCGCCGCCAGCTGTCCGAGGTCGATGGCATGGAGACCTACTATTTCCCCTACGCCCAGGCGCCCACGCGCATCTTCAGGATCGCGATCAAGACTGAACTTGCGCCAGCCGACATCGCCGGTCCGCTGCGTGCAACAGTGGCGACCATCGATCCGCAACAGCCGGTCTTCGACGTGATGAGCATGCACGAGAGGATCGATCAATCGCTCGACGCGCCACGCACGCCGATGCTGTTGCTGCTGCTGTTCGCCGCCGCCGCGCTCGGGCTGTGTGCGGTCGGCATCTACGGCGTGCTCAGTTTTGCCGTTGCCCAGCGCAGTGGCGAGATCGGTGTGCGCATGGCGCTGGGGGCGAGTCGCGAAAACATCATGGGCATGGTTGTCCGAGATGGCGTGGCGCTCAGTGCGATGGGGCTGGTGGCGGCACTGGCATTGGCCTATCCGGCTGCGCAGCAGATCCGCTCGCAGTTGTTCGGCGTCGACGCGCTCGACCCTGTCACCTATCTGGCCGTCACGCTGCTGCTGGCGGCAGTTGCGCTACTGGCCAGCTGGATTCCGGCGCGTCGCGCGACACGCGTCAATCCGATCGAGGCGCTGCGCTGGGAATGACGGGCAGACGCACACCCGGCGGCGCGTCATTCGATCAGCGCTGCACTTGACTTGAGTCAGCGACAACGTGGATGCGAACGCGCATGCTTCGCACCTGCGAATTGCAATCTGATACAAACAAGCGCCGGGTGTCGACACAAGTTTGGCAACCACCGACGACGCATCAGTGCATTTGCCTATCTGCTCCAGAGGGGATGCGCCATGAAATCCAGTACCTTGCCAAATGCGATCGTCCTGGCCTGCGCACTCGCGCTGAGTGCCTGTTCAAGCCAGGATTCGGCGACACCCGCGGCCCCGGCTTCGACGGCAGCGGCAGCGCCGGCGGACACCGGCGGTTCCCTCAAGGGCGACTTCGGACCGCCGCAGGGTGAACCGGTCCACGCCATCCTGACCTCGCCGCCGCAGGTGCCGCCGCCGACCAACCGCAAGGCGCCGGCGAAGGTGATCGTCGACCTGGAAGTGCGCGAGCTCGATCTGGAGATCGCCGAGGGCGTGACCTACACCTTCTGGACCTTCGGCGGCACCGTGCCCGGCAGCTTCATCCGCGTGCGTCAGGGCGACACCGTGGAGTTTCATCTGCACAACCATCCCGAATCGAAGATGCCGCACAACATCGACCTGCACGGTGTCACCGGTCCCGGTGGCGGCGCGGCATCCAGCTTCACCGCGCCCGGCCACAGCTCGCAGTTCACCTTCAAGGCACTCAATCAGGGTGTGTTCGTCTACCACTGCGCGACGGCGCCGGTGGGCATGCACGTGGCCAATGGCATGTACGGCTTGATCCTGGTCGAACCACCCGAAGGCATGCCCAAGGTGGACAAGGAGTACTACGTGATGCAGGGCGATTTCTATACGACCACCAAGTATCGCGAGAAGGGTTTTGCGCCATTCGACATGCAGAAAGCGATCGACGAAAACCCGACCTACGTGCTGTTCAATGGCGCCGAAACCGCGTTGACCGGTGATCGGGCAATCACCGCCAGTGTCGGCCAGAGCGTGCGCCTTTACGTCGGCAACGGTGGCCCCAATCTGGTCTCCAGTTTCCACCTGATCGGCGAGATCTTCGACAAGGTCTGGTACGAAGGTGGCACCCGCTTCCAGGAAAATGTGCAGACCACACTGATTCCCTCGGGCGGCGCGATGATTGCCGACTTCCATCTCGAAGTGCACGGCAGCTACCTGATGGTCGACCACTCGATCTTCCGTGCCTTCAACAAGGGCGCGCTGGGCATCCTCAAGGTCGATGGTCCGGAGGACAAGGCGATCTACTCGGGCAAGGAAATCGACTCGGCCTACCTCGGCGACAAGGCGGCCAGCATGGCTTCGGTGCAGACCGCGGCAAAGTCCTCCGCTGCCGGCACGCTGTCCAAGGAAGAACAGATCAACGCCGGCAAGACCTTGTTTGCCGGTACTTGCTCGGTCTGTCATCAGGAGAGCGGCGCCGGCCTGCCGGGCGTGTTTCCGCCGCTGGCGAAATCCGATTACCTGGCGACCTCGAGCAACGATGAGGTGATCAAGCTCGTGCTCAATGGCCTGACCGGCGTGGTCAAGGTCAACGGCCAGGAATACAACTCGGTGATGCCGCCGATGAGCCAGTTGAACGATGACGAAATCGCCAACATCCTGACCTATGTAAAGAACAGCTGGGACAACGGCGGTGGACAGGTCACGGCCGCGGAAGTGACTGCGGTGCGCAGCGGCACGCCGCGCGCAGAAGGTGCGGCGCACTGAGGCCGATCTTCGATGAGCGTCCAGCTTGCCAAGGTCGGTTTGGTGGGAGTTCCGTTCATCGCGGCGGTGCGCTTGTTCGCGCACCGAACAACCGGAAGTAGGTCACGTTGGCCGCGCAGCGGCCTACGTGACAACGCCGCGAGTCACGTTTGTCCGCGAAAGCTGCGCGGAGGTAAATCCGCTCCCCAATGGAAAAGCTGCCCCCCGATCAAAGCGCTGTTGCTGTCGCTGGTGCTGCTTGCGCTTCCGCCTTTGCCGCCGAGCCCGAATGGGCGACATTGCCCGGCGCCGAATCCTTCACCTCGGTGCTGCGTTTCGAAGACAGTGACGGCAAGGTGCGCGTGGCGCCCTTCGAGCTGATGACCACACCGGTGAGCAACGCGCAGTTCCTGGCATTCGTGACCACCCATGCTGAGTGGCGTCGCGGCACTGCCCCGGTGATCTTCGCCGAGGCGCGTTATCTGGAGCACTGGAGCGGCCCGCTGAGCCTCGGTGCGCAGGCATTGCCGCAGCAGCCGGTGACCCAGGTCAGCTGGTTTGCCGCTCAGGCCTATTGCGAAGCGCAGGACGCGCGCCTGCCAACCTGGGCCGAATGGGAATACGCGGCGGCTGCTGATGCCACCCGCAATGACGCCCGCAGCGACCCCGAGTGGCGCGAGCGCATTCTGGCCTGGTACTCCAAGCCCTCCAACGAAGCGCTGGCGCTGGTAGGGCAGGGTGAGGCCGACATCCACGGTGTGCACGATCTGCACGGACTGGTCTGGGAATGGGTGGAGGATTACGCGGCGATGCTGGTGTCCAGTGACAATCGCCAGCAGCTGGATCCGGACTTGCTGCAGTTTTGCGGCGCTGGCGCGCTGTCCACCGATGATCGCGAGAACTACGCGGTGCTGATGCGCATTGCGATGCTGTCGGCACTGGAAGCCGACGACACCACCGGCAACGTCGGCTTTCGGTGTGCACGTGATTCCGCCGGAGCCAGACCATGAACCCTGCGGCACTTGAACCACTGCGCCGGATACTGACGAGCCCTGCTGCTGATGTTGGCGCTGCTGGGCTCCGGCAACGATCGGTCGCAGCCGGTGACTTGCCGCCCGATTCCATCTACCAGCTCGACGCCCCACTCAGCGACCAGGAAGGACACGCGTTCCAATTGGCCGACAAGCGCGGCAGGGTGCAGCTGGTGGCCATGTTCTACACCTCGTGCGCCTACGTCTGCCCGCTGATCATCGACAGCGCCAAGGGCATCGAGCATGCACTCGGCGATGCCGAGCGCGAGAAGCTGGGCTTGCTGCTGGTGAGCCTGGACCCGGCGCGCGACGACACCGCGGCGCTCAAGTACATTGCCGACAAGCGCAAGCTCGATCCGCAGCACTGGACCCTGGCGCGCACCGACGAGGCCAATGTGCGCAAGATCGCCGCGCTGCTCGGTGTGCGCTACCGGGCATTGGTCGATGGCGAGTTCAACCACACCAGCGCCCTGGTGCTGCTCGACGCCGAGGGTCGCAAACTCGCCAGCAGCGCCCGGCTCGGCCCAGAGCCCGATCCTGAGTTTCTCGTGGCGGTGCGCGCCGCTCTGCAGGCGCGCTGAAAGGCCTTCCGCTGTAACTGCGCGTGCGCAAATGGCAGCGA
>JADKFD010000044.1 GCA_016717705.1 Rhodanobacteraceae bacterium | reverse complement strand
TGCACGTCGCTCCTACAACGACCGTCCCCACCGCTTCGTTCGTGAATACACGCCGGTCGCGACGCGCGCGTCGCTCCTGCAACGGCCGTACCCACCGCTTCGTTCTTGCCGGCTGCTACTCACTACTGACCATTCACTACTCACAGCTTCTGCCCTACCCCGCCGGCTTCCACGTGGCGTTGCCCAACTGCCACTGCCCGTCGACAAAACGCCAGGCGCTTTCCGTATCGAACAGCTGGCCCTGATCCGGGATCAGCCCGCCTGTTCCGCCAGTCACCAGGATTTTCATCCGCACCAGCGCGCGTTCGCCGTGCATTTCGATCTCCAGCCCGCTGCGCACGACGCTGATCGACTGATGCTGCAGCGCCACCATGCGCAACAGTTGTTCCAGCCCGCGGCGATCGAATTCGCTGCTGTTGCCGACGAAATCGTCGGCCACCCGCTCCATGAAATCGCCGACATCGCGGGTTTCGCCCGCAATTTCGAGACTGTCCAAGGTATCGCGCAGCGCCTGTTCGCTGGGATCGTGCGAACAAGCGGCCAGTATCGCGAGCCCGAGCAAGCAGGCTGCGGCGCGCAGCCATCGGCGAATCGGCAAATTCCCAAGTCCTTGCATGACAACCCCCGGCATTGCGGTTATTTTCGACGGAATCTGCCGGCGCCATAGCTGTCCGGCATTACGCACGCGAGCATCTGAGGAGTGGAAGATGAGCACTGCATCGGCGCAACCGTGGTTTGCACAGTATCCCAAAGGTACGCCGGCAACCATCGACACCAACGAATTCCGCTCGGTCGCCGACGTGATGAAAGTGGCTTTCGATCGCTTTCGTCAACGCCCCGCCTTCGTCAACATGGACAAGGTGATGAGTTATGGCGATCTCGATCAGGCCAGCTTGAGGTTCGCCTGCTTCCTGCGCAACCACCTGGGCCTGAACAAAGGCGATCGCGTCGCCATCATGCTGCCCAACGTTCTGCAGTATCCGGTAGCGCTGCTCGGCATCCTGCGCGCGGGCCTGACGGTGGTGAACACCAACCCGATGTACACCGCGCGCGAGCTCAAGCACCAGCTCAACGATTCCGGCGCGGCCGCCATTCTCGTCCTCGAGAACTTCGCGACCACGCTCGAAGAGGTGATCAAGGACACCAGCGTCAAACACGTGATCACCAGCGCGGTGGGTGACATGCTCGGTTTTCCGAAATCGCTGATCGTCAATTTCGTCGTCAAGTACCGCAAGAAGGCGGTCCCGGCGTTCAATCTGCCGAACGCCATCAAATTCAACGACGCCCTGAGCAAAGGCGCCGGACAATCGCTGCCGGCCACCGACATCGGACCGGATGATCTGGCCTTTCTGCAGTACACCGGCGGCACCACCGGCGTCTCCAAGGGCGCCATGCTGACCCATCGCAACATGATCGCAAACATGCTGCAGGTGAAACACTGGTTCGGGCCGACGGTGAAGGAAGGCGAAGAGATCATCATCACTGCGCTGCCGCTCTATCACATCTTTGCGCTCACCTGTAACTGCCTGGTGTTCATGAACGTCGGCGGCATGAATGTGCTGATCACCAATCCGCGCGACATGGCTGGCTTCGTCAAGGAGCTCGGCAAGTACCGCTTCACCATCGTCACCGGCGTCAACACCCTGTTCAACGGTCTGCTCAACACGCCGGGCTTCGACCAGCTCGATTTCAGCACGCTGAAGCTGTCGATGGGCGGCGGCATGGCAGTGCAGCGGGCGGTCGCGGAGAAGTGGCAGCAGGTGACCAAGTGCGCGCTGTTCGAGGGCTACGGGATGACCGAAAGTTCCCCGGTCGCCACCGTCAATCGACCCGACAGCAAGGAATACACCGGCTCGATCGGCGTACCGGCGCCGAGCACGGAACTGTCGATCCAGGACGACGACGGCAAGCTGCTGGCCCAGGGCGAAGTCGGCGAGATCTGCATCCGTGGTCCGCAGGTGATGAAGGGCTACTGGCAGCGCCCGGAAGAGACCGCCAAGACCATCACCCCGGACGGCTGGCTGCGCACCGGCGACATCGGCAAGATGGATGAACGCGGCTATTTCTACATCGTCGATCGCAAGAAGGACATGATCCTGGTGTCCGGATTCAACGTCTATCCGAACGAGATCGAGGACGTCGTCGCCACCCTTCCGGGCGTGCTCGAGGTCGCAGCCGTGGGCATACCCGACGACAAGTCAGGCGAAGCGGTCAAGCTGGTGATCGTCAAGAAGGACCCGAACCTGACCATCGACGACGTCAAGGCGCACTGCCGCGCGCAGCTGACCGGCTACAAGCAGCCCAAGATCATCGAGTTCCGCATCGAACTGCCCAAGACCAACGTCGGCAAGATCCTGCGCCGCGAACTGCGCGATCCGGTGACCTCGGTGCACCGGATTCCGGGGGCTTGAGAGGCGGGTTTTCGGTTTTCGGTTATCGGTAGCGCGGTCGTCTGGGAGAATTCGCGATCCCCGGTGAACGCGCTGGCGCGCGTACACCGGGCTACCAGAGCGGCTGTGTTTGAGACGCGCGGGCTTTGGTCGCGATCCCCGGTGAACGCGCGCGTACACCGGGCTACCAGAGCGGCTGTGTTTGAGACGCGCGGGCTCTGGTAGGGCGGTGTATCGCGAAGCGATTCACCGCCGCGGCGGCTGCTACCTGTCGAGCAACACCAGCGACAGCCACGGGATATAGGTGATCGCCAGCGCGCAGGCGAACAGCAGCAGGAAGAACGGCCAGCTGGCGCGGATGACCTCGGTCACCGGTCGCTTGAAGCGGTACGAGGCGATGAACAGGTTCATTCCCAGCGGCGCCAGGAACAAGCCGATCTGCAGATTGGCGAGGAACAGAATGCCGAAATGCACCGGGTCCATGCCGTAACCGGTGGCGATCGGCAGCACCAGTGGCGTCAGCACGACGATCGCCGGATAGCCCTCCAGCAGCATCCCGAAGAACAGCAGGAACAGGTTCAGCGCCAGCAGGAACAGCCACTTCTGGTGGACATGGGCCTGCACCCAGGCAAACAGCTGCGTCGGAATCTCGGCATCGATCAGATAATTGGTCAGCGCAAACGCCGTGCCCAGAATCAACAGGATGCCACCGACCAGCATCATCGCTTCGCGCACGATCTGCGGCAGGCGCTTGAGTGCAATTTCGCGGCGGATGACCACGGTGACCAGGAACACGTAGACGGCGGTCAATGCCGCCGCTTCCGACGGCGCGATGCGCCCGGAATAGATGCCGCCGAGCACCAGCACCGGCAACGGCAGCTCCCAGCGCGCGTCGAGGATTGCCGCGCGCGCGGCGCGCCAGTCGAAACGGCGCTGCTCGGGCGGGATGTGCGGTGATTGCGTGATCGCGTAGACGCTCAGCACCAGCAGCATCAACAGGCCGGGAATGATGCCGGCGAGGAACAGATCCTCCACCGAAACCTGCGGCGTGGTGTTCAACTGCTGGGCAACGACGCCGTAGATGATCAGCGGCAGCGAGGGCGCGAACAGCAGGCCGAGGCTGCCCGATGCGGTGACCAGGCCGAGACCGAAGCGCTCGCTGTAACGGCCCTGGATCAGGGCCGGGAACAACACGGCGCCCAGTGCCACGATGGTCACGCCCGACGCGCCGGTCAGCGCCGTGAACAAGGCACTGGCGACCAGCGCGACAATCGCCAGGCCGCCGGGCAGCCAGCCGACCAGCGCCTGGGTCAGGCGTACCAGGCGCTTGGGCGCCTCGCTCTCGCTCAGCAGATAGCCGGCCAGCGTGAACAGCGGGATCGCCACCAGCACCGGCATTTCACCGAGGCGGTTGATCTCCACCGCCACGATCGCCAGATCGTAGCCCTGCGCATTGAATCCGAGCAGCGCGATCGCTGCGATCAGCGCAAAGAACGGCGCGCCGAGGAAGGCCAGCAGCAACAGGCCAAGCGCGATGAGCCAGATCATGGCAACACCGTTCCCGGCAACGGCTCATGCTGCAATGGCCGTCCGATCTGACCCAGCGCATGCAGACACATCAGGCCGAACACCACCGGCAGGATGGCCAGCGCCCACCAGTTGGGAACGCCAGCGAAGATCTCCGTATTGCCTTCGCGCTCGAGCAGCACCAGGGTCCAGCTGGCATGCGCCAACAGCGCGCAGACCGCTGCGGTAAACAGCACCACGACCGTCCGCGCGACGTGGCCGAGCCAACCGGTCAAATGCCGCGAGAGGATGTCGATCTGCAACTGACGGTTCTCACGCGTGGCCACCAGCGCGCCGATCAGCGCCAGCCACAGCGTGGCCGAGCGCATCAACGGATCCAGCCATACCGGGCCGCCACCGAACAGGCGGAACACCAGCTGCGCCGCGGCCGCCGCAAGCAGCCCGAGGCCGAGACTGGCCAACAGCACATCCTCGACTCGCGCGACCCCGCGCGCGAGGATGCCAAGCGCCCGCATCAGTGACTCCCGGCCGCCGACTTGGCCTGGTTCAGCGCGGCCAGGATCTCGGCCGAAATCAGGCCTTCCTTCTGCATCCGCTCGACGGTGCGCCGACCGACATCGCGCCAGGCCGCCGCTTCGCTCTCGGCAGGAACCACGATCTCGATGCCTTCATTGCGCAGGGTCTCGCGCGTTGCCAGATCGTCGGCGGCATTGCTGATCTCCAGCCGCGCAAACGCCTCTTCGATGCCGGCAAGCACTGCGGCCTGATCTTCCGGCGTCAGCTTCGCCAGTGACTTCTGGTCCAGCACCAGGATGCCGACGGTGTACGACACCGGCAGATCCACCATCATCTTCAACTTGGTCGCCCACTGGAAGGCAATCGCGCCAGTGGTGGTGTTGCCCACGGTCTCAACCAGGCCGGTCTGCAGGCTGGTGTAGACGTCGCCCAGTGCCAGTTGCACGGACGGCGCACCGAGTTCCTCGAAGGCAATGCGCCCGACCACGTCGCCTTCCGGCACCCAGACCTTGGTCGCGCGCACCTGCTCCTGAGTGGCAATCGGCTTGCTGCTCATCATGTAGATGAAGCCGCCGCCGGTGATGGCTGCCGCAACAAAGCCGCTGTGCTCGAAGCCGGCCTTGATCTTGGGATCGAGCACCTGGCGCACCCGGCGCACTTCTTCCAGGTTGGCGAAGGTGAACGGCAGTCCGTACACCGCGACATCCTGATTGGCGGTGGTCAATTCGGTCGAAGCAAAGGCACCGCCATTGAGCTGACCGAGCTTGATCTTGCGCAGCACGGTGTCGCTGTTGCCCATGACGCCACCGGGGAAGAACTTGAGTTCCACCCGACCTTCGGTGCTGGTCTTGACGGCATCGCCGGCGGCACGCATCTCGCGCATCCAGTTGCTGCCCTCGGGCGCGAGCGTGGCAATCTTCAATGAGGCGGCATTGGCCATCGAGCCCAGGCCCAGCGCGGCGATCAATACCAGGATTGGCCGCAGTTTCAGTTGGATCATTCGAAATAGTCCTTGGAAGTCGCTTGCAACACCAGCGCCTGACGCTGCGCCAGCGTATTCATCAATGTCATGCCCGGCACCTTCGGATCGGCCGCCAAGGCTTCAGCGACAAGTCGGTCGTGCAATGCCTGATCGAACACCAGCCGCGCATAGTGGCGGGCGTAAAGCACGCGCACCATCTGGTTGCGCGAGTTCGATCGCGTCAATGCCTCTTCGAAATATCGTTGCGCCAGTTCCGGCTTGCCACCGTAGGCCGGCGGCAGCAGCGAGTTCATCACACCCAGATATAACTGACCCTGACCGTTGCGATAGTCCGGCACCAATTCCACCGCGCGCTCGATCACGCGACGTGCCTTGGGTATCGCCGCGATGGCATTCCAGTCGTCGGCGTGCGCCTGGATGTAACCCGCCCAGGCACCCCCGAGGCAGAACAGTGCGTCGGCCTGTTCCAGCGTGGCCTTGGCCATGGCCGCGTCGACGATCTCGAACTTGCTCTTGCCCAGTTCGCACCATTTGCCGTCGGTGGCGCAGGCCGCGCGCGAGGCATAGTCGAAGGCACGCTTGGCCAGCCGCTTGGCGCGTTCGGGCTCATCGACGAAGGAACCCGCATAAGCCCCATACAGATCGGCGGCCAGGCACAGCCGTGTCGGATTCGGCGTGCCGTCATGGTTGAGACCATCGAGCAACAGCAGATAAGCCGGCAGACCGGCGGCGACGGTGGCCGGATCGTCGTGGTCGAGGATGCCGGCCGACAGTTGCCGCCCGAGATTTGCCGAGGCGCGATCCACCAGGGACGCGCAAGCCGTCAAAGCGCCAAGCACCGCCAGCGCAAAGCCGATGCGCAACCATCTGTACGCGGGTGAACGTGCCATCACGACCTGAAGGGTGGACTAGCTGGAGGCGCAGCAGTCTACGCGAGCAACTTGACCGTGGCCTTAAGTACACGCGCCGGTCGGCGAGTAATTTTGCACATTCAGGGCGCGCGCGGTTACAGTCCCGCGCTGGCCACGCCCATTCCCTCGCAAATTCGCTGCGTCGCTGCTCCCTTCTCCACGGACCAAGTTCTTCAGTGGAGGTCGCTGTACCCTCGGGACGCAGACTGTGCCTGGCTACCTCACACGAATCACCGACGTGCCCCTCGGCGGGCCCGATCTGCATGTGCGCTCCTTGAGCGACCATCGCCAATACGACGATCTCCAGGGCCAGGCGGATCGCGCGGGCATTTCGTCGGCGCAGTGGGGGCACTTTGGCCAGATCTGGCCATCGGGATGCGTGTTGGCGCGAGCCATGTTTGCGCACGACATCGAGGGCAAGCGCATCCTCGAGCTGGGTTGCGGGCTGGCGCTGGCCAGTCTGGTGCTGGCACGTCGTGGCGCCGACATCACCGCCAGCGATCACCACCCGCTGGCTGAGCAGTTCCTCGCCTACAACGCCGGCCTGAATGGCCTGCCGATGCCGGTATACCGCGATCTGCCATGGACCGCGCAGGCTGCAGAACTGGGAAAGTTCGATCTGATCATCGGCAGCGACATCCTCTACGAGCGCGGCCACAGCGCGCTGCTGGCGGCGTTGCTGGAGCGGCTGGCGCACGCACAGGCGGAAATCGTCATCAGCGATCCGGGACGCGGCAACAGTGGCCGGATGACGCACGCGTTGCTCGCCCAGGGCTACCGCGCCAGTGAGGACCGCCAAGCTTTCGAGATCGATGAACTGGCGCCCTTTCGCGGCCGCGTGCTGCGCTTCACGCGCAGCGACAAATTTGTTTCAGTTTTGTCAACATGATCCAGCCGAATGAATGTATGTGATTGATTCAATTGCATTACGCAAGAACGGCGAGAGTCTCGCCGAGGGATGCGAAAGCGCGCCATGACGGGCTTTTCGGGGCCCCTCGACACATCCATCCACAAGCTTATCCACAGGACATGTGGATAATTGAAAAGATTGGAGCCCGGGCAAGGACTTAGCGCGTGTTGCTCAGGCCGAGTTGAGCTAACGTCGCTAACTTGATTGCAATATTTTGTTGCATGATCGACCGATTTGCGCCTGACCAGCGCCCATCGGCTGCCCACAGCGGCGCTCGGGAAATGCTGTTGTGCACAATGGCAGTTCGCCATGGCGATCGTCGCAAAGCGCATCGTAGTCGTTCGTGGAAGACTCGCAAAAGCTTGTTTAAATAGGTTTTTATTCAACGCACAGGCATACGCAGGCGGCGTGGCACGGACGTTCTGACGCGAATTTCGCGGCGCCTGCCGGCGCTCATCCACAGAGTTGTCCACAGGGCATCCGGGCCAGCGCAATGGCTTTGGCCTGCGGCAGGCTCTAAGTGTTTCCTCAACCGGAGCGGCCCTAGGGATGCCGTGTCGGCGCGGCGCAGAAGGCAGCGTAGTCGACGTAACCCGGGAAGGTCCGTGCCGGGGCGCACACGGCGCACTCGGGATCGGCGCGCAATGCCAATTCGCGGAAGCGTGCCGTCAGGGCATCGAACAGCAGCAGGCGCCCGACCAGAGGCTCGCCAATGCCGAGCAGCAACTTGATCGCCTCGTTCGCTTGCAGCAGGCCAACGATGCCGGGGACCACGCCGATGACGCCGACCTCGGCGCAATTGGGCGCCTGGTCAGGCGGCGGCGGCTCCGGAAACAGACAGCGATAGCACGGCGCGCGACCGCGGTCACCGCCGGGGTGAAATACGCTGACCTGGCCACTGAAGCGTTCGACCGCCCCGTAAACCAGCGGCTTGCCATGCTTGACCGCTGCATCGCTCAGTAAATAGCGCGTCGGCAAGTTGTCCGAGCCATCGACCCACACCGCGCAGTCGGCCACCAGTGCATCGACGTTGGCACTGCTGACGCGCTGCTCGATGGCTTCGACCTTGAGCTCCGGGTTCAACGCGTTGAGCGTTTGCGTGGCCGACTGCACCTTGGCATAGCCGACGCGGGCGCTGGTGTGCAGCACCTGGCGCTGCAGATTGCTGATTTCGACATGATCGTCGTCGACGATGCGCAAGGTGCCGACACCCGCCGCAGCCAGATACAGCGCCACCGGTGAGCCCAGGCCGCCGGCACCTATCACCAGCACGCGCGCCTGTGCCAGCCGGCGCTGCCCCTCCAGCCCAACTTCCGGCAACACGATCTGACGCGCATAGCGGCGCGTCCAGGCGGCATCCGGCGTCTGGGGCACCGCCACCGGCAACTGCGCCGCCGACCACGCGCGCATGCCGCCATCCACCACCGCCAGCCGCTGGTAGCCCATGCGCGCCAGGGTGTCTGCGCACAACAGCGCACGGCTCCCGGCAGCGCACAGCAACAGGATTTCGCGTTGGCGGTCGGGCAGTTGCTGTTCGATCTCCAGCTCCAGCCGACTGCGCGCGAGCTGCATCGCGTCGGGCGGACTGCCTTGGGCCCATTCGGACGCCTCGCGCACATCGAGCAGGACAGCGCCGCCATGTTGCCGGCGCAAGGCCTCGTATACGTCGATGCGCACGCTCTGCTCGCGCGTTCTCGGCAACTGTTCATCGTGCGGATCCATCGATCAGGCTCCAACCGCGTCGTGCGCGCTCGACGCTACGATGCCAGAAACGCCGTGCGAGTACCCAGGGGCCTTGGTAGCGCGGCCACGGCGCGCGCACGGCAGGGGAGACGCGATCATGTTGTTCGCGCCGACGGCCGCGCGGGCTTGCCGCCAGGCCGCGCCGGCGTCGCGCGTAAACCTGCCAGGGCGCAGACCACGCGGACGCGCGTACCCGCCACCAACAATGCGGCGCGCAGCGCCATCCCCGTCAGCGACCCTTGACGTGGCGGATCAGGCGTCGCTTCTTGGCGACCTGACGATCCGTCAGCACATTGACCTTGGCGGCGAAAGGATTGGCAGCGGCATCACGGAACTCCAGCACCAGCGGCGTACCGACCAGCTTGAAGCGATCACGCAGGGAATTTTCGAGGTAGCGCTTGTAGGCGTCCGGCAATGAGGCCAGGCGATTGCCGTGAATGATCACGCGCGGCGGATTGCGCCCACCCTGGTGCGCATAACGCATCTTGGCAACGCGACCGCGCACCAGTGGCGGCTGGTGTTTCTCGAAGGCTTCGTTGATCGCCTTGGTCAGGTCCGACGCCGAGAACTCGCGGGTGGCGGCGTGGTGCGCCTTGTTCACCGCCTTCATCAGTTCGCCCAGGCCCGAGCCGTGCAAGGCGGAGATCGGCAAACGCTTGGCGAAATTGACGAAACCGAGGCCCCAGTCGAGGCGCTGGGTCACCTGGGTACGCTCGCGCACGCTCAGGCCATCCCATTTGTTGATCGCCAACACCAGTCCGCGTCCAAGGCTGACGATCTCGCCCAGCAAGTGCGCGTCCTGATCGGCGAAGCCCTGCTGCGCGTCGAGGATCAACACCACGACGTGCGCCTCCTCGGCCGCCTGCAGCGCCTTGATCACGCTGAACTTCTCGACACCTTCGCCGACCCGCGCCTTGCGCCGGATGCCGGCGGTATCGATCAGCACGTAATGCTTGCCATCGCGCTCCAGCGGAATGCGCACGGCGTCGCGCGTGGTCCCCGGCAAGTCCATCGCCAGCACCCGCTCTTCGCCCAGCAGGCGGTTGACCAGGGTCGACTTGCCGACATTCGGCCGTCCGAGAATGGCGATCTTGATGACGCTGGGGTCGACTTCGGGCTCTTCCGGCGCGGGCGGCAGGGCGCCCTCCAGATGCTCGACCAGGTCGGCGATGCCCTGGTTGTGGGCAGCCGAGATCAGCAGGGTGGTGGCGATCCCTAGGCGCGAAAATTCGGCGCGCGCATTGGATTCCTCGAGACCATCCATCTTGTTGACGATGAGCAGCATCTGCTTGCCCATCGCGCGGATGCGCAGTGCGATTTCGGTGTCGTCCGGGTTCAGCCCATCGCGTGCGTCGACCACCAGGCAGACCAGATCGGATTCGCTGATCGCCTGCCACGATTGAGCCGACATGCCCTTGGCGAGGACGTCTTCGTTCTCGGTAAGGCCGGCAGTATCGACCACCATGAAGGGACGATCGCCGCGACGGCAAACGCCGAACAGACGATCACGCGTCACCCCCGGCATGTTGGAGACGATCGCGTCGCGACTCTTGGTCAGCGAATTGTAGAGCGTCGATTTGCCCACGTTGGGGCGACCGACCAAAGCAACAACGGGGAGCATGTGCAGGGCCTGGAAAAGCGGGATGTTGGTTGCTGAGTGGTCGGTGTTGGTCACAGCAGAGGCGCAACAACCCGCTGCCATGCCAGCAATGCATGGACACGTTCGCCGGGGGCGCCCAATGGCGACCTTGCGACGGCAACAACCGTCCCGGGTTACTGGCGGAGGCGAAACGCGCCTACCGAACCATCCTGGTTCTGCACGTAAAGCACGTCGTCGACGATCACCAGTCCTTCGCCGAACCCGGCACCGCCAAGTTTGCTGCGAGCCGCAATCTCGCCATCGCCGCGCTTCAGCCAGTGCAGCTGACCCTCGAGATCGCCAACGACCACGAAGTCGCCCATCAACACCGGATTCGACAGCATCCGGTGCAGCAGGATTTCGCTTTTCCACAGTGCGCCGCCACTGCGGCGATCGAGCGCCCACACCGAACCATCGGTGGCCGCCACGAACACCGCTTCGGTGCCGGCCGCAAGACCGGCGACCGAGGACATTTCGCGCGACCACAGCGTACGGCCACCATCGAGGGTGAGCGCCTGGGCACCGGACTCGTAGCCGGCCACGAACAGATCGCCATTCAGCAGCGCCATGCGGCCATCGACATCGATCATGCGTTCGAGGTCGGTGCGGCCTTCGCCGACGCCAACGCGCTGTTCCCACAAGGGCCGGCCATCGGCCAGATTGAATGCGCTGACGGAGCCATTGGCGCTGGCCACGATGACCACATTGCCGCTGACGATCGGTGCGGCATTGCCACGCAGACTCAACATCGGCACGCCACGATCCACTGCCCAGATCTGGCTGCCATCGCTGACCGCGAGGGCGTGCGTGCGGCCATCGTTGGCGGTCACCATCACGCTGTCGCCGGAGATCACCGGGGCGGAAATGACCTCGGAAGACACCTTGGCACGCCACAATTCGGCACCGGTTTGAGCATCGAAAGCGATCACGGCGCCATTCAGGGTGCCGGCGACCACCATCGACTCGCTGGCACCGGGACCGCCGCCGAATGATTCCAGCGTGTTGCCCCACAAACGCTTGCCGCTGGCGCGCGTCAAAGGCCACGATGTCGCCGTCGACGCTGGCAAAAAACGCGCGACCGCCGGCAATCGCCGGCACCAGACCTGCTCCGGTGAACCCGGCCCCATCGCCGACCGAGGACGACCACAGCTTGTCGACGGTGACGACCGGGGTGAATTCCATCAGCTCCGTCGGCGGCTCGATATTCTCTTTCTTGGAACTGCTGCCCGAGCAAGCCGCAAGCAGCATCGACGCCAGCAATACCCCGAGTATCGGCTTGCGCATGAGCATCAACCCTGCTCCGCTGGCACTGGAGTCGCAACGACCGGCGCTGCCGGTTCCTTGGTATCCGGCGCCGGCGTTGCGGGCACCGCAGGCGCAGTCACCACCGGACCACCGGCAGCGACGTCGTCGCGCTTGGCCTGCAGCGAGCGGCGCTGTTGCGCGGCCACATCCATCACCGCCAGCGCGGCATCGTAAGCCTTGCGCGCCTCGTCGCCGCGACCGAGCGCCAGCAGCGCGTCGCCACGCACCTGTTCACGCTCTGCCACGTAGCTCTCGGCCGACATGGCATTGACCGCGTCGAGCGCCTTCTGCGCGTCGCCGCGGCCCAGCACCAGCCGCGCCAGACGCAGTTGCGCGATCGCTTTCAACGAGGCCGACTCATCCTGCTCCGCCGCAAAACGCAGCGAGGACTCGGCTTCGGGCAACTGACCCGCCTTCAGCTGCATCTCTGCCAGTTCCAGCGCACCGAGCGCCGCATGCGGCGTGTCGCCGTAATTCTTGCGCAGTTCCTCGACCAGCTTGCCGGCAAGTTCCTTGTCGTCCTTGTCGACCGCGGCCTGGAAGTCGTCGAACTTGAGCATCGCGTCAGCGCGATGGTTGACGCTCGATTGCTGCCAGCGCTGCCATCCGAGCAGGACCGCAAGACCAAGCAGAATGCCCATGATGATGGAACTGCCGTTTTTCTGCAGCCACTGGCGAGCTTGCTCGCTTTGCTCGTGGGCATCGATGATGTCGTCGGCCATTGCTGAAATCCTGGATCAGTTGTTTGGGGTCAGCCGTCGTCGCGGCCAGTGCTGTCTTTTTCGTTGCTCACCGCCGTCCAGCCCTGCTCTTTCTCCGCAACGGCAAAGCGGGCGATGTTGCCGCGCACGAATGAGCTGAGGTCGAGCGGGGTACCTGCAACATCGGCGCGAACGCCGCGCGCATTGCCGATCAGCACCGAGAACGGTGCGCCCACGCTGAAGCTGCGGGTCTCACCGGCGGATACCGTCTGGAATGCCAGTTTCCTGCCTGACTGGTCGCGCACTTCCACCCAGCTGGCCTGATCGAAATTCAGGGTCAGCGGGATGTTTCCGGACATCGATGACGCGACATCGCTGCCAGGAACGCGAAACGGATTGAGCGATGCCATCACCGGCAGCTCTTCGCCAGCCGCCTCGGGCACCACGGGTGTGGGGCCAAGCTCGGCACCGTTCACCGGCGTGGCGGGCGTGGATTCGGAAATTGCCGCAGCCGGCGGGGGCGCCGGCGGCGTGTCCAGGGCAACCGACGGCGTCGATCGCTGCGGGTCGGGGAAGCCCAGTTGCGGCGTATTGCTGACCAGCCAATGCACCGCGGTCAACGCCAATCCGGTACCGACCACGTAGCTGGCCGCCCATTTGTAGCGTTCCAGCCAGGAGACGCGGCGCGCCACGGCACCAGCGGCAGGCAGGATCGGCGGCACCAGGCCGGTCGGCGAGCCGCTCAACGCCAGCTCGGCCCATTCCTCGGGCAATCGGACCGCTTTCAGATAGCTGCGCAGGAAGCCCTTGAGGTAGACCGGCGTTCCAATGCGATCGCTGCGCCCGGCCTCGAGATCGGCCACGGTCGCCAGCGGCAGATGCAGCTGCTGCGAAATGTCCTCGGCTTCCAACGATTGCGCGATACGCGCCTGCGTCAGGCGGCGTCCCAGCTCGACCAGGTCCAGCGTCGTTTCGGGCTTCATCGCAGATGCACTCATGTCCTGCTCCTGCATCATTCACGCTGCTCCAGTGACTGCGCTTCCCGCGATCGCGGGAAACCACTCAGCAGTCGTCGTCGATAGTCTTCGACACTGCGCTCGTCGCCCAGTGCCTGTTCGATCTGTAAACCCAGATACAGCGCTTCCGGGTTGGCGGGGTTGGCTGCGTCGTAACGCTCGATGAAAGCGCGCGCACGCAGAAAATCCTTGCGGGCGTACAGCACCGAGGCCATGGGCAACAAGGCGGGCCCAAAATTCGGGCTGCGATCGAGCGCCTCGCGCAAGTAAGCTTCGCCCTGTTCCAGATGACCGCCGTCCTTGGCGCAGATACCGGCGTTGGTCAGCGCAACCTCGGGCGTCTTGTAGTACGGATCGGCGAACGCCCGCTGGAACATTGCTTCGGCTTCGTCGTAGCGCGCCTGCTTGCACAGGAAGCTGGCGTAGTTGTTGCTCATGTCGCCATCCTTGGGTCGCAACTCGACCGCGCGCCGGTAGTGCAACTCGGCCTGGACGTATTCCTTGATGGTCTCGTTGAGAAAGCCCGACAGCGTGTGCGCCTGAGCCGAATAGGGATCAAGTTCCAGCGCCCGGATGAGCTTGTCGCGGGCGACTTCCAGATCGCCGCGCTTGAGATATTCCTGCGCCAGTTGCACCTGCAGTTCGGCGGCTTTCTTGGCCTTGTCCGAACTCTGGCCCATCATGCTGCCGCCGAGGCCATCGCTGGCGCAGCCACCCAGGAAAAGTGCTGCGAACAGGGCCAGCCAGAACCAGCGCGTACTCATGCGTGCACCTCAGCGGACGGAGTCAACTGCGCCTTGAATTGACCACTGCGACGGGTGCGATCGAGCACCGTGCCCACCAGCTGTCCGCAGGCGGCATCGATGTCGTCGCCGCGCGTGCGGCGGACGGTGGCGATCAGCCCGGCTTCCATGACGATGGTCTGGAACCGGCGAATCGCATCCTCGTCGGATCGCTCGTAGCGGGTGCCCGGAAACGGATTGAACGGAATCAGATTGAGCTTGCTGGGCAGGCGGCGCAGCAGCTTGACCAGCGCGCGAGCATGCTCGGGCTGATCGTTGATGCCTTTCATCAGGGTGTACTCGAAGGTCACCGATGCGCGCGGGCGATTGACCAGATAGCGCTGACATGCAGCCATCAATTCGGCAATCGGATATTTCTTGTTCAGCGGCACCAGCGTTTCGCGCAGCGCATCGTTGGGCGCATGCAGGCTGACCGCAAGGCTGACATCGCAAACCTCGGAGAGCTTGTCGATTCCCGGAACCAACCCCGCGGTACTCAGGGTGACGCGCTTGTTGGCCAGACCAAAACCCAGGTCATCGCGCATCAGGTTCATCGCCGGGACGACCGCATCGAAATTCAGCAGCGGCTCGCCCATGCCCATCATCACGACATTGGACAGGCGCCGGTTTTCCTTGCGTTCGTGCCCCAGCGCCTGGGCCGCGACCCACACCTGACCGATGATCTCGGCGGTCGTGAGGTTGCGATTGAACCCTTGCGTCGCAGTCGAGCAGAAAGTGCAGTTCAGCGAGCAGCCGATCTGCGAGGACACGCACAGCGTTCCGCGCGTCGGTTCCGGAATGTAGACGGTCTCGACGGCGTTGCCGCCGTCGAGTTCGATCAGCCACTTGGTGGTGCCGTCGGTGCTGACCTTCTGGAACAGCACCTTGGGTGGCGCGGATCTGCGCCGTGGCTTCCAGCTTGTCGCGCAATTTCTTGCCGACATCGGTCATCGCCGAGAACTCGGTGACGCCATGGTGGTAGATCCACTTGAGCAACTGATGCGCGCGATAGCGCTTCTCGCCGATGGACTCGAAGTAGTCTTCGAGACCGCGGCGATCAAGATTCATCAGGTTGATCAATGGCGTGGAAGCTTCCACCGTGACCTCTGGAGTGCCCGATTTCAGCGCGACGTGACTTCGCTGGCGGCAAAGAAGTAGGCGATTTCGACCGCCGCAGTCTCGGCCGCATCGGAGCCATGCACCGCATTGGCGTCGATGGAATCGGCAAAATCGGCGCGGATGGTACCCGGCGCCGCCTTCTTCGGATCGGTCGCGCCCATCAACTCGCGGTGCTTGGCAATCGCATTCTCGCCTTCCAGAGCCTGGATCATCACCGGGCCGGAGATCATGAACTTGACCAGATCGTTGAAGAAACCGCGTTCGCGATGCACGGCGTAGAAGCCCTCGGCCTCACGCTGCGACAACTGCATCATGCGCGCGGCAATGACCTTCAGGCCGGCCTTTTCGAAGCGGGAATAGATTTCGCCGATGACGTTCTTGGCAACAGCGTCGGGCTTGATGATCGAGAGGGTGCGCTCGAGCGCCATGGTGACGACTCCATGTCAGGTGGACGAAAGGGATAGCTCCGCCGCACGTCCAAAGTGGAAAACGGCGGAAGATTAGCACGGAAGGCCCGCAAAATCGGGGACTTGTGCGGCGAATGTGTGGTGGAGTCTACCGAAATCGCTGCTTCTGCGGCAACGCAGCACAGTCGAGCATTCACTCCAACGTCAGCCTCGGGTGCGACCGCTTTTGCGTTGCCGCTCTCCATACGCGGGCGTATAGTCGCCGCGCAGCCGCTAGTCCAGCCAAGCTGAACAATTCAGCAGGGTATCGGCGCTATCGTCGGAATTCACCCCATTGTCCATCAGCTTTCGAGGTCCACATGCCTGAGAACAAGCTACTCGTCCGCAAGGCCGCCGTGCTCGGCGCCGGCGTGATGGGCGCGCAGATCGCCGCTCACCTGGTCAATTCCGGCGTTCCCGCCGTGTTGTTCGAACTTGCCGCCAAGGAAGGCCCGCGCAACGGCCTGGTCGACAAGGCCATCGCCGGACTCGCCAAGCTCAGCCCGTCGCCGCTCGGCACCAAGGGTGTCGCCGCCGAGATCGTGGGCGCCAACTACGACGACCACCTGGAACTGCTGCGTGGCTGCGACCTGATCATCGAGGCGGTCGCCGAGCGCATGGACATCAAGCTGTCGCTGTACAGCAAGATCGCCTCGTATGTGAACGAAAACGCGGTGGTCGCCAGCAACACCTCCGGCCTGTCGATCACCAAGCTGGCCGACGCGCTGCCGGACACGCTGAAGCCGCGCTTCTGCGGCATCCATTTCTTCAATCCGCCGCGCTACATGCATCTGGTCGAGTTGATCCCGACCAGCAGCACCGATCCGGCGACGATGGACAATCTCGAGTCCTACGTGACCAGCACGCTCGGCAAGCGCGTGGTGCGCGCCAAGGACACGCCCAATTTCATCGGCAACCGCATCGGCGTGTTCTCGATTGCCGCGACCATGCACCACACCGAGAAGTTCGGCCTCGGCTTCGACGTTGTCGATGCCTTGACCGGCCCGCTGATCGGGCGTCCGAAGAGCGCGACCTATCGCACCAGCGACGTGGTCGGCCTGGACACCATGGCGCATGTCATCAAGACCATGGATGACACCCTGCCGAACGATCCCTGGCACAAGTACTTCAAGGCCCCGCAGTGGCTGCAGGGCCTGATTGCGGCGGGTGCGCTGGGCGCAAAGTCCGGTGCCGGTTTCTTCCGCAAGCCGGGCAAGGTGATCGAAGTTCTCGACCTCGCCACGCAAAGCTACAAGCCGGCGACCGGCGAAGCCAGCGCCGACGCCGAGGGTGCGCTGCGCCAGAAGGGTTGGGGCGCACGCCTCGCAGCCCTGCGCGCTTCCAGCGATCCGCAGGCACAGTTCATGTGGGCCTGTTTCCGTGACACCTTTCACTATTGCGCCTATCAGCTCGAACACATCGCCGACAACGCTCGCGACGTCGATTTCGCGATCCGCTGGGGTTACGGCTGGGACCAGGGTCCGTTCGAGATCTGGCAGCAGGCCGGCTGGATGCAGGTGGCCAACTGGATCGCCGAGGACATCGCCGCCGGCAAGACCATGAGCGACGCGCCGCTGCCCGCGTGGGTGATGGCGCGCGGCGACGAGGGTGTGCACGCGGCCGGCGGCTCGTATGCGCCGAGCACCAACAGCCTGCGTCCACGCTCGAGCTTGCCGGTTTACGCGCGCCAGTATTTCCCGGATGCGATCTATACCGAGTCCTTCGACCAGGGTACGACGATCTTCGAAACCGACGGTGTGCGGATGTGGCACCAGGGCGACGACATCGCGATCCTGTCGTTCAAGAGCAAGATGAACACGATTGGCGCCAGCGTGCTGGCCGGGGTCAACCGCGCCATCGACGAGGCCGAAAAGGGCTACAAGGCACTGGTAATCTGGCAGACCGGCGAGCCGTTCTCGGCCGGCGCGGACCTCAAGGACGCGCTGCCGGTCGTGGCTGCCGGCAAGTGGGACGAGTTCGAGCAGATCGTCGCCACCTTCCAGGCCACCAGCCAGCGCATCAAGTACGCGCTGGTGCCGGTGGTTTCGGCGGTGCGCGGCATGGCTTTCGGCGGCGGTTGCGAGTTCCAGATGCACTCGGCGCGCACGGTGTTTGCGCTGGAGAGCTACATCGGTCTGGTCGAGGCTGGCGTTGGCCTGCTGCCGGCCGGCGGCGGCTTGAAGGAAATCGCGCTGCGCTCGTGGCAGAACGCGGTCGGCGGCGATGTCTTCGGCCAGGTGCAGACCTACTTCGAGACCATCGCCATGGCCAAGGTCGCCACCAGCGCGCTGGAAGCCAAGGAACTCAAGCTGGCGCGTCCGACCGATGTGGTCATCGGCAACAAGGATGAGTTGTTGTACGTGGCCAAGAACGAAGCCCGCGCCCTGGCCGATTCGGGTTACCGCCCGCCGCTGCCGCCGCGTGCGATCAAGGTCGCCGGCGATGTGGGCATCGCCACCATCCGCGCGCTGCTGACCAACATGCAGGCCGGCGGCTTCATCTCCGAGCACGACGCCGAGGTCGCCCGTCGCATCGCCACCGTGATGTGCGGCGGCGACATCGAGCGCGGCTCCGAAGTCGACGAAGAGTGGCTGCTCAACCTCGAGCGCAAGCACTTCGTCGCGCTGGCGCAGATGCCCAAGACCCAGGCGCGCATTGCCTACACGATGCAGAACGGGAAGCCGCTGCGAAACTGAGTAAAACGTGAAAAGTGAATCGTGAATGAGTGAAAGGCGTGCCCAAGTCTGCGCTTCCGCAGCGAACCATTCCTTACGACTTCACTGTTTCTACTCACTAATTCACTGCCAAAGCGCGCACCCAAGCTCGCCGCGCCCTCCCCAACGGAGACATACCAATGCCCCGCCAGATCCAAGACGCCTACATCGTGTCCGCCGTGCGCTCGCCGGTGGGCAAGGCACCCAAAGGCATGTTCCGCAACACCCGTCCCGACGACCTGCTGGCGCATGTACTGCGCGGCGCGGTAGCCGCGGCGCCGGGCATCGACGTCAGTCGCATCGACGACGCCATCATCGGCTGCGCGATGCCGGAAGGCGAACAGGGCATGAACGTCGCCCGCATCGGTGTGCTGATGGCGGGCCTGCCGAACACCGTATCGGCGATGACCATCAACCGCTTCTGCTCGTCCGGCTCACAGGCAGTGGCACTGGCCGCCGATCGCATCCGCCTCGGCGAGTCCGACCTGATGCTCGCCGGCGGCACCGAGAGCATGTCGATGGTGCCGATGATGGGCGCCCGGCCGGCGTTCAACCCGGCCTTCTTCAAGGACGAGAACATCGCCATCGCCTATGGCATGGGCATCACCGCCGAGAATGTCGCAACCGAGTGGAACGTCTCGCGTGCCGATCAGGACCAGTTCGCCTACGCCTCGCACCAGAAGGCGATCGCGGCGATCGAGGCCGGCCACTTCAGCGCCGAGATCCTGCCCTTCCTGCTCGACGACCATTACCCGGATCTGGCCACGCGCGGGATCAAGAACGACACGCGCCAGGTCGGCACCGATGAAGGTCCGCGCAAGGACACCACGGTGGAAGCGCTCAACAAGCTGCGCGCCGTGTTCAAGCAGGGCGGCAGCGTCACCGCCGGCAATTCCTCGCAGATGAGCGACGGCGCCGGCGCAGTGCTGCTGGCCAGCGAGCGGGCGATCAAGGAATTCGGCCTGACGCCGCTGGCGCGCTGGGTCGGTTACTCGGTGGCCGGCGTGCGCCCGGAAGTCATGGGCATCGGACCGAAGGAAGCGATTCCGAAGGTCTGCCGCCAGACCGGCATCAATATCAACGACATCGACTGGATCGAACTCAACGAAGCCTTCGCTGCGCAGGCGCTGGCCGTGATGCGCGACTCGGGACTCGACCCGTCGAAGGTCAATCCGCTCGGCGGCGCGATCGCGCTGGGACATCCGCTGGGCGCCACCGGCGCGATCCGCACCGCGACCATCGTGCACGGCCTCAAGCGCACGCAGAAGAAGTACGGCATGGTGACCATGTGCATCGGCACCGGCATGGGCTTCGCCGGGATCATCGAGCGCGTCTGAGTTCGGTTTCGGTCGCGTAGCTGCTCCTTGCCGGGCGGGTGGGCTAGCCCGTGTATCGCGCAGCGCACCGCAAGAGTCGGTCAGCGCGGCAATGCGGCAGCTCGGTCTTTTGCGCGTACCCAGGCTACGGCCAGACCGATGGGTTCAGCTCAGTTGCACGACCAGCGTCCATGCGGCCAGACCGAGGCAGATCGCGCCGAGGATGACTTTGAACGGCCCGAGCCTGGCGGCAGTTTCATCCAGCTTGGTGGTGAATGCATTGCTTCCGGCCAGCGTCTTCACCGTCGGCATCGCCAGGATCAGGGACAGCGCAATGGTCACCAGAACCGACGCCAGTCCCACGATCATCAACACGGGTGCCGCCGAGAGCAAACCCATCGCGCTGATCCAGAGCAGCAACGACCACAGTCCCCAGACCAGCCCGACGAGGCCGATCCATCCGCCTATGCCTTCCAGTTGCGCCAGCGGACCTGCCGCATCCGGCTTGCGCTGGCGCAACCATGAGGCAATCCCGAGCAGACCCAGGGCAATCAACAGCAACAAGCTGACAATCCACATTGACGTTCTCCGGTGATGTGCAAGACAGGAACGAGAAACGCCGGTGTATCAGGACATGCACGAGCAGCGCGGCGATCCAAGTGGACGGGATCGTTCTAGACTCCTGGGCCGTCACCCACAAATCGGAACTGGATCGATGTGCCGCCGCGCCATCTTCGCCCTCCTCGTTCCGCTGCTGCTGGGCGCCTGCGCCGACTCATCGCAGACCAGGCCGGATCGCGCAAGGATCAGCGACAACGACATGGCGGCGATCAGCGCATCCGCCTTCGAACAATTGAAATCCAAGAACCAGCTCAGCGCCGACTACGAGGCGTACAGCCTGGTGCGCTGCGTGAGCGATCATCTGGTGGCTGAATTGGCTGAGACAGACCGCGCACTGCGCTGGGAGACGGTGGTCTTCGAGGACGCCAGCGCGCTGCTCTATGCGCTGCCCGGCGGCAAGCTCGGCGTCCATCGCGGACTGCTTCAGGTGACCCCGGAAGAAGCGCAACTGGCGGCCGCGATTGCCCATGAGCTGGGGCACATCGCTCAGCGTCACGTCGCTGAGCGGGTGTCTGCGGAATTCGCGTTGGAGGCTGCAGTCGCAGCGGCACAGACCTATCGCGGCAAGCAGGGCCCGAGCCGTCGAAGAAGCTGTATGCCCTGCTCGGCCTGGGCACTCAGGTGGGCGAAATTCGACCCTTCAGCGATGCCCAGGAGCTTGCAGCAGATTCAGCCGGACTGCGTCTGCTGGCGCGCGCCGGCTATCCGGCCGATGCGGCGCCGGCGCTGTGGCAGACACTGGCCGAGCAAGCTTCCGCGCAGACCGCGAGTTGGCTCGCCAGCCACCCGCAACCCGCGCGCCGGGCCAATGCACTGCGCCTGCAACTGGCTGCGGTCCGCCCCGACGAGGAGGCGGCGCAAGCCGCGGGCAGGCAACCGCATTGCCGCTGACGGCGCGTCGCGCGGGCCTGCAAGGTGTCGGTTGAGTTGCGCGCCATGCGTGCGGCGAGATCAACTCGCTGAACCGTGGCGGGCACTGTCACCAATCCGTCTTGGGCGCCATTGGACATACGGGTATGATCCGCGCCGTTCGCGCCCCTGGGAGGGCGGTGGCGGGCCAGGGACAGAACCCGGCGCGATCCAATCACTCCTCCCATGAGCTGCTGCTTCCTCAGTGCAAGCCCCGGCGCTGGCACTGCCCCTGTGCTCCTCATTCGAGAGATTCCAGCCATGGTTTTTGAGACGATTGGCTCGCTGGGCCATGAACAGGTCGTGTTCTGCCACAACAAGGACGTTGGCCTCAAGGCGATCATCGCCGTGCACAACACCACGCTCGGCCCCGCGCTCGGGGGCTTGCGCATGTGGCCCTACAAATCGGAGCAGGAAGCGCTGAACGACGTGCTGCGGCTGTCGCGCGGCATGACCTTCAAGGCGGCGGTGGCCGGCCTCAATCTCGGTGGCGGCAAGGGCGTGATCATCGGCGATCCGTCCAAGGACAAGTCCGAGGGCTTGTTCCGCGCCTTCGGTCGCTTCGTCAACTCGCTCGGCGGTCGCTACATCACTGCCGAAGATGTCGGCATCGACGTCAACGACATGGAATACGTGTTCAAGGAGACCGACTACGTCTCCGGCGTACACCAGGTGCACGGTGGCTCCGGCGACCCGTCGCCGTTCACCGCCGCGGGCACGCTTGCAGGGCATGATGGCGAGCCTGAACGTGCGTTTCGGCACCGAGGACATCGGCAAGTTCAGCTACGCCGTGCAGGGTGTCGGCCATGTCGGCTATGAACTGGCCAAGCTGCTGCGCGCCGAGAAGGCGAAGGTGTTCGTCACCGACATCAACCGCGCTTCGGTCCAGCGTTGCGTCGACGAATTGGGCTGCGAGGCGGTGGCACTGGACGAAATCTACGACGTCGATGCCGATGTCTACAGTCCGTGCGCGCTGGGTGGAACGGTCAACGAAAAGACCATGAACCGCTTCAAGTTCAAGATCGTCTGCGGCGCTGCCAACAACCAGCTGGCCACCGACGAGTGCGGCGACGAACTGGAACGCCGCGGCATCCTCTATGCCCCGGATTACGCGGTCAACGCCGGCGGCCTGATGAATGTCTCGATCGAACTCGACGGCTACGACCGCGAACGCGCGATGCGCATGCTGCGCTCGATCTATTACAACGTCGGCACCATCTTCAAGATCGCCAAACGCGACGGCATCGCCACCTGGAAAGCCGCCGACCGCATGGCCGAAGAGCGCATCAGCACCATCGGCAAGGTCAAGCTGCCGTACATGGGCAGCGCAAGGCCGATGTTCAAGGGACGGTCGCGCGGCTGACAACGAAGCCGGGACCCGGGACCGCGGGACCCGGGACCCGATGGGCGCATTTCTGCGGCCCATGTCGATCGGCACCACTGAATGCACCTATTGCGCCCTATCTTTGCGGCCAAGGCCCTGTTCTTCCGGGTCCGGTCCGCCCGCGGCTCCCGGGCCTCCAGAACCTCTAAAGCCATCACCGGAGCCCCCATGACCCCCTTCTCGCTCGGCGAAGAACTCGATCTGCTGCGTGACAGCGTGCGCCGGTTTGCCGATGCGGAAATCGCACCGCGCGCCGACGAGATCGATCGCAGCAACAGTTTTCCGCGGGACCTGTGGCCCAAGCTCGGCGAGCTTGGGCTGCTCGGCATCACGGTCGACCATGAACATGGCGGCAGTGGCCTGGGCTACCTGGCGCACCTGGTGGCGATGGAAGAAATTTCGCGCGCGTCCGGGTCGGTCGGGCTGTCCTACGGCGCGCACTCCAACCTGTGCGTGCAGAATCTCTACAACAACGCAACGCCGGCGCAAAAGGCGAAGTACCTGCCGAAGCTGTGCAGTGGTGAATGGGTGGGCGCGCTGGCGATGAGCGAACACGGTGCCGGCTCCGACGTGGTCGGTTCGATGGCCTGCCGCGCCGAGAAAATCGGCGATCGCTGGATCGCCAACGGCACCAAGATGTGGATCACCAATGGCCCGGATGCCGAGGTGCTGGTGGTCTACATGCGCACCGCGCCGAAGGATCGCGGCTCGCGCTGCATGACGGCATTCATCGTCGAAAAAGGCATGCCCGGCTTCCACGCCACGCAAAAGCTCGACAAGCTGGGCATGCGTGGATCGAGCACCAGCGAACTGGTGTTCAACAATTGCGAAATTCCCGATGAAAACGTCCTCGGCGAAGTCGATCAGGGCGTCAAGGTCCTGATGAGCGGCCTCAATACCGAGCGTCTGGTGCTGACCGGCGGTCCACTGGGCTTGATGCAGACCGGCATGGAACTGACCCTGGCCTACGTGCGCGAACGCAAGCAGTTCGACTCGCCGATCGGCAGCTTCGGCATCATGCAGGCCAAGCTCGCCGACATGTACACACAACTGCAATCGGCGCGCGCCTATGCTTACCGCGTCGCCGAGGACTACGACCGCGGCCGGCGTTCGCGCATCGACCCGGCAAGTTGCCTGTTGTATGCCTCCAAGGCGGCCGTCGACGTGAGCCTGGAGACCATTCAGGCGCTTGGCGGAAATGGCTACATCAACGACTATCCGGCCGGACGCCTGCTGCGCGACGCCAAGCTTTACGAAATTGGCGCCGGAACCCAGGAAATCCGCCGGATGCTGATCGGCCGCGAGTTGTTTGCCGGCAAGAATTGACCCGTTGGCTCAGATCCGCGGGAAGATCGTCAACTTCTCGCCGAACACGTTTACATGACGCCGCCGGGCGCGTAATTTCGGGTTACGGGGTCCATTCGCGGGGCGACGATGGCGCAAGGTGACGAGCTCTTCGAGTTTGCGGCTGAACCCATTGCAGCAGAGCCGTGGCATGTGCTGATCGTCGATGACGAACCTGCCGTTCACGAAGTGACCCGTCTGGTGCTGGGCACCTTCCGGTTCGAAGATCGCCCACTGCAGTTCCATCACGCTTACTCGGCCGCTGAGGCCCGCCAGATTCTGCGCGCCACGCCGGATATCGGCGTGATGTTGCTGGATGTGGTGATGGAGTCCGACCAGGCTGGCCTGGACCTGGTGAAATTCGTCCGCGGTGAACTCGACAATCATTTTGTCCGCATCGTGCTGCGCACCGGCCAGCCCGGCCAGGCGCCCGAGCACGAGGTCATCACCAACTACGACATCAACGACTACAAGGACAAGACCGAGCTCACTGCGCAGAAGCTGCGCACGATGATGTACGCCACCTTGCGCGCCTATCGCGACGTCATGCTGATCGAGCGCAATCGCCTCGGCCTCGAACGCGTCATCGCCGCGTCGGCGCATATCTTCTCGCACCAGAAATCGCACGAGTTCGCCTCGGCGGTGCTCGATCAACTGGGCAACGTGGTTGGTCTCGAGCGCGGCGCGCTGTACTGCAAGCCGGTCGACCAACCCGCGGTGGGTGAACAACTGGTCGTCGCTGCCGCGACGGGCGATTACTCGCGCTTCGTCAACACGATGGTCGACACGGTGTTGCCCCGGCGACTGCTGGATTCAGTGCACCGTGCATTCGAGCGCAAGGAAAATCTGTTCGCCGACGACCACTACGTGCTGCATTTCACCGACAGTCACTCCACCGAGAGTCTGTTGTACGTCGGCGAGACACCGCGCCTGCGCGATGTCGACTACCGATTGGTGCAGCTGTTCTGCACCAATGTATCGATCGCTTTCGAAAATCTGCACCTGAACAAGGAGCTGTTCGAGAGTCAGCTGGAAATGGTTTACCTGCTCGCCGGTGCCGCCGAAACGCGCTCACGCGAAACCGCCAACCATGTGCGCCGGGTCGGGCTGATCGCCGAACTGCTCGGACGCGCCGCCGGGATGGACGAACAGGAAGCGGGAATGCTGCGTTTTGCCGCGCCATTGCACGACATCGGCAAGATCGGCATTCCCGATGCCATCCTCAACAAGCCCGGCTCGCATACGTCCGAGGAATCTCAGGTCATGCGCACCCATGCCGAGCTCGGCGCGCAGATGCTGGCGTCGTCACGGCGCCCGCTGATGCAACTGGCGGCGCAGATCGCCCGCGAACACCACGAAAACTGGGACGGGTCAGGCTATCCGCGCGCGATCAAGGGCGCCGAGATCGGGTTGCCGGGCCGCATCGTCGCACTCGCCGACGTCTACGACGCGCTCGGCAGCAACCGCTGCTACAAGCGCGCCTGGGCGGTGGAAGAAGTGCAGGCCTTCATCCGCGGACAATCGGGACGCAAATTCGACCCGGCACTGGTCGAGGTGCTGTTCTCGCAGTGGGACGCGGCGGAGGACATCCGGCGGCGGTTGCCGGATTAGGCTGCCGATCAGTCTCGCCGGCTTTTGTAGACGTGTTCCCCTGCCGGTTTCCCCCCCCCCCCCCCCCCCTGGCGTGGGGCGCTGTCGGCTCAAGCCGCCGGGTTCATCCCGAGCTTTTGTGCTGTCCGCCAGAGCTCCGGGATAAACCCCCCGCCCCACAGAAAATCTACTTCGCCGTCGCGCTCTCGCGGGTTTCCGAGGCCTTGTTCGGGTCCTGGATGCGCTGCAGGCGCTCCATCATCATGCGCACGACGTCGCGGCGCAGCTCACTGCGGATGATGTCTTCTTCCTGACTGGCGCCGATGGCCTGCTGCTCGTCGAAGCTGTAGACGCGCGAAACTTCGAGCGGCGTGTCATTCAGCAACGGCTTGCCGCCAGCATCATCGACTGCATAGACCACCCGATAATTCAGTTGGTACTCACCGACCTTGGCGCGGTCGTCGAGACTGATGACGTTGCGCTCGGCGGTCTCGGTCTGGATTTTCAGTGTGCTCGCACCCGCGCTGCCCAGCGGCTTGAGCGTGGCGCCGGCTGATTCCAGCTCACGCTCGAGATCCACCACCAGGGCGCTGTCGAGATCGACTGCCTCGATCGCGACCGTGCCCAGGACAACCGGCAACGGCGCGCTGTCGCGCAAGGTGTATCCGCAGGCACCACTCGCCAGCGCGATTGCGGTCACCACGGCGATTCGCAGCTTTTGCATTCCCATCATCACTCGTGCTCCTGCTTTATTCGGCTACGACAATATTGACCAGTTTATCCGGCACGACAATGAACTTGCGCACTGTCTTGCCCTCCGTGAATCGGGCAACATCCGGGTTGGCAAAGGCCAGCGGGCGCAACAGGTCTTCGCCACTGCCCGGCGCCACCTCCAGCTTGCCGCGCAGCTTGCCGTTGACCTGGACCACGACCGTGATCAGATCCTTGACCAGGGCAGCCGGGTCGGCCTTGGGAAAGCCCTGGTCCTCCAGCAGCGTCTCCGGGTGACCCAGCAACTGCCACAGCGCGTGGCTGGTGTGTGGGGTGATCGGATTCAGCAGCAATACGATCGCTTCCCAGGCCTCTTGTAGCACAGCGCGGGAATTGGGTCCGTGCGCTTCGAACTTGCCGATGGCGTTGCTCAGCTCCATCACCTTGGCGATGGCGGTGTTGAAGGTATAGCGCGTGCCGATGTCCCGATTCACGCCTTCGATGGTCTCGTGCAGCTTGGTGCGCAGGGCTTTGTCGGCGGCCGTGAGCTTGCCGAGGTCGAGTTTCGGCGGGCGCCCGGCTGCCTGCGCAGTCTCGACATGTTCTGCCGCCATACGCCAGATCCGGCGCAGGAAGCGCGCCATGCCTTCCACGCCGGACTGGCTCCACTCCAGTTGCTGGTCGGGCGGCGAGGCGAACATCGAGAACAGGCGCACGGTGTCGGCACCGTATTCGTCGATCAGCGCCTGCGGATCGACGCCGTTGTTCTTGCTCTTGCTCATCTTCTCGACCGCGCCAATGGTCACCGGTCGCCCGTCGGCCTTGAGCACGGCGCCGGTCATGCGACCGTGAGCGTCTCGCGTGACGTCGACCTCGGCCGGATTGAACCAGGTCTTCTTGCCATCCGATTCGCGGTAGAAGGTCTCCGCCACCACCATGCCCTGGCACAGCAAGTTGATTGCCGGTTCGTCGCTTTGCACGTAACCGCAATCGCGCATCGCCTTGTGCCAGAAGCGGAAATACAACAAGTGCATCACCGCGTGCTCGATGCCGCCGATGTACAGATCGATCGGCAGCCAGTAATTGGCGCGCTGATCGAGCATGGTCGGCGCACCTGGGCTGGTGTAGCGCGCGTAATACCAGGACGACTCGACGAAAGTGTCGAAGGTGTCGGTCTCGCGTTTCGCCGGCAGGCCGGTCGTCGAGTCGATGGTGTTGATGAACGATGGCATCGACTTGATCGGCGACGCCACGCCGGAGAACAGCACATCTTCCGGCAGCACCACCGGCAGCAATTCCGGCGGAACCGGAACGGCCTGGCCGTCCTCGCGGTAGATCATCGGGATCGGGCAACCCCAATAGCGCTGTCGCGACACGCCCCAGTCGCGCAGGCGGAAGTTGACCCGCTTCTGCCCGCGGCCTGCGGCTGAGAGCAGGATGGTCAAAGCCTCAAAGGCCTCTTTGAAGTTCTTGCCATCGAGGTCGGGGCCAGAGTTCACGCAGATGCCTTTTTCAGTGTAGGCGCCCTGAGACAGGTCTACTGATCGGGACCCGGGTTTCGCCTGGCCCGCTGCTCCCCGGCCCGGGTCCCCCCGGTCCTGGCTTTCGCCGGCGCAATCACCTGCACGATCGGCAGCCCGTACTTGTGGGCGAATTCCCAATCGCGCTGGTCGTGCCCCGGCACCGCCATCACGGCGCCAGTGCCGTAGCCCATCAGCACGAAATTGGCGGCCCAGATCGGTACGCGCTCGCCGCTGATCGGGTGGATCGCGTAAATACCGAGGGGGATGCCCTTCTTCTCCATGGTTTCGACGGCCGCTTCCGCCACCGCGGCATGCGCGCATTCGCTGATGAATGCGGCCAGTTGCGGGTGGTTCGCCGCGGCCTTGCGCGCCAACGGGTGCTCGGCGGCAACCGACACGAAAGTCACGCCCATCAGCGTGTCCGGGCGCGTGGTGTAAACGGTCAATGGTTCAGACTCGCCTTCGACCGCGAAGTGGATCTCCAGGCCTTCGGAGCGGCCGATCCAGTTGCGCTGCATGGTCTTGACCGAATCCGGCCAGCCGCTGAGATCGTCCAGATTGCCGAGCAGCTCATCGGCGTAGTCGGTGATGCGAAAGAACCACTGCGGGATCTCGCGACGCTCGACGATGGCCCCGGAACGCCAGCCGCGGCCATCGACCACCTGCTCGTTGGCCAGCACGGTCTGATCGATCGGATCCCAGTTCACCACCGAATTCTTGCGGTAGACCAAGCCCTTGGCGTACAGCTCGGTGAAAAAGCGCTGCTCGTGCTGGTAGTACTCCGGCTTGCAGGTGGCCAGCTCGCGCGACCAGTCGTAAGCGAAGCCGAGCGCCTTGAGCTGGCGCTTCATGTTCGCCATGTTGGCGTAGGTCCACTCTGCCGGTGGCACCTGGCGCGCAATTGCGGCGTTCTCGGCGGGCAGGCCGAAGGCGTCAAAACCCATGGGTTGCAGCACGTTCTTGCCGAGCATGCGCTGGTAGCGACTGACCACATCGCCGATGGTGTAGTTGCGCACATGGCCCATGTGCAGCGCACCGGACGGGTACGGCAGCATGCACAGACAGTAGAACTTCTCGCGATTCGGGTCTTCGACGACCTCGAAAGCACGGGTGCGTTCCCAGAAAGCTTGCGCCGACGCTTCAGCGCTGCGCGGGTCGTAGGTGGTCTGCATGGCCAGAAAGCCGATCGAAAGTAAGCCCGCTAGACTACAACGAGCGGGCCAGGCAGGGCCAAAGGTCTGAGGCAAGCCTGCCGGTGAACCGCTGCGCGGTACACCGGCCTACCAGAGCCTGCCTTGGTCGGTAGCCCGGTGTACGCGCGTCAGCGCGTTCACCGCGTGCTTGGCGCAAGCCCCTGCCGGTGAACCGCTGCGCGGTACAACGGCCTGGCAGAGCCCGCTGCGCACTCAGCCCGCGGTCGGCTTCTTCTGGTGCGGATCGACCGGCGGAATCACGCTCATGTTCGGCGTCGCCGGCAGGCGCGGCATGGCGATCTGCGGAAATTCGCCGCTGAGGGCATTCAGGAAGGCCACCAGATCCGCGGCCTGTGCATCGCTCAGTTCCTTGTCCAACTGGGTCTTGGCCATCACGCGTACCGCCAGATCCAGCGTTGGCACCGTGCCGGTGTGGAAGTACGGCGCGGTCAGCGCGATATTGCGCAAGGTCGGAACGCGGAACAGGTGACGGTCAGCCTCCTGTTTGGTCACCGCAAAACGGCCGTCGTCCTTCACCAGTTCATATTTCGCATCGAAGGCACTGCCCGGGAAAGTCGGGAACTTCATGAAGAAGCCGGTACCCACCGGCAAAGTCGGGCCGCTGAAGTTGGCGCCGGAATGGCACGCAGTGCAGCCCAGCGCAGCAAAGGAGTCCATCCCGCGCACTTGTTGCTCGCTGAGTGCGGCCTTGTCGCCCTTGACGTAGCGGTCGTAGGGCGAGTTCGGTGTGATCAGCGTGCGCTCGAAGGCGGCAATCGCCTTGGCGACGTTGTCAGCGGTGACCGGCTTGGATTCGCCCGGAAAGGCCGCAGCGAACTGGGTCTGGTAGCCCGGGATCTGCTGCAGTCGACCGATGGCGACATCCAGCGTGCCCATGCCCATCTCAACCGGATTGACCATGGGCCCCTTGGCCTGGTCTTCCAGCGTGGCGGCGCGGCCATCCCAGAACTGCACCGAGTAGAAGGCGGCATTCCACACCGTCGGTGCGCTGCGCCCACCGTGGGCGTCGTGCATGCCGATCGAATTGGGCCGATTGTCGTCGCCGGCGGCCATCAGGTTGTGGCAGGAATTGCACGACAGCGTGCCGTGTTCGGACAGGCGCGGATCGAAGTACAGCGTCTTGCCGAGTTCGATCTTGGCTGCGCTGGGCGGGTTGTCAGCGGGTGCTGGAACCTTGTCAGGCAGGGCTTGCCAGTCTGCAGCGAGTCCTGGCAAGGCCAGGCCGATACCCAGGATGCTCGCAAACAGTCGCGTGATCTTGATGTTCATGTCGAAACTCCTCTTGGAAACGATTCGAATCGAGAAAGTGAACGACAGCTTGGTAGCGTCGATGCGACCAACTTAGTCCCGGTACATGACCAGTTCCTTAAATGACCAGGCGACAGGAATGAGACCTTGGTCGTAGCCCGGCGCATGCACGGCGGTGCGTTCACCGGGTCCTTGCGGCAAACGCCCGCCGGTGAATCGCTGCGCGATACACCGGCCTACCAGAGCCCGTTTTCGTAGCCCGGTGTACGCGCCACCGGCGCGTTCACCGGGTACTTGCGGCACTTCTGTCCCGGAACGCGGCGCGGTAAACCGGCCGACTTGCCCGGTATGCGCCGTTGGTCACATAGACAGGCGAGAGAATGATCGTTCATTCTTGATCTATCGCCGGGCCCCGGCAGCTTGCTCCAGAGTGCATCCATGACCACCTCGCCTTTCTTCCGTGTCGGCCTGCCACTGTTACTGGCGCTCCTTCTCGCGGCCTGCACTGATCAAGCGCCGGCGCCGGCCCAGGGCAAGGCCGCAGTCACGGTGGTCACGCTGCATCCCGAATCCGTCATGCTGACGCGTGAATTGCCGGGTCGGGTCAACCCCTTCCTGGTCGCCGAAGTGCGCCCCCAGGTCGGCGGCCTGATTCAGTCGCGGCTGTTCGACGAAGGTACCCAGGTCAAGACCGGCCAGCCGCTGTACCAGATCGACGACGCCAGCTACCGCGCCGACGTGAACAGCGCGCGCGCGGCGCTCAAACGCGCCCAGGCGACGCACCAGGCCGCAAAGACGCGCGCAGCGCGCATTGCCGAACTGGCCAGCAAGAAGGTGGTCAGCGCGCAGGACCGCGAGAACGCCGAGGCCGCGCTGGCCGAGGCGGCGGCGGATGTCGGGGTTGCCCGCGCCGAACTCGATCGCCAGCAGGTCACGCTGGATCACGCGCGGATCCTGGCGCCGATCGCCGGACGTATCGGCAAGTCGATGGTCACCCAGGGTGCGCTGGTCACCGCCAACCAGGACACCGCGCTGGCGACCATCCAGCAACTCGATCCGATCTATGTCGACCTGACCCAATCCAGCGCGGAACTACTCAAACTGCGCCAGGAACTGGCCGCCGGGCGCATGGACGCCAGCGGCGAGTTGCCGGTGAGCATCCTGCAGGAAGATGGCAGCGCCTACGCGCACCCGGGCAAGCTCGCCTTCACCGATATCAGCGTCGATCCCGCCACCGGCAGCGTACTGCTGCGCGTGGAAGTGCCCAACCCGGAGCATCTGCTGCTGCCCGGCATGTACGTGCGCGCCGAGATTGGCGTCGGCCGCAGCAGCGAGGCGCTGCTGGCGCCGCAACCGGCGATTCAGCGCGATCCCAAGGGCGGCGCCTTTGCGCTGATCGTGGGCAACGATGGCAAGGTGGCGCGCCGCGAGGTCCAGGTCAGCCGCACCATCGGCAATCGCTGGCTGATCGACAGCGGGCTGATCCCCGGCGATCGGGTCATCGTCGAAGGCCTGCAGAAGGTCCGGCCGGACGCGCTGGTCACGGCGGTCGAACGCGACGCGGCGCCTGCCGCGCCGAAGTCGAACTGAGGCGCGCGCCATGGCCCGCTTTTTCATCGACCGGCCGATCTTCGCCTGGGTCATCGCCATCATCATCATGCTCGCCGGCGCCCTGGCGCTGACCCAGCTGCCGATCTCGCGCTATCCGACCATCGCGCCGCCGACCATCAGCATCAACGCCAGCTATCCGGGCGCTTCCGCGCAAGCGGTGGAGAATTCGGTGACCCAGGTCATCGAGCAGGCGATGACCGGCCTCGATGGCCTCGACTACATGTCCGCCACCAGCGACTCCAACGGCGGCGTCTCGGTCTCGCTGACCTTCACCAGCAGCACCGATCCGGACATCGCCCAGGTGCAGGTGCAGAACAAGCTGCAGGTGGCCACCGTGCTGTTGCCGCAAATCGTGCAGCAACAGGGCCTGCGCGTCAGCAAGTCGAGCGCCGGCTTCCTGCAGGTGGTCGCCTTCGTGTCGGCAGACGGCAGCATGACCCGCGAGGATATTTCCGATTACGTGTCTTCCAACATCGTCGACCCGCTCAGTCGCGTGGCCGGTGTCGGCAGCGTGCAGGTGTTCGGCGGCAAATACGCGATGCGCATCTGGCTCGATCCGAACAAGCTGGCCAGCTACAAGCTGACGCCGAGCGATCTGGTGGCGGCGATCCGCGCGCAGAACGCGCAGGTCGCCGTGGGTCAGCTCGGCGCCACACCGGCGGTTGAAGGCCAGGAGATCAACGCGCCGATCACCGCGCAGGATCGATTGCAGACGCCGGAGCAGTTCCGCGCCATCGTGCTGCGCAGCGAAGCGCGATGGCGCGGTGCTGCGACTGGGCGATGTCGCCCGCGTCGAACTCGGCGGCGAGAGCTACGGTGTGATCAGCCGCTACAACGGCAAGCCGGCATCCGGCGTGGCGGTCTCGCTGGCCACCAACGCCAATGCGCTGGCCACCGCAGCGGGCGTCGCCGATCTGATCGAGCGCATCCGCCCATCGTTCCCGCAGGGCCTGACCGCGGTGGTGCCGTTCGACTCGACGCCCTTCGTGCGCGTGTCGATCAAGGAGGTGCTGAAGACCTTGCTGGAAGCGGTAGGCCTGGTGTTCCTGGTGATGTACCTGTTCCTGCAGAACCTGCGCGCCACGCTGATCCCGACCATCGCCGTGCCGGTGGTGCTGCTCGGCACGCTGGCGGTGCTGCTGGCGCTGGGCTTCTCGATCAACATGCTCACCATGTTCGCCATGGTGCTGGCGATCGGCCTCTTGGTCGACGATGCCATCGTGGTGGTGGAGAACGTCGAGCGCCTGATGAGCGAGGAAGGCCTGTCGCCGCTCGAAGCCACGCGCAAGTCGATGGACCAGATCACCGGCGCGCTGGTCGGCATCGGCCTGGTGCTGGCCGCGGTGTTCATCCCGATGGCCTTTCTGAGCGGCTCGACCGGCGTGATCTATCGCCAGTTCACCGCCACCATCGTGTCGGCGATGGGCCTGTCGGTGCTGGTGGCGATCGTGCTGACCCCGGCGCTGTGCGCCACCATGCTCAAGCCGCTCAAGAAAGGCGAGCACATGGCCGAGGGCGGCTTCTTCGGCTGGTTCAACGCCCGATTCGACGCCGGCAATCGGCGTTACCAGGGCCTGGTCGGCGGCATGCTCAAGCGCGGTGGCCGCTTCCTGCTGCTGTTCGCCGGCTTGAGTGTGGTCGCAGGCGTGCTCTACCTGCGCGTGCCCTCCTCCTTCCTGCCCGACGAAGACCAGGGCGTGCTGTTCACCCTGGTGCAGACGCCGGTCGGCGCCACCCAGCAGCGCACGCAGAAAGTGATGGAACAGGTCGAGAAGTACTACCTGGAAAACGAATCCGAGCACATCGAATCGGTGTTCGCGGTGCAGGGCTTCAGCTTCAGCGGCGGCGGCCAGAACAACGGCATGGCCTTCATCAAGCTCAAGGACTGGGACGAGCGCAGCGGCAAGGACGCCAGCGTCAGTGCCATCGTCGGCCGCGCGATGGGCGCCTTCAGCCAGATCAAGGACGCGATGGTGTTCGCCGTGGCGCCGCCGCCGGTGTCCGAACTGGGCCAGAGCGGCGGCTTCAACCTGTTCCTGATGGACAACGCCGGTGTCGGCCATGAAGCGCTGATGGCCGCGCGCAACCAGTTGCTGCAGGCGGCCGCGAGCAACCCCAAGCTGGCCGGCGTGCGCGCCAACGGCCAGGAAGACACGCCGCAGTTCCGCCTCGACATCGATCAGCCCAAGGCCAGCGCGCTCGGCGTGGCCATCGCCGACATCAACGAGACCCTGGCGATCAGCTGGGGCGGCCGCTACATCGACGATTTCATCGACCGCAATCGTGTCAAGCGCGTCTACGTGCAGGCCGAGGCGCCGTTTCGCATGGTGCCGGAGGACTTCAATCGTTGGTACGCGCGCAACAGCGCCGGTGAAATGGTGCCGATGTCGGCGTTTGCGCGCTGGCACTGGGACTACGGTTCGCCACGCCTGGAGCGTTACAACGGCGCACCGGCGGTGAACATCACCGGCACCCCGGCGCCAGGCGTGAGCTCCGGCGACGCCATGGCCGAACTGGAACGGCTGGCTGGCGAACTGCCACCAGGTTTCGGCGTCGAATGGAGCGGCGCCTCGTACCAGGAACGCGTGGCCGATGCGCAAGTGCCGATGCTCTACGCACTGTCCTTGCTGATCGTGTTCCTGTGCCTGGCGGCGCTCTACGAGAGCTGGTCGATCCCGACTTCGGTGCTGATGGTGGTGCCGCTGGGCATCCTCGGCACCATCCTCTTCACTTGGGCACGCGGCCTGGAACGCGACGTGTATTTCCAGGTCGGCATGCTGACCACGGTGGGTCTGTCGAGCAAGAACGCCGTGCTGATCATCGAATTCGCCAAGGCCAACGTGGAGCGCGGCATGGACCTGATCGAAGGCACGCTGGCCGCGATCGGCGATCGCTTGCGGCCGATCCTGATGACCTCGATTGCCTTCGGCTTCGGCGTATTGCCGCTGGCGCTGGCCACCGGCGCCGGCTCCGGCGCGCAGCGCGCCATCGGCACCGGGGTGATCGGCGGCATGTTGACCGGCACTTTCCTCGGCCTGTTCTTCATCCCGCTGTTCTTCGTGGTCGTGCGCCGGTTGACGACGCGCGCGGCGACGCCTGCGCAGGTTCATCCATGAGCGCGCCATCGGACAAGATCGACAAGGTGGCGCTGCGCGCGCAGGCCCAGCGCGATCGCATCCTCAATGCGGCGCAGCAGTGCTTCATCCGCCACGGCTTCCACGCTGCCGGCATGGCCGGCATTGCGCAGGCCGCGCAGATGAGTCCGGGCCTGATCTACCGCTATTTCGACAACAAGAACGCAATCATCCTCGCCATCATCGAGCGCCAGCTGGCGGAGAAACGCGCCAACATCGACAGCCTGCAGGCGCAGCCGGACTGGGAGCAGCGCATCTGCGATCTATTCGCCGGCTGGCAGCGCGGCGACGATTCGCTGATGAATGCCGCGCTGTTTCTGGAAATGAGTGCGCAAGCCACGCGCGATCCATTGATCGCTCAGGCGCTCGCCGCGGCCGATCAGGATGCCCGAGCCCGATTCCTGAACTGGCTGGAACAGCACGCGCAAGCGCAGGGCGCCACGCCAGACCCGGCTGACCTGCGCGCCCGCGCGCTGGCGCTGCAGAGCTTCATCGAGGGACTGGCGATCCGCGCCGTGCGCGAACCGGATTTCGACACGGCGCAGGTGGTGGCGGCGGTGCGGCAACTGGTGCCGGGACTGTTGGGTTCCGGCAGCCCGACCGCCTGTAGGAGCTTGAGCGCCGCGCACGATTGATGCCGATGCGTTGGCGCGAAACCACCGCGACCAAGGTCGCCCTGCGGCTTCCGCAATTGTAGGAGCTCCCGCGCGCGATGCTTCTAATCGCGACCAAGCTCGCTCCTACAAATCTGGCGTGAATCTTCGGCAAGCTTGTTGATGCGGTTCGCTGCGCTCACCGGCATCCTACGGCCCAGCTTCAACGGGACATCGACGTGACCCCATCGACTGCGCACCAAGGACCACGCATTCCCCCGGGCGTCTGGGTACTCGGTTTTGTCAGCATGCTGATGGATATCTCCTCGGAGATGATCCACAGCCTGCTGCCGCTGTTCCTGGTCGGCACGCTTGGTATCAGCGTGCTCGCGGTCGGCATCATCGAGGGCATCGCCGAATCCACCGCGTTGATCTCCAAGGTATTTTCCGGCGCGCTCAGCGATTACCTGGGCAAGCGCAAGGGCCTGGCGGTGCTCGGCTACGCGATGGGCGCGCTGACCAAGCCGGTGTTCGCGCTGGCCGGCGGTGTCGGCGCGGTGGTGGCCGCGCGCCTGATCGACCGCGTCGGCAAGGGCATCCGCGGCGCGCCGCGCGATGCGCTGGTGGCCGATATCACGCCGCCCGAGGTGCGCGGTGCGGCCTTCGGCCTGCGCCAGTCGCTGGACACCGTCGGCGCCTTCAGCGGACCCCTGCTGGCCACCGCGCTGATGCTGCTGTGGGCCAACGACTTTCGCGCGGTGTTCTGGGTCGCCGTGATTCCCGGCGTGCTCGCCGTCGTGCTGCTGATGGTCGGCATACGCGAGCCAAAATCCGCCAGCGAGCGCAAACCGACCAATCCAATCCGCCGAGAAGCCTTGGTCCGCCTCGACGCCCGCTACTGGCGCGTGGTCGGCATCGGCGCGGTGTTCACGCTGGCGCGCTTCAGCGAGGCCTTCCTGGTGCTGCGCGCTTCGCAGGTCGGCGTCGCGGTGGCCTGGGTGCCGCTGGTGATGGTGGCGATGAACCTGGTCTACGCAGCGTCCGCCTACCCCTTCGGCAAGCTGTCCGATTCGATGAGCCACGACAAATTGCTGGCCCTCGGGATGGTGGTGCTGATCGGCGCCGATCTGCTGCTCGCCTCGGCCAGCGACTGGACCTTGCTGCTGGCCGGCGTGGCGCTGTGGGGCGTGCACATGGGCATGACCCAGGGCCTGCTGGCGGCGATGGTGGCCGACACCGCGCCGGCCGATCTGCGCGGCACCGGCTTTGGCCTGTTCAATCTGGTCAGCGGCGTCGCGATGCTGGCGGCCAGCGTGATCGCCGGGGTGCTCTGGCAGTACTTCGGGTCGATACTCACCTTCCAGGCGGGCGCCGGGTTTGCGGCGCTGACCTTGACGGGATTGCTCCTGAGCAAACGTTAGGAACCGTATCACCGGCTGGAAAATGATGTGAAACTCGCAGAGTTCCAAACCAGGCAACTCCGATGCGCGCGTTCCCGATTCTCCTGATACTGCTGGCGACACCGGCTTCGTTGGTGGCGCAGACGGTCTACAAATGCACCGAGGCGAGCGGCACCATCGTCTATTCGCAGCAACCGTGTTCGGCGGATCCGGCCAAGGTCGAGGCTATCGACACGACTCCGGCACAGATGACCGGTACCGGCGGCTTCATCGCCGAGCAGGGCGAATTCGCGCAGATGAACGAGGTTCGCCGAAACTGCGATGCGCGCATGCAATCCATCCGGGACCGCTATGCCGGGCAGGCGCGTCGCTTGTCCGACGAGATCGACGGCCTCAACAAGCGCAGTGCGTCAACCGACTACCGACTGATCGGTTCGACCTATCAGTTGGAGTTGAAAAGTCAGATTGCACGCGTGACTGACGAGCGCAGCGAGCTCAAGGCCGCCGAAGCGCAGGAGCTTTCGGCTGAGCAGGAGCGCTGCAAGATTGCGGTAAAAGCAGAGGAAGAGCGTCAGCGCGCGGCTCAGACTGCCCGGGAAGAGGCCAAGCGCATCGCCGAAAAGGCGGCAGCTGACAAGGCAGCCGAAGACCAGCGGCGCGCGGACGCCGCGGCCAAGTTGAAGGACAATCCGGCTGACGGCCAGAAGTAGCGGATGTTCGGATAGTCGCGCAGCACCCTGTCGAACGGTGCGAAGCGGTCGCCGCAGCTGGGGCATCGTCCGGGTGACGACCGCGCAGAGCGGACAACCCCTGCTGGCGCTCGACGGATGGCCTGCCGGTGCGAGGCACGCCGCGGCGTACTGCAGAATCGTGACGCAGCCACAAAAAAGGCGCCGCAAGGGCGCCCGATCTGTCGCAACTATTTGTTTCCACTGGTGCCGCTGCCCAGACTCGAACTGGGGACCTACTGATTACGAATCAGCGGATGTGGTGACCTAGCGTCCCCAAGTAATCCCACACAAGTAGCTATATCATGCAGTTAAGTAGACACCCCTACTGATTCATCCCCTAGCTTTCCTGCCGTTTTCGGCGCATTCTGGTGACCTATTGGTGACCTGAAACCCAAGCCTGTATTGGCTTTCCATGGGTATCTGGTGACCTATTGGTGACCTGGCGACATTTTCGCGCCTCTGGAGCGTGCAAGTGGGACTGACGAAGCGAGATATCGATGCGACGCGAGTGACCCCTGGCGAGGGGCGCTTGATGATTTGGGATGACGACCCGCGCGGGCTCGGCCTCCGCGTCTACGAAACCGGGCGCAAGACTTTCATCTGCATGTACCGTGACGCAGGTGGCGCCAAGCGGCTAGCGACCATCGGCGACTATGGTGTGTTCACCCTGGACCAGGCCCGCGATGCTGCGCGCGAGATGCTGCGCATGGCGGAAGCTGGCGCGGACGCGCTCAAGGTTCGACGCGCGCGAAAGGCGGCGCCGACCTTTGGCGATCTGATCGACATTTACAAGCAACGCCATGTGCCGACCAAGAAGAGCGGCGCCGAGGACGTACGCAGAATCACCAAGCACCTTGGCAGCTGGAAGGCCCGCAAGCTCGAAAGCATCACCCGCGAAGATGTGCGCGTGCTGGTGGCCCAAGTGATGATGTCGCCGCGTGAGCGCGGCGCCAAAGGCGTAACCAAGACCGGCCGGCCCAAGGCGCCGACGCGCGCTGGCGCCAAGCCCTACGAAGCCAACCGCCTGTTGGCGCTGCTGTCGAAAATGTTCGCGCTGGCCGAACTGTGGGAACTGGTGCCGGCCGGGCATTCGAACCCCTGCAGAGGCGTACCCAAGGCGAAGGAACACAAGCGCGACCGCTGGGTGGAACCGACCGAGCTACCTGCACTGGCGAAGGCAATCGACGCCGAGGCTGACCCTACGCGCGCGCCTGCTTGTGGCTCTATCTGCTGACCGGCTGCCCGCAAGTCCGAGCTGTTGAACGCCAAGTGGACCGACGTGAACAGGCGCGTTCCGTGCTGCGCTTGCCCGACACCAAGGCCGGCCGGCCGCACGAAGTGCCGCTGGTGCCGGCTGCGCTGGCGATCTTTGACGCCCTGCCCCGGCAAGAGGGAAACCCGTTTGTGTTTCCAGGCCAACGCAAGGCCGATAGCGCTGAGCCGACGCACCTGGAAAGCATCCGCGGGCCATGGGATCGCGCGCGCACTGCTGCTGGCGTCGCCGATGTGCGCCTGCATGATTTGCGCCGCACTGTCGGTAGCTGGCTGGCGACCGCCGGCAATTCCCTGCACCTGATCGGTAAGATCCTGAATCACTCGAACGCAAGCACGACGCAGGTTTACGCAAGGCTCGGCAAGG
>JADKFD010000043.1 GCA_016717705.1 Rhodanobacteraceae bacterium | reverse complement strand
GACGGCTGGGACCCGCCGTTGGGTTCGCAACTACCCGCCCGCCGACGGCTGGAACCCGGCGTTGGGTTCGCAACTACCCGCTCGCCGACTGTGGGGACCCAACGTCGGGTACTGCGTTACCCAAGCGCGGGTCGGCGGCGTCCAACGTCGGGTGCAGCGTTACCCAAGCGCCGATGCAACGGCTCCAACGTCGGGCACCGCGTTACCCGAACGCGGGTCGGCGGCGTCCAACGTCGGGTGCAGAGTTACCCAAGCGCCGATGCCACGGCTCCAACGCCGGGCACCGCGACACCCAAACGCGGGTCGGCGGCGTCCAACATTGGGTATGGCGACACCCAAGCGCGGATTCTTGGCACGCATCGTTGGGCTCGCGGCAGCGACGATTGGAACTTTGACCTGCATCGTTGGGCATGCCGCTACCCAGAATAGTCAAAGCATCAATCGCGCCGAGCCTTCACCGAGCACCCAGCCGAGTCCGATAGCCGCCAGCACATCGCTGGGGTAGTGCAGTCCGAGCACCACGCGCGACATCGCGATGCAGGCGCACAAGGGCCACAGCAGCAGGCCGGATTCGGGGAAGTGCTGGGTGACGACGAGGGTGAAACCGACCGCGTGCAAGGTGTGGCCGGAGGGAAAGCTGAACTCGTCCAGAGGTGCCACGCGCGTGCCCAGTGCGTGATCGACGGCCAGCGGTCGCGGACGCTTGCTCAATCGTTTCAACGCCTTGTAGACCAGCAGGCTCAAGATGCCCAACAGCGCCATCTGCAGTGTCGCGCGCTGACCGGTCTCGCCACCGAACAGCAACAGGAGCAGCATCAGCAGATACCAGACGATGCCGTCGCCCAACCGCGAGACCAGGGCGAAAAATGCCAATGTCAGGCGTTGATCGGAATAGCGCCTGACGCGCCGGGTGAGCTTCAGGTCAGAAGCGCAGAACAATTCAGACAAGCGTCGAATGGAGAGCAGCATCAGGGTTTCGCTCCGTCTGTCCGTTGATCTTGGATTGGGTGGCCAGTGCACCGAGCAGTTGCGCGAAATCCTCCGCCACTCGCTGCGGGCTCAGGCCTTCGACCGCGCGACGCCCAGCGGCGCCAATGCGCTTGCCCTTGAGCCAGTCGCGCGCCGCCCTCTCGGCCTTGCGCACGAAGTCGCTGGCCTTCGCGAACGGCGCCAGTTCGCCACTGATCCCGTTTTCGATGTGCTCGTGGGCCGCGGCGTAGTCGAAGGCACATACCGTCAGGCCACTGGCCAGCGCCTCCAGCGTGACGTTGCCGAAGGTCTCGGTCAGCGAGGGAAACAGGAACAGGTCGGCGCTGGCGAAATGTCGCGCCAACTCGTGGCCGCGCAGCACGCCGGAGAACAGATGCTGTGGGTGCTCGCGCTGCAGCGCGGCGCGGGACGGACCGTCGCCGATCCACAGCATGCGTGCACCCGGACACTGGGCCTGGATGCGCTCGAAAGCAGCCGTCACCAGTTCCAGGTTCTTCTCCGGCGCCAGTCGACCGACGTGGATCACCAGCGGCGCATGCTCGGTTACGCCCAGTTCCCGACGCAGCTGCGGGTCACGATGGCGCGGGTCGAAGCGCTTCGTGTCCACCGCACGCCGCAACAGTTCGACATGCGCGAAGCCGTTCGCCAGCAGCCAGTTCTTGAGTTCCTGCGTGGGCACCAGCGTGCAGTCGGCACGATTGTGGAAATGCCGCATCCAGGCGCGCGCTGTTGTTTGCAGGAAGCCGGCGCCGTAGTGCCGGAAGTAGTCGTCGAAGCGCGTGTGGAAACCGCAGGCGACCGGGACCCCCGCGGCTCTGGCGGCGCCTACCGCCGACCATCCGAGCGGACCTTCGGTCGCAACGTAGATGGCATCGACACGCGTGTCCCGGATCAGGCGTCGCAGGCGCTTGCCGGTCGGCAGTCCGAACCTGAGTCCCGGGTAGCGCGGGATGGGTATGCCGTGAACGAGGACCTCGCTGAATCCATTGGTCTCCGCGGCAGCGTCATCGACCGCCTGCCGCGGACGCACCAGAGTCACCCGGTGGCCCAGGAGCAGCAGGTTCTGCAACAGGCATTGCACCGTCAGGGCGACGCCATTGATCTCCGGCGGGTAGGTTTCGGTGACCATCAGCAGATGCATCGGGCGCGCACTCTTCGATCGACCGGTGCAGGCTGCATGCCCAACACTACCGACAGGCAACACTGTGATTGCAGTGTGGTGACGGCAACGGCGAGGTGACGGGCGGACCCCTCGCCGTGATAGAACGCACTGCCCCAATGACCGCGAGTCTGCCCGTGGCAAGAATCCAATCCACGACACCAGCTTTGAAGCCAGACCGGAGCAAGCGTGCGCTTACGCCTGCCACGCGCCCCGGCAGTGCGACGACCGCCGCCAGGAAGTCGGCAAAGCCACCCGCAGCAAAAACTGCGCGCAAACCCAGCGCAAGCCCCAAGGACGTCAGCATCAAGCTGGAACGCGGACGGTTCACCATGCCGGCAGCGGAGTTCCGCCAGATTGCGGCGCTCAAGAGCCGCGCTCTGCATCTGGGACGGCCGGCGAAGAAGAACGAACTGCTGCGGATCGGATTGTTGCTGGTGTCCGCGCTATCGGACGAGGCACTGGTGATCGCCCTCGATCAGCTCGAACCGAGCAGACCGGCCAAGCCGAAAAAGCCCAAGCTGGCCAAGCGCGCGGACAGTTAGGCGGTGCGCGGGTCGCAGATGGCGCTGCGCTGATTCGCGCAGCAACCTGGTAGGCTGGCCGCGGGCTTATCCTTCGTGACACCGCCGCGAACAAAGTCTGCTGCCAGCAACTGTGAAATTTCAAAGACTTATGGCATGTTCGGTGAGAACCAGGAGCGCACCCACCGGGCGCGCTCCGGGCCGTTGCCTCAAGTTCCGATGATGCCGCCGTCATTCTTGCGGATGACCACCGTCGACGAGCGCGGACGCTGACCGAAGGGCCACGACGAGATCGCCGTCGGCGTGGCCGGATCGTTGCGTTCGCTGGCCGGCTCGCCCGGATGCTGGATGTTGACGAACATCGTGCGCAGGTCCGGGGTGGTGATCACACCGGTGATTTCGCAGCCACGCGGACCGGTCAGGAAGCGCTTGAACTGGCCGCTGACGGCGTCATAGGCCAGCATCTGGTTGTTGCCGATGTTGCGGTAGTCGCCGCGCTCGCCGGCTGGGCGCGACACGATCGAGGTCGAGATGTCGGTCTGCACCCAGAGGATGCCGCGATCGTCGAACCACAGGCCGTCCGGGCTGCCGAACTTGTCGCCCTGGATGTTGCCCCGGCGCGAGGCATCGGTCAGCGTCGGATCGCCGCACTGCACGAACAAATCCCACTGGAAGCTGCGCGCGGCCGCATTCTGCTCGTCTTCGGTCCAGCGGATGATGTGACCGAAGACATTCTGGGCGCGCGGATTGGCCGGGTTGGTGGCCGGCTGGCCGCTGTTGCCGCGGCGGTCGTTGTTGGTGAGCGTGCAATAGACGTCGTTGCTGCGCGGATTGACCGCAATCCATTCCGGGCGGTCCATCTTGGTGGCGCCCACCCGATCGGCCGCCAGACGCGTCTTGATCAGCACCTCGCCCTGATCGGCAAAGCCGTTCTCCGCGGTCAGACCATTGCTGCCCCACACCAGCGGCAGCCATTCGCCGCTCTGGTTGTCGTTGAAGCGGGCGACGTAGAGGATGCCGTCGTCAAGCAGGGTCGCATTGTGGCCGCGGTCACCGGGGATGAACGGCCGGTTGGAGACGTACTTGTAGATGTATTCGAAGCGCTCGTCGTCGCCCATGTAGACCACGACGCGGCGGTCGGAAGCCACCGTGACCCACGCGCCTTCGTGCTTGATGCGGCCCAGCGCGGTGCGCTTGATCGGCGTGGAGGTGGGGTCGAAGGGATCGATCTCGACCACCCAGCCGAAGCGGTTGGGCTCGTTCGGGTGGCGCGCGGCATCGAAACGCTCGTCGTGCTCGTGCCAGCGATAGCCGGCGCCGGTGGCGCTGATGCCATAACGACGCTGCTCGGCGGTCAGCGTGCCGGCGTTGACGAAGTAGCCGTTGAAGTTCTCTTCGCAGGTCAGGTAGGTGCCCCACGGCGTGTAGCCATGCGCGCAGTTGTTGAAGGTACCGAGGATACGGCGTCCGGCCTGATCGGCGGCGGTGCGCATCAGCGGGTGACCGGCGGCGGGCCCGGACACTGCCATCGGCGTGTAGGCAGTGATGCGACGGGCATAGCTCGACGGTCGCTGCACGCGCCAGCTGGAGCCATCGAAGATCACTTCAGCCACCGACACACCGTGCGCGGCCTGCGACTTCCTGACCTTCGCTGCCGTCCAGTTGTTCATGCCTTCGGGGTGCAGCAGGCCGTCGTCGGTGTACTCATGGTTGCTGACCAGCAGCCCGCGGCGCGACGACGGCGTGGCACGCTGGCCGAAATTGAAGCGCATCGGCTCGTTGAACGGGAAAAAGTGCATGCCGTCGTTGTGCATGCCCCACTGCAGTTCCTGGTCTTCGGCGCTGTTGCTCGCGTCATAACGGAAATAGCGCGACACGTCGGAGAGCGGGTCGCCCCAGGCGATCAGCACGTCGGCGCGATAGCCCTGTGGCACCACCAGCGTATCGGCATCACTGACCGGCACCGGCGCAAAACCGACGCCCGGCGTCACGCTGTAGGTGGGCGACAGCGATTGCGCCTGTGCCTGCGAGCGCGCCGACAGCAAGGGCACGCCGATCAGCGTCGCCGTAGCCGCCGCCAGCGAACCCTTGAGGAACTCGCGGCGCTTGCGACTGAGCTCAAGGATATCGTCGAAACTCGGATTGTCGGTGGGATTGGAAATGCCGTCGTCATGAAATGTGGACATGCGCGCCTCTGCCAGGTCATCGGGCTCGCCACCACGGCGGGCCGGAACGCATGACGCTAGGCGACGCCGATGACAGCCATGTGCGAGGCTGGTTGCGTTGACGTGACGACCGGGGAATCTCTGCGCGAGGCGCAGGTCGACAGGAGCAGCGACTGCGTGCCAATGCCCGGAACCCGCGTGAAGTTTGTGTGGAACTTTCGGCGTCTGCATCGACACCAAGCACATACCTTTACATTGGAAACTGAAAATGACCCAGCGTTGGCTGCTGTTGCTGCTGTGCCTGATGACGCTTTCGGCGCACGCCGAATCGCTGCGCCCCAACGCCGGACTGTGGTGGGAGGAGCCGGTAACCGGCCGCTTCTACTCGGTCGAGATCGCGCCCAGCGGACAGACCTTCGTGGTGATTTCCGAGTTCGATGAACACGGCAAGCCCGTGTGGCGGTCGATGCGCGGCACCCTGGTCACGACCAGCGCGCAGGAACAGGCAGCCGGCGCTGCACTGGCGACACTGACGGCTCCGCTGACCGAAATCGACGGCGCCTGCCCGACTTGCCCGGTGAGCGCGCCGAACGTACGTCCGAGTGCGCTCGGCAGCGCAACGATCGTGTTTCACAGCGAGGACCAGGCTGAATTCCAGCAGGGAGCGCTGCGTCGGCCCTTGCGCTACTTCACACCGGCCGATCAGCCGGCCGATTTCCCGTCGGCACGCCTGCGTGGTGACTATGTGCTCGGGTCACGCCGCGCCAACGATGTGTTGACACGCAGCGTCTCGCTGCAGCCGGCGCAGGACGCCGCCTGTGTGCGTCATCAGGGTACCCAGCCCGCCGTTGGCGCCACCCGACTGCGCGCAAGCTGCCTCGGCGGACTTTGCGACGGCGACCAGCTCGGCAAACTCATCGCCAATCTGGAACTGGCGGTCGGCCCCGGCGAGCATCCCGACGTTGTCGCCTATCAACGCAGTCTGGCTCCGGAAGCGATTGTCCAGGAGACCTGCACGCTGGTGTTCATCACCACGACCTGCCGCTGCCCGAGCGGGTTCAGCTCCGGCCCGAACCCGAGCAATCCGCTCAGCCGCGTCTGTGTGCGCGATGATCGTCCGATGGTGTGCACCCAGAGTCATCGCGTCAGCGAGCAGGCGGGTGTGCTGCGCGGACTGCCATTGAACGCCGACGAACCGGCGATCGTGCTTTACCCGGCGCCGCAATAACCGCCGACCGCGGATAGGTCGCAGCGCCGGCAAACGGCGATAGCAGCATGCTGGCGATCAGCAGCGCGCGACGCAAGGTATCTGGCCTCATGGCTGTCTCGGCTGAATGAAGTGGCGATCAGCTTCGCGAAGTCGCATGCGCAGGGTCTGTGCGGCAAGCCACGCACTCGCATCGGGTTGATCGACCAAGCCGCGAGGCTATTCTCGGGTTCCCTGCAGCCTGGCAGACGCGCCCGTGAATCTCAGCCGTCGCGATGTTCTTCCGCGTCTGTACTGGCCACCGCGGTGCTGTCGGGCCGGCGTCTGCTCGCGGCGCAGGACACCCGCCCGCCATCGGTTTATGCCGGCAACATCATCATCGAGGGCCTCGGTGGGCCGGAGATGGACGGCGGTGCGCTGAGCGCGGCGGCGCTTGCCGATGTGCGCGCGTCGGGGTTGAGCGCGGCGCATCTGACCGTCGGCGAAGTCGGCGGCATGGCGCCGCTGGCCGCCTTCGAGAAGATCGTGCGTTCGATTGCCAGCTGGGAGGCCGAGATCGATCGCCATCCCGAGGTGCTGATGCGGGTGCGCGCGGCGACCGATATCGCGGCAGCCAAGCGCGCCGGCCGCACCGGGCTGATCTACGGACTGCAGGACGGCGTCGCCTTCGAAGATGATCTCGATCGACTCAGCGCCCTGCATCAACTGGGCATCCGTGTCATCCAGCCGACCTACAACCGCCGCAATCTGCTCGGCGACGGTTGCATGGAGCCGGCCGACGCCGGCCTCAGCCGCACGGGCATCGAGGCGATCGAACGCCTGAACGCGACGGGCATCCTGGTCGACCTCAGCCACTGCGGACGGCGCACAGCCGCCGACGCGATCGCCGCCTCGAAGCGCCCGGTGGCGTTCACCCACAGCGGTTGCGCCGCCGTCGCCGAGCATCCGCGTCATCGCACCGACGCTGAATTGCGCGCCGTGGCCGAGAGCGGCGGCGTGGTCGGCATCTTCATCATGCCGTACCTGGCCAGGGGCAAGCAGCCGACCGCCGCCGATGTCATCGCGCACATCGAGCACGCGCTGCGGATCGCCGGCAGCGAACATGTGTCGATCGGCACCGACGGCTATATCTCGCCGACCCGACTGACGCCGGAGTTCATCGAGAAATTTCGCGAGATCACGCGCGGGCGCAAGGCAGCCGGCATCGCCGCGCCGGATGAAACCGAAGAGGGCTATCTGTTTGCCAGCGATCTCAACACGCCACGCCGTTTCGAAACGCTGGGCGAGCTGTTGCTGGCGCGCGGCCACAGCGCCGACACCGTGGCCAAGGTGCTCGGCGGCAATCTGTTGCGTGTGTTCGGCGCGGCCTGGCAGCCGCTGCAGGCGCGGCCAGCGTGATCGCCAGCGCGAACGGCCATGCACTTGCGCCTGATCAAGGGACGATCGTGCACGGGCAGTAGCATGGCCGTGCTCGCGTTCATGTCGAGCGGAGCTCGCTCCACATGAGTCCAAGCCACGGCAAGCCGCCGGCCCAACTCCAGGAATACCCGTGACCCGTTATCCATCCCGCCAGGACTTCATCATCGGCGAAAAGGCGTCGCTTTCGCGGCAGATCAGCGAAGACGACATCCTGCGCATGGCCGCCATCACCGGCGATTTCAATCCGGTCCATCTCGACGAGGAATATGCCGCGATGACCCGCTTCAAGGGTCGCATTGCGCATGGCGTGTTCAGCTCGGGATTGATCTCCGCGGTGCTCGGCATGCATCTGCCGGGTCCGGGCGCGGTCTATCTCAAGCAGTCACTGCAGTTTCTCTATCCGGTAAGGCCCGGCGACGAATTGACCGCGGAAGTCGAGGTCACCGCCTGGCGCGCCGAGAAACGCATCATCACGCTGCGCACGCGCTCGTTGAACCAGCACGGCACGGACATTGCCGATGGCGAAGCGGTGTTGCTGGTGAGTTGAGGGACCTGCGGAGCCGCGCTGCGTCGGCATGGCGGAACAAATCGGGACTTGCCGCGGCTGCGCTCCGCGATCATTTGCTCAATCCGAGCGTTTGCGAGCGGCGGGCTTCGCCGGCGGCTTGGCTGTCGCCGGCGCTTTGGCAGTCGCGGTCTTCCGGCCGGCCGCGGCGGGCTTGGGCGTCGCTGGTTTGCGGGTTGTCCTTGCCTGCCGGGCGGGAATTTCGGTCGCCAGTGTGGTCAGCAGGCCACGCGCCTCGGGCGAGCCATAGAAGGCCTCCAGGTGCGCACGGATGCGCTGCTCCAGGTAACCACTCGCCAGTGCCTTGTCGACGCCATGCCCCAGCGCGTGGACGAGTTCGTCGGCCACCATGCTTTCGGTGATGCCGAAATCAGCGGCGAGGACGCTGATCTTGCTGTCGCCATAGCGGTCGAAGAAAGCCTGCACCAGGTCCGTGTAGATGGCCTTGAAATACGGTGTCTTGCGAAAGTGCCGCCAGAAGTCGAGGCCGATGGCGACCAGGTCATCGAGGTCGGCGCCGTCGAGTATGCGCATGAATTCCGACACTCGCCGGGCGCCAACCGCGCCCCACAAGGCGTCACCCATGCCGGCGATTCGCGCTTCGTCGAAATAGTCGTTGATCGACTGTTCGCTGCGGCGAATGGTGTTGCCCAGGTTGCCCTCGATGTAGGCCTTGACGGTCTTCTCGACGGCTGCCTCCAAGGGTCGCATGGTCTTGTTGACGGCGAACTTGCCGAGCTTGATCAGCGAGGCCAGGCCGGGCACCTTTAGCGCCAGGATGTTCTCGGTCAACAGGTATTCCTTGATGCCGGTGAACAGCACGTCGGAAATCTGCTGGGTGTAGACCGAACTGCTGACCAGGCGGTGGATGAAACCGCGCCGGACTTCCTTGAGGCTGCCGATCCTGGCCACGACCGCATCGAAGGTCTTGCGTGGACAGATGTCGGATACCCGGGTGGCGGCGTTGTGGCGCGAAGCCAGCACAATCCTGCCCATCATCGGGGCCAGTTCGGCGATCGCGCCAGGCAACGGGCGCTCGACGACATTGCGCGCGATCAGGCCGAGCACCTGTTGCGGCGTGATGACTTCGCCGAGTCTGGTTGCCCGCGACCAGCGCATCAACGCCGCCACTTCCTCGCGGATGGTCTGCCGCAGCCTTCGCGCCTTGAACAGCGCCAGTTCGTGCTGAACGTGGGCCTCCAGCAGCCGTCTGATCGCCTGGTCCATGTGATTCCCATCCTGATTGTTGGCTTCTGACCCCTGGCCAGTCCGTCTCGGGCCGCCAATTGTGTCGGCGTTCGATTCGACCGCGGCCGAGCAAAGTCCTGCAGGCACCTTAGCATCGCGGCGCCGATGAACGGGTCAGGATTGGCCCGTGTCCGATGCTTCATTCACGGCTCAGACGGCGTCGACGCGGGCCTTCATCACTTGACAGCATAAAACGCAGTCAATGCATTCAATGATAGACTTCGGGCGTTTCGAAGTCGGTGTTCAGAGGGAGACTGCCATGGCCATTCTGACTGTTCGCAACGTGCCGGATCGGGTGCGCGATCGGCTGCGCCTGCGCGCCGCGCAGGCGGGGACGAGCATGGAAGAACAGGTCCGGCTGATCCTGCTGCAAGCCAGTCTGGAACCGCACAGCCGTGCGCCTGCGCGAGCGCTGCCGGACTGGGTCAGTGCGCTCTACGCCGGGAAGAAGCCAGTGGGCGTCGTCGATGCGCTGCTCAGCGAACGTGCCGAGCAAAATCTGCGTGAAAGCGCAAGCGATGATCGTCCTGGATGCATCTGCCCTGTTGGCGTACCTGTTTGCCGAAGCGGGCCATGAAGCCGTGGCCGAAGTCATCGATGCGAGCTGCCTGTCGAGCGTCAATCTGGCCGAAGTGCTGTCGCGCTTCGCCCGCGACGGCCACAACCCGGAGATGGTGCACCACCAGATTGCCGGGTCCGGCATCGAAATCGTGCCGTTTCTCGGAGAAGACGCAGCCCTGGCAGCCGGGCTGGTCCCGCTGACGCAGCAATTTGGCCTTTCGCTCGGTGATCGCGCCTGCCTTGCCTTGGCACTGCGGCGCGATGCTCCCGCCTTCACCGCCGATCGTGTCTGGGCCGAGCTCGACCTGCCCATTGCCATCAAGGTGATTCGACCCGGTTCGACGGGCCCCTGACTCATCCCCTGGTATGAATTCGACTGCATCCCCAGGGTGATCAAGTCCCGGCAGCCCGAACGTAAACTCGGCTCGCGTCGTCTGCGGGCGGCATTTCGATCCGAGGAATCCCCATGTCGCGTCCCATTCCTCGCAGCCTGCTGGCTGCGGCACTCGCCGTTGCACTCCCGCTGCCCACCATCGGCTTCGCCAGTGAATCGGGTGAGCCCATCGAGTACGCCGAGGCGGGTGATGCCAGGTCAGGGACGACATCGCCGTCCGCGCCGGAGTCGGCACCACGCGACGATCGAACCTGGACCAGCGACGCCATCAATGTGACCGCCCGCGGGACGGCGGCTGATTTTCCGTCGACGCTGGCAACCGATGTGCTGACCTGGCAGGACGCGGTGGCCGCACCGTCTGATTTCCAGGACCTGATCATCCGCGTTCCGGGCGTGGGTGCCACCGGCCAGAACGGCCTCTTCGAAACCTTCTCCATCCGCGGCAGCGGCGGCAACGGCATCCTCGTTCTGGTCGGCGGCATGCCGATCACCGCGCAGCGGCGTGCCGGCGTGCCGGTGGCCTTCGTCGAACCGGTACTGCTCGGCGACCTCAGCGTCACGCGCGGCCCGGCGACCGTGCATTTTGGTCCCGGCGCGCTGGGCGGCGCGGTGTCCATCGAGCCGCGCTGGTTCGACGGCGGCACGGTTGCCGGTGGCTATGCCGATTCCGGCGATGAAGCGACGCTGATGGGCGGCTTCGGCAGCGAGTCGTTCTCGGTGGCCGCCGCGCGCCACGAGGCCAACGACAGTCAATCCGCCAACGGCACGCCGCTCAACACCAGCTTTGCGCGCGACAGCGCCAGCCTGCAATACCGCACGCGCATCGGCGATTACACGCTCGATGGATTGCTGCTGCCATCGCGCACTGACGACATCGGCAAGTCCAACAGCCGCTACCCGGTGCGCGACACCACCTACCCTGAGGACGATCACACCCTCGGGCGGCTGCGTCTGCGCGGCGACAACGGCCCGAGATCAGCGTCCACGGCCACGACCAGTCACTGCTGACTTACAACCAGCGACCGGGCGTGCCGACACCTTTGCCTACGTCGAGAGTCTGACGTCGGCGCCACCGCGCAGCAGACCATCGCCGCAGGCGAATTCAGCCACAACTTCGGCGTCGAATATCTCGGCCGGCGCGATGTCAACGGCTTCGATGCGCGTACCACGCTGAGCAACCGCAGCTACAGTCTGCTCGACGCCGAAGAGGACGCGTGGTCGCTGTTCGTGCTCAGCGATTGGCAGATCTCGACCGAATTTGCGCTCGAACTGGGCACGCGCTACAGCCAGTCGCGTCAGCAGCAGCGCGGCGCCGATGCCGACGATGCGGACAGCGCATTCACCGCAGGCGCGGTCTTCACGCCGAGCGAATCCAGCCGCTGGACGCTGAACCTGTCGTCGGGCTATCGCTTCGCAACGCTCGAAGAACGCTACTTCACCGGCGTCACCGCGCAGGGAGACATCGTCGGCAACCCCAACCTGTCATCGGAGACCTCGCTGGGTGTCGACCTGGGCTACGCCTGGCACGCGGGCGACTGGGGCGCCGAGGTGCATGCATGGCAGACCGATGTCGATGACCTGATCTCGCTGTTTGCGATCGCGCCTGGCGTCAACGGTTACGCCAATGTCAGCGACGCCAAGCTCCATGGTGCCGAAGGCTCGCTGGTGTGGACACCCGCCGCCAACCTGCAATTGCGCGCCAGCGGCACTTTGGTGCGCAGCAGGGACCAGCGGACCGGCGACCCGCTGTATGGCTCGCCACCGCCGACCGCCACGCTGGAAGCGAAGTACGATGTCGCCGACTTCACTGTCGGCGCCTTCTACAGCCATCGCTGGAAAATGGATCGCCCCGGCTTCGAAGAGGTCGCGCGCGATGCCGTCGACCTGGTGGACCTCGACCTGGTCTACCACCTGAACCCGTCGTGGAATCTGCAGCTCTACGTGCGCAACGCCTTCGACGAGGACTACGTGGCGACCGCCGACGTGCTCTCGGCGCTCGGCCAGGAGCGTTCGCTCGGGTTCAACGTGGTGTGGAGCGCGCAGTAGGTTTACCGCGCGTCGCCGGGGGATCCACCCCGGGGATTTACGCTGCCTCACGGCGCTGCTCTCACCGAACATGCCGTAAGGTATTGATTTCACTGTGGGAGCGGATTTACTCCGCGACAGCTTTCGCGGAATGAATCCGCTCCCACAGGTTCGCTGCGCGAACAAGCGCACCGCCAGGGGACCAGCCCACATGCAGCAGCGCGTCTGGTCAAGTCGTAGTTGCGCAAGGCAACATGCGCGTCTTCGCACCGAGGACTCGACGAGCATGCATCTCGATACTGCCGATACCTCCTCGACCGATCCGCTCCCCGGAGACGACGCCCCTGACCAGGGCATCGATGCGCCGGACATGCAGCTGTTCGTGTTCGCGCTGTTCTTCATCTTCGGCGGCATCACCAGCCTCAACGACGTCATCATCCCCAAGCTCAAGGAGCTGTTCACGCTGGGCTATGCGCAGGCGATGCTGGTGCAGTCGGCGTTTTTCGCGGCGTATTTCCTGGTCTCGATTCCGGCCGCGCTGATCGTCCGCCGCAAGGGCTACATGCGCACCGCCGCGCTTGGCGTGCTGACCATGGCCTGCGGTTGCCTGTTGTTCATTCCGGCCTCCAAATCCGGGATGTTCGGCGTTTTTCTCGGCGCGCTGTTTGTACTGGCTGCCGGCATCACCATCGTGCAGGTGGTGGCCAATCCGCTGATTTCACTGCTCGGCCCGGCGCGCACCGCGCATAGCCGACTGACCTTCGCGCAGGCGTTCAATTCGCTGGGCACCACGATCTTTCCGTACGTGGGTTCGATCCTGATTCTCGGTTCGCTGAGCACGGTGGACATGACCACGCTGGCCGGCGATGCGCTGGCCGCCTACCGTCAGCAGGAAACGCAGATCGTCGTGCAGACCTACCTGGGACTCGCCGCGGCGCTGGCGCTGGTCGCGGCGGTGATCTGGTGGCGCCGCAATCGCTTGCCGCATGTGGTGGGCCCGCCGACGAATTTCTTCCAGGCCTTCGACCTGCTCAAACGGCGACGCTTTGGCCTTGGCGCGCTGTGCATCTTTCTCTACGTCGGTGCGGAGGTGGCGATCGGTTCGCTGATCGTCAACTACCTGATGCAGGCCAGTACCATGGGCCTGGAGGAACAGTCCGCCGGCAAACACGTAACCTTTTATTGGGGCGGCGCGCTGGTCGGACGCTTCATCGGCGCCTGGCTGCTGCGCCTGGTGTCGCCCGGCAAGCTGTTGTGCGCCGTCGCCGGCGCAGCCATCGGCTTGATCGTGGTGTCCTCGCAGGCACAGGGCGCAATGTCGGGCTGGGCGCTGCTGGCGATCGGATTGTGCAACTCGATCATGTTCCCGACCATTTTCACGCTGGCCAGCGAAGGTCTGGGGGCACGCGCCGCGGAGGGCTCCGGCGTGATCTGCGTGGCCATCGTCGGCGGTGCCATCGTGCCGCCGTTGACCGGATTGCTGGCCGATTTCACCGACCTGCGCACGGCCCTGTTCCTGCCGGCCGCGTGCTATCTGGTGATCGCCAGTTTCGGCGTGTATGCGCGGCGCCCGGCCACTGCACGCACAACCTGAGCTCCAGCGATGGATCCGACACGTTACCAACAGCTCAAGTCCGTCTTGCTGGAGGCGATGGAACAACCGGCGGGCGCCCGCGACCGCTGGCTGGGGCAACGTTGTGGTGGTGACGTAGCGCTGCGCCGCGAAGTGGAAGAACTGCTCGCAGGTGAAAACCAGCAGAGTTTCATGGAGCACAGTCCGCTGTCGTCGACGTTTGCGCAGGAGACGGACGCCAGCGGCAGCCGACTGGGTCGAATCCAGCTGCAGCGACTGCTCGCCCGTGGTGGCATGGGCGATGTGTACGCGGGCGTGGATGAATTGCTGGAGCGGCCGGTGGCCGTCAAGCTGATGAAGGCCGAACTGCGGATGTCGGCTGCACGCCGCAGTGGCTTCCTGGCCGAGGCGCGAGTGCTGTCCGGGTTGCGTCACCCGAACATCTGCGCGGTATACGATTTCTTCGAAGACCAGGATCAAGACGTGCTGGTGCTCGAATTGATCGAGGGCCAGACCTTGCGCAGCCTGCTGCAGACCGGCCGGCCCGCCGATCCGCTGGGCATCGCCAGTGAGATCGCTGATGCCCTGGTGGCGGCGCACGAACGCGGCATCGCCCATCGCGATCTGAAGCCCGAGAACGTCATGCTCACGGCGTCCGGGCGGGTCAAGGTGCTGGACTTCGGCCTCGCCCGCGTCACCGCGACCAGAACCGCGATTGCTGCCAGCGATGCGGACGGCAACCCATCCAGGCAGACCCTGATCGCCGGCACGCCGGGATATCTGTCGCCCGAGCAGGCGCGCGGCGAGGTTTCCACCACGGCCGCGGATCTGTGGAGCTTTGGATTGCTGTTTTGCGAGTTGCTGACGGGCAAAACGCCCTGGCCGGTCGGGCTGGGCAGCGAGGAACTGCTGCAGCGCGCCAGTCGCGCTGAAGTGGCCATCCCGACCGGATTGCCGCGCCTCGAAACCCAATTGTTGCGCCGACTGCTGGCGCCTGATCCGCAAGCCCGGCCGAGCGCGCGCGAAACCCGCGAGGCGCTGCGGCGGATTTCAGCGCGTCCCGCGCGCAGGCTGCGGCTGGCGCTGGCCGCCGGCTTGATCGGACTGACATTGCTGTCGGGCTGGAAGTACACCACCGACCTGCGTGCCGAGCGCAGCGTGGCGCTGGCAGCGCAAGCGCGCGCGGAGGCGGCGCGCGCTCAGGCCGAAGATCTGGCCGGCTTCATGCTGGTCGATCTCTTTGATGACTTGCGTGCGGTGGGCAAGCTCAATCTGCTGGAGCCGGTGGCGCTCAAGGCGGTCGACTACTACGGCGAGCTGGGCGACAGTCAGATCGGTGGCGGCCGCGGCGAAAACGCGCTGGCCTTGATCAGGGTCGCCGAAGTACTCGACATGCAGGGTCATCTGGCGCAAGCGACTGCTGCCTACCAGCGTGCCATGCGCGCGCTGCAGCCACTCGCCGAGCGCCAGCCGAAAGACGAATTGGTGCAATACCGGCTGGCGCTGGCCACACGCAACTATGCGCAAGTGCTGCGCTTTGGCGGTGACTATGCCGGCAGCGATCCGCATGCGCTCAAGGCCATCGAGATGGCGCGGCAACTCACCGCCGGGCTGACGCCTGAGGACAGTTCGCCCACGCTGCCGAACGCCGAGGAGCGCTGGTCGCTATTGCTGCGCGGGATGTATCTGTATGCCGACAGCCAGGTGCGACAAGGCCGGGCGGAGGCTTCGCTGGTGTGGCTGGACGAGGCCGAGTCGCTCGCGGTGCCGGCCGTACGGCAACATCCGGCCTTGCGCCGTGATCTGGCCGATATCCGCTACAAGCGCTGCATGGCTTATTTCGACAGCCAGCGCACGGATCAGGTCGTTGCCGCCTGCCAGGCCTCGTTCGAGATGGACCAGGCGCTGCACCAGAGCAATCCCGAGGACATCAAGCTGCTGGGCAACCTGGTTTCGGCCTGGTGGATGCTGGGGCGGGCGCAGGAGCTGGCGGGTGATCTGGCGGCAGCCCTGCAAAGCACGGAAGCGGGACTGCGTCTGGCGCAGGTGCTGAACGAACGCGAGCCGGACAATACCGATAGCCAGAACGAACGCGCGGTACTGACGGTCGCCAAGGGCCGCATCCTGCGCGCGATGGGACAGGAGCAGGCTTCGGCTGAGGCCTTCGCTGCCGTGCTGGCGATCACCGAACCGCTGATCGCCAGCGACCGCGACCACGCCACGGTCCACAATCATCTGATCGCCCTGGCCTATCTGGGGCGGATCGAGGAAGCGCGCCCGTTCGCCCGCGAGGTCTACGATTCCGGCTGGCGTCGCCCGGAATTCATCAAGCTGATTGCCGACTTCGATCTGCTGCCGGGGGTTGCGCCTTGAACCATCGTCCCGAGCGGCCGGGCCGCGGTCACGCTGTTGTTGCAGCGCTGGCAATCGGGTGACACCGAGGCGCTGGATGCGCTGTTGCCGAATATCTACGAAGAACTCAAGCGCTTGGCCAAAGCCCAGTTGCGCCGCGACCGCGGGGCTTCGATCCAGCCCACCGAACTGGTCGCGGAGGCTTACCTGAAGCTGGTCGATGTCGCCCGGATCGACTTCGCAGGCCGGGCGCACTTCTACTCGGTGGCGGCGCGAACCATGCGCCGCATTCTGGTCGAACGCTATCGCCGTCGCGTTGCCCTGAAGCGCGACAGCGGCCCGGACACGCTCAGCGTGCAACTCGATCCGGGCAGCGGCAGTGACATCGAGCTCGAACGGCTGGACCATGCGCTCATCGACCTGGAACGCCTGGACCCGCGACAGGCCGATATCGTCACGCTGCGCTTCTTCGGGGGGCTGGAAGGCGCGGAAATTGCCGCTGCGCTGGGCATCTCGGAGCGCACGGTCAAGCGGGAATGGGCGATGGCCAAGCTGTGGTTGTACCGCGAGTTGGCGCACTGATGGCCCTTTTGGGCTTTCTTCTGCACAAACCCGGTATTGAACGCAGCTCCGCGGAGACCCGCCATGACCCAGCCGTCACGCCTGACTTTTCTATTGTTGTCCGCACTCATTGCTGCCCATGCGCAGGGGCAGACGATCTCCCTCCAGGGCAGCAACCTCGGTGCCATTCCGGATGGCGCCGGCACGGGCCCCAACAACTACGGTGCGCCGCGCGATGTTCGTTTCCTGGTGAATTCGCCCGGCACGGCGCAGGATGTCAGATTCCAGATTCAGGCTGCCCACACGTACGTCGGCGATCTGAAAGTCACGCTGATCTCACCGCAAGGCATCGAACATCTGGCGTTCGAACGCACCGGTGCCACGACTGCGAGCGCGGCTGGATCGCCCGCCAATCTGGTCTTGATTCCGGGTCAGGGCTATACCTTTCGCGACGACAGCACCAACAACTGGTGGACGATTGCCGGCACTACGGATGTCAATATTGCTGCATCCGATGCGCGTACGGTGATTGCGGGACCGACCACCGCACCTGCTGCAGTCACCGCGATCAACGCCGCGTTCTCGGATCGACCCGTCGCTGGCAGCTGGATTTTGCGCTTTGAAGATGGCTGGTCTGGCGACACCGGCGAGGTGACCGGTGTCACGCTGCAGATCACGCCACGCAGCGCCACGCTGGCCGTCACCAAAGTTGAAGACACCAATGATGGGGTGTGCAACAGCGATTGCTCATTGCGCGAAGCCGTTGCCGCCGCAACGCCGGGCCAACAGATCATCTTCGCCGCACCGTTTTTCGATGCGCCGCGCACCATCTTTCTGAGCTCCGAATTGTTGGTCAACAAGAATCTCGCGATCTCAGGTCCTGGCGCGCATCGGCTGACGATCAGCGCGGCGAATCGCAGCCGCGTGTTTCGCGTCACCGGGTCGCGCGTGACCCTGGCGGGCATGCGCATCAGCGATGGCGTCGGTGCCGATGCCGGCGGCGTCAGCGCACAGGGCGGCGACTTGGTACTGCATCGGATTGAGGTCAGCAACTGCCGTGCCTCTGGCGTTTCGTCTTTTGGCGCGGGTGGTGTGTATCAATCCAGCGGTGGTTCTTTGCTGTTGAGCGAGTCCAGCATCACGGGCAATCAAGGCCTGGGTTCCAGCACCGCTGGCGGCCTGGCGGTGGACGGCACGGCGCGGATTCTGCGATCGACCATCAGCGGCAATGTGATCATTTCGATCTTCGCGAATACCAGCGCCGGCATCAGCAGTGCGTTCAGCAATTTGAGCGTGATCGACAGCACCGTTACCGGCAATATCGTGCGCGGCAGTTCTCAAGCCGCGGGCATCGTGCAAGGCAGCAGCGGCCGCGTCACCATCAGCAATAGCGCTGTGGCGGGAAATGTCGGCGGCAATGCCGATATCGTCTTGTTCAACACCAGCACGCTCGTCTCCGGCGGCTACAACGCCATTGGCCGCGCTGGCACCTTGTCCGGCAATTTCAATCAGCCGGGCGATCAGTTTGGCACTACGATTACACCGCTCGATCCGGTGTTGAGTCCGCTCAGCTACCACGGCGGCACTGTTCCGGCGCATGTGCCGCTGCTGGGCAGTCCGCTACTCGACAAGGGCAAGAGCGTTCGAGCCGCCGATGTGCGCGGCGCACCTTTGGTGAATCTGGCGGTCGAACCTGCGGCCGGTGGTAACGATGCCGACATTGGCGCGGTCGAGCTGTCGCCAATTTTCGTTGAGAATTTGAGCTTCAACGACCCGGGCTCGCTGCGCCAAGCGCTGTTGAATGCGCCCGCGGCACCGGCAGTGACCGACATTCTGTTCGATCCTGCGCTGACGGTGACACCGGCCACGCTGCGCTTTGGCACCCAGATCAGCATTGACCGCAATGTCTCGATTCATGGCCCGGGTGCACAGCGGCTAACCCTGAACGGCGGGCGGCAGGCACGCGTTTTGACCGTGCTGGAGAATCGCCTGGTCAGCATCAGCGGTCTCACGCTTGCCGATGGCAATGCCAATAGCCGTGACAATACCCCGCCGAATCCGGGTGCCGGTGGTGTGGTACTCAACGGCGCAGGATCGCATTTGAGCATCATCGATAGCGTGATCAGCGGTGGCCGCACCAATGCCGGCAGCGCGATTCAGAACCGCGGTGCGCTGCTGCTGCGCGGCAGCTCGATCACGGGCAATGCCGGTTCCGTCGATAACAGTGTGGTGCTCAGCGGGTTTGCAAACAGCACCACGATGATCGAGCTCAGCACCCTCTCCGGCAATCGCGGCAACGCGCTTGGACTTGAGCAAGCGAGTGCCAGCGTGCTGCGCTCAACCATCCATGCCAATGCCGGCGCCAATGCCGTGGACGCACTGATCAGTCCGACCTTTGTCTTCGGCAGCATCATTGCCGGGCAACGCAGCGGCAATGACTTCAGTAACAACAGCAATGGACGGGTTATTTCGGGCGGCTATAACTTCATCGGCAACCCGGGCACCGTTGCGGCGTTCAATCAAACCGGCGATCAGGTCGGCACCAGCGGCAGTCCGTTGGATCCGCGCTTGAGCCCGCTGGCCATTTATTCCGGGCCAGTGCCGGTGCATATGCCGCTGGCCAACAGTACTTCTGTGATTGACAGGGGCCAAGGCCGCATCCGCGATCAGCGTGGTTTGACCTTGTTTGACGTGCCGTTTTTCAATGCGGCCAGCGGTGGTGATCACAGCGATATCGGGGCGACGGAAGCGCAGGTGCAGATTGTCGACACGCCCGGCGATGCCGGTCCTGGCACCTTGCGGCAAGCCTTGCTCAATGCCAATGCGAATGGCCCCGGCGTCGATGATGTGTTGCTGGTTGGCTTTGGCAGGATCGATCTGACTGGCGCGCTGCCGACGTTGACCGGCAGCACCAATCTGGTCGGACCGGGCGCTACGGGTATCACCATCACGCGCGCTGCCGGTGCAGCTGATTTTGGCTTGATCAGCGCCGTGGGCCCAGCCCAACCCGGCGTGCCGATTCATTTGGGGATCAGCGGTGTGACCTTGTCGAACGGGCGCGACAGCGGTGCGAACGGGGGTGGGGCGGTTGATGCCAACCAAGCCGAGCTGCACTTGACTGAGGTCGAAGTCACGGGCAGCGTGGGCACGGCCGAGTCTGCGGGCGGCATCAGTTTGTTTTTTGGCGATGGCATCATTCAAGACAGTACCTTTGCCAACAATGCCGGCACCGTCGGCGGTGCGCTCCATTTCGAGGGCCGCAACAATCGCTTGCGGGTTGAGCAAAGCACCTTCAGCGGCAACACCGCCGAAAACGGCGCAGCGATCCATGTCGTTTCCAATGCCGACAACGGGCCGGCGGCGCAGGCGCGACTTGAGGTGCTTTCCAGCACGCTGGCTGACAACACCGCGAGCAGCTTCGCTGGCGCCATCCTGGCCGTCGGGCGTAATGGCAACCCGGATGCCACCGCGCCGGTCACGATGAAGAACACGCTGCTGAGCAACAACGGCAACTCGACAAACGCGATCCTGATCGCGCCACTTTTGACCTCGCAGGGCTTTAACTTGAGCAACGTTGCCTTGCCGCAGCTCACTTTCACGGGCGATGCCAGCCCGGCCAACACGGCACTCGACCCACTGGCCAACAACGGCGGCCCAGTGCGCACGCGCGCGCCACGGGGCGGCAGTTCGGCGCTCGATGGCGGCTTCAGCACCAATGCCTTGTTCGATGCGCGCGGCTTTGCGCGGCAGCTCGATTTGCCGACGATCACCAACTTCGAGTTTGGCGACGCCAGCGACATCGGTGCCGTCGAGGCGCAAACCGCACCCATCTCACCGCCCGCTGCGCCGACAGTCGCATACAACCCGAGCGTTGGCGGCAGCGTGACCTTCGCTTTCTTCGATGTCAGTACCAACCGGGGCTTTGTTTCGGTGAACTCCTCTGGCGGCGTGGCGCCTGGCACGGTCAGAGTCAGCGCCTGCGCCGCAACCACGGGATTCACCATCACCAACGGGCCCATCGATTTACTGGGCACCGCTGGCGGCACGCAGATCAGTGGAGGCCTGATCGATTTACGCTGCACGCCCGGCGCCAGCGTGCAAAACGGCACCTTGAGCTGCACCGAAACCGCGAACCCCGGGAGCGCGGTTCAGCGCAGCTGGAACTTGAGTTGCCCGGCTGCGACGAATGTGCCGCCCGCGCTCGCGTTCAATCCGACTGCGGGCAGCACCATCAACTACGCCACCACTGGCACCGCACCGCCCATTGCGGTGACGCCATCGGGTGGCTTTGGCTCAGGTCAGCCGGCCACCACGACCTTGAGCGAATGTTCGATCACCAATGGCGGTGCGGCGTTCCCCACAACGACCGTCGCGCAACTCAGTTTCATCGGTGCAAGCACGACCGCGCAGAACCTCAACCTGCCGAACTGCGTACGACAAAGCACGGCCGTGAACGCCACACTGAACTGTGTGGAAAGACGGGGCGTGTTGACTCAGGTGAATCGCAGTTGGACCTTGAATTGCCCGGCAGCAGCAGGGGACCCGATCTATGGCAATGGGTTTGAGGGCTAGCGATGAGATTCGTCCGCCCTGCTCTATCCTGAGGCGGGTTGCAGGTTGCCAGCCACCGTCGAAGATCACGGCTGAACAACCCGCCCCAAGATCCACGCCATCCGCGCGGGTTTCATGATCATGGATGATCCGATGTCCGACGCCGCGCACAAGACCGATTACCTGGCCTATCTGCACAGTTTTCGCGGGCTGGCGATCCTCTGCATCATGGGCGCGCACGCCTGGTCGATGCTGGGCTTCACGTCTGGCGCCGAAACACGTCTTCCCGACTTCATCTGGCTGTACGCCACAACCGAGACCCTGTTCCACGGCTCGACGCTGTTTTTCGCGCTGATCTCCGGGATCCTGTACACGCGCATCCTGCGCGGCAAACCTTGGCGCAGCTTCTACCGCAGCAAGTGGACGAATGTGGTCCTGCCGTATGCCTTCATTACGCTATTGCTGACCGCGCTGGCGTGGCCCATGTATCTGGAATATGGCCGCGCCAACAACATCGAGTTCTGGTTCCCGAAAGAGCTCGCGATCAATCTCGCCAGTGGCCAGGCGCAAATCCATCTCTGGTACATCCCGGTGCTGTGCGTCCTGTTCGCGCTGACGCCGCTGCTTGATCGCCTGCTGCGGTTTCGCCGCGGCGCGGTCCTGATCGTGCTGTCGCTGCTGCCGCTCATCGTGTCGCGCACCACCTATCCGAATCTGATCAGCGTCCCGACGGTCGTCTACTTTCTCGGCGCCTACGCTTTCGGCATGCTGCTGGGCGAACGCCTGCCCGCCATGCTGGCCGTGGTCGAACGCCACCTCGGCTTCCTGCTGGCGATGCTGGCGATCAGCACGATTGGCAACTTCCTGCTGTTTTTGTGGGACTACGTGCCGGTCGGCTTGACCTCCGCGCATCAGTCGGTGGTCTACATCCACAAGATGACGCTGGCGCTGCTCTTCCTGTACCTCCTGCATCGACTTGAGGCCCGCCAACCGAGAGTGCTGGGCGTACTCGGCACCTACTCGTTCAGCCTGTATTTCCTGCACTTCACACCGATCTCGCTGCTCAGCGAGGCCTTCGCCAAGCAGTTCCCCGACGCCAGCCTGCCCGCTGTGGCGCTCGGTGGCCTGCTGAGCTATCTGCTCAGCATTGCGCTGTGCCTGCTGGTGAGCATGGGGTTGCGGCGATTGCTCGGCCGCCGTTCGCGGATGTTGATCGGGACTTGAACCGGCCGAGCCGCCAGTCCCCGTGGCCGTCCGCGCGATCGAGCTTGGCGTGCCAACCCTCTCAACGCGCGCGGTGGCCGCGCTACGACAGCAGCCTGTCCGACTCGCGCAGCTGAGACTGACTTCGACACGGTAGCATCGCGGTGTGCGCCCCACGTGAGTTGAACCGATCCCCCAATCGGGTCGCCGTGCGCTGGCCTCGATTAGACTTGCGCGTGAGTCGGATGTTCTGTCGCCACCGAAGCTTCCGGGCAGGGCCATTGCGTGAACAACGATGATCTGGTGCCTTCGGATTGGCTGTTCCAGGACTTCTCGGGGACACCCAGCGCGGCAGCAGCCCGCAAGACGGACGACGCGCCCTTCAGCGATGCGCTGGCGCGTCTGTTCAATGCCGCATTTGAAGCTGGCGCCCCACCGCCCTTCCTGCGCGCCATGCTGGACCTTGAACGCTGGCGGCCAATCCCCTTGCCGGAGCCGGACCTATGCGCCGCGGCGGCGAAGCGCACGCGTGCGTATGCGCCAACGCATGACACCCGCGGCGCGACCAGTCGAAAGAAGAAAAGGCACACGATGCCGGTGGTGGCAGCGAATGCGCGCAATGCGATCGCGTTCCAGGTTGCCGCTTCAGACGCGACGGCGTTGTCCGGCGATGTCGTCGACGCATGTCAGGCACTCGGGCAATTGCCGGAAACGACGAGCTTTGTCGTGCTGCAGTTCGGCGACGACCACTACAGCTTCAATCGCGTCCAGTGCCAGGCCCTGCGGGTGCACTACCAGAACCTCGCCGACAAGCGCGCCGCCGCGCAGCGCGAACAGCGCGATCTACTGCTGCTGACTGGCGCAGGAACGCTGGACGAGTTTCTGGCGATGACGGTGCGCGTGCAGCAGGCGTTGAAAACCAGCTGCACCGCCCACGGCGAGATTCTCGAACTGCAGACGCTGGGCTTTTCCACCTCCCGCCACGGGACCGTCACCCTGCCCCTGGGCGAACTGGTGCGCGCCGTGGCGACGCGCCAGGACTTCGACGGCGTGCAGTTCAATCGAAGCTACAGCGGCAAGGCGGCTTTCGAATTCGGGCCCAATTTCGCGGCCTGGTGTCTGCGCGGGGACGACCCGCGACACGCCGGTCCGTGTCCGGCGCGGGCGATTCGGGACATCGAGTTCGGGACCTACCTCATGCGGGCTTTCGCGCGGGTCGATGCGCTGCAAAAAGCCAGGATTTCCGGGCTGCTCGCGGACGCCCGTGCCCTGCTTGCGGCAATCGAACCGGGCCAGGCAGGGTTGTCGCGCAGCGCCGTGGTCTCGCTTGACGCTGCTCGCGCCATGCGCAGGTATCCCCAGGTGGTTGATCGGCAGTGGCTCATGACCTTCATCGCGCGCGCCGAACGTGCGCTCCAGGTGCGCTGGCGGATCGGGGTGTTTTGAGCTGCGAGTCGCCGATGACCGAGCCGACCCTGCAACAGCAATAGAGCGAGTGTGCTCAGGCGGCCAGCGCAGCCTGGCCCCCGCGGCCGTCCGCGCGAATGGCCATGCCGCACCATCCGGCACTCCACGCGCGGTGGCCGCGCCAGCCCTACTTCGCGTGCCCTTCGCTGACGTGCTGCTGCAGCAAGTCAGCGCCGAAGTCGCCGTCGAACTCGCGCCAGACGCTGTGGACATGGTTCGCGTTGTTCTGCGTGTTGTCGTACTCGAGGACGAATTCGGTGTTTTGCACGCGGTAGTAGTGCGGTTGACCGCGCTCGAGGCCACCCGCCCAGGCGAAATACACGCTCCCGAGACCCGCTTTTTCGATCTTCGCAAACTCCTCCGCGGCGACATCCGTGCGACAGCGGAAGAGGTATTCCTTGATGATCTTCACCAGCGCCACTTGTTGTTCGGCGGACATTTCCGCTGCGGCCAGTCCTTCGGGCCGGGTGGGATCCGGGCGCCTGGGACTGTTGAGAATGTCACTCGGAGCCTCGGTGAGGATCAGCGCGGTCTTGCGCTGCTCGGCGGTGAGTGACTTCATCAGGGCGCGCCCGAGGTCCTCCTCGGCGCCGAGCACACGCAAGCCCTTGCTGTCTCCGTCGCCCACTTCGCCGGGATTGCTGCCGAAAAACGACGGTGTCATCGACGGCGCGGCGGCGTCCACGCTGGTGTAGTTGAAGGACTGGTGATGGCCCTCCCAGCGCCAGGCCCACGGATCCTTGCCTCCCGGAATTGCCGAACACACTGACGTAATATTTCTCGGGATCGCGATGCCCGGCGGCGGCCTTCTCCATCACCCGCAGGATCTCTTCGAGGCTCTGGATGGCTTCCGCCTTGGCAAATCCGTCGTCGCTCAGCCCGGTCTTCAGCAGCGCCTTGGCGAGTGCGCGCTGCGGCTCGGTCATGTCCTTCAGCGCCAGGCCCTTGCGCTCGCGCGGGACGTAGTGCCAGTTCACCCGCTCGCCGGTCGCCTCGCTCTCGAAAGGCAGCGTCGCCCGGGATTTCTGCGCTGATGTCAGCGAGGCGAGGAATGCATTGGCGGCCTTCGCCATGTCGACATTCGCGTCATGCGCGCAGGCGGAGCTGGCGAGTGCAAGGAGGACGGCGGCACTAGTGAGTTTCATCGGGGTCCGTCGACGGGGAGCCGGGAAATGGCGGTCGAGTCCCAGTCTGCCACATGCTTGTGCTGTGGGTTCACGACTGACGTGGCGTTCGCAGCAAGCAGGATGTGCCGCGCAACGCGAACCGCGGCAATCCAGTCTCAGCGCATCCGGTTCACGCCGCCGCGCCGATAGAACAGCAGGCCGATGCCGACCAACAGCGCCGAGCCGCCGACGACCAAGAGCAGAAACAGTCCGGGACTGGCTTTGACTTGGCCCTCACCCGCGCTCGGTGCATCCTCCCCGCACCAACCCTGACTTCGACGGAGCCCACATGAAGCACCTTCAGGCCATCGCGATCTCGCTGATCCTCGGCGGCGCCAGCCCGCTCGGTCACGCCGCCGACAAGCTCACCGTGCTGGTGACCGGCGCCAACCGCGGCATCGGGCTCGAATACGCGCGCCAGTTTGCCGACAAGGGCTATCGCGTGATCGGCACCGCGCGCGATCCCGGCGAAGGCCGAGGAACTCGCAGCGGTTGCCGATCGGGTCGAGGCGCTCGACGTCAGCGATGCCGCCAGCGTTGCCGCGCTCGCCAAGCGACTCGATGGCGAGGCGATCGACATCCTGGTCAACAACGCCGGCGTCTTCGATCGCAGCGACGTCAGCATCGACAAGGTCGATTTCGCGCAGATGGAGCAGACCCTCGCCGTCAACACGCTCGGACCGCTGCGCGTGATCCAGGCGCTGCTGCCCAATCTGCGCCAGGGCCAACGCAAGCTGATCGTCAACATGTCCTCGCAGCTGGGCAGCATCGGCGGATCGACCGGCACCTGGTACGCCTACCGGACCAGCAAAGCCGCGCTGAACCAGGTCACCAAGACCCTGAGTGTGGAACTGGCCAAGGAAGGATTCGTCTGCGTCGGGGTGCATCCGGGCTGGGTGCGTACCGATATGGGTGGGTCGGCAGCGACTTACTCGCCGGAAGAAAGCGTGTCCGGCCTGGTCGGTCTGATCGAGAAGTTGGGGCCGGCAGACAACGGGCACTTCTACGATTTCCAGGGCAAGGTGATTCCCTGGTAGCCCCTGCGTCCGGTCAACCAGCAGTCGATGGACCTGGCGTCGCGCGACTGTGGAGCCCCACCTCTGTGATTTTCCGCCGCCTCCCGGCGAATAACGTCAGCAAGGGTCATCCGACCCCGCTGACCAGCCAGGAGCCGGCGATGCATACGCAGCAGCAGACCAATCCACCCACCCCGGAACGCCTGCATGGCCTCGACGCCTTGCGCGGGTTGGCCCTGCTGCTCGGTGTCGCGCTGCACCTGAGCATGGCGTACTTGCCGGGTGCTGAGTACTTCTGGATCGTCAGCGACGGCCAGCACAGTTCGGTACTGGCCGGCCTCTTCTACCTGATCCATCTGTTCCGCATGCCGCTGTTCTTCCTGCTGGCCGGCTATTTCGGTCGTCTTGGCCTGCAGCGACTGGGCGTCGCCGGCTTCGCGCGCGACCGCTACTCGCGCATCGTCGTGCCGCTGGTTTCTGCGTGGCCGCTGGTCTTCACCGGCATCGTGATCGCCGTGGTCTGGGCCGCGTGGCTCAAGGGCGGCGGCCAACTGCCGGCGCAGTCGCCGCCGGGACCGAAGTTCACGCCGGACGACTTCCCGCTGACCCACTTGTGGTTCCTGTATGTGCTGACGCTCTATTACGTTGGCATGCTGGGACTGCGTGGCGTGCTTGCTCTCGTCGATGGTCGCGACCGCCTGGGTGCGCTCGCTGACGCCGGCATGCGCCTGCTGCTCGGCCCGTGGGCAGCGCTGCTGCTGGCGCTGCCGCTGGCGGCCTGTCTGGCTATCCATGAGGGCTGGTATGCGTGGTTCGGCGTGCCCACGCCGGATCAGTCGCTGTATCCCAATCTGCCGGCGTTGGTCGGTTTCGGCATCGCCTTCGGATTCGGCTGGCTGCTGCAGCGACAGCCGCCATTGCTGGCGCGCATCGCCGGCAACTGGCCACTCAATTTCGCGCTGGCGTCTGTCGGCATTGCCATCTGCCTGACGCTGGTCGGCGTCGACCCGCTGCTGGTCGCAGCAGCGCCGGATGACGCGAAACTCGTCTACGCGCTTGCTCATGGCTGCGCCAGCTGGGCGCTGACGCTGGCTCTGGCCGGGCTGGCACTGCGCCATCTGTCCGGCCACAGCGCCACGCGGCGCTATCTGGCCGACGCGTCGTACTGGGTCTACCTGGTGCATCTGCCGATCGTGATGCTGCTGCAGGTGGCCATGTCCCGGCTCGACTGGCCCTGGTGGATCGAGTATCCGCTGGCGCTGATGGTGGGCATGGCGCTGATGCTGGCAAGTTACCAATGGCTGGTGCGCTACAGCTGGATCGGCGCGCGGCTCAACGGGAAGCGGCGGCAGCGCACGCCGACGGCGACCTGCGTTGCGCCGGGCAGTCCTGCCGCAACGGCGATGAGCCCAGAATCGGCCGCATGAGCACGCTCGAATCCCGCTTCCTGGCCGATCTGACACCGCACAAGGCGATGCTGTACCAGATCGCCAATGCCTACTGCAGCCGCCGCGAGGACCGCGGCGATCTGATCCAGGAGATGATCGCCGAGCTCTGGCGCGCCTACCCGCGCTTCGACGGGCGCGCGGCGTTTTCGACCTTCCTGCACCGGATCGCGGTCAACGTTGCCATTTCCTTCTACCGCGGCGAAAGCCGGCGCATCCGCGACGCGCTGCCGATCGAGGACTTCGGCATGGATCTGGCCGCAGCCGATCGCGTGCTGGATGCACAAGGCGACGATATGCATGCGCTGCACCAGCTGATCGCACGCCTCGACGAGATCAACCGTGCGCTGATCCTGCTCTATCTGCAGGGTTACTCGCTGGAGGAATTGGCGCAGATGCTCGGCCTGACCGTGACCAATGTCGCCACCCGCATCAACCGCATCAAGACCCGCATGCAGCGCGACCACGCTGCGCAGGAGAGCACATGAACGGCCTCGACCTCGACGCGCTGCGCGCCGGCTGGAAGCACAGCCAGCGCCAGCTCGATACCAGCCTGACCCTCGACGCCGACACGTTGCGCGCCGCCCTGCGCCGGCGCACTGGCGCCGCTTTCCGCCGCCACCGTGGCTGGCTGCTGGCCAGCCTGGTCGCTGCGGCGCTGACCTTCGGCGCGTTGCTGGCCTTCCTCGTCGCGCACTTCGACGATGCCGTGTATCGCCTGCTGGCAAGCCCGCTGGCACTGTTGGCGCTGGCCGAACTGAGCGTCGACTGGCGCCAGTGGCGGGCGCTGGCTGCACTCGATCTGGACGCTCCGGTAGTGCAAGTGCAGACGACACTGGACGAACTGCGCGGGCGTCTGCTGCGACCGGCCAAATGGGTGCTGCTGTCCTCGGTGCTGCTGTGGTTGCCGCTGATCCTGGTGCTGGTCAAGGGACTGACCGGCACCGATCTGCTTGACTATCTGCACCCGAGCGTGGTGTACGTGAACCTGCTGGTCGGCGTGCTGTTCGTCCCGATTGCGCTGCTGGTGATGCGCTGGGCGAGCTGGCGTTATCGGCAACGACCCGGATTCGAGCGTTTCCTCGACGATGTCGCCGGCAGCAGCTTTGGCAAGGCGCGCCAGCAGTTGGCTGCGCAACGTGAAGTTCGACCGGGCGATGGATTCCGGCGAGACGCCGCCGACACTCGCCGATCACGCCGATCCGGAGCTGCTGGCCCAAGTCCATGCGCCGCTGCGCTTGCTTGAGCGCCGGCTGCTGCTGGCCCTGGTCGTCTATCTCGGCTTGATGCTGGCGACCGGCGCCTTCAACCTGTTGCATGGCGGCCAGCCGCAATTCCTGATCCCTGCCCTGCTGCTGCACTTCACCTGGCTGGCGCACATGCTGCTGGCGATTCTGCAGCGGAACCGGGTGGCACGCTGGCGCAGTGCCGGCTCGATTGACGCGCTGCGGGCGTTGATGGCGTCGATGATCGAGGAGCGCCAGCGCGCTGAGCGGTGGACGCTGACGGCCGCCCCCGTGCTGCTGGCGGCGGCGCTCCAGGTCCTCGCCAAGACCGTCGCAGGCGCAAGCCTGGTGGCCCTGATGACGCCTGCGTCGACGACGCTGCTGGCGCTGCTGATGGCCGCCGCAACCCTTGCACTGGCCCTGCGCCCGCATGGGCCGTCGGGCCGGATCCAGTCCGCTGCGGCCAACGCGATCAGTCTTGGTGTCAGCGTTGCCGCGCTCAGGCTGCTGACGATGCTGGGGCGAAGCTGAGCCGTCGCCGGCCAAGGTCAGGCTGGACGTTGCGAGCAACCGATCGGCGTACCGAGGCCCTCCCGATCGCGCGTCGGGCTCTCGTCTTCAAATTCCCTCGAAACCGTTGGCGAAAATGGTCGGCGTACAGATGCCGGCCGCGCCGGCGCCAAAGATGCTGCCGATTTCCGCCAGGCTGAGCGCCCGGCCGAATAGCGTGACCTCGTCGATCAATCCATTGAAGCTGGAGTTGTAACCATGCCCGGCATTGGTCTCGTCGGAAAAATTGCCGACGGTCCAGCCGCGCGTGTTTGCGTCCGCACCGGTGAAGTTGCGCGTATTGCTTCCCCGGGCTTCGCCATCGACATAGAGCGCCAGCGCAGTGCCGTCATAGGTCGCGGTCACGAAGTGCCAGCCGTCGCTGATCGGCGTGGACAGGGAAATACCTGCCAGCTGACGCTGGTCGACGGAAAACACCAGGTTGCCGTTGTTGATCATCAGATACATCGAGAATTTGCCGCTACCGCCCTGTTCACCCATGTAGTTGCCGGCAATGACCTGCAGGGTTGCCGTGGCCGCGGTGCTGGTATTCGCCCAGGCGGCGATCGACACCGGATCAGACTCGGTCAGGCCGATTCCGCCGAGAAAACCGACCCGCATCGAATCGTCGATGCCATCGAACTGGAACGCGCGAGCGACAAATCCCGTCCCATAGCCGGTGCCATGGTCCAGAGTGCCGGGGTAGCTGCCGAGCCGGTCCAGCGGGTTGTCCTCGCCCGACCACCAGGCGGCAAGATCGGGCGGCTGCGTTGCGCAGGCGAGCGGCACCGCCCATGACGCGCTTGCGGCCAGCAACCCCACCCACCCCGCAATCCAGCGTAGACGCGCCGCGTGTCCGACGCTCAGCGAAAGACCGTTCTGCTTCGACTCGAGCCTGCCCATGGCGATTCCTCCGAACTGTTGCATCACGCCGAACAGCTTCCGCCAACCGTCGCAGCGCGACCGCATCCAACATAGTCGGACCACGGGGAACAATCTTGACCTTGGTCAACGGACTGGACACAGTCCAAAACACGCGTCGAACGGTCCCGGATGGGTGCAGGCTGCCGATTGCACCGCTCTCGCCGAACATGCCGTAAGGTATTGATTTCACTGTGGGAGCGGATTTACTCCGCGAGAGCTTTCGCGGGATAAACCCGCTCCCAGGTTCGCTGCGCGAACAAGCGCACCGCCAGGGGCGACCAGGACGCAGCAGACGGGCTTCGGCAGGCACCGCTGACCACAGCGACTGGCGGCAGTCCTTCAGTGCGTTCCAGAGGGTATCGGCGTCGCCACGGCGTGATCCAGATCCGGCCGTCGCCACGGGTCCACATGCGTCATCAGGTTGAGCACCCGATGTCGGCGCATGACCCGTTGCCTGGCTTCGACGGCGATGTCGTGCCCGGCTTCCACGCTCAGGTTGGCATCGACTTCGATGTGCGCGTCGACGACCACCATGTCGCCCATCTTGCGCGTCCGCAGGTCATGCACCCCCTCGACGCCGGGCGTTTCCGCCAGGGTGCGGGCAATCGCCGCGACCTCCTGTTCGGTGGCGCCGCGATCCATCAGATCGTGCAGTGCATCCCAGCTGAAACTCCAGCCCATCCGCGCGACCATGAAGCCGACAATCAGCGCCGCAATCGGGTCGAGGATCGGATAACCCGCCAGATTGCCGGCGATACCGATGCCCACCACCAGCGAGGATGCGGCATCCGAGCGCGCGTGCCAGGCGTTGGCCACCAGCATGCTCGACTTGACGCGCTTGGCTACGGCCAGCATGTAGCGGAACAGCAGTTCCTTGGCGATCAACGCGCCGCCCGCCACCCAGAGCGCCACCACGTGCACCTGAGGCACGCTCTCCGGGGCTTCCAGCTTGTGAAAGGCCGACCACACCATGCCCAGACCCACAGCCAGCAGCAGCAGGCCCAGCGCCAGCGAGGCCGCGGTCTCAAAACGCTGGTGACCGTAGGGATGGTCGGCGTCGGCGTCCTTCTTGCTGTGATGACTGGCAATCAGCACGACGAAATCGGCGATCAGATCGGACAGCGAGTGGATGCCATCGGCAATCAGGCCTTGCGAGCGGGACAGCACGCCCACCGCGATCTGCACCGCAGTCAGGACGATGTTGACCGCCACGCTGACCCAGGTGCTGCGCGATGCGGCGGCGGCACGCTCATGTGTGGTGTGCTGGGTGTCTTCCGGGTCGTCGACGAGGTCGATGTGGTCCATGCGCTCAACTCGACCAGAAGGTGCTGGCATGCGTGCGCGCCAGCATGCCTCCAGCCAGGGTGCGCGCCTTGAAGCCCTTCTGCAGCAGCAGGCGCGTGGCGTAATAGGCGCGCGCGCCGGAGCGGCAGATGATCAGGATCTCGCGGTCGCGCGGCAGCTCGTCCAGGCGCGCGCGCAGTTGTCCCAATGGGATGTTCATCGCGCCTGCCACCGATTCCACCGCCAACTCCGTCGGCGCGCGCACGTCGAGCAGGAAGCCGTCCTCGGCGTGGTCCCAATGGGTGACCGGCATGTCGCCGCGCAGGATGTCGGCTGCGATCATTCCGGCGAAATTGACCGGGTCCTTGGCGCTGCCGAACTGCGGCGCGTAGCAGACCTCGGCTTGTTCCAGGTCGTAGACCGTCGCGCCCATCTGCAGCGCCATCGCCAGCGTGCTGATGCGCTTGTCCACGGCGTCCTCGCCGATCGCCTGCGCGCCCAGCAGTTTTCCGTCGGACTTGCGAAACAGGATCTTCATCGCAATCGGTTTGGCGCCGGGGTAATAACCGGCGTGCGAATTCGGGTACAGGTAGGTCTTCTCGTAATCGATGATGCCCAGACGATCGAGGGTCTTTTCGCTGACGCCGGTCCAGGCGACCACACCGTGGAACAAGCCGATGATCGAGGTGCCCTGTGTGCCGCGATAGCTCGCGTCGCGCCCGGCGATCACGTCGGCGGCGATGCGCCCCTGCCGGTTGGCTGGTCCGGCCAGGGCCACCAGGCTCCACTCGCCGGTCACGCTGTCTCTGACCTCGACCGCGTCGCCGACGGAAAAGATGTCGCAGTTGCTGGTACGCATCTGCGCATCGACGCGGATGCCGCCGCGTGCGCCGATCTCCAGCCCGGCCTGTTTGGCCAGCGCGGTGTCGGGCCGCACGCCCATCGCCAGGATCACCAGATCCGCGGGATACACCGCTCCGGACTGGGTGTGCACCTTGAGCGACTTGTCGGCGCATTGCTCGAACGACGCGACGCCGTCGCCCAGCACCAGATGTATCCCATGACGCGTCACATAGGCTTGCGCAATCAGCGCCATCTCCGGGTCGATCGGCGCCAGGATCTGCTCATCGAGTTCGATGACGGTGACCTGGAAGCCGCGATGGACCAGGTTCTCCGCCGTTTCCAGGCCGATGAAGCCGCCACCGATGACCACCGCGTGCGGCTTGGCCTGCACGCTCTGGAACCCTGAGTAGCGATGGATGCCGGACAGGAACAGGGAGCCGTGATCGATCCACTCGCGGATGGCGCGCGCGTCGGGCACGGTACGCACCATGAAGATGCCCGGGAGATCGATCCCCGGCAGCGGCGGCCGCACCGACAGCGCGCCTGGCGAGAGCACCAGCTTGTCATAGGCCTCGGTCGTCACTTCGCCCGTGGCGACGTTGCGCAGTTCCACAGTCTTGGCCTCGGGCGCGATCGAAATCGCCTCGCAACCGGTGCGCACATCGATGGCGAACTGGCTGCGAAAGGTGTTTTCATCGGCGACCACCAGGCTCGATTCCGCCTTGATCACATCGCCGATGTGGTACGGCAGGCCGCAGTTGGCATAGGACACATAGGGGCCGCGCTCGACCATGAGAATCTGCGCACTCTCGTCCAGCCGGCGCAAGCGCGCCGCACATGACGCGCCGCCGGCCACACCGCCGATGATGATGACTTTCATGATTTGGCCACTGTCCCTGGATGTTGAGTTCTGGCGGCCGGCACGCCAATCCGGCCGCCAGCCGGCGCTGCCTTCCGCATGTCGGGAAGCACGCGGGTGGATTGCAGCGCAGTCGGCTGACCCCGGTATTGATCGTCGGCAAGGAAATCCCGAATCTGTCACCCAAGCGCATCTGCTGCTCGGGACAAAAGTTCGAAACGATCCTAAGCTAGGGACCCTCTGAACAAGTTCCATCCGCCTGGAGCCCCGCCATTTCCGCCCAGAAACCCATCCAACTGATCCTGGCCCGGCAGCTGGCGAGCAGCCTGGCAATGCCCATCGTGATCGTCGACGCGGCAGGTACCTTGATCTACTGGAACGAGCCGGCCGAGTTGCTGATTGGCTTGCGCTTCGAGGAGAGCGGGGAAATCCCCGCCAGCGAATGGCGCGCGCAGTTCGCGGTGAGCGATGTCGATCGCCAGCTGATACCGCATGAAGACTGGCCCCTGGTCATCGCGTTGACCCGGCACCAGCCGGTGTCGCGCACGATCTGGGTCGGCATGCCCAACGGCAACTGGCGCCATATCGAATGGACCTCCGTTCCATTCATCGCGCAGGGCGGCGAATTCCTCGGCGTGCAGAGCGTTTTCTGGGAAGCCTAGGGACCCTCTGAACAAGTTCTGCGAGCCGCGTTGTGACCCACAAGCCTGCCGCTAGGCGCGGTCCGAAGGTCGTAGCATGGCCTACGAAGCCGAGGACCGGAACGACGCGGCAGGCAAAATGGGTCACAACCCTTCGGGACGGGGCTGAAACGGCCTCCAGCTGCGTCTGACACCTCGACCAGAGCGCAGGCTATGGCCTTCGGTGTCATCCTTGCTGGCGACCGTTTCAGCCGCCGTCGCGGCCGCAGAACTTGTTCAGAGGGTCCCTAGGGCATGCAAGTCAAACTTTGCGGCACCCGCGGTTCGCTGGCCACGCCCGGCCCGGATACCGCGCGCTATGGCGGCAACACCTCGTGCGTCAGCGTGATCGGGCGCGAGGGTACGGTGCTGATCCTCGACGCCGGCACCGGTATCCGCCGGCTCGGCGCGACGCTGTCGGCCAACCTGAAACGGGTCGACATCCTGTTGACGCACCTGCACATGGATCACGTGCAGGGACTCGGATTCTTCGGCCCGCTCTACCGCCCCGGCTTCGAAGTGCACATCTGGGGTCCGGCCAGCGCCACGCTGAGCCTGCAGGCACGCTTGATGCGCTATCTGTCGCCGCCGCTGTTTCCGGTGCACCTGAGCGAACTGCCGTGCGAGCTCAGCTTCCACGCAGTGCCCTGCGGCAACGTCGAGATCGGTGAATTCCAGGTGGTCGCCGAGATGATCTGCCACCCGGGGCCAACCGTCGGCTACCGCATACGCGCAGCCAACGGCAAGGTGCTGACCTACATGCCCGACCACGAGCCGGCGCTGGGCAATCCGGCATTTCCGAGCCTGCCGCGCGACTGGACTTCCGGCGCCAGCCTGGCCACCGGCGCCGACCTTCTGATCCACGACAGCCAGTACAGCGCGGCCGAATATCCGCGACACGGCGGCTGGGGCCACAGCTCGCTGGTCCAGACCATCCAGTATGCACGGCTGTGCGAGGTCGACCAACTGGTGTCGTTCCACCACGACCCCAATCACAGTGATCTGGATCTCGACCTGATCACCGCGGAGTCGATTGCCGCGGTGAATCCCGACTTCAGGGTGACCGCGGGATGTGAAGGGGCAGTGTTCACGCTCTGAAGGCGGCGCCGCCCGGCCCGACAGCGCGCGCGCCGGAGCCGCGCCCCGAGTAGCGGCGGCGGCCCCCCCCCCCCCCCCCCCCCCCCCCCCCCCCCCCGAACGGGCTTCCCCGCGCGCCCCAAGCGCGCGCCGGAGCCGCGCTACCACGGCGTGCGGCATGCCCGGAGTAGGCCGGGCACGCGCGTCCTTGGTACCCGCTCAAGCCTCGATGGCGTTACGCGCGACGCCCGGCAGGCGCTGCTTGCCGCCGGACGCGAACCGCGGCCACGCAGGCGCGTGGCCCTCCTCAAGACGACAACTTACAGCCCCAGCGCCTTCTCGCCGGCACGTACTCGAAACCGAAGCCTTCGGCGACCGGCTGGTAGGTGACCTTGCCGGCGTGCACGTTGAGGCCGCGCAGCAGGTGGATGTTCTCGGCCATCGCGCGCTTGGCGCCCTTGGTCGCCAGTTCCAGGATGAACGGCAAGGTGGCGTTGTTGAGCGCGAAGGTCGAGGTGCGCGGCACCGCGCCCGGCATGTTGGCGACGCAGTAATGCACCACGTCGTCGACGATGTAGGTCGGATCGGCATGGGTGGTCGCGTGGGCGGTCTCGAAGCAGCCGCCCTGGTCGATGGCGACGTCGACCACGGCAGCGCCGGGCTTCATGCGCTTGACCATCGCGGCGCTGACCAGCTTCGGCGCCGCGGCGCCCGGGATCAGCACGCCGCCGATCACCAGGTCGGCGGTCAGCACCGCCGATTCGACCGCATCGTGGCTGGAGAACACCGGCTCGATGCGGGTGCCGAACTGCGCCACCAGGCGTCGCAGCACGTCGACATTGCGATCGAGCACGATCACGCGCGCGCCCATGCCAACCGCCATCAGCGCGGCATTCGCGCCGACCACGCCGCCGCCGAGGATCACCACCTTGGCCGGCGCCACGCCGGGCACGCCGCCGAGCAGCATGCCGCGTCCGCCGTTGGCCTTCTGCAGCGCGGTCGCGCCGGCCTGGATCGACATGCGGCCGGCGACTTCGGACATCGGCGCCAGCAGCGGCAGGCCACCGTTGTTCGCGGTGACCGTCTCGTAAGCAATGCAGGTCGCGCCCGACTTGATCAGGTCCTCGGTCTGCGGCAGATCCGGCGCCAGATGCAGGTAGGTGAACAGCACCTGGCCCTCGCGCAGTCGTGCGCGCTCGATCGCCTGCGGCTCCTTGACCTTGACGATCATGTCGGCCTGGGCGAACACCTCTGCGGCGCTGCCGAGCACCTTCGCGCCGGCGGCCACGTAGTCGGCGTCGGAGAAGCCGATGCCGCTGCCAGCGAGCGTCTCGACGATGACCTGATGGCCATGCTGGGTGAGTTCGCGCACCGAGCCTGGCACCATGCCGACGCGGTATTCGTGGTTTTTGATTTCCTTGGGTACGCCGATCAACATGGTCGCCTCGCCTCATTCGTTGGGGTGGGCCTGTCATGCTGCACCGCAGCAGCGCAATTGGCTGCAAGCGCGGACCTCGACAGGATGGGCGGGCAGTCTATTGATCCATGCGTGGAGTTTTTCGCTGTAGATTTTCACTGGACAGGATAATCTGCCAAACGCCAGCAACGCGAGAGCATGAAATTCCATGCGTCAGCAGAAAGTTCCTAAAAATCAACTGGATAGGATCGATCGACGCATTTTGCGTGAATTGCAGCAGGACGGCCGCCTGGCCAACGTCGAACTGGCCAAACGCGTCGGCCTGTCGGCCACGCCCTGCCTGGAGCGGGTCAAGAAGCTCGAAGACGAGGGTTTCATCACCGGCTATCACGCACGGCTGAATCCGGGGCGCCTCGGCGCCGACCTGCTGGTGTTCGTCGAGATCCGCCTGGTGCGCACCAGCAAGGACGTGTTCCAGGCCTTCAAGGCGGCGGTGGTGGAACTGCCGCAGGTGCTCGAATGCCACCTGGTTTCCGGCGACTTCGATTACCTGATCAAGGCGCGCGTGGCCGACATGGGCGCCTACCGTCGCCTGCTCGGCGAAACCCTGCTGACCTTGCCGCATGTGTCCGGCTCGCGCAGTTATGCGGTGATGGAGGAAGTGAAGGAAACCCTGGCGCTGGCGGTGCCGGAGTGAAGCAACCGGGAACGCCGAGCGTAGGATGTGGTGAGCGCAGCGAACCGCATCGATGACTGGATGTTGCAGGCGTGGCGCTGAACTTCTAGGAGTCGATCACGTTGCGCGCCAATCCGTGCGCGGCCTGGGCCAATCGAGCGTCATTGGTCCAGAGTTCATCGCATCCGTGGAATTGCGCGCATGCCAGATGCAGTGCATCGGGTGGCTTGAGTGCGAACCTCGCGCGTAAATGCGCGCCAAGATCGAACATCGAGGTAGATCAGGCCCATGCGTCCCGTTCCAGATCGATGGCGGCATCGATCTGCGCGCCGGTGCGTTGCGCATGAGCCGCCAGCGGGTGTGCGCCAAGCCAGCCCAGCAGGTCGCGATCGCCGCGTGCGCCAGCGGGTACGCGCACCAATCGCGCGACCGGGGAGCCGCGATTGGCGATCACGACATCCTCGCCGTTCTGCACCGCCTTGATCAACTGCGACAGGCGATTCTTGGCTTCGAGTATGTTGACCAGCATGGGACACCCGATCCTGCCAAAACAGGGCATATCGTGGCAGATCAGCCCAACATGGCCAGATCTGGCCATGTTGTATCGGATCGACGGCCTCGCGTCGAGCCCACGCAGGCTTCAGCTGCGCTCCTCCAGCAGCGCGCGCAGATCATCCGGAACCGGCATCGGCCGCGTGGTTCGTGAATCCGCGAGTCCGGTCGGCGACGGGTACGCCGCCGACCAGTATCCACAGGCGCGCTGGCGGAGCCAACGCGCACGCGTCTGGCAATCGGCAATGTGTCCCGTATTCTCGGACCATGACCTATCGCATTTCCAACGTCCGACTAGACCCGGTCGCGCGCCTGCTGCAGCGCGATGGCGAACTGCTGGACGTTCCGCGCCGCGTCTTCGATTGCCTGGCGTACCTGGTCGAACACCGCTCCCGCGCGGTCGGGCGCGATGAGCTGATCGAGCAGGTCTGGCACCGCAGCAATGTCTCCGACAACCAACTGGCGCAGACCGTGCTGGCGGCGCGGCGGCTGCTCGATGACGACGGCGTGCAGCAGCGGATGATCCGCACGGTGGCGGGCTTCGGCTATCACTTCATCGGCGTCGTGGAAGTCGAGGGCGAGAACGCCGGCGCCGCCGCAGCAACTGTCGACCAGGCGCCGGCGACCATGCCGCCCCCGCTGTCGACGATGCCGATCGCCGCCCCGCCGAGGCGACAATGGCTGCTGGCGCTGTTCGCGCTGGCGTTGCTCGCCAGCGCCGGTCCGGCCTGGTGGCTGCTCGGGCAACCCGCCGCAGTCGAGCAGCCGATGGCGGCTGCGACAGCGACCACCGGCTGGACCTGGGTGCTGCCCGCGCAGGTGGCCGACGCCGACGGTGCCTGGGCGCGCATCGGCATCGCCAGCCTGATCGCCGAACGCCTGCGCCACAACGGCGCGATCGTGGTGCCGATCGAAAACGTGCTGGCGCGCCTGGGTGAGCATGCCGGCAACACAAATCCGGACGCACTGCGCCGCGAATTGGCCGCCGCGCGAGTGATCCTCCCGAGCATTTCCCGCGACGGCAAGGCGTGGCGGGTGGAACTGGCCGCGCATGCGGAAAGCGGCATCTCCCGCGCGTCTGCGCTGGGCGACGATTTGCTGCTGGCCGGACAGCAGGCCGCCGATGCCCTGAGCGCCGCCCATCCGATCGCCCCCGCCGAAGACTCTCTCAGCGGCCGCGCCGAGATGATCGAACAGTTGATCCGCAGCCGTGATTTCGAGAGCGCTGCCAGCCAGCTCGCGCGGCTGCCGGAGAGCGAGCACGCGCTGCCGCAGGCGCGCCTGCTGGAAATCATGCTGGCGATGGAACAGGGGCGGATGAGCGAGGCCAGCAAACTTGCGGCGGCCCTGCGCTCGACGCTCAGCGCGCAGGAGTTTCCAGCCGCTGCCGCGCGCCTGGGGCTGTTCGAGATTGCCCTGATGCGGCACCGCAGCGCGCCCGGCTGGGGCGACCTGGTGGATGCCAGCGTCGCCCGACTCGAGAAACATGGTTCACCGCGCGATCTGGGTTCGGCGCTGATCCAGCGCGGCAACCGGGCGGCGATCGGCGGCAACTACGACACTGCGCAGACCGACTTCGCCCGCGCGCAGCAGCTGTTCCTGAACGCTGCCGACGAACTCGGCGGCGCGCGCGCGGGCGCGTCGCTGGCTCTGCTGGCCAACGCCCGCGGACGGCCGGCAGAGGCCCTGCGACTGCTCGCCGATTGCGAGGCGATCTATGCGCGCTACGCCGCGATCGGCAACCAGTTCGCCGCCCTGCGGTCGATGATGTCGATCCAGTTCGGCATGTTGCGCTGGGAGGATGCGCAAGCCACCAGTGAGCGGGCGCGCGCGCTGGCCCCGTTGATGACCGACGCCAACGAGCGGGTCAGCTACCTGCGCGCCCGCGCATTGCTGATGCTGGGAACCGGACGCCTGCGCGAAGCCGCGGCCTTGCTCGACGAGAGCGAGCGCATGCGTCAACTCGGCGAGCTCAGCTCCGAGGCCAATCGCAGCGACGATCTCTATCGTCTGCAACTCGGCCTGGCGCAAGGTCGATATGCGCAGGTCGCCACTGCTGCCGTGGAAAGCTACGCGCGTCTCGAACAGGAGTTCGATCCGAAGTCGATCCCCCGGCGCGAGCAGCGCGATCTGGCACTGTACCTGTGGTTCGAGGCGCGCCGGCAACTGCGGCTGAGTGAGCCATCGCAAGCGCTGCCGCCGATCCAGCCGGAACCGGCTGCCTTGAACGAGCCGGCGAGCATGCATGCCTGGCTGGCACTGGGCCATCGCGAGCTGGAGCGTGGCGACCTGATCGCCGCGGAAAGCGACTATCGCAAGGCGCTGCAACTGGCGATCGAGGCCAACAAGCTGTCGCGCATGGTCACCGCCAGCGATGCATTGATCGGCTTGTTGCTGGCGTCAGGGCGCGTGGACGACGCCAACGAGGTGGTGACCGGTGTGCTCGCGCGAGACCCGCAAGTGGCCGACCGCGACTTCGACAGCGCGGTCCTGCTGATGCGCGTGCGCCAGGCGCAGGGCGATGACGAGGGTTGGCGGCGCGCGGCGCGTTCGGCGAGGCAACTCGCCGGTGAACGCGTGGTGCCGGCAGGCCTGCTGCCGCCCAACTGAGCGCAGCCAAGGGCATCGCGCGCGAGCGCGCTCCTACAAATTTCACGAGCAATCGCGGGGACTATGTAGGAGCGCGCTTGCGCGCGATGCTTCCGCCGGCCAAAACCACTTTCGAATCACTTTCGCATCGCTTGCGAATGCGTCCGCACACGCGGCTGCCGACATTCGCCGGGCGGCGCTGTTCCGATCCGAGGCGTCGCAGCGGGCCCCCGCCCGCCCCCTTTCGGATCGAACCGTGAACTGGGGAGTGCACGTCATGATCGGGAAAATCACACGCGCGGCGGTATTGATCGTCGCCGGACTTGGGGCAGGAAGCGCACTCGCCGCACCCGCTTACCAGATGCCCTTCGCCTGCGGCGAGACCTGGGAACTGCACACCTACAGCGGCCACAATCCGCAACGTGCAGTCGACATGAACCGTTCCGGCGACTCGGGCGACCCGGTGGTCGCCGCCGCCGCCGGCACCGTCGTCACCCGCCGCGATCTGGGCAACAGCAGCTACGGTCGCTATCTGGTGGTCAGCCATGGCAGTGGCTACGACACACTCTATGCGCACCTCGATTCCTTCGCCGTCAGCGTCGGCCAGAGCGTGCGTCAGGGCCAGAAACTCGGCAATGTCGGCAGCACGGGCGGCTCGACCGGCCCGCACCTGCACTTCGAGCAGCGCTACAACAGCAGCGCGCAGTCGATCCGCTTCAATGGCAATGCCCTGCCCTACTACGGCACCGTCTACTGGACCAGCAAGAACACCTGCGGCGGCGGCAATGTGACCGGCGTGGTGAATACCGCCGGCGCGCCGCTGAACGTGCGCTCCGGACCCGGTACCGGCTACGCAGTGGTCGGCAGCGTCAACGATGGCGCCACGGTGACCATCCAGTGCCAGATGCCCGGGACTACCGTCACCGGCACCTACGGGACTTCAAAGATCTGGGACAAGATCGGCTCCGGACGCTACATTGCCGATGCCTATGTGCGCACCGGATCCGATGGCTATGTTGCTCCGCGTTGCCCCTGAGCTGGCCGCGAATGCACCGCCGACCGCGCCGGTCGGCGGTCTCCGCTCCTGGCTGCTGCTGACTGCCGTCGCCACCGCGGTTGGCCTCGGCGTGGGTTACCGCCTCGGTCTGCAGACGGTCGCCTCCGCGTTGCCGCCAACTCCGGTGATCGCCGACGCCGCGCTGACATCGCCACCGCATTCATCACCGGAACCCGTCAGCACTCGAAGGGCAACGACCGACGCCGCGCCGACCGCGCAGCAACTTGTCGCGGACCCGGTCGGCGCACTGCGTAGCGGCGCATGGTCGTTCGAGCAGTTGCAGGCGCGCGTGCGCTCCGATGCGAGCGTGCGCGCCGACCTGTGGACACGCTACCGATCCGCGCCGGATCCGCTCGCGCGAGAGACCCTGCTGGCACTGCTCAGTGCAGCACCGACAGCAGAACTGGCCGGCTACGTCGCGACACTGGTGGCCGATCCGGACCCCGCACGCCGGAGTGACGGCTACCGGCTGCTCACCGGACTACCGATCGAGGATGCAACGCTGCGCGAACACGCTGTGCATGCCTTGCAGCGCGAAACCGATCCGCGCGCAATGGCACACCTGGTGCAGGGCTTGCAGCCAGGACTGCTGGCGACCGAGGACGCCGAGCCGCTCGCCCGCGCGATGGAGTCGCTGGCACAGGCCGGCGATCCGCAGGTGCGCGCCGCTGCACTGCCGGGCCTCGCGCAATGGAGCGAGCGTGCGCGCCTGGACCCGATCTACCTGGCCGCGCTCGGTGACCACAATTCGCGCGTGCGCGCCGCGGCCATCGCCGGCATCGACGCTTCCGGCGTGGCGACGCCAGCACTGCGCAGCGCGCTGTTCCAGTTGGCCGCCAATCCTGGTGAAAATGCGGAGCAGCGCCACAGCGCGCTGCTGACACTGTCGCGCTTTCGCCTGACGCGCGCGGAAGTCGAGCTTTTCCGGATGTTGCAGGCCGAGCTGCCGGTAGACGGCGGGGAGGGTTGAGGCGCGCTGTCCGAGACTGGCGGGCGAGTAAGATCCCCTTCCAACTTCCCTCCAAGCCAGATCCAACATTGCGCCAATGAGCAAAACCGCTGCCCCACCCCACCAATCGGCCGCCGATACCAGCGCAGCGGTCGACGCCTTCATGGCGACGCTCGATCACCCGGCGAAGCCGGCAATCGAGGCCTTGCGCCGGATCATCCTGCGCGCCGACCCGGGCATCGCCGAAGGTATCAAGTGGAAATCGCCGAGTTTCCGCACCGGCGAATACTTTGCGACGGTCAATCTGCGGGCGAAGGCTGGAATCGGCGTCATCCTCCACTTCGGCGCCAAGGTGCGGCAACTGCCTGCCGGCGGCGCCGCGATCAATGATCCACTGCATCTGCTCAAATGGCTGGCGGCAGACCGCGCGATGCTGGAGTTCGCGGACCTTGCCGACCTGGCCGTGAAGGAATCCGCGCTGACGGCCATCATTCGCCAGTGGATTGCGGTCATGGAGGCGTAGCTGCCGAGCTTGCCCAGCGCTTGCAGCGGCACCTGCGAGCCCTGCGCCGGGCGGCGGGGAAGTTGGTCACTATTCAATGGGTTGAATCACTTTCGGTGAGACCGGGTTCATCCCGCGAGCTTGGGCACCCGGCTCTTGTGGGAGACTCGATCCCGATCAGACCCAAATCTGAAACCTCACTGCCGGGGCCCGTTGATGGTGAAATTTCTCAAGATCGTCGCTTTCCTGTTCATGTTGTTCCTGATCGGAAAGTTCTCGGGTTCCGGTGCCCCACCGGTGACCGCCGAGCTGGTGGCGGCCGAAGCCGCCAAGCGAGTGAGTTTTCCTGTCGATCTCGGCGATGGGTTCCGGCTCGACAGCATCCACGCCTCCGGCAACACGGTGGTTTCCACCGTCACCCTGCTGGACGTGGCCGCCGGCCCGGCCGATCCGGCCCTGCAACAGGTACTCGAATCCGCGTCGCGGTCGGATATCTGCCGCGAGCTGGGCGCTTCCAAAGGCGTCTACACCAAGGCCGGACTGCGCCTGGCCAAGCGCTATCTCAACAGTGCCGGCGGCGAGATCACCATGGTCACCGTCGATCCGGGCAGTTGCTCCTGAGCAATAGCCGGGAGCCGACAGACCGCAAGCCCGGCAAGAATTCCACTGCGTCGCGAGGACGCCCTGAATTAAGGACCCTCTGAACATGCGGCCCATGCGCAGCGCTCTCCGACTCCTGCTGGTGCTGCTGGCGCTGGCCGCGGCGCCGGCATGGGCGACGCTCGATCTCGGCGACGCGCATTTCGAGAGCGTGGGCGACGCCGACAGCATTCCCGACAACAACGTCACTGCGCTGGCTCAGGATCACGACGGTTTCCTCTGGATCGGCACCCCGAATGGCCTGGTTCGTTACGACGGCTATCGCTTCCGCCGCTTCGCGCGCGACCCGCGCGACCCCGAGTCGCTCGGCGGAGTGTTCATCCGCGCCCTTTTGATTGCACGCGACGGTCGCCTGTGGGTCGGCACCGACGCCGATGGCGTGTCCGTCTACGACCCGGCAAACGGCCGATTCACGCGTCATGGCCATCGGGACGATCAGGACGACAGCCTGTCGCACAACCAGGTGCGGGCGCTGGCCGAGGATGCCGACGGAAGTATCTGGGTGGGAACACGAGCCGGACTCGATCGGCTCGATCCGCTCAACGGCCGTGTGCAGCGCCAGACCCAGCGCTTTGGCGCCGCCACGATCGACACCGACGAACGCGTGTTCGCATTGCTCTACGACCGTCGCGGCGATCTCTGGATCGGTAGCTGGAACGGACTGGCGCGACGCTCGGCCGCCGATGGCAGCTACAGCCGTATCGAGGATACGCGGCTCGCCGGGCAACTGATCATGAGCCTGTACGAGCTCGCCGATGGCCGCATTGGTGTGGGCACAGCTCAAGTCGGCAGCTTTCTGATCACGCCGGAAACCGCTGCGGCGATGGCGATTCCGATCGATCTGGAGCGCACACCCAGCGCCACCGAAGCGCTGGCATTGGCGATGATCCAGCCGCGCGAGGATGAACTCTGGCTGGGCTCGTTCGGCGGGATCACCGTGGTCGATCTCGCCAGCGGTCGTGTCCGACGGCAGATCGTGCCCGACGCCGCAGTGCCATCGAGCCTGGCGCACACCCAGGTGCGCACATTCCTGAAAGATCGCGCCGGCATGATCTGGATCGGCGGCTACAGCGGTGGTTTGCAGCAACATGATCCAGCCAACGACGCGATTTCCGTGCTGCACCACCGGCCGTCGCAGCCGGGCACACTCGCCAATCCGAGTATCAGCAGCATTCTGGAACTCGACACCGGCGATATCTGGCTGGGCACGCGCGAACAGGGGATTGACGTGCTCGACCCGAAGCGCGGCGTGATTTCCAGCTTGCGCCCGGACCGCCAGCACCCGGGCGGTCTCGGCAACGGCATGGTGCTCAGTCTTGCTCAAGTGCGCGACGGCAGCGTGTTCGCCGGCACGCTCGCCGGCATGTTCCGCTATCGACCAGCCAGCCGCGACTTCGAAGCCATCGACTCCGAGCGCGGCCTGCTCGGGTCTACCGTGCGCTGCCTGCTCGCCGACCCCGGCGGCGACCTCTGGATCGGCAGCAACGCCGGTCTTTCGCGCTGGAATGCGCTCACCGGCGCCGTGGCCACCATCCCGGTGGCCGGCGGCGGCGCGCTCGCCGCCGATGTCAATGCACTGGCGCTGGACCCTGACGGTCGCCTGTGGGTCGGCAGTACGGTCGGCCTGCATGTGCTTGAGCCCGGAGCCGCTTCCCTGATCGCGGCCAATCCGGACGATCCCGGCATCGAAGAACTCAGCGGTGGCAGCGTCGTCGGCCTGTTGCTCGATCGCCGCGGCCAGTTATGGATCGACACCGCCAATGGCCTCAGCCGCTTGCGCAACTGGGATGGACAACACGCGCAGTGGGACGCCGTCAGCCTGCGCCTGGGCATCGGCGGCCGTCCGTTTGGCGCCAACCTGCTGGACGACGACCAGGGTCGCATCTGGACCCAGCTCTACATCTACGATCCGGCAGCGACAGCGTGCAGGAGCTGAGCCGCGCCGATGGCATCGATATCGGCACCGCGTGGTACCGCTCGTATGCGCGCCTGTCCAGCGGCCAGCTGATGTTCGGCGGCAGCCGCGGGGTGGCGTTGATCGACCCGGCGCGCTTTCGCAGCTGGCAGTTCCAGCCGCCGCTGGTGATCAGCGAACTGCGCGTCGACAGCGTCGTCCAGGAGTCCGGCCGCTGGCGCTCGGGCCTGACCATGGACGCCGACTCACGCAGCTTCAGTATCGAGTTCGCCGCGCTCGACTACTCGGCGCCGCTGCGCAATCGCTACGCACACCGGCTGGTCGGCTACGATGAAGACTGGATCGAGACCGACGCCACGCGGCGCATCGCCAGTTACAGCAAGTTGTGGCCCGGCGATTACACCTTCGAGGTTCGCGGCAGCAACCGCGTGGGCACGTGGACCGCACAGCCACTGCAGATCGCGGTGCAAGTGCTGCCCGCTTACTGGCAGACACCGTGGTTTGCGCTGCTGGCGCTGCTCGGCATTGGCTTCCTGATCTACCTGGGTTACCACCTGAACCTGGCCAAGGTGCGCCGCCACGAGCATGAGCTGGAACTGATGGTCGAGCAGCGCACCCACGAACTGAGTGAAGCCAAGGAGCGCGCCGAGACTGCGCTGGTGCGGCTTACCGACGCGCAGCAGCAACTCGTGGCCTCCGAGAAGATGGCCTCGCTCGGCCAACTGGTGGCCGGAGTCGCCCACGAGATCAACACGCCACTGGGCATCGCGTTGACCGCGGCGTCGGTGCAATCCGAGCAACTGCGCACGCTGCGCCAGCGCGTGCAGTCGCACACGCTCAAGTCGACCGACCTCGACCAGTACATCGCCACCGCCAGCCAGGCCGGCAAGCTGGTCGACGACCACATCGCCCGTGCCGCGCATCTGGTGCGCAGCTTCAAGCAGGTCTCGGTGGACCGCAGCACGGACGAGCGCCGCCGCTTCGACCTCCTGAATTTCCTTCAGGAACTGATCGAGAACATGGAACTGGCGTGGAAGCGCCGCTCGATCCGCTTCGAACTCAGCTGCCCGCCGGATCTGATGCTCGACAACTACCCCGGCACGCTGGGCCAGATCATCACCACCTTCGCGCAGAACGCGCTGCAGCACGCCTACCAGGATCAGCGCCCGGGCATGCTCGGCATCCATGCAACAGCCCTTGCGGATGGACAGATCGAGCTGCGTTTCAGCGACGATGGCAGCGGGATCGCTGCCAGCGACATGCCCCGGGTGTTCGAGCCTTTCTTCACCACGCGCCGCAGCGACGGCTTCATCGGCCTTGGATTGCATACCGTTTTCAACTTGGTGAACGGACGCCTGCACGGGCAGATCGACGTGGACAGCAGCCCCGGCCAGGGCACCCGCTTCACGCTGCGCTTCCCGAAAGACGCGCCCCCGTAGGAGCGACGTGCACGTCGCGACCGGACTTGCGAGCGCAATTCGCAGGTCACGTTGCCCGAAGGGCTACGTGACAGCGCGCGGATGCGCCAACCAGGCCATCGCCGAGCTGCGCCTGCGCGCGGGCGACGATGCTGCTGCCTACCTCAAGGTGATGAAGCGAGCCGATGGCGTCGAGCTCGAGGCCGTCGACGGCACCGTCCGCGCCCGCAACTTCAGCATCGGCGAATGCTTCACCGCCGAAGTCGACCTCAAGTCCGCAGGCGACGCCGACCGCTGGGGACTCGGGCGCGTGCCCGATCTGTATTACCGGATTCCACCGGAACGCTGGTTCTGGCGCCCGTGGCAAATCGACCCCGAAAGCAGCATCCGCTTCGAGCTGCCAGACGGCTGGTCGGCATCGGTGCCATGGACGCCGACCGGCAACCGAAGCTACCGCCTGGGCGCCACGCCGCGCGACTGGCCGGCGCAGACCGCTTTTGGCCGTTTCCCTGAGCACACCCTGGCGCTGCCGGGTGGCCAACTGCGGGTAGCGCTGCTGCCGCTGGTCGATGCGACGGTGCAAGAGCGCATGTTCGACTGGTTCCGCAGCAACAGCGCACTGCTGCTGAGCAACGATGGCCGACTGCCGCTACGCGACACCCAGGTGCTGATCGTGCCGCTGCCAGGGATGAGCTCTCCAGTTCCCTGGGGTCAGGTCTCGCGCGGCGGCGCCGCCGCGGTGACCTTGTTCGTCGGCGCCGCCGCGGGCCGCGAGGGCTGGCAAGCCGACTGGACTTTGGCGCACGAACTGGCCCATCTGCAGCATCCGTATCTCGGCGACCGCGGCCGCTGGCTGGCCGAAGGTCTGGGCAGCTACTACCAGAATGTCTGGCGTGCCCGCCACGGCGACTTCAGCGCCACTGAAGGCTGGCGCCGGCTGGATGCCGGCTTCGCTCGCGGACGCGCCGACGGTCCCGGCCCGGCGCTGGAACTGGCCGGCGGCCGCGGCAGCACGATGCGTGTGTACTGGAGCGGCGCCGCTTACTGGCTGGAATCCGATCTGGCCCTGCGCGCCCACGGCAGCAGCCTCGACGCCGCCCTGGCCGCCTTCCGCGACGCCCACCTGCCCAGCGCGCGCGCCTGGGAACCATCCGAGTTCATCGCGGCGCTGGACCAGACGCAGCCCGCCGCCGGGCTGTCGGCGCGCTACCGGAAATACGCGGCCTTGCGTGACTTCCCCGACCTGAGCGATTCCTACAAGACACTCGGATTGAATCCCGACGGCCTGCCCGACGGCGATCTGCCCGCCCATCCGCTGCGCGACGCGATCATGCGGCCGCCGGGCGCGGTGTCGCTCACTGCCAATCGAGATGCTGTAAGACGATGATCCTGATCGTAGGTCACGTTGGCCGCGCAGCGGCCTACGTGACGCAACTTGCTGTCACGTAGGCCCATTCGGGCCAACGTGACCTACGTCCTGGCATCAAGCGCAGCGTAAGCGACTGACCAGGATCAGTTGGACGCAAAGGACAGCAGGATTGGATCTTGAACGAGATCTGGCCTGCCCCGCGCAACGGATGCACAAACCCTTCGATGGCGGTCGATCGCCTTGATGCGAGTGGTTCACACAGATGCATCAATCCTCATCCGGTGCCATCAGCTCATATCCCGGCGGCGGGTCGCTGCTCAGGAGTTCCGGCGGGATCGGTCGATCGAACTCGAAGCGAAAGTCGATCTCCAAGCCACCGCTGCCGTGCTGGCGCATGGCCAAGGGAAGTCCGTCGTCGTCGGCCCACAATTCCAGGGTGCTGCCACCGACCTTGAGGGTCCAGCCGCGGGCGCTGCGGCCATCGATGACGCGCGAGTCAGGCAGCGGCGTTGCCTTGCCCTTGAACGTGCGCAGGTCTTCCAGCCATTGCAGCGCGTCGTCGGTGCCGATGCCGCCATCTTGTTTGGGGATGGTCGCGATCAGTGCCTGCCGCGGTTCGTGCAGCAGCGTCAGCACACGGCCGCGCGGTGCATCGACAATTACGCTGAGTTGCTCGCCGACGTCAGTGCGCACGATGCCTCGGGCGTCGATCTGCGTGCGCGTGTTTTGCAGCGCCTGGCCGTTCAAGCGCTGGACAATGCTCATCGACAGGGTCGTGAAATGACGGAAGTGCGCCTGCACCGCGGCAAAGGCGTCGCCCCCGCCGGTGATCATCGGCCCGGCGATCATCAACACCACTGCGAGTACGGCGGTCGCGGTGACCGCCCACCACACGCGGTACGGGGCGCGCACGGGTTTGCGTGCCTTTTGCAATCGCGCGCTCAGGCGCGCCTGGGCGCGGTCGATCGCGTCGGCTGGCACGCTGTCGGTGCTGCGCACGTGCGCTGCGAGTCCTGCCGAGAGTTCCTGGCGGTGGGTCATGGCGTGGTCTCCGAAATGGCGTCGCCCAACTGGGCCTCCAGCCGACGACGGGCGCGGTGCAAGCTGACGTTGACGTTGTTTTCGGTCATCGCCAGCAGCTGTGCGATTTCGCCGATGTCCAGGTCTTGCTGGTAACGCAGACCGAAGCACTGCGCTTCGCGGCGCGGCAGCCGCGCGATTGCGGCGCGCAGCCGCTGCGCCTGTTCCCGCGCCAGACCGGCGTCTTCGGCGGATGGCGTCGTGGTCGGCGCGAGCATCTGCCACAGCGGCAGCAGGCGCCACCAGCGATGCTGTCGCCGCAGCACATCGATCGCCGCGCGCGCGGCCGCAGCGCTGAGATAGGCTGGCCACGATTTCACCGCCTCCGGCCAGCTCTCGATCAAGCGCAGGAACACGTCCTGCTGCACGTCTTCGGCCAGCGACGCGTCGCCGAGCACGCGATAGGCGGCCTTGAATACCAGGTGGCCGTATTGGCGCGCCAACGCCTCCGGGTCATCCGACACGGCGAATTCGGGCACCAGCGGGCTCCTGCAAGTGGTGGGCAAGCATGCCATCGTCGGCTTCTGCTCGGAGGGTTTACGCCGGATGACGCGCCAGTGCGCGGCTTCTTACATCCGATGGCGACGATGATCGAGAACCCCGCGATGTAATTTCGCGCTCGCCCGTCCGTCATTTGGAGCGACTCCAAAGAGACCACGCCATGTCCAGGACAGCTTTGAATGCTTCGTTCTCCCGTTTCGCCCGGCGCTTGCTGTGCGCCACAGCCTTGATCGCCACCGCCGCTTCTGGCGCAGCGCGGGTGCCGACCGCAGCCGCACTCGACGCCGAGGTCGCGCGCGCCATGGCCGCGACGCAATCGCGCGGGCTGGCCATCGCCATCATCGACAACGGCCGCGTGGTGCGCGTGCGCAGCTACGGCGAGCGCAACGCTGCCGGCGCGCCGCTTGAGATCCACAGCATCATGTACGGCGCCTCACTGACCAAGTCGGCATTCGCCTACTTCGTGATGCAATTGGTCGACGAGGGGAAGCTCGATCTGGACCGTCCGCTCGCGCAGTACCTCGATCGCGAGCTGCCCGCATATCCGACGGAGGACAAGTACGCGCCCTGGGTCGATCTTGCGGCGGATGGTCGCTGGCGCTCGGTCACCGCGCGGCATGTGCTCACCCACAGCGTCGGCTTCGCCAATTTCGCCTTCCTCGAGCCCGACGGCAAGCTGCGCTTCCATTTCGACCCCGGCGCGCGTTACGCCTATTCCGGTGAAGGCATGATCCTCTTGCAGTTCGTTATCGAGCGGGGACTGGGGCTGGATGTCGGCGTCGAAATGCAACGCCGGCTATTCGACCGCTTGCGCATGCACGACACCAGTCTGATCTGGCGTCCGGCATTTGCGGAAAATCTTGCCGACGGCTGGCGCGCGGACGGTTCAGTGGAGCCCCACGACGAACGCAGCAAAGTGCGCGCAGCCGGCTCGATGGACACCACCATCGACGACATCGCACGCTTCGCGGCCGCCTACGTGCGTGGCGAGGGCCTGAGCGCAAAGGCGCGCGCCGAACTGACCAAGCCGCAACTCGCGATCACCACGGCCTCGCAGTTCCCATCGTTGCAGCCCGAGCTTCCGGTCGATCAGCGCAGCGCTGCCCTGGCGGCCGGTCTCGGCGTCATCCGCTTCGTTGGCCCCCCAGGGTGCCGGCTTCATGAAAGGCGGTCACAACGATTCCACCGCCAACACCCTGGTGTGCATCGAAACTGGCCAACGCTGTGTGGTGATCCTGTCGAACGACGTCCGCGCCGAGCCCACGTTCCCGCGACTGGTCGAGTTTGTACTGGGCAAGACGGGCACGCCGTGGCGCTGGGAGTATGGCGACATGGTGTTCTGGGACGGCGGGCACGTTGAGCGATGACCTTGCTGCGCGGCCCGCACGCGTGCGCCGAGTTCGAGCGCTGGCTGGACTAGGCACCACCCGCGGCGCGGAAACTGACGACGATATGGGCCGGTTCAGTGCTCGAAGCAATGCGGCACGAAGCAACTGCTGTTTCGCGTGATCGCCGTGGCGTCCTCGCGAATGCCGATGCCCGCGGCTTCATCGCCGATGACCCAGGCGCCGATCACCGGGTAGCGTCCGGCGAAACATGGCAACGGTGCCAGCGCCTGCCAGATCGCGTGGTCGCCATCGTAGGGGCCGCCGCTGCGGTCGATTTCGCCAGAGCTACCCAGCAATTCGATATTGGCGCCTTCGCGCGAGTATCGCGGCTTGCGCGCCACCGGCCGGCCGAGGGTGTCGGCAAACGCGGCCGGCAACAGGTTGGGATGCCCCGGGTTGCGTTGCCACAGCAAAGGCAGCATCGCCTTGCATGACAGCAGCAATTTCCATGGCGGCTCGAGAAAGCGTACCCGGCTGCTGGGCAAGTGGCGTGCGAATTCGTCCTGCCACATCCACTCCCACGGGTAGAGCTTGAACAGCCACTCGATGCCGGCGCCACCTTCGTCGACGAAATCGCCGCGCAAGCGATCGAAGCCGATCTCCTCCACCGCCAGGGCCCGCGCCGACAGCCCGGCCTGCAATGCCGTGTCCATCAGATAACGCACCGTCGCGCCGTCTTCCTCGTGATCGGCATGGGCGGCGAAGTGCACGCGGCTGCCGCGCGGCACGCAGGATTGCCAGCGTGCGATCAGTCGCTCATGCAGCGAGTTGAACTGATCGGCCTTCGGGCACACCTCCTCCAGCCAGTACCACTGCGCCACGCTGGCCTCGATCAGGCCGGTTGGCGTGTCGGCGTTGTATTCGAGCAGGCGCGGCTGCGCCGCGCCGCCATCCCAGCTGAGATCGAAGCGTCCATACAGCGACGGATCACGCCGCCTCCAGGAGGCCTCGATCAGGCCGATCGCGTCGGCGGTGAGGCCGTAGGGCTCGTAGTAGCCAGTGCGCACGATCCAGTCGACCAGGTCGAGGCAACGGGCATGCAGATCTTCCACTACCGCCTCGATGCGCTCGACCTGCGCCAGCGTGAATACATAGGCGGCAGACTCATCCCAGTAACGTTCGCCGTCGATGGTGTGAAACGACAGCCCGACGGCTTCGCAGCGTTGCGCCCAATCCGGGCGCGGGGTCAGGGTTTCGCGGCGCATGTTCAGCCCGCCGCCGAGAAATGGGCGCCGCTCCTGCCAAAACCGCCGCGGGCGACATGTTCGCTGCCGATCTTGCTGGCCGGCGACGCGGTCGTCGGACGGGCGCCCTCTTCGTAGCTGGGACCGTGGTAGATGGTCATTCCATGCGGCCCGCTACCCTGGCGGCATTGTCCAGCGGCCCCGGTGGAAGCCCAGTCGCGCTGGCAGGCCTCCATGCTGCTGTAGGTATCGCGGCGGACATCGGCATGTCGCGACATCGCCAGGACCAGGCCGCCGATCAGCACTACCACCACGGCCTTGCTGCGCCACGACCACTCACCCGCACCATCACGATTGGATGACACTGTTTTGGGGTTGACGTCATGAGCGCGTGAAGGAGCGCCCTTCGATCCCCACGCTATAGAAAATTCCTGACTTCGCCCCGTGCCGGCCGTCAGGGGATCGAACGGCACGGGTGCTGCGGGCCGTGCGATGACCACTCGACGAGATCACGACGAAGTCCGGTACAACCATTGCGCGGGTCGCAACCGCAAGGGATAGCAGGGACCGCGGCCGCCGGCGCGATGGTCCTTGCGGCGAAAGTCAGACGCCAGGCGCGCCGGAGCCCCGCTACAGGTGGGGCGCCGCCCACGCGCCGACGGTTGCAGCGAGTAGGGCGGATCCCGCGCGCCGAAGGCATCGGCGCCGCCGCAAACCAGCCTTGCGGAATCCGCCGTTTGGATTGCGACACACCGACGGGCGTCGTGCGGTTCGCGTAGCGGTGGAGACGTTTCACCCGCGTTGCGCATCCGCACCATGAAGCGTGTGCGGGTTCCACCGGATCCCCCTTACGCGGGTTCGCCTCCTTCACCACCGGCGACACACAATCACTGTGCCCAGTTCTCGATCCGGAGGCCCTGGACGCGTTCGAATTCAGCGAGGTTGTTGCTCACGAGAATCAGGCCACGTGATCGGGCGTGGCCAGCAATCATCGAGTCGTATGGCCCAATGGGTCGGCCGCGACCATAAAGATCGGCACGAATCTGGCCGAAATGGTAGGCAGCCAGATCGTCAAAAGGCGGAACCTCCAATCGCGCCGCCAACGACTCGACGTCATTGAGGTTCTTCTGTGGCTGCGACGAGCGTTCGGCGCCGAACACCAGTTCGCCCAAAGTAACGCTCGAGATCGCCATGCGTCCCTCGTGCAGCATGAATTGGGCTCGAACCTCCGCCGGGCGGTTTCTTGATGGTGTAGATGACAATGTTGGTATCGAGCAGGTACTGCAGCACGATCAAAACGCCTCGCGTTGTTGATCAATGGGCTGTTCACGCTGCTCCATGAAATCAGCGCTCGCCCCGGGCGCGTCGAACCACACAGCCCACGACTCGCCAACCGGGGCGATGATTCGAGTGTTGCCAATGGCCGTGACGCTGACCTTCTTGACCGATTCCGGAAGCTCCAGCGCCTTCGGCAAGCGCACCGCCTGGCTGGTATTGCTGCGAAAAAGTGTCGTGAGCGCAGTGGTCATCGCGGATCCTTAGCTTTGGATATGGTGCCACCATATCACGGGTGACGATGGATACCCATGAGCCCCCTGCGAAAAGTGGCTGTCCTTGGCTTCGGGATGGCTTGTAGGAAATTGCAGGTTCTCGACTGTCCCGTCTTCCATTCCCTACGCCGCCGCTTCCTGCACCGCTTCCTCGATCAGCTTGGGATCAACCCCTCGACGGCGCAGGGCGTCCGCCAGCCGCGCGGCAGGACCAAAAGGTGAGCTGCTTCGTCGCGGCGCAAGCCTTCGCTGACGTAGGCCTTGAGCAACGCCGGGTAGCCACTCATGCCCTTGAGCGGGGCCAGGGTCTTGAGCGAGTTCACGACATCCACTGGCACGCGCAGGGTGACGGTGGTCATTTCCCGGTCCTTGGTCATCCGAGCTTTCAGCTTGTCAGGAATCATAGGTCTCGCGCTCCCGTGAAGTGGCTTTGCGGGCTGAAATGATGCGAACGATCTCGCCCTCGATCTCAACGTGGACGACGCAGAGCAATCGCGACCCGCTGTCGTATCCGATCACTGCATCGAGGGCCTCGTCGTTGCGGCCGGCGTCCACCAACCGAAAGAACGGATCGAAAAACACCTCCGCCGCTTGCTCGAAGGCAGCACCGTGGTTGCGCACGTTCAAACGGGCTTTGTCGTCGTTCCAGACAAAGGTCGTGCCGTTAACTCGTGGGAACATCCATCGCCACCTGCTCGTGCGTATTTACTTTGTCAATGCATGCTGCGCGGGGCGTTCAACGTCACTTGCTGTCGAGCCGGCGCCGCCCGACGCGACGGACTGAGCGCCAGCCCAACTCGCCGATGCTCACGCGCTGATTTTCGGCGACACGCAAACGCACTTCATGCAAAGAGTCAGGGAGTACCGCAGAGGAGCGTGGTCGATAGGGCGAAGCTCACGGGAAGCAGCATCCGACTACCGCTGGCACTGGTCAGTCAGAAAATCAGACGACAAGTTGTAGGAAAATTCTGATTCTTGGGTGTCCAGTGCTGCTAGTGGATTCTTGGGAGTCCAGTGCTGCTAGTGGCGGTGGTGGATTCCGTCGGCTGAAGCGTTTGCGGCAACCACGGAGGAACCCCTACGCGGGTTTCGTGTTGCAGGAAACTGCACTCTGACCCCTGTTTCTGTTTTTTTTTATTCGTCCTCCTTGAAAAGCGAATCAACTTTGTTGGGATAATCCGGCCAAATCTTCTCGATGTTTTCATACTCCATGCCGCCATCTGGTAGGTTGCTGAGTTTTCTGCAACCTCCAATGGGGCACCGTTGCGTTGTGCGAAATCGATGAGTTCGTCCCTAGTCGCGGGCCAAGGTGCGTCTTCAAGGTAGACTGCTAATTCAAGAGTCCAATTCAAATTGCTGGAAGATGCAGGTGCTGGAGTCGCAGCCACCCGCTCCGGGGCGGGTGGTGGAGGTGGTGGAGGTGGTGGAGGCGGAGCCTCGTCGGCAGTACTGTCGTCAACGTCCGTCTCGTCAGCGGATTCATCCGTTTCCGTGTCGCCGTCAGACTCCTCGGCCTCACCAGTGGACTGATCGTCGCTGTCCTCTGCGGGGGGGCCATGTCGCCAGACTCGTCCGCCGAAGCTTCGTCGGTAGCACTGTCGTCAACGGCGTCTGTGTCGCCCTCAGACTCCTCAGCCTCGTCATTGGACTGATCGTCGGCCTGCAGACTTTCGTCATCGCCGAAATCATCCTGAGCCCAGACGCAAGGCGCGACCAGCGAGCCCGTCAATACCATGATCAGAGCAGTCGTCTTGAGCACCCGCGAATCCTTGGCGTTTGGGTGTTGAACCGATGAACAAGCTTAGCCCAAATGTGGGCGGTACCACACCAGAGATCACGCCGCGCGCGCCGACCAGCACGACACGATCGCTGATCGCCCTGGCAGGTTGATTCGCTCCCATGGCGGCCAGTGTGATCCGACCGGATGAATGCGTCTGTGATGAACACATCGCCCGTCGCGCCAACGCAGAGGACGGCGTGAAGGGACGAATCTGGGAAGGCCGCTGCAAGTGTCAACTGCTGACCGATGAACGAGCGCTGGCGGCGGCGATGGCTTATGTCGATCTGACCAGGACTGGATGAAGGGCATCGGCTACGCCCGGTGGCTTGCGAAAACGCGATGAGCAAAGCCGCCAAGGACGACTAGACGCCGCGGGCGTCTGCAGGCGTTGACGCCGCGCCGCACGCGCAATTTCAGTGAAATGCGATGGGCAACAGACGCTGCCAGACGCTGCGGTTCGACTACCGCGTTTGCGCCGGTCGTTAGGTGCGTGTCCTCGTCTTTACGACCGCGTCGGCGTCGTCCAGTCCTCGATCTGCAGATCCGGTACGTGGCCGAATGCCCGGTCGTTGGTCACGAGCACTGTGCCCGTTCCCAGTGCGTGTGCGGCAATCAACCGGTCGAGCGGCGCGAGGTTCTTTCCTGCGATCTCCATCCTCGCCCGGAGCGCGCCATAGACCTCGGCGATCGCACCGTCCCAAGGCAACACGTCGACCCGAAGCAAGAACTCATCGACCGCGATTTTGAGGCGCGTTGCCTCCGGGCGCCGAGCCAACCCGAACGCCAACTCACCAGCCGTTATCGCGCTCACGCACAGGCTGGACATCGAATGATCTTGCACCCGTTCCACCAGCGTCGATTGCCGTCGGATGAGGAGGCTGACGATGTTGGTGTCGAGCATGTAGCGCTTCACGCCGGAACGTCCGCGAACGGATCGCGATCGCCGGCATCGCCCTGATCACGATCCGCCAGGAAGTCAGACGGAACCTCGACCCCATCGAGCGCCGCAAAGAAGCCCTTCCAGTCGGGTGGCTTGCGAGAAAGGATGATGTCTCCCGTACGCTCGTCCTGGCGGATGAAAACCTCCTTGGTATCGAAACGAAAGGCCGCCGGCAGCCGTACCGCCTGACTGCGGCCGTTCGTGAACACCTTCGCGGTCTGGCTCATCATGGCCTCCACGGTCGTGATAGGTATCATGGTATATGGCAAGAAGTGGGGCCGCAAGAAGGGCCTCGACCCAACCAGCGAGCTAGT
>JADKFD010000042.1 GCA_016717705.1 Rhodanobacteraceae bacterium | reverse complement strand
CGCGCAGATCCAGATCATTGCTTCGGACGAATTCGCCGGGCGCCAGCCGGGCGGGCCGGGTGAGCGCAAGACGGTCGGCTACCTGACCCGCGAGTTCGCGCGCCTCGGCCTCAAGCCCGGCAACGGCGACAGCTACGTGCAACAGGTGCCGATGATCGAGATCGTCTCCGAGGCCACCGGTCCGGTGGCGATCAGCTACGCCGATGGCGCCAGCGACAGCCTGAAGATCGGCGATGAAGCGGTGATCCAGACCCTGCGCGAGGATGCGGTCTCCGCGGTCGAGAACAGTGAACTGGTGTTCGTCGGTTTTGGCGTCAATGCGCCGGAGCTGGGCTGGAACGACTACGCCGGCATCGACGTCAAGGGCAAGACCGTGCTCATGCTGGTCAATGACCCGGGATTCGAGACCGGCGATCCGGAGTTGTTCCGCGGCAAGGCGATGACCTACTACGGCCGCTGGACCTACAAGTACGAGGAAGCACTGCGCCAGGGCGCCGCCGGTGCGCTGATCGTGCACGACGACGCCGGTGCCGCCTACGGCTGGGAAGTGGTGCGCAACGGTTTCAGTGGCGCCGAGTTCGATCTGCCGCACAAGGACGGCGATCCGCAGCCGCTGGCCATCCGCGGCTGGATCAGCGGTGCCGCCGCACAGCGGATGTTCGCGCACCTCGGCCATGACTACGCCGCCCTGCGCAAGGCCGCCAACCAGGCCGGCTTCAAGGCCGTGCCGCTCGACGCCAGAGTCAGCATGGGCGTGCAAAGCCGTGTCCGTCACGCCAACTCGGCGAATGTGGTCGGCCTGTTGCCGGGCAGCGAGCATCCGGACGAAGTGGTGATCTTCACCGCGCACTGGGATCACCTCGGCCGCAATTTCCAGATGCCCGAAGACGGCATCTTCAACGGCGCCATCGACAACGCTACGGGTTTGGCCGCGTTGTTGGAATTGGCCGAGGCCTTTGCCAAATCCCCGACACCGCCGAAGCGCTCGCTGCTGTTCCTGTCGGTGACCCTGGAAGAGTCGGGGCTGCTCGGCTCCAGGTACTACGTGCAGAACCCGGTGATGCCGCTCAAGGACACCGTGGCGACGATCAACATGGACGCCCTCCAGGTCATCGGCAAGACCCGCGATGTGGTCGTGATCGGCTTTGGCAACTCCGAGCTGGAGGACATCCTCAAGCGTCACGCCGAAGCGCAGGGTCGCATCATCGTGCCCGAGCCGACGCCGGAAAACGGCTTCTACTACCGCTCGGATCATTTCAACTTCGCGCTGGCCGGCGTGCCCTCGCTGTACCCGAAGAACGGCATCGACCACGTCGAAAAGGGCGAGGCCTACGGGCGCCAGGTGGCCGCAGACTATGTGGCCAAGGCCTACCACAAGCCTGCCGACGAGTTCGACCCGAACTGGGATCTGTCCGGCAACGTGCAGGACACCGAGTTGCTCTACGCCGTCGCCCGCGAGATCGCCGATGGCGACCAATGGCCGAACTGGTATGAGGGGACCGAGTTCAAGTCGGCGCGCGATGCGATGCGAAAGCAGTGAAGCCTGCGCGGGCGTCAACGGGACGCGTTGGCCACGTGACCGGCTAAGAGTCACGTAGCTGCTACGCGAGCAACGTGACCTCCGCAATGCGGCTTCACCCGCTGCCGGCCGGCAGGCGCACCCCACGTGACCCTGCACCAGGTATCCGGCCGCTGGCGCCTCGGCCTGGCGCTGGCGATCGCCACCGCGCTGTTCTGGGCGACCTTGCCGGTGGCGCTGAAGGTGTCGCTGGAAGTGGTCGATCCGTGGACGCTGACCTGGTTCCGCTTCGTGTTCGCCACGCTGGCGCTGGGCGCCTTCATGGCCTGGCGCGGTCAGTTCCGTCAGTTTGCCGGGCTACCGGCGCGCACCTGGGCGATGCTGGCGATCGCGGCGATCGGACTGGTCGGCAACTACATCGGCTACCTGCTCGGGCTCAAGTACACCACGCCGGCGAATGCGCAGTTGTTGATCCAGCTGGCGCCGCTGCTGATGGCCGCCGGCGGCGTCATCGTGTTCAAGGAGCGCCTGAACGGGGCGCAGATGACCGGCTATGTCGCGGTCGCCGTCGGCTTGGGGCTGTTCTTCGTCGAGCAGCAGGCGCGTGCCGCCGCGCCGTCGAGCTATGCCTTCGGTGGTGCGTTGATCGTCGGCGCTGCCGCCACCTGGGCGGTATACGCGCTGGTGCAGAAGCAGTTGCTGCGACGGCTCGATTCGCAGGCGGTGTTGTGGATCATCTATGCCGCCGCGGCGCTGTTGCTGCTGCCGCTGGCCAGTCCCGCAGGCTTGCTTGAACTCGATGGCAAGCATTGGCTCGCGGTGCTGTATTGCGCGGTCAACACCATCGGTGCTTACGGCGCCTTCGCCGAAGCACTGGCGCACTGGGAAGCCTCGCGCGTCAGCGCGATCCTGGCGCTGACGCCGCTGCTGACGGTCGCCACCGTCAGCGCCTTCGCCGCCTTCATGCCCGGCCTGATCGCGCCCGAGCGCATCGGCAGCCTCGGCTGGATCGGGGCCATTGCAGTGGTGTGCGGTTCGGCTGCGGTGAGTTTGCTGGGGTCGCGGCGGCAGCGCCCAGAGCGGGGCTGACCCACGAGCGGGGTGGGCGCGGCGGAAGAGCACTGCGCAAGGCAGGGCGCTAGCCCGCCTAGCGGATGCTGCGCATCGGACCGCGATCGAATCCCGGCTCCTTGTGTCCTTTGCCGGACCCGTGCCCCTTGATCGTCTGGCGTCACCGCACCCACATCTGGACTGTCCCCCAAGGCGCGGTTACGCGAAATGCCCGAACCCATTCAGTCCCGCGCCACCGCCCGCCGGGTATTCGCCGAACTCAAGCCCTACGTCGCCCAGCACCGCTGGCGCATCGCGCTGGTGCTCTGCCTGCTGGCGCTGGCCAAGCTGGCCAACCTCGGCGTGCCGATCAGCTTCAAGGCGATCATCGATGCGCTGGCGCCGACCGGGCAGGCGCTGGCGATTCCCGTGCTGCTGCTGGCCGGCTATGGCGGGCTGCGCCTGTCGGCGGCGATCGCCAGCGAACTGCGCACCATCCTGTTCGCGCGTGTGCAGATCGGCGCCAAGCGCAAGGCGGCGCTGGACAGTTTCCGCCACATCCACCAACTCGGCCTGCGCTTCCACCTGGAACGGCGCACCGGCGGGCTGGCGCGGATCATCGAGCGCGGTACCGGGGCCATCGAGGACTTCCTCTACTACTGCGTGATCACCATCGCGCCGACGCTGTTCGAAATCACCATTGCGACGAGCTTCCTGGTCTGGGCCTATCCGAACAAGTTTGCGGTGGCGACGCTGGTCACGCTGGCGACCTACGTGGTGGTGACCATCGCCATCACCGAGTGGCGCACGCGCTACTACCGGCGCATGAACGAAGCCGACAACGAGGCCGCGGCACGCGCGGTCGACAGCCTGCTCAACTACGAGACGGTCAAGTATTTCGCCAACGAGGAGCACGAGGCGCGGCGCTACGACGAGCAACTCGGTCGCTGGCAGGCCGCCGCCGAGAAGAGCTGGTTCGCGCTCGGGGTGCTGAATGCGGCGCAGGCCATCGTCATCGCCAGCGGGCTCACGGTGCTGATGTGGCTGGCCGCCAGCGAAGTCGCCGCAGGGCACATGACGGTCGGCGACCTGGTGCTGATCACCACCCTGCTGATCCAGTTGTTCCTGCCGCTGAACATCCTCGGCATGATGTATCGCGACATCAAGCAGGCGCTGACCGACATGGGGCGCATGTTCGAGTTGCTCGGCGAGAAGCGCGAGATCGAGGATCGCGATCAGGCGCCGGCCTTGCGCTCGGAGGCGGCGCCGTGCGCTTCAATCAGGTCGGCTTTGCCTACGACTCGCGCCGGCCGATCCTGTTCGATGTCAGCTTCGAGGTGCCGGCCGGGCACACGATCGCCGTGGTCGGCGCCAGCGGCGCCGGCAAGAGCACGCTGGCGCGCTTGCTGTACCGCTTTTACGACGTCGGCGGCGGCGCCATCGAGATCGACGGCCAGGATCTGCGCAACGTGACCCAGGATTCGCTGCGCCATGCCATCGGCATCGTGCCGCAGGACACCGTGCTGTTCAACGACACGCTGTACTCGAACATCGCCTACGGTCGGCCGGAGGCCAGTCGCGACGAGATCTTCGCCGCTGCGCGCGCGGCGCAGATCCACGAGTTCATCGAGCGCCTGCCGGATGGCTACGACACCGTGGTCGGCGAGCGCGGGCTGAAGCTCTCGGGCGGCGAGAAGCAGCGCGTCGCCATCGCCCGCACCATCCTGAAGAACCCGCCAATTCTGCTGTTCGACGAAGCCACCAGCGCGCTCGACACCGCCACCGAGCGCGAGATTCAAGCGCAGCTGGATGCCATCGCCAGGAACCGCACCACGCTGGTGATCGCGCATCGCTTGTCTACCGTGATCAACGCCGACCAGATCCTGGTGATGGACGCCGGCCGCGTGGTCGAACGCGGCCACCATGAGGAATTGCTGGCGCTGGATGGCGTCTATGCAAAGTTGTGGGCGCTGCAGCAGGCGGAAGTGGAGGCGGGGTGTAACGGGCTTGCCTGGAATCAGCATCGCCGGCGCGAGCGCGCTTCTACAGTTCCTGGGGGGATCTCCCACGAAGTTGGAGGAGCGCGACTTGCGCGCGATGCCGTCGGGCTTGATTTCCAACCAGAGGCTGCGTCGTCGGGCTAGCCGCTTCGCGAGCAACGTGACCTACAATGGTGTCATCACATCCGTCCCATACCCTTCCCATGTCCCACAAGCCCCCCAACAACGCCAAGCTCGACCAGATCGTCGCCCAGAGCCGCAAGGCTGCCGAGGCGCGCGGACATGGCTATCGCGAGCAGGCGCTGAAGATGTACCCGTGGATTTGCGGGCGCTGCGCGCGCGAGTTTACGCGGGTGAACCTGATCGAACTGACGGTGCATCACCGCAACCACGACCACGACTGCAATCCCGCCGATGGCAGCAATTGGGAGCTGCTCTGCGTGTATTGCCACGACAACGAGCACTCGCGCCTGCTCGACCACGGCTACGGCAGCCTGACCGGGGAGGGCGCGGCTGGCAGCGGCCGTCGCAGAATCCGTTTGCGGCGCTGGCGGGTTTGCTGAAGAAGTGAAGTTGCAGAGCGGCCGCGGCGCAAGCGCGCCCTAGCAAATTCTTGCGCAGACATGCGGAGAATTTGTAGGAGCGCGCTTGCGCGCGATGCCTCGTTCAATCCGCAACCCCCAGCCGCTTGCGCTCCAGGCGGCGCAGGAATTCGTCCATCACCCGCCGGTACAGGTCTTCGCCCAGATAGGCGTCCTCGATGCCCCAGTCGATGTTGGGGTTGTCGTTGACCTCGATCACGTAGACCTTGTCGCCGATCTGCTTGAGGTCGACGCCGTAGAGGCCTTCGCCGATCTGCTGCGTTGCGCGCAGCGCCAGCTTGATGACCTCGTTGGGGACTTCGCGGATCGGGAAGGGTCTTGAAATCGGCCGCTGCTTGCGCTTCGCCCTTGGCCGCATGGTTGTAGATCTGCCAATGGCCACGCGACATGAAGTACTGACAGGCGTACAAGGGCTCCCGATTCAGGATGCCGATGCGCCAGTCAAAATCGGTGGGCAGGTACTCCTGTGCCAGCACCAGCGCGGTCTGGCCGAACAGCTCATCGGCGGCGCGCTTGAGCGATTCGGCATCGGTGACCCTGACCACGCCGCGCGAGAACGAGCCGTCGGGTACCTTGAGCACCAGCGGGAAGCCGAGTTCGCCGAGTTCGCCGATCTTCTTCGCCTCGTCGCGATAGAGGATCTCGGTGCGCGGGGTGGGCAGCTTGCGGCTTTTCAGCAGATCCGACAGATAGATCTTGTTGGTACAGCGCAGGATCGAGGTCGGGTCGTCGATGACCACCATGTCTTCCTTCTCCGCCTTGTTGGCGAAGCGGTAGGTGTGGTGGTCGATCGACGTGGTCTCGCGAATGAACAGCGCGTCGTACTCGGCCAGGCGCGAGTAGTCGTTGCGCGTGATCGGATCGACCTCGATGCCCAGATCCGTGCCGGCGGCGATGAAGGCCTTGAGCGCTTTCTTGTTCGACGGCGGCCACTGCTCGCCCGGATCCTGCAGCATGGCGATGTCGTAGCGGAACTTCTTGCGCGTGCGCCGGCCGCGCCACAGCTTCTTGCTGAAACGGTCGAGCGCGGCGGCGAAGCCGTCTTCCCGTGAGTCGGTCAGCGTGTGTAGGCCGGACGGCTTGATCGCGTCGATCTGCCATTCTGCGGTCGCGCTTGAACTCGATGCGCAGAATCGGGCAGGGAAGGCTTCGAAGACCTGCCGGGCCATATCCTTGAGCGGCTCGTAACCGGTCTCGCCGAAATACACCAGGACGCCGAAATCGGTGGTGTCGCGGCCGCCCTGCGGCAGAAAGCGCGTCAGCTTCTGGTTGAGATCCTCGATGTCCAGGCCGTACAGCGAGCGCCGGCGCAGATCGTTGATCGTGCGTACCGACGGGATCACCTTGTGACCGCGCGCTTCGGCCAGCAGCGAAACGTAGTAGCCGGCGCCGAGGTACTTGTAGCTGCGGCAGAGGTTGATGACCTGCGTGCGCTCCTCGTCGGAGCGGATCGGCTCCTTCAAGTAGTCCATCGCTGTGACCACATTGTCGGATGGGTAATAGCTGCCCCAGTCGGAGGCCTTTTCGACAACGATGACCAGACGACTCATGGTGTCCTGCACACACTCACGAGCGCTGCAGCTGGGGGCTGCCGGCGTCGACGCGAGATCGGGGGCAACGGCGACCGGCCGTCGCGGTGGGGCGCCCGATCTGCCAATCCGGGCTGCGCTCGGTGCATAGTCTTGCACAGGGCAGACAAGCGATGACATGGGATGAGCGAGGGTCGATTCAGCCGCCGTGTGGCGATTCGCGGGCGATTGCCGGCAACCGCGCCGCAGGCGGCTGCACGCCCGCGCAGTGCGCGTCTGCGGCGCGCGGCGACGCGCGATCTTGGTGCGCTCGTCGAGTTGGAACAGGCCGTATTCGCAGGCGACCGCATGACCTTGCGTCAGTTCCGCCATCATCTTGGCGCACCGAGCAGTGATCTGATCGTGGCCGCCAGTGCCGATGGCGTGCTCGGTTATGCGCTGCTGTTTCATCGTCGCGGCAGCCAGGTAGCGCGGGTCTATTCGATTGCCGTGGCGACAGCCGCGCGCGGACAGGGCGTGGGTGATCGCTTGCTGCAGCGCCTGGAAACGATCGCGCGCACCTACGGACTGTCCGAGGTGCGACTGGAAGTCCGCAAGGACAATGCCGGCGCGCTTGCGCTCTACGAACGCCGCGGCTATCGCCGTTTCGGCGAACGCCTGGGCTACTACGAAGACGGCGCCGACGCCTGGCGCCTGAGCAAGTCGCTGCTGCCGCGACGGCGACGGCGCGAGCGGTTGGCGCGGCCGTAGATCGTCAGTGCACACTGCGGAGGTTAATCTAGGCGCTGGGCAAGAAAAGGGAGACCAGCATGCGCATCGATAGCTTGGCGTTGGCGATTGGGGGCCTGGGCTTCCTCGGCTTCGGCGCGCTGATGCTGGTGGCGCCGCAGACAGCGATGGCCAATCTCGGGCTGGTTCTGCCCGACGGCGTGCCGACCACCGAAATCCGCGCTTTCTACGGCGGCCTCGAGCTGGGCCTGGGCGCGCTGTTGCTGGCGGCCTGCCGCAAGGTGCAGTACCAGCGTGCAGGACTGGTGCTGGGTTGCGTCAGCTATGGCTCGGTGGCTGCGGCTAGAGCGCTGGGCATGCTGATCGACGGCAGCGGTGGTGGTTTCCTGTGGGGTGCACTTGGCGTCGAGACCAGTCTGGCGCTGTTGTTCTGGTATGCGCTGCGGCGCAACAGTCGCCCCATGTAGGGATCGGGTCGCCCCTGGCGGTGCGCTTATTCGCGCAGCAAGCGCATGGAGGCGGTCATGTTGCCCAGGGCTACCTGATGGTCGCCGCCTTATTGTCAGGTATCGCCCTTGGCACATGACCTACGAATCAACGGCTTACGTTGCATTTTGCGAAGAGGCGTGTGCGTCGCTCCTGCACGGAACCGTTCAGCCGCTCATCCGCACCACCACCATCGCCAGGATCAGCAGCAAGGCCAGGGCCACCGCGGCTGGCATCAGCAGGCCCCACCGCTCTTGCGGCAGGTTGGCGGGCAAAAAGCTGTTGCGACGTGCGGGTTGCTGTCGCGGATCTTGAGCCATGGCGCGGGTCATCGTAGCGGTGAGGTGGACGATTATCCTCTGATCACTGGCGCCAACGGTTTGGCCGATCTGGGCGGCAGCCCCCTACACGTGCGCTTAGCGCCTTGCGTAGGATGTGGTGAGCGCAGCGAACCGCATCACTTGAGCTCGGCTATGCCGCCGATCGGCGCCTCCGCCACCACAGGCCAACGCCAAGCAAGAGCGCGATTGGCACCGCGAAAATTGCCACACGCCCCGCCTTGCGCAGCCACTGCGCACGAATCTCGCCTTCGACCTTAGCGAAATCGGGCGCCGGGCATTCGCGCCCGAAGCTGGCGCCCCAGGGCACATAAGGTCCTTCGCGCAGATAGCGCTTGTAGATCTTCTGCGCGTCTTCAGGCTGGTGGTCGATCAGCCAGCGCGTGCCCTCGCACAGCACCGCGGCGAATGCCTGCGAACGCGGCGGCAGCACGTCGGCGGCCTTGCCGGCGTGCGCGGCGGCAACCATTCGATAGTGGAAGCGTTCCAGCGGCTGTGCGCGACTGGCGGCGACGCGCTGGCGCTCGTCGTCGCTGGTCCATGGCCCTTCGATCTTCAGATCGCTGCGCGCGTTGTAGACCGGGTTGTAGTCTTCGTCCCAGGTGATCGGACTGTTGAGATCGTAGTCGCCACCCCAGCTGTGGTAGTCGGGATCGCCCTCAAATCCCATGATCTGCAGACCGTGCCAGCGCGCCACTTCCGCGGCCTCGAACCAGGCACGCGCCTGACCCACGCGGGTGAAAGCGCCGGTGGCCTTGCGCGCGGCGACATAGCGCTGCGCCTGTTCGCGCGTTTCGGGATTGTCGAAATAGGCCAGCGATGCTTCGAGTTCACCCTCGCGCAGCAGTCGCCGCGCCAGTAGCGCGCGGATCTGCACCGATCGATTGGCGGGCAGGTATTCCTCTTCTGCATTCGTGACCGGCGCCGTGGGCGCACTGCCGACGACGCGATCGACGAAAGCCCTCAGTTCCTCCGCGCTGACCACGCGCTCGGCGATGTAGGCGGCATCGGCCCAATAGACGTCTGCCGCGGCATAGAGCATTTCCAGGGCCTGCAGATAGTCGCCGCGCGACAGCGCCAGCGTGCCGGCCTCCGCCTGCACCCGGCAGTGCGGCTTGATCTGCTCGCGGTCGTAGTACTCGGCGCCGAACGGCACCTCGCCCCACACTTCGTCGGCCGGAAAGCCCTGGCCGCTTCCGCATATGCGGCTGCGGCAAGGTCGAGCTGTCCGTCGCGCAAGGCCAGCTTGGCGCGCAGCCACGCCGCCAGTGGCGTCTGCACACCGGCTGCGAGCTTGCCTGCCTGCTCGAAGCGACCGGCCCGATAGGCGATCGCCGCCAGGCGGTCCGGATCCGGAATTTTCGGCGCGGCGGCGATCCGGTCGAGCAGCGCAATCAGTCGCGGGCCGTCGGCCGGGGCGTCGTAGCTCGGGTATTCGTTGTCCGGATCGGGCTCGATCAACTCGTTGTAACGCGAATACAGATAGGCCAGCAGCAGGCGCGTGCCCAACTCATCGGCGAGCAGCGAATCGACCGCGGCTGGATCGACCACGGCATCGCGGGCAACGAACAGCAGCGAATTGCGCCCGGATGCCGATCCGCGCGCCGCCTGTTCGGCATACAGGCGCACCGCGGACGCGGCATCGCCCGCCGCGCGCTGCACGCGCGCCTGCTCGCCGAGGCTGGCCACGGCCAGCCCGAGCGGGTCGCTGGCGCCTGCGCGCGCCAGTGCCCGCGTGCGCTCGAAGGCTTCCACCGCGGCCGCGCTGTCGCCGTTCAGCGCGTAAGCGCGCCCTTCCATGAAGCTGGCCCAGAGCCCGCGATGCGGACGCTCGCCCGCCGGCAGCGCCGAAACCGCCTGAAAGTGCTCCAGCGCCGTGGCGAAATCCTGCTGGTTCCACGCCAGCGCGCCAGCCGTATACAGCGCCACGTCGCGTGGCAGATCAGCGGCCAGGCCGAGCGCCTCGTCGACATTGCCGGCTGCACGCATGGCCGCGATCGCCGCGGCGGCGCTGGCGTCCAGACCTTGTGCTTCGGCCTTGGCCCGCAATTCCGTGGTGTCTTCCCAGCTGTCCGACTCGACCACCGTCAGCGTATCGGTCGGCTTGACCAGCAGCCGCGCGACCTCGAAATCGAACACGCCCTCAGGCAGCCCCTTCATCACCCACTCGCGCCGGTCGAGCAGCGTGACTGGGAAGTCCGGGCCGCAGGCAAAGGCCGGAGCGACCAGCGCGGCGCACAGCAGCGCCGCCAGCGCGGTCAGCCAGCGGCACTGCGCAGGAGCGACGGCAGTTGCAATGTGGCGCTGCTGGCGCCCGAAACCCCGACACCCCACCCGCAGCAGATCGACTCGAATTCATCGTACGTCCCACTCCCGTTCCAGTGCCTCATCGCAGCGAACCCAGCCGATATCCATGCGCCCTCGCCGGCCGCCAGCCAGGCATCCGGATCGGGTGCCAGTTGCAGCGCGGCCTTCGTCGACTGCAGACGATAGCGCCCCAGCGCATCGCCGAGGCGACAGTGCGCAGGTAAATCCACGGCCGGCGGCATTGCATCCAGATTGCCGCGGTTGCGCAGGCGAAGATCGGCGCTGCCGCCGGCGTTGATCGCCGATTCCACCACGAAGCGTGCCTCCAGCGCCTGGCCTCCGATCACCGCAGCCAGCGTGGTCCCGCTCCAGCCGCGCCGGTCGCCCGCCACCGGCAGCCGGAACCACAGGTATCCGCTGAGATGCTCGGGCCCAGCGTCGGCCAGCTCGCGCAGGAGCCTTGCGACTTCGCGCGGCTCGGCGCGCAGTCGCGGCCGCTGGCGCTGCTGCGTTCGATGTCGGCTTCGGCGTCGACCGCCCGAACCCGGCCCTGCGCATCGGTGTCCACGCGCACGCCGTAGGCCGGCAGCGCCAGCGCAAACGGATGGGCGGTGCGCGCCGCATAAGCCAAGGTCCAGGCGCGCGCGCTGGCGGCATCGAACAACGCCCGATCCGGACGCTGCACCGCGTGCACCTGCAGCACGCTGTCGTCGACCGCGGCCAGCACCTGTTCCAGCGCCGCACTGTCCAGCCAGCTGGGCAAGGCGGTAATCGACAGTTTCAACGCGGGCGCCAAGGTTCCGCGCAGTTCGCGCAGCCAGGATGCGTAGTCGTCCAGCGCGGCCGTCGCACAATCGTGATCGATCTCGATACCGCTCAGCTCAAGGCCGGCGCCGCGCCATTCGTCGATCAGCGGCGACAGCCGGTCCATCAGTTCCGGCACCGCCAGCGGCCCACGTGCACCCTCAATGCGCACCACTAATCGCACCGGTCTGGCGGAACTTGCGAGCGCGGCCAGATCCGGGCGGACGTCGATCTTCTGGCTGCCGATCACCTGCAGGCCAAGTACGCGCCAGCCCGCGAAAACCGACTGCTGCAGCGACACTGCCGCGACCACCGCCGGAGTCCATTGGCGCTGCCAGATGTAGGCTTCGTGGTGAGACAGGGCGCTCGGCGCGCAACCGGCCAAGACCAGGCCAAACGCCAGGCAGAGTGAGGCAGCGAGCAGCGCGGTGGCCCTCGACGATCTGATCATCGGCAGCGGTGAGAGCGCGTGCGCAACTCAGCCAAACCAGTCTTCAAGCTGCAATAGCGGGACGCGCTCGAATTCGCGCCGGTTGCGGGTGACCAGAATGGCATGGTGGGCCAGCGCGGTCGCAGCGATCATCAGATCGAAGTTGCCGATGGATTCTCCGCGCCGCTCCAGTTCCACACGAATCTGGGCGGCGATTTCTGCGGCGTCGGCATCGAACGGAAGTGGCTTCAATGCGCCGAGCAACTGGTTGAGTTCGGCCTGCCGCCGCGGGCCGGCGCCGATGCGGTTGAGCCCATATCGGAGTTCGTAAGCCACCACGCTGGGCAGACCCAGCTGGTCGGCCGTGGCGGCGTTCAGTCGGCGCGCCACTTCGCCCTCGCCGCGCAGGAAGTAGCTCAGGGTGTTGGTGTCGAGTGCGTACATCGTAGCCGCCTCTTGCTCGGCGGCTAAACGCGAGGGAGGTCGGTAGCTTCCCAGTCTGGCCGCGGCAGCGGCGGCAACTCGCGCCAGCTTCCCGACAATGCCAGCACGTCAGCGGGCAAGGTTCGCGCCGCGGCGGCCTTCAGCTCACGGGACACCCATTGGCTCTGGCTCAAACCTTCGGCCTTGGCACGTGAGCGCAGGAGTTGTTCGGTTTCATCATCGAGGTAGAGGCTGATCTGGCCCATGGCGATCGCTCCTCAAAACATATGTTCAAATATACGTGGCAAGCCGTGCCGGTCGCAAATGCCCTCCAGCACCGACACCATCAACCAACACCCGGCTGGTCAATCCTCGCGCGTCACCTTGAGCACCTCTTCCACCGAGGTGATGCCGGCGGCGCACTTGCGCCAGCCGTCGTCGAGGATGCCCGGGCTGGAACGGCGGGCGATGCGTTCGAGTTCGAGTTCGCCGGCCTTGTCGTGGATCGCCTGGCGCATCGCCTCGTCGAGGGCCACCAGTTCGTAGACGCCGGTGCGGCCCTTGTAGCCGGTCGATTTCTGGAACAGATCCTTGCCGGGTCGCCAGAGCATCTGACCTCGCGCTTCGGGATGTCCGAGCCCCGCCAGTTCCGCCGGTGTCGCCGGGTACTGCTCGCGCATGGCCGGGTCGAGCACGCGCACCAACCGCTGGGCCAGCACGCCGATCAGGCTGGAGGACAGCAGGAAGGGTTCGATGCCCATGTCGCGCAAGCGGGTGACCGCGCCGACCGCGGTGTTGGTGTGCACCGTGGAGAGCACCAGGTGGCCGGTCAGCGAGGCCTGGATGGCGATCTCGGCCGTCTCCAGGTCGCGGATCTCGCCCACCATCACCACGTCCGGGTCCTGGCGCAGGATCGCGCGCAGCCCGCGGGCGAAGGTCAGCTCGACCTTGGTGTTGACCTGCATCTGGCCGATGCCGTCGATGTAGTACTCGATCGGGTCCTCGACCGTCATGATGTTGCGGCTCTGGTCGTTGAGCTGGATCAGCGCGGCATACAGGGTGGTGGTCTTGCCGGAGCCGGTCGGGCCGGTGACCAGGATGATGCCGTGCGGGCGATGGATCAGCTCGTCGAGGCGCCGCGCGCGTGGCCTCGTCCATGCCCAGCTTCGGCCAGGTTCAGGCGCCTGGCCTGCTTGTCGAGCAGGCGCAGCACGACGCGCTCGCCGTGGCCCGAGGGAATGGTGGACACGCGCACGTCGACCGCGCGGCCGGCGATCTTCAGGCTGATGCGCCCGTCCTGCGGCAGGCGCTTCTCGGCGATGTCGAGCTTGCTCATCACCTTGATGCGGCTGACCACCGGCGAGGCGATCGACTTCTGCGGGCGGAGCACCTCGCGCAGCATGCCGTCGACGCGAAAACGCACGACCCAGGCGGTTTTCGTAGGGTCCGATGTGGATGTCGGAGGCGTTTTCGCGCACCGCCTCGGCGAGCAGCGCGTTGATCAGGCGGATGATCGGCGCGTCGTCCTCGCTCTCCATCAGATCGGTGGGCTCGGGCAACTCATCGGCGAGCTGCTTCAGATCGAGGCGCTGGTCGATATCGGCCGCCATCGAGCGCGAATCCTCGCCGCCGCCCTCATACAGTTCCTGCAGCAGTGCCTCGAAGCGCTCGACCGTGACCTTTTCCAGCGCCAGCGGCGTGCCGAGGAAACGCCGCAGTTCCAGCAGCGCTTCCGGCTTGACCTCCGGTCGGCAGACGATGCGCGCCTTGCCATTGGCCAGCCCCAGGACGGCGACACCGTGCTTGCGCGCAAAACCGAACGGGAGGCGGGGCAGTGGGGTCATCGGTTCATCGGTGCTGGGGCAGGGCGGCATTCTCCACTATCGGCGGGCATGCGCGGGATGGGTTGCATCTGTAGGAGTTCGGCTCGCACCTGACGTTGCGCTTGTTCGCGCATCGAACTGGGGGCGCGTGCGCGAACCTGTTTTGTCCGCAAAGGACGCTAAGAACGCAAAGGAAGCCAAGATTTCTCAAGGGCCCACTGGCCGTCGGCGTCTCTTGCTTTCCTTTGCGTCGCCTTTGGGAAAATGTTGCTCTTCAGTTACTTGCGTTATGTTCGCAGAGCAAACCTAAACCTAACTCTTACAACAGGCGCAACCCGTTCACCCGCCCGGCGTCCGGCGCCTTGTCCGCCGGCACGCCCTTCTTGCATGAAGTCTTCGTACTCCGGCAGCATCGGCATCTGCTCGCTGTTGAGCAGACCGTCGCTGGTATCGCGTGCGCGGATCTGCTCGGAGCGGATGTAGTTGTATTTCTCGCTGCTGATGGCGTTCTCGGTGATGCTGTCGCGGGCGATGCTCGGCTTCAGGAAGACCATCAGGTTGCGCCGTTGCTTGGTGGTGCTGCGATTCTTGAACAGGTTTCCGAGCACCGGGATGTCTCCCAGGCCGGAACCTTCTGGATGGTCTCGCGCAACTCTTCGCTGGTCAGGCCGCCGAGTACCAACATGCCGCCGTCCGGCACCAGCACGCGTGTGGTCAGGGTGCGGTTGTTGGTGATCAAGTCGACCGCTCCGGCGGTGTTTGGCGCCAGGCTGGAAACCTCTAGGTTGATATCCATGATCACCGCGTCGCCCTCATTGATATGCGGGGTCACTTGCAGCTTGAGGCCGACTTCCTTGCGCTCGATGGTCTGGAAGGGATTGACCACGCCGGTTTCGTTGCCGCCGATGCCACCTCCGTTGGTGCTGCCGGTTGAGGCGTACTGCCCGGTCAGGAAGGGTACTTCCTGGCCGACGCTCAACACCGCTTCCTGGTGATCGAGCGTCATCGTCGATGGCGTCGACAGAATGTTGGTGTTGCTGTCGCCGGTCAGTGCTTTGGCCAGTGCACCGATCTGGATGTATTCGTCATCCGTGCCCGGTAACAGCGCCGAGCCGACGACGTAGCCGATGTTGAGGCCGCTGGACCCGGCCAGCAGCGCCGGATTGCGCGACACGCCGAAGATGCCGCCGGTGCCGCTGGAGCCCGGGAAATTCGTGCCGCCGATGAAGCCGTGGTCGCTGAAATCGTCATTGGCGACCTGCCACTGGATGCCGAGCTCACGTGCGGTCTCGTCGTTCACCTCCGGCGATGACCGCCTCGATCAGCACCTGGGCGCGACGGATGTCGAGGTGGCGGATGACGTTGCGCAATTCGCGCGTGATCGCCTGCGGCGCGGTGATGATCAGTGCGTTGGTGTCCTTGTGGGCGCGGATGAAACTGGACTGTTCACCCTCCTTGCCGGTACTGGGCTGCTGCCCGAGCATGCTCGCCAGCGAAGCTTCGAGGATCGGCACCAGTTGCTCGGCGTCGGCGTAGCGCAGGTAAATGACCTGGGCGGAGTCGCCCTCGCCGAGCGGCGTGTCGAGGTTGGTCACCAGCGCGCGCCAGCGCAAGCGACGCCCCTTTGTCTCCCGCGATCAGCACCGAATTGGTGCGCTCGTCGGCGGCGATCTTGTTGCCGGCAGCGTCGTTGGCCGGCTGCAGCATGGTCAGCGTGCGCACCACTTCGGAGGCATTGGCGTGGCGCAGAGCGACCACGTCGATTTCGCTCTCGCTGGACTGGTCGAGGGCGACGGATGATGTCTTCGGGATGCGCGCCACATTGCCGGCGCGGTCGGTGATCACCAGGCTCGACGAACCCTGGTGCGCGATCAGATTGGCGCCGCTCGGCAACAACGGACGCAAGCCTTGGGCCTGTCCGCGGGCGACACGTGCCTGAGCGTGATGATCCGGGTGACCAGCGCGTCGCTGTTGCCGCTGTCGATACCGCTCTCTGGCCGGCGGCCTGCTCGGGAACGATCTTGCTGATCTTGCCGGCTGGCACCGCCGCGAAGCCGTTGACGCGCAGCACCGACAAGAACACTTCGTACAGGGCTTCCTCGTCCATCGGTGACTGCGAGATCACGGTGACCTTGCCGGTCACCCGCGGATCGACGACGAAGTTCTTGCCGGTGGCTTCCGACACCAGTCCGATGAAGCTGGTGATATCGGCGTCCTTGAGGTTGAGCACCTGCTGACCCGGCTGCGCCGGAGCGGGTTCGCCCGCGTCGTAGGCG
>JADKFD010000041.1 GCA_016717705.1 Rhodanobacteraceae bacterium | reverse complement strand
GTACCGCAAGATCGGTGATCGCACTTTCCCGTCGGCGATTGCCCTCTCGATTCACTCGGTGGCCTGGCTCGAGTCCGAGGTCGAAGCGTGGATCGGCTCCCGCGTGGCAGCCTCCCGGCCGGAAGGCGCCAAGTGATGGCAACCTGGACCGCCGCCGCCGCGCCGAACCTGGACGCCCAAACGCTCCAGCCGTGCAGCAACCCGCAGTGCTGCTGTGGATTGCCCCTCCCGCTGAAGGCCTTGACTGATTTGCTGGGCGCCCGCGTGCTCGTCCTGTATGTGTGCCTGCCCGACCACGTGGTGTTTAACCGGTTGTCTGAGGCCGATCGCCAGAAGCTCCGCGCAGCAGTCGTTGCACTGTCCAAGCACGGAGTCGCCGGCAATGAATCCTGAAACTTATGGTGCGCGCACGGTAAAGCGCGATCGTCGGACAAAGTCGGACGTTGAACTGCTGAACCAACAGATCATCCAGGTCCTTGCCGAGGACCACCCGCAGTCCGTTCGACATGTTTTCTACCGCATGACGGATCCGCGGTTGCCGGTGAATGTCGAAAAGTCCGATCGCGGGTATCGCCACATTCAGGACCGGTGCGTGAAGCTGCGGCGCTGCGGGCGCATCCCGTATGGGTGGATCGCTGACGCAACCCGCATTGGCTTTTTCGTAAACACGTTCTCGGGAAAGGGCGACTTCGTCCGCAGCATGGCGAGCCATTACCGCGCAGATCTGTGGGCCGATGCTGACTCGCGGTGTGAAGTGTGGGTGGAGAGCCGAAGCATTGCCGGCGTCAGCGCAGCGCCCTCATTCAGTATCTCCACGTAGCGCGCATAGCCAAAGACCCGATCACGGCGGCGACCGCTGCGTTCGGTAACGACGCCGAGTGTGTCCAGGTGGGCCAAGGCCTTGTTGACCGTGGCGGCAGTCAGGCCGGTTGTCGCCGAAAGCGATGCCGCGGTTGCGATAGGCCGGTGTTGCAGCACGTCGAAGACCGCCAGTGCGGATGTGGCGGCGCGGCCGAGGCCCTGGATGCGGGCACGGTCGGCTGTGCACAGGTCAACCAAGCGTCTGGCGGTTGTCGTGGCTTGCGTGGCACTGACCTGCACGGCCTCGGCGAAGAAATCGAGCCACGTTTCCCAGTCGCCGTTGTCACGCACTGCATTAAGCAGCTCGTAGTAGCGGCGCCGGTGCGTCTTGAAATGCAGGCTGAGGTATAGCAGCGGCTCACGCAGTAAGCCGTCGGCGCAGAGCTGCAGCGTTATAAGCAGGCGGCCCACGCGGCCGTTGCCGTCGAGGAAGGGATGGATGGTCTCGAACTGCAGATGCGCGAGAGCGGCCTTCACCAGCGGGGCGGTTGGCTGCGGGTCGTCATGCAAGAAGCGTTCGAGCAGGCTCAGACACTCGGGCACCTCGTTCGCGGGTGGAGGCACGTACATGGCGTTGCCGGGGCGAGTGCCGCCGATCCAGACCTGACTGCGGCGAAACTCGCCGGGCGTGTGCTGGGCGCCGCGGCCGTGGCTGAGCAGCACGCCGTGCACCTCGCGCAGCAGGCGCATCGACAGCGGGAAGCCCTCGCGAAGGCGCGCCAGGCCGTGATCGAGAGCGGCTACGCACTGACTGACCTCACGCACATCGGCGAGCGGGACGCCGGGCGCCTCGCCCAGTTCGTGCAGCATCAGATCCGCCAACGAGGACTGCGTGCCTTCGATCATTGAAGACAGCACCGCCTCCTTGCGCACGAAGCCATACAGCAGCAGATTGGCGTTCGGCAGCAAGTCGGTCACCGCATCGAGGCGCCCGAGCGCGAGCAGGGCATCGTCGAAGCGCTTGCGCAGAGCCGGGGTCCAGTCGATTGGCGGCTGCGGCGGCAGTGGCGTTGGGATGAAGGCCGAGAACGCCTCGCCAGCGGTGCTGACGGTCAGGTAGCGGCCCTGTGGTGCTCGGTTCATGACCGGCGATCCTAAAATAGTGACGGGTGTTATTTTAGGATGCCGCGCTAACGTCAACCAGTGTCGCTAGGGTGTGGCGTCGAAGTTGGCGGCCGCGACTCTGGTGCAGCGGCAGTTCTGCAGTCCCGCTAGCTGACGACTACCCTGTGATGGCAATGGTCCTATCAGCGCTCAGCGTTCTTCCGGCAACTTCCACCGCATGAATCGCGTCAACGCGTTCGTGTCTCCGAGCAACTCCTGCGCTCTGGCTAACCGACCGGCGACTATGGTCCGCTCGTCGTCCGGCAAGGCGGCCGCTCGTCGTTCGATGTCCGCGAGAAATCCCTCAACCCGCACAGCCTCTCCCCAGTGTTTGATGAGGGCATCGAGCTCTTCGCGACTCCTCTTGATGTTGTCGAGTCGCTGTTGCTCTGCATGTTGGATCTCCCAGCGCCGGTGAGCTTCGAGCCTCTCTTGGTGACGGATCTCGGCCCTTCTCGCTGCTTCCTCGACTAGCTTCGCGATGATGGGTGCCGCTGCCGCCAGGTCGCGAATCATTCGTGGAAGCTGGCTTTCAAACGTGTTTGGCTCGCTTTCTTGCCACTCCTTGCTCCACTCAGTGTCCCCGTATGGCGACGACGCACGAACTGCGAGTCGACCTGTGGCCATGTCCTCCTTGTGGACCCAGCCGGACAACGGTGCAAAGTTGGACCGTTTGACGGGGACAACGGGCTTTCGGATGTACTTGTCCTTGTGCCTAACCACTTCCACGAGTTCGCTCAGCTCAAAGATCGTGAGGCCAATGGCCACAGTCCCGATCATGACAACCGTTGGTCTCGACGGTCGCCAGTTCTTGACCCACCCGCGGTTCGGCTTGCGATCGAGCCGTTCGTCGAGTTCCTTGCGCCAAGTCGTGGCAGCGTTTGGCGCGAACATGACGGCATGGCCGGCGCGATGTAGGTCGCAAAAGAACTGATTAGTGAATGCTAACGCCCGCGGCAACGTCGACCGCGACACGAAAAGGTCCAAAATCGCGCGCTTAGATGGCAGGAGATAGCCGCCATCGTTCTCCTTCTCGACATCGAGCAGCTTTGAGGCCGCGGTGACTAGTGCGTGCTCACGAAGCTCAGGCTTTGCGGTTGTCGAGTGCTCGGCAGTCGAGCCCGAGGTCTGGCGCTCTGGTGTCACGGCTGCGGCGCTTTCGAGCTTGGAGACAGTACCCGCACTGCGGTGCAGCGGTATTCGGCGGGGCCCGGCAGCTCGTACTGGAGCTTTTGGTAGCGCCTTTGAAATCGGCGGGAGGGAACCGCCACGAGCCCATCCAAGGGCATCGCCGAACGCGGCAGCAGGGAGTGGGGGCCTTGGCGGCGCTCGTCCTACTGCCATCTTGTTCCAATAGCCACGCTCCGGCCGCGGTACGTTCAAGCGCTCGCATACGGTGGCGAGATAGGTCCCGGCGACTGAGTGGCGCGCCGCGACCCTGATCATCGGCTCGGCCCAAACTTCCTCGTAGAGCTGCTCTCGCGTGATTAGGCCGTCCATGCGCCTGGCTCCTGGATGATTCCCCGTAGGCTAGCGATGCCGGCGCGTCGCCTGAACTGGCACCCCGTTTTACAACGCGACGAACCCCGGCCCAGCGTCGTGTCGGAACTTCTCGCCGGGCCGCCCCCCCCCAGCCGATCGCGGATGGAAGTGGCTATTAATCAGAGTGCTAGCAAGAAGGTTGTGCGGGGTTATTTGTGGGGTACGCCTGGCATTAGACGAACTTTATGACTTTTAATCATGTTCTTGGCGCACAGGTTCGAATCCTAGTCTCCCAGCCACCAACAAAAAGGCCGCCCTTGGGCGGCCTTTTTGTTGGTGGCTGGGAGACTGGGTGAGGCCCTGGACAGGTTCGACCCGGAGCGCGGGATGCCCGGAGAGCGCGCGCACGGCGCGCAGCCCTGAGTGGGGGCAGGAAGACCTCTACCGTTCGCCTTGCAGGTTTGCTACGGTGCCCGGCCACGAATCGCGGAGTGTAGTCATGGGTCTTTTGCAGGCGGTGGCGGGTTCGATCGGCGGTACGCTGGCCGACCAGTGGAAGGACTTCTACACGGTTCCGGATGGCTTGCCGGCGACGGCGGCGCTGTTTGCTGCGGTGCCGCGCGGCAGCAACGCGGGGCGTGGTTCGAATACCCGAGGTTCCTCGAACATCATCACCAACGGGTCGAAGATCGTCGTGCCCGAAGGCTACGGGCTGCTGCTGTTCCAGGATGGCGCGATCACCGGCTTCGCGGCCGAGCCCGGCGCTTACGAGTGGCGATCGGACGACATCAACTCGAAGTCGATCTTCTCCGGCGACGGCATCGTCGACTCGTTGATCAAGCAGAGCTGGGAGCGCTTCAAGTTCGGCGGCCAGCCGGGTTCGCAGCAGGCGGCGTTCTTCGTCTCGCTGAAGGAACTGCCGGACAACCGCTTCGGTACGCAGTCGGAAATCTACTGGGACGACGGCTTCCTCAATACCCAGGTCGGCGCGGTGACGCGCGGCTCGTACACGCTGAAGATCGTCGACCCGATCCTGTTCGTGAAGCAGTTCGTGCCGGCCACGTATCTGCAGCCCGGCCAGGTCTTCGATTTCACCGATATGGACAATGCTGCTGCAAGCCAGCTTTTCAACGAGGTGGTGGGTTCACTGGCGCCTGCTTTCAGCCTGTACACGAACGACCCGGGCAAGGGCAACCGGATCACCAAGCTGCAGCAGGATTCGATCGGTTTCGCCCGCAGCCTGTCCGCTGCGGTGGAGAGCGCCTACCAGTGGAAATCCGATCGCGGCCTGGTCATCGCCAAGGTCGCCATCGTCTCCATCGAGTACGACGCCAACACGCGGGAGCTGCTGAAGACGGTGCAACGCGCCGATGCGCTGTCCGGTGCGCGCGGCAATTCCAATCTGCAGGCCAGCGTCGCGGCAGGCATCCAGTCGGCCGGCGAGACTGGCGGTGCGGCGGGCGTCATGGGTATCGGCATGGCGAGCGGCATGCTCGGCGGCATCGGCGGCTTGCAGCAGCCGGTGGCGCCGGCCGCGCCGCCAGCGGATGACCCGATCGCCAAGTTGAAGAAGGCCAAGGAGATGCTCGACATGGGTTTGATCACCCAGGGCGACTTCGACGCGGTCAAAGCCAAAGTCTTGGGTTTGTAAATCGCCAAGTGCACTAGTGGTCCATCCACAGCCAAACGCAGGATGGCCGACGTAGGTTGGGCTAAGGCGTAGCCGTGCCCAACAGCGTTTGCCAGACGTTGGGCACGGCTACGCCTTAGCCCAACCTACGGGCAACGAATCGCCGATCCTTGGTTCTTCAGTAGACGGGCTACCAGCATGTCGAACGCCATTCCACCGCCGCCTCCCCGGCCGTCCGGTCCAGGGTCGCCGCAGGACGTGCCGCCGCCACCGGGCAGCTTTCCGATCGACCCGGCGACGCTGCCCAAGGCGATCCGCGACGAAATCGAGGCGCCCGATCCGGTCGCCATCGACACCTCCGCCGCCGAGCTCAAGGATGGCCTCAACCACTGCCCGAAATGCGGCGCGACCGACATCCGCCACAAGGCCGGTAGCGATTTGCTGATCTGCGCCTACTGCCGCAATGAGTGGCATGGCGCGCGGGTGGAGGAGGAATTCGGCTTCGGCGAGGGCATCGAGGATCTCAGCGGCACCGTCGTCGCGTCCGGTGCGCGCGACATCGCGGCCGACGCCGCCAGCCTGATGAGCTTCAAATGCACCGGCTGCGGCGCCGAAGTGACGGTCAATACCGAAAGCGCGATGACCGCGCGCTGCCACTGGTGTCGCCATGTCTTCGGCGTCAACGAGCAGGTGGCCAACGGCGCGGTGCCCGACGCGGTGCTGCCGTTCCACATCAAGAAGGATGACGCGGTTGCGCGCATTCGCCAGTTTGTCGACAAGCGCCGACTGTTCGCGCTGAAGGCGTTCAAGGAGCAGTTCACCCCCGAAAACGTCGTAGGCGTCTACTTGCCCTACATGATCGTCGACGGCAAGGTGAGTGCGGCCGTCGCCGGCCAGGGCGAGATCGAGACGCGTCGCTACACCACCGGCAGCGGCGACAAGAAGAAGACCTACTACGACGCCGACGTGTACCAGGTGGAGCGGCAGGTGGACTTCACCGTGGACGATTTGACGCTGGAGTCCTCCAGCGAGCGCGGCAACCTCGACACCCGGGCCAACACCAACAACATCATCAACACCATCCTGCCGTTCGACACCAAGAACGCCGTGAAGTGGAACGCCTCGTACCTGGCCGGCTACAGCTCGGAAAAGCGCGATCTCGACGTCGAGCAGCTGCGCCCGCGGCTGGAAGACCAGCTGCTGTCGATCGCCCGCGCCCAGGTGCTGGAGTCGGTGGAGCAATACGATCGCGGCGTGCGCTGGGAGCGCGAGGGCATCACCATCCACGGCACGCGCTGGGTAGCGATGTACCTGCCGGTATGGCTGTATTCCTACCACCAGCCGGGCAAGAACGGCGGCATGCTGCACTACATCGCGGTGAACGGCCGCACCGGCGAAACCATGGGCAGCGTGCCGGTGCAGCAGTGGAAGCTGATCACCGCCGCGCTCACCGTCGGCACCTTCGTCGAAGGCATCGCACTCTGGATCCTGGCGACCCAATCATGAGCGACGACAGTGGAATCTTTCTGCTGCTACTTGGCCCCGCCGCCGCCACCGGCCTCTATTGGAGCCTGTACCGGCATTATCGCAATACCGACAAGTCGCACGCCTTCGAACACGAAACCATCGTCAATGCCAAGCCGGTCACCGGCGCCGACGAGAAGGTCGGCGAGGTGAAGGGAACGCAGAAGACCAGCATCGATGGCGACAACGTGCGTGCGTATCGCGAGCGCGTGCAGCGCCGGCAGGTCGATACCTGAGGCAATCGAAGCCTGGGATAGTCTCGGATGCTGCGGAGCCGTGCTGGGATTCGTGCCAGACACTACGGGCCAGCGTCGTCTGGCGAGGGCAGCCTGTCCTTTATCGGCCCAAAGTGATTTGGTGTGGAACGCTGTTGGCCTGAGTGCCTCGTAGCCCCCCCCGCCGCGCCGCCGCCGCGAACCCTGAAAAGGGGTCGAGGCTGTCCGGGAAGCCGGGCTTCCCCGGCACTGCTGTCCGTGCGACTGTCCGCCCTGGGGCCCGGCCACGTCGCTCAATCCCCGAGGGCGCACCGCCGCACGCGGCAACCCGCCCCCTCTCAGATCGGTCCCCCGCCCCAAGACCCCCCTGGCAACCCAGCGTCCCCGGCCTTCCCCCTGCCGGGGCCGGTCGCACGTGCCCCCTGGAGCGCCTGATTGAGCGTCAGGCCCGCCTCCCGCCGCAGGTCCGCGGACCGCGCCCGGCATCGCGCCCGCCAGCCCACGGACCGCCCCGGCGGACGACACGAGCCTTTGCCGGCGCGCCCCGCGAGAACATTCGTGGACTGCGCCTCCCCGCAAGTGCCGGCGCGATCAGCTCGACCCGGCCGGCCAGCGATTCGCCCCCCGCCCGCCGCCCCAGGCCCGACACCAACCGCTCATCGCCCAGTGGGCGCCCTGAGGGCCTAGCGCCGCCCAGGCCGAGCCGCGACCCCGAGCCACCGGCGCCCGCCCCCCCCCCCCCCCAACGCTTCCCCTGAACAGCCCCACCCCGCCGGGCCCGCTTCACCCTCCCCGACCACCGACGCCAGCTGCCACCCACCCCCCGCCCACTTACACATACCGCCGCAACTCCTTGATCAACAGGAAAAGGTGCATTGGGTCGGTCGGCGACTCCATGAACCCGAATCGACCATAGAAGGCGCGCGCGGCGTCGTCTTTCGCGTGAACCGCCAGCGCGCGGATACCGGCGATGCCGGCAGCCTGGAGCGTGCGCAACATCGCGTCCTTGAGCAAGCCGGAGCCGACTCCGCGTCCTTGCCAGTCGCGGTGAACTGCCAGTCGCGGCAGCAGCATCAGCGGTACCGGATGGCGCGCCAGGCCTTTGGACAAGCGTGCGGGTGCGTCATCGTAACGAACCTCGGTCACGACCGGAGAATAAAAGCCGATGATCGCGGCGCCGGCCAAACCGAGATAGGTCACGGCGGCATTGGACTGCTGGCTGCTCAGCGCGTGGCGCTGCAGAAACTGGTTCAGTGCCGCGCTGCCGCAGTCGAAAACGTCGACGGCGTGCTCACGCGCGAGTTTCTCGACGCGCAACGGTGTCACTTGATTGCACCACCCTCGAACACGCTCGTTGATTTCAGCAAGGACTCGAGCTTCGGCAGTTCGCGCGGCTCGCCGTCGAGTGCGGCGATGAAGGCTTCCCATTTCTGCGCGTCGAGGCCGAAATGCCGGCGCATGGACAGCGTTTCTTCGGCGCGCGCGAGCGCACTGTCGAGCACAAATTCGCTGACCGACCGGCGTGCGGCGGCGGCGGCGGCGTGCAGCGTCTGCTTTGCGGCTGCAGTGAGCCGCAGATCGAGCTTTTCGGTGCGTGGGGCGGCAACAGGCACGGGCGTTCTCCGTGAATCGCCAGAGTAGCTCCGCTGCCCGACAACGTCATGACGACGGGAGTCGTGGACCTGGGGGAACTCAGCGTGAATCAGCGCGCAGGCCTGGACTGAACTGGCATCGAATCTGCGCCGTAGCTCGCTGGCTCCTCCGCCACTGACCACACGATCTTGCGCGCGCAAGTCGGCCCGATCCCTGGCACTGCGCGCAGCTCAGCGGCATTGGCAGCCATCACCGCCCGGACGCTGCCGAAGCGGTCCAGCAGGCGCGCCGCGCGCTCCGGTCCGATGCCGGGCAGGCCCTGCAACAAATGCAGTTGCAGACCACGCTTGCCCTTGGGTCGAACGCCCATTCGCGGCAGCCCGCCGTTTGCAATTGTCGCGTTCTGGTTGGCGATGCTTTCCAGTAGTTTCGCGGACTCGACCGCATTGGTTGACCGCAATACGGGAATTCCGAAGAAGAGCGAGACAGTGGCCAGCGCAGCGCGCAGCGAAGCGCCGGTCATTTTCGAGCCGCGCAGATCGGTGGCAGTGCCTTCGACCAACAACGCACAGATCCATCGGCCCCTTGCGTCCCCTCGCGCAGGCTTGCGACTGTCGATCTGGTCTAGAGCTGCACGACAATCCGAAGAGCGATAGCCGTCGTCTGTTGGATTGGCGTGCCCGCGTGTGGCTGTCGCGCGGGGGCTTTGCCTGGCGGCGAGTCGAAGCGTCTGGCGGAACAGGCGTCCATCCTTGATCGACGCAGCGAGGTCGACGAGCGTCTTGCGTTCGATCAGGATGCGGTCATCGATCAGGTAGTCGCCGATGTCGAGCTGCGCGAAGGCGACCGACCAGGCGGGATCGGCCGCCAGTCGACAAGCCAGCTCGGCGCGGTGTTCGCGATGGTCGACAAGCAGCGAATGCGGTTGCTCCACGGTCGGCAATCCCCGCGGATGGTGGCGGGAATCCAGAGTTTCCACCCGCGCAGGGCGTGCAGACAAGCGTTAAGGATTGCTCGGCCGCGCGCTTTGCCTTCGACGCCACGCCGCAATAACGCATTGCGACGCTTTGCTCAGGGCGAACGGGCTAGGGTTGAACCCGAGCCGAGCTCGCGCGCCCGACGGCTGCGCCGTCTTGCATAAGGCATTGCTACCCCTATGCTGCGCGGGTTCTGCGCTTTGGCCGCCGACATGGCACCGCGAATTCCCAAGCTACCGATCGACCCCGAATTGATGCGGAAAGCTGCGGCGGCGCTGCGGCGCAGCGACTGGGCAGCGCTGTTCAGCGTGAATGCCGCGCGGCGCGGCGCGCAACTGTGCGAGTCGGGCAACGTCACCCTGGACAAGGTGGTAGCCGGATCGTTCGCGGACGGAGTCTTGATCAAGGCAACCGTGCGCTCGCAGACGGATCGCTACGAACGCTACAAGGTGGCGATCGAGATGTCGGCAGCGTCGGCTGGGTTGATTCTGGATTGTGAATGCACCTGCCCGGTGGGTTTGCAGTGCAAGCATGCCGCCGCGGCGATTCACGAGTTGCTGGCGGCTGGCGATACGGAAGAACTCGATATCGAAGCGCCTGATTTCCTGCCTGACGACGCGAGTGAGCTCGAATCTCGACGGACCCTGATCTCTGATCTGGAAAGGAAGGCGGCGAAGCTGGGATTCAACATCGAGGAGGTATTCCCGGGGATTCACGGCGTCGCAACCAGAGCAGCGCCGGTGGTGCCGGAACGCGTGGAACAGCCGCCGGTCGATCCGCAGGACGCCAAGAACCTGCGTGCCTGGAATGACTGGTTGCTGCGCCTGAACGCGCAGCCGGCGATGCGGGAAAAACCGCCGTACGAGCTCGATCTCAAGCTGAGGATCGACGGTCAGCGCCTGTTGGTGCAGATGCTCGGGCGCAAGCCCAAGGCCAGCGGGCGGCCAGAGATGTTCAAGCATCTGCCAAATTTTTTCGATGGCAGGCTGCATGATCCCTGGGCTGAAATTGCGCCAGCCGATCAGCCGCTGTTCCGACTTCTGCTGGTCAGTCCGATCGCGCACCAATACAGCTCGGATCGTGCACTGGTCGGCACACAGGGCCTGCAGGCGCTGACCCTGCTGATCGATCGCGGCTGCAGGTTTGCTGGCACTGCGTCGGCCACGCCGCAGCTCGCCGGCCCGCGCCAAGCAGGCGCAATCTGGTCGTTGATGGCGGATGGCTCGCAGAAACTCGCTGTGGCGGTGCAGCCGCCGGCAGAAATCGTCGACATCGACGGGCTCTGGTATGTCGATCTGCAAACGGGGCAGATCGGTCCGGTCGAAGGCATCGGCGCGCGTGAGTTTGAACAGATCCGTCACGCCCCGGTGTTGCGGCCGGTGCTGCGCGAGGCGCTGGCGCCGCGGCTGGCGCTGGTGCCGTCCTTGCCCGCGCCGATCCACATGGAAACGCGCTTGCGCTCGCGTCTGACCGGCGCACGGCTGGAGGTATGCAGGGCGCCGACGATCTACTCGCACGTTGCGGCGCCGATCAGTTTCGGCGCGCGACTTGGCTTCCACTACGACGACGTGCTGATCGATGCCGAAGATCGTTCGGGCACATCGACGCAGATCCAGGGTCAGGTACGCACCGTAGTCGAGCGCGACCGCGCCAGCGAACAGGGCTGGGTCGACAAGCTGCGAGAATTCGGCATGGTGCGTTTCTACGAGCACCATCACAACTTTGTGCCGCTATGGATTTCGCGAACGCAGTCGGGCACTGCCGAGGGCTGGCTGGAACTGGCCGAACCGCTGCGCGCCCTAGGTTTCGAACTGGTCTACGCGGCCGACTTCCCGCTGGAACTGGCGCCGGACCCGGACATCTGGTTCGCCGATCTGGACGAACATGAGGGCAGCCCTTGGTTCGATCTGGAACTCGGCATCCGCATCGGCGACGAAAAGGTCTCGCTGCTGCCGATCCTGGTCAAGGCCCTGGCTTCCAAGTCGCTATCAATGACGCCGTTGCCGAACGAGCGATCCGATGCGACCTGGCTGGCGTCGCTGGACGAAACGCGACGCGTGCGCCTGCCGCTGGCCAAGGTGCGGGCGCTGGTGGCGCCGATCCTGGAATGGCTGGACCAGCTCGGCCGCGGAAATTCGCTGAAGTTGCCGCTGCTGCGCGCAGACCTTGCCGATGCCTATGCAGAACTCGACCTGCATGTGCGCGCGGCCAGCACGCTCACGCGACTGGCGCAGGCGCTCAGGGCCGGTACCGGAGGCGTCCGCATCGAGCCAACGGCGACATTCAAGGGTACGTTGCGGAACTACCAGATCGACGGCATCGTCTGGCTGGACTTCCTCGCGCAGCATCAACTTGGCGGGCTGCTCGCCGACGACATGGGCCTGGGCAAGACCATCCAGGTGCTGGCGCATCTGCTCAGTGAGAAGGCGCAGGGGCGACTCAAGGCGCCGGTGCTGATCGTGATGCCGACCTCGCTGGTGCCCAACTGGCAGGCGGAAGCGGCGCGCTTTGCGCCGTCGCTGACACTGCTGACGCTGCACGGCGGCGCGCGCAAGGCGCATTTTGCGCGTGGCGCGCAGTTCGATGTGATCCTGACCACATATGCCTTGCTGCCGCGCGATTTCGACGAGCTGGCCGCGCTGCATTTCGACCTGGTGGTGTTCGACGAAGCGCAGGCGCTGAAGAATCCGCTGGCCAAGGCCGCCTTGTGCGCGCGGCGCCTGAATACCCAGCGCCGCCTGGTGATGACCGGGACCCCGGTGGAGAACCATCTGGGCGAACTCTGGGCGCAGGTGGATCTGGTGTTGCCGGGTCTGCTCGGCGAGCGCCGCGAATTCGCCACGCATTTCCGCACGCCGATCGAGAAGCACCAGGACGCCGACAAGCGCGAGCGGCTGACGCGCCGGCTGCGGCCGTTCCTGTTGCGTCGCACCAAGCAGCAGGTGGCGCGCGAGTTGCCGCGCAAGACCGAGATCGTCCAGCGCATCGAGCTGGAAGGGCCGCAGCGCGAGTTCTACGAGTCGCTGCGATTGGCTATGCACGAACGCGTGCGCAAGGCGATCAAGGCGCGCGGTGTGGCGCAGAGCAGCATCGTTGTGCTCGACGCGCTGCTCAAGCTGCGCCAGGTGTGCTGCGATCCCGCGCTGGTCAAGCTGCCGGCAGCCAGCAAACAGCGCGCCAGCGCCAAGCGCGAGGCATTGTTCGACCTGCTCGAACCCTTGCTGGCCGAGGGTCGCCGCGTGCTGCTGTTCTCACAGTTCACCGAGATGCTCGACTTGATCCAGGGCGAACTGGACAGTTGCAAGCAGCGCTATGTGCGCCTCGACGGCAGCACCCGCGACCGCGCCGCGCCGGTGCTTGCCTTCCAGGCGGGCGAAGTGCCGTTGCTGCTGATCAGCCTCAAGGCCGGCGGTGTCGGCCTGAACCTGACCGCCGCCGACACCGTGATCCACTACGACCCGTGGTGGAACCCGGCCGCGGAGAACCAGGCCACCGACCGCGCCCACCGCATCGGCCAGGACAAGCCGGTATTTGTCTACAAATTGGTGTGCAGCGACACCGTCGAGGACAAGATCATCGCCTTGCAGGCGCGCAAGGCGGAACTGGCCAGCGCCATTCTCGACGGCGGCGCATCGACCAGCCTCAAGTTCGACGAAGCCACCATCGAGGAACTGTTGGGTAAGGGTTGATTTGCGTCGCGCAGCTTCAATCCATGCAGTTCGCTGCGCACCCTGCACGCAGCTGAGCACAAGATCAACCGGCGCAAGGCGGCGATCAAGATCCTCAAGCCGGCGGCGTTGAGCGACACCAACGCCGAGAAGCTGTTCGTGCGCGAGGGTGAAATGTTGGCGAGCTTCGACCATTCGAACGTCGTTTGCATCCTGGAGCATGGCGAATCCGGCGGGGGCCCCCGCCGGCCCCCCCGCGCCCCCCCGGCCCGCCCCGCCCCGGGGGCGCCCCCCCCGCCGCCGGGGCCCCCCCCGGGGGGCGGCCCCCGCCCGTGCCCCGCCGGCCCTCCCCACCGACCACACGATCTTGCGTGTGCAGGCCGGCCCGATGGCGCGCACCTGACGGAGCTCGCCTTGCGCGCCACGCTCAGCGTTTTGCCACATCCAGATCCTTCAAGGGCCCAACCCCGGCGCCCTGGCGACTTCCCTGGCAGCGCTCGCGAGGTCCTTGCGGAACTTGGGATCCTGCTGCAACTGCACCAGCAGGACGGCGGCGGCGAGGCGGCCGGCGGCCAGGTCCGATGGATAGTGAAATCCGCACACCAGTCGACTGTCGCCGAACTCGATGCCGCGCGACAAGAGTTCGCCGGCCTTTTCCGGTGCGAGTTCGGCGAGGATCTGTCCCCACAGCCAACCCACGGCTGCGTGGGTGGACGGATAGGAGCCGGCTGCCGGCAGCGTCGCGTACTTGATCGGGCAATGGAATTCGTCGGGAAATGCGACCAGCGGACGCGGGCGTCCGCCGTCCTTGACCGCTCGTTTCATCGGCGCAACCAGGGCACCGATGTCCGTGGTCGCCCGATCCATCAGCTTCAGCAGTGTCGGCGTGGTCTGCGCGTCCAGCCGCTTGCCGAGCGTCCTGCTGAAACGCGCGGCGACATCGAATGCGCGAAAGCTGTCGTCGCGGCGTGCCAGTTCGGCGCGTGGCGTGCCGGCGTATCGGCGCGTCTCGAAGTAGGCCTGCAGGTCGGCGGCGAGTGCGGCCGACGGCGTCGCTGGCGGATCCGACAGCCACGGCGCCAACGCGGCCGGCTGCGACAGATATCCGGGCAGCGACTGGTGGGCGGGCGCCAGCACCGCATTCAACAGTTGCGCGAGCCGGGCGCCGGCCTTGACGATTTGCTGTTGCTGCATGTGCGCGAGGCGAGCGCGATATTCGTAGCGGTCATCCTGGTGCACCACCCAACGCTGCGATTGGCTGTCAGAGGACTTGAAGCTCAGGCCAACGAAAGCGTGGCGGGCCTCGATCAGCGTCTCGGATGCCCAGGTCGCGGGCCATGTGGCCCGGCTCGCCGGCGGTCGCCGGCAGAGCAATCGCTGCGCTGAACAGTTCGGCTGGCGGATGCGCCGGGTCGAGCAGTGGCGAGACATCGTCCCAGTCGGCGTGCAGATTGGCGCCATCGAAACCGGTGAGCAGTGAGTTGCCGCCCAGCGTCTGCGCGCTGCCGGCGTGTGTATCCGGATCGACCGGTTGGCCGCTGGCATCCAGATAGACGCTGCCGACATGCAGCGGCTGATGCAGATCGCCGACGAAATGGGCGAGCAATAACAGCGCTTCGCGCTTGTCGGCGATGGAAAACGGCTGCGGCGCACGGCGTCCCCGCAGCACCGCGAGCGCGGCGTCGATGGCGGCGATGAGGTCGTCGTGGCGGGCGCCCGAATCCTGCCGGTCGTAGCGCTCATGTTGAATGGCGATGTCGGTGTAGTGATAGGTCGTGTGACAGGGGTATTCGGGTTTGCCGTCCGGACACTGGGTGAAGTTGCGGCGCACGTAGTCCTCCATGCGCCGCTGCTCCCCGGGCGTTTCGTAGACACCACAGCTCGCACGGTATTGCTCCTTGCCGTGGTAGACGAAGCTGCGCTTGGGGCCGGCACTTGCTTGAACCGAGCGCACGCAGTCCGCCCAGTTCGCGGCCTGGGCCAGGTCCATGCCGAGGATCAGCTCAACCTGTTGCGCCGGGCCGGCTTCCAGCAGCTGATCGGCGATCGCCCCGATCAGCGCGTGGCCCGATCCGCCATAGGCCAGGGCCGTCAGCGGACAAAGCAACAAGGCCATCGCAGCGGGGCGCAGCAAACCGATGATTCGCATGTGGGGGTTCTCAGGTGCCAGGTTTCGAGTATGCAAAAGACGCAGTGCGGCCCGCTCAGTCGTCAAGCACGCGCAAACGTCCATGCGCTCAGATGATCCGCCCGCTGGCGCTCCAGTAGGGGGCGCGGAGCTCGCGCTTGAGCGTCTTGCCGGCGGCGCTGCGCGGAAAATCGGCGACGATCACCACCTGCGCCAGGCGCTGGTAACGCGCGCCCACCTGCGCGTTGATCCAGTCGCACAGAGCTTCGGCGCTGATCTGTGCGCCGGGGCGCAGGATCACCGCGGCCATTGGCGTCTCGCCCCAACGCGCATGCGGCACGCCGAACACGGCGATTTCGTGCACCGCCGGATGCCGCGCCGCGATTTCCTCGATGTCGCGCGGATACACCTTGACCCCGCCGGAATCGATCATGTCCTTCTTGCGATCGACCAGGTAGAGGAAGCCATCTTCATCGAGATAGCCAAGATCGCCGGAGTACACGCGGCCGTCGCGCAGGGCCAGCGCGGTCAGGTCGGGACGCTGGTAGTAGCCGCTCATGGTGATCGGTCCGCAGCCGACGATTTCGCCGATTTCACCCGGCGCGGCGCTACTGCCGTCATCGCGCAGGATGCGCAGCTCGTAGAACGGCGGCGGCACGCCGACCGAGCCCGGTTTGCGCAGTGCGTCCTCGCGATCGAGGATGCTGATCAGGCCCTCGGTCAGTCCGTAGAGTTCGTACAGCCGGCCCGGCAGCGCGGCGTGCAGTCGGTCCTTGTCGGCCTTGAGCAGCGGTGCGCCGAGGGACAGGATGCACTGCAGCGAGGCCAGGCGGCGCGGGTCGAAGCCGGGCGCCGCGAGCAGCGCGACGATCTGCGCCGGCACCAGCATGACGTGGGTGACGGCTTCGCGCTCGATCGTGGCCAGGGCGGTTTCGGCGTCGAACTGGCGCAGCAGGATGTAGCGCCCGCCCAGATAGAAACTCGGCATCAGGGTCACGAAAGCGCCGTTGAAGACGATCGCGCCGGCGTGCAGGGTGCGCGATTCCGGGGTCATGCGCAGCGCATTGGCCATCAGCGTGGCGTACATCGCACGCACGAAATGGCTGTGCATGATGCCCTTGGGTTCGCCGGTGGTGCCGCTGGTGTACATGATGTTGTAGAGCTCGTCCGGTGCGCACGGCACCGGTTCGAGAATCACCGACTGCCCGGCGCTCAAGGCGCGCAGATCCGGATAGTCGCCGCTGGCACCATCGATCAGCAGCAGTTGCGGCGGTAGTTGGTCGCGGATCTGCTGCAGCACCGGCAGCAGCGCCTGCTCGGCGATCAGGCAACTGACTTGCGCGCCAAGCAGCAGACTGGCCAGCCCGGGAGCGAGCAACAGCGGCGACAGCGGCACCAGCGTGGCGCCGATGCTCGGCACCGCCCAGTACACCAGCAGTAATTCCAGACTGTTGCCGGCGGCCGTGGCGACGCGGTCGCCGCGACCGATGCCGCGCGCCCGCAACAGATTGCCGACCTTTGCGACGCGCTCGCCGAACTCGCGCCAGCTCAAACGCTGCTCGGCGTACACCACGGCAGTCGACTCCGGCCGGTAGCGTGCCTGGCGGGCGATCAGGCTCGCAAGTTCGAGCATCGTGACGGATTCCGGCAGCGGACTTGCGCCGGATTCTAGTCTGCGGCCGCAGATCGCGCCCCTGGCCATGCGGCCGACGTGGGCTACTCCGGCAAGTCGAACACCAGCAGTTCCGCGGCCTGGCCCTGTTCGATCGAGACCACAGCCTCGTCGCGATAGAGCAGCGCATCACCGGCAGCGAGCGGCCGTCCGTTGACCAGCGCGCTGCCCTTGACGACGTGCACGTAGGCCAATCGACCTTCGGCCAGCGCCAGTTCGGCGCGCTCGTCAGCGTCAAACAGCCCGGCGTACATCCGCACATCCTGGTGGATGGTGACCGAGCCGTCGTGCCCATCCGGGCTGCCGACCAGACGCAGGCGGCCGCGCTTTTCGCTGTCGGGAAATGCGCGTTGCTCATAGCTCGGCGCCAGGCCCTGCTGCGCCGGAATGATCCAGATCTGCAGGAAATGGGTGAGGCCCAGGCGGTTGTGGTTGTACTCCGAATGGGTCACGCCGGTGCCGGCGCTCATGCGCTGGATTTCGCCGGGCACGATGGCGGCGCCATTGCCCATCGAATCCTTGTGCGCGAGTGCGCCATCGATCACGTAGCTGATGATCTCCATGTCGCGATGGCCATGGGTGCCGAAGCCCTGTCCGGCCTTGACGCGGTCCTCGTTGATGACGCGCAGCGGGCCCCAGTGGACGTGCTTGGGATCGTGATACTCGGCGAAGGAAAAGCTGTGCCAGGACTCCAGCCAGCCGTGTTCGGCGTGGCCGCGGTCAGTGGCGGCGCGCAGGGTGATCATGTGGCACCTCCATGGTGAGCAACGGCTGATGGGCGGATCGGGTTCATTGCGATTTCCTTGGACCAGACGCAAAGTCTGATCGCTTTGCGCGGGCTGAAAAACCGGCGGCCGTCGGACGCAGTGTTCCATTTTTGCGCCGATTGAGGCGTGCGGCGGCGTCCGGCGAGACAGCTTTCAGCGTGCTCTGGCGCACCGAAGGACACGGCAATCGGACGCACACTGGCTGCGAACCACAACGGAGCGCATCCACCATGAAAACCATCCACCTGGCAATTTCCAGCCTGCTGCTGGTCGCTTGCGCGGCGAATGCCGAAGACATCCGCAGCAAGACCATCGAACGCCCTGAGGGCACGTTGATCGTGACCTGGGGCCAGCCGGCACCGCCGCCGGATCAAGGCCGACCGGTCTTTGCCGAGCTCGATCGCAACAACGATGGCCAGTTGACCCTGCAGGAGACCGAATCGCATGCGCTGCTGCACAGCGATTTCATCTTCGCCGATGGCAATCGCAACGGGGTCATCAGTCGCGCCGAGCTCGAGCGTTGGAATTGAGCCTGGACAGTCGTGGTCGCGACGCGGGCAACCGGACCTGCTGTCGGCTGCCGTGTCAGCGCGGCCACGGCGCGCGGGTTGCACGACTGGGCGGCGAGTTTGATCGCGCCGACGGCCGCGGGGGCTTGCCGCAAGTCCGCGCCGGGCGTCGCGCGTAACCACCCTGGGGCATTGGCGTGGCCCAAGGACGCGCGTGCCCGGCCTACGTCGAAGGGGCCGTCATGCTCAGTGACAGCGCTCCAGCGTGACCACCGTCAGATCGTCGTGCTGGCGCGCTGAACTGGCGTGCTCGGTGATCGTGGACTGCAGGCGCCGGGCAGCGTCGGCGGCGCCGGAGGCGGCGCGCAGCACTTCCAGTACCCGATCGCGACCGAGCTCGATGCCGGCCGGGTTCTGCGCTTCCTCGACGCCGTCGGTGGTCACCATCAGCACTTCGCCGGTGGCCATCACGCGCTTGAGCACGCCGATGTCGGGCGTGGATTCGGGCCCCAGGGCGAGGCCGGTGTCGTTGCCGAGTTCGATGACTTCGCCGCCGGCCAGTTTCAGCAGACCGGGCGGATGGCCGGCACAGGCGATTTCGATCGAATGCGTGCGCGGCTCCAGCATGACCGCCATCGCGGTGACGAACAGGCCCGGCTCGAGCACCTTGTGCAGCGATCGATTCAGGCGCCTGAGGATCGATTCTGGCGAGCCGCAGGCGGGCACGATCTCGAACAACATGCCGCTGATGAAGGCCATGTACATCGCGGCGGCGACGCCCTTGCCGCAGACGTCGCCCATGACCACCGCCTGGCGACCGTCATTGGCGATCGCCCAGTGGATGAAATCCCCGCCCACACCGAGCGCCGGCACGATGATCTGGCCAATCTCGTAGCCCTCGATGGCGGGCGGTGGATCCGACAGCATGCGTCGTTGCGAAATCCGCGCCAGCAACAGTTGCGGCTCGACGCGCAGGCCGCCGGCGATGGTGGCGCGATCGGTATTGGCCTCCGGCACCATCGTTTGCGCCATCGGCGCCAGGACGCCGCTGGTTGGCGAAATGAACACGCGCAGTTGCAGGTGGCCGAGGCGCAACTGGTCGCCGTCAGCCATCAGATAGGGTTTCTGGTCGAGCGGTCGGCCGTTGACGAAGGAGCCATTGGCGCTGCCCAGGTCCTGTACCTCGACTTCGCCGCCGCGGATGGTGAAGCGCACATGCCGGCGCGAAACCGTCGGATGGTCGAGCACGATGTCGGCGCCCGGATCTCGCCCACAGACCCCGCCCGACGAGATGTCGAACAGTTGGGTGGCACCGAGGGCATCGGTGCATTGCAGGCGCACGCGGATCGACGACATCTAGGGTCCCTGGATCGGGCAAGGCAGTTCGGGGCGTGCAGATTAGCAGCCCGCGTCGATTTCGTTTACATCGGCGGTTTGCGCGGAGTCGCCGCGGGCGAGGGGTCCACCCTGCCTGAGGCATCTTGGATCCATAGGCAAACCATATCGAAATCATTACATCAATCGATTTGTGCAATGCAGCATGGATCGCTAGCCTGCGCATCAATCGAGTTCACCCATCCCCAAGGAGCTACGCCATGTCTCTCATCAACAGCGAAATCAAGCCGTTCAAGGCGACCGCTTACCAGAACGGCGAATTCATCGCCGTGTCCGACGCCGATCTTCTGGGCAAGTGGTCGGTCGTGTTCTTCTACCCGGCCGACTTCACCTTCGTTTGCCCGACCGAGCTCGGCGACCTCGCCGACAACTATGCCGAGTTCCAGCGTCTCGGGGTCGAGATCTACGCGGTGTCGACCGACACCCACTTCACCCACAAGGCCTGGCACGACACGTCCGAGACGATTCGCAAGATCCAGTACGTGATGGTCGGTGACCCCACCGCCGCCATCTCGCGCAACTTCGACGTGATGATCGAAGAGGCCGGCCTGGCCGACCGCGGCACCTTCGTGGTCGATCCGAACGGCCGCATCCAGATCGTCGAGATCACTGCCGGCGGTATCGGCCGCGATGCCAGCGAACTGCTGCGCAAGGTCAAGGCGGCGCAGTACGTCGCCTCGCATCCGGGCGAAGTGTGCCCGGCCAAGTGGCAGGAAGGCGAGGCCACGCTGGCCCCGTCGCTCGACCTGGTGGGCAAGATCTGAGCTCTGTCCGGCGCCGGCCCTGCCGGCGCCGGATCTGTGCAGCGGAGCGGCTTTGGCTCCGCTGCGTTTCACGTGGGCCCAAGCCGAGCAAGCTCGGCCTCCAATGCCTCGCCGGCCCACTGCTCTGGTAGAGCGGAGCTTGCTCCGCTGCCTTTCGCCTTACCGCGAGTACCACCCTGATCACGTGCCGTCTAGGAGCCAAACCATGTTGGATGCCAATCTGAAATCGCAGCTGCGGACCTATCTGCAGAAACTGGTGCTGCCGATCGAACTGGTGGCCTCGCTCGATGACAGTGCCAAGTCGCGCGAGCTGGACGCGCTGTTGCAGGAACTGGCCGGCTTGTCGAACCTGATCGAGGTGCGTCGCGCCGATGACGACGCTCGCCGGCCCTCGTTTCAGATCCAGCGAACCGGTACCGATGTCGGCGTGCGCTTTGCCGGCATTCCGCTCGGCCACGAATTCACGTCACTGGTGTTGGCCTTGCTGCAGGTCGGCGGCCATCCACCGAAAATCAGCGCGGAGCAGGTGCGCCAGATTGCTGCGCTTGAGGGCGAGTTCCTGTTCGAGACCTACTACTCGCTGTCGTGCCAGAACTGTCCGGACGTGGTGCAGGCGCTGAACACGATCAGCGTGCTCAATCCGCGCATCCGGCATGTGGCGATCGACGGCGCGTTGAATCAGGCGGAAGTCGAAGCACGTCAGATCATGGCAGTGCCCAGCGTTTATCTGAATGGAACGCTGTTCGGCCAGGGGCGGATGAGCCTGGAGCAGATTCTGGCCAAGCTCGACACCGGTGCGGCGGCGCGTGCAGCAGCGGCATTGCAGCGCAAGGACACCTTCGATGTGCTGGTGGTGGGCGGTGGCCCGGCCGGCGCGGCAGCGGCGATCTATGCCGCGCGCAAAGGCATCCGCACTGGCGTGGTGTCCGAGCGCTTTGGCGGCCAGGTGCTGGACACCATGGGCATCGAGAACTTCATCTCGGTGACCGAGACCGAGGGCCCGAAACTGGCCAGCGCGATGGAACAGCATGTGCGCAGCTACGACGTGGACATCATGGACTTGCAGCGGGCCAGCGCGCTGCGCCGCAAGGGCGATCTGCTGGAGATCGATCTGGCCAGTGGCGCCACCCTGCGCGCGCGTAGCGTGGTGCTGTCGACCGGCGCACGCTGGCGGCAGATGAACGTGCCCGGCGAGGACCAGTACCGCAACAAGGGCGTGGCCTACTGCCCGCATTGCGACGGCCCGCTGTTCAAGGGCAAGCGCGTCGCGGTGATCGGCGGTGGCAATTCGGGAGTCGAGGCGGCCATTGACCTGGCCGGCATCGTCAAGCAGGTGACGCTGATCGAGTTCGACAGCCAGTTGCGCGCCGACGAGGTGCTGCAGCGCAAGCTGCGCAGCCTGCCGAATGTGCGCGTGATCACCTCGGCAAAGACCACCGAAGTTCACGGCGATGGCCGCAAGGTCGACGGGCTGAGCTACCAGGATCGCAACGGCGGCCAAATGCACCGGCTTGAACTTGAGGGCATCTTCGTGCAGATCGGTTTGCTGCCCAACACCGAGTGGCTGAAGGGCAGCATCGAGCTGTCGCCACGCGGCGAAATCGTCATCGACGACCGCTGCCAGACGTCGTTGCCCGGCGTGTTTGCAGCGGGCGACGCGACCACCGTGCCCTACAAGCAGATCGTGATCGCGATGGGCGAGGGTTCCAAGGCGGCCTTGAGCGCATTCGATCATCTGATCCGGCAATCGGCGCCGGCCGATCTGGCGCAGGCTGCCTGATCGCTCACTCGAAGCTGTCGGCGTGGATGCCGTCGACCTTGCAGCCGCCGCTGTAGGCGTAGGACTCGCTGATGAAGGGCGCGCCGACCACCAGACCCTGCGCGTCGACACCAATGTGGTCGCCGTACAGGGCGTTCGATCGCCCCGGCGACGCCAGCGTGACTTTTTCGACGAAGGACCAGACACCGCCGATGCGGTCGTAGCGGTACATCGCGCCCTGGTCCGGATTGACGCCTTCATCGCGGCGCGATGCGCCGACGAAGATGCGGTCGCCGCAGATCCGCACGTCCTTGCCGAACTGGTCATTGCCCAGTCCGTCAGGCGCGGTCAGCTTGACGACTTCGGTCCAGCCATTCGCGCCCAGTTCGAAGACGTAGGCGGAGCCCTGATTGACGTTGTTGCCGATGTCGTCCTGAAATGCGCCAATCACCGCGCGCTTGCCCCACAGGCTGGCGGAGAATCCGAACGCGTCGCCAGAGGCACCATCGGAAGCCAGCAGCTTGATCGTCTGGGCGAAGGCGCTGCCGTTGTGGTCGAACACATAGGCGGCGCCCGTGGCGACGGCACTGGCATTGGTGGCGCCGTTGGCACCGACCAGCGCGGTCTTCTTCCACAGCGAGATGTGTGAGGCAAAGGAGCCCGCGCCGGTGGGCTGGAAGCTGCCGGTCTGCTGCCAGGCGCCGGCCACTGGCTGATAGACGTGGACGATGCGCTGGCTGCTGGCATTGAGCCCGCCGAGTAGCAGGAACTCGTCATTGACGGCCATGCGTTGGCCGAAATTGGCGCCCTGGATGGCCGGATTCGGCACCAGTTTGTCGACCTGGGACCAGACGCCCGCGCTGCGCTGGAACACGTAAACCGCCCCGGACTTTGGACTGCCGGTGGGCACATTCGACGGCGCCGAGGCGAACAGGGTGTCGCCGAAAATCTCGACCCAGGCGCCGAGGTTGTCGTTGGCGGCCGAATCGTTCGCCACCAGACGCTGCTGCAGGGTCCATGCGCCGCCGCCGTCGCGCACATGCACGAACACCGATCCGGCGCCGCCGAACATGCCGTTGGCGTCAAAGGCAGCGCCAGTGGCGATACTCGAACCGGAAATCGACACCGCGGTGCCGAACAGGATGCCGGTGCGACCGCCGTCAGGCTGCAGGCGTACGCCAGCCGGCAGCGCCTGCGCCGACAGCGTCGTCAACGGCGCCAGCAGTGTGGCGACCAGGACCAGTTGCTGACAGGTGTGCGCTTTCATCGCTTACTCCGCTGTGGGCTTGTCGACATCTGCGCGAGCGGGTAGGCGGATGCCTCAGCGGCGCCGGCATGCGTTGCCATGGTTTACAAAGCGGTCGACGCCGCCGGGGGTGAATCGCTGTTCGGCGGTCAGCGAGATCGATCCGGGCTGTCAGCCTCCGCGGATCGTCACGGCGGTTTCGTTTTCGAACGTGCGCGCTTGGGTCATCGGCGGCGCGCCACTTCACCCGCCGCGCGCACCCATCGAGGAGAGCACTGCGGTAGCGTGGTCAATCGCAGCAAGGGGTGGTATGAGGCTGGTTCAGCGCGATGAAGCGCGCCTGGGACTGGAGCGGGCTTGTCCCGCGATACTCTGCTTGACTGTGGGAGCGGGTTTTTCCCGCGATCTGGTCGCCACAGTTGGCGGGATAAACCCGCGCTCCTCAACAGCAAAACCCGCCTCCTAGCGAGTCCGCCAGCACTGGCGCGCCAGCCTGGGCGTCAAGCCGTTTTCCATGGCACTGGTGTTCGTCCGTCACGTCTTCGCGACTCTCCGGCGACATGCCATTGCGGTGTCCTGGCGGCCTGGCGTGACCGGGCATCGCTGTTCACGCTGTCGCGTGCGCCTGAAGCAGCATATCTCTTCGCCTTTGCGCCATCGTCGCCCGCGCCGTGCTGACCTCGGATCGTGATTCCGGTGCTGATCGCACAGCCTGGCGTCGCTGGTTGCTGCAGAGGCCATCGAGCTCCCACACATCCATCACCACCACGACCACCACGCGCCGAAGGATTTCAATCGCGCCTTCGCGATCGGCATTGGCCTCAACCCTGGCCTGGCGGGGGTGATAGGACGCTCAGGCTGTGTCGAAGCCTGGTAGGGTTTGAGGGCTGATTCAGGTCGATTCTTTGGCGCGTTCGGTTGGCCGACGCCGCCCACCACGCCCACACCACCCCCAGAATGCCTGTGATCGGCATGCATCTCGGACTGGTGCTGGCTAAGTGGTATGGTAAGGTTTCTGTGTGTTTTTGGGTGGGCGCTGGCCGGGCGTTTGCGGCCGGATGCGCGGTACACCTATGGCTGGAAGCGCGCCAGCATCCTGGCGGCCTTCATCAATGCGCTGCTGCTGCTGGTGGCGATGGGCGCGCTGGTCTGGGAGGCAATGCAGCGGCTGAGCGCGCCAGTGCCGATCGCCGGTAGCACGGTGATGGTGGTCGCCGGCATCGGCATCGTCGTCAACACGGCCACGGCGCTGCTGTTCATGCGCGGACGCGAGCACGATCTCAATATCCGCGGCGCCTTCCTGCACATGGCGGCCGATGCGCTGGTCTCGGTCGGCGTGGTCATCGCCGGTGGGCTGGTGCTGTGGTTCGGCTGGAACTGGCTCGATCCGCTGGTCAGTCTGGCCATCGCGGCAGTCATCGTGATCGGCACCTGGAGCCTGTTCCGCCAGTCGCTGCACCTGTTGTTCGATGGCGTGCCCGACAGCGTCGATCTGGCGGCGGTGCGCGCCATGCTGCAGGCGCTACCGGGGGTGGCTCGCGTGCACGACTTGCATGTGTGGGCGATGGGTACCACCGAGATCGCGATGACCGCGCACCTGGTGATGCCCGATGGCCATCCGGACGATGCCTTCTACGTGCACGCCACCGAGGAGCTGCATCACCACTTCGACATCGATCACGTCACGCTCCAGGTGGTGCGCGTGCCGTTCACCGAGCCCTGCGGAGACTAGGACCAACCGCCATGTCGGTCGTCGATCCACTGGAATTGCTGGGGTCAACGGTCAGCGCGGAAGCGCTGAACGCCGGTTGCGCCTGCCGCACGCTCGATCCCGAGCGCCTGCGCCAGCAACTGGAGCGCGATCCTGCCCTGGCCGGTCTGACGCAATCCTTGCGCGAAACGCGCCCGCATCTGTTTGCCTCCACGGTGGTGTTCATTTCGTCGGAGGTGGCGGCGACGATGACTGCCGCGATCGCGGCGATCGAGCGCGTGGTGGCACTGCCGCCCTGGCAGGCGCAGTCCCTGGCGCGCGCGCCGGCCATCGCTGCGCATGATTTTGGCCCGAAGTCGGTATTCATGGGCTACGACTTCCATCTCGGACCGGACGGACCGCGACTCATCGAGATCAACACCAATGCCGGCGGCGCGCTGCTCAACCTCGCGTTGGCGCGCGCGCAACGGGCCTGCTGCGCCGAGATGGATGCTGCCTTCAGTTTCGAAGCTCCGTCGGAGCGCCTGGAGCAGCGCTTCGTCGACATGTTTGCCGCCGAATGGCGCAGCCAGCGTGGGCAGCAGGCCATCGGCAACCTGGCGATCGTCGATGATGATCCGCCATCGCAGTACCTGGCCCCCGAATTCGAGCTGTTCCGGCAACTGGCCATGCGCCACGGGATTGCCGCGCAGGTGGTCGATGCACAGGCACTGCAATGGCATGACGGGCGGCTCTGGCACGGCGACCGCGTCATCGACCTGGTGTACAACCGGCTGACCGATTTCTACCTGGTCGAGCCGCGTCATGCGGCGCTGCGTGAGGCGTTTGCTGCAGGCGCGGTGGTGTTGACCCCGCATCCGCGCGCGCACGCCCTGTATGCCGACAAACGCAATCTGGTAACGCTCAGTGACGATGCACTGCTCGCCGATTGGGGCGTCAGTGCGGCCGACCGCCGATTGCTGCAATCTGTGGTGCCGCCGACGCGCCTGGTCGGGGCAGGCGATGCCGACGTTCTTTGGGCCTCGCGCAAACACTGGTTCTTCAAACCGGTTGCCGGCTATGGCGGCAAGGCCACCTATCGTGGCGACAAGCTGACGCGGCGCGTGTTCGCGCAGATTCTCAGCGGAGAATTCGTGGCCCAGGCCCTGGTGCCGCCGGGCGAGCGCCTGATCGACGTCGACGGCACCCGGGGCGACCTCAAGTTCGATCTGCGCGCCTACACCTTCGATGGCCAGATCCAGTTGCTGGCCGCGCGCATCTACAGCGGGCAGACCACCAATTTCCGCACACCGGGCGGCGGTTTCGCGCCGGTGCTGGTGGTCTAGGGCCTAGCGCTCGCCGAGCCAGCGCGCTGCCTGCGGCGCGAAATAGGTCAGGATGGCGTCGGCCCCGGCGCGTTTGAAGGCCAGCAACGATTCCATGACGACGGCGCGCTCGTCGAGCCAGCCGTTCTGACTGGCGGCCTTGAGCATCGCGTACTCGCCGCTGACCTGATACACGGCGGTGGGCATGCCGAAGCGGTCCTTCACGCGACGCACGATATCCAGATAAGGCATGCCCGGCTTGATCATCACCATGTCGGCGCCTTCGGCGATGTCGAGGGCGACTTCGCGCAGCGCTTCGTCGCTGTTGGCCGGGTCCATCTGGTAGGTGTACTTGTTGCCCTTGCCGAGGTTGCCGGCCGAGCCGACGGCGTCGCGGAACGGGCCGTAGAAGCTCGACGCGTACTTGGCCGAATAGGCCAGGATGCGCGTATTGACGTGGCCGGCGGCTTCCAGCGCCGCGCGCATGGCGCCGACGCGGCCATCCATCATGTCCGACGGCGCCACCATGTCGGCGCCAGCCTGGGCGTGCGACAGCGCCTGCTTGGCCAGCGCGTCGACGGTGATGTCGTTCAGCACGTAGCCGGCCGCATCGATGATGCCGTCCTGGCCATGGGTGGTGAACGGGTCGAGCGCCACATCGGTGATCACCCCGAGCGTCGGCAGCGCGGCCTTGAGTGCGCGCACCGCGCGCTGCGCCAATCCGTCCGGATTCCAGGCTTCGGCGCCGTCCAGCGATTTCGCCTTGGGCGGGGTGACCGGAAAGATCGCCACGGCCGGGACGCCCAGTGCGTGGACGCCCGTCGCCTCGCGCACGAGTTCGTCGATCGACATGCGATCGACGCCCGGCATCGACTTGACCGCCTCGCGCTGACCCTGCCCCTCGGTGACGAATACCGGCCAGATCAGATCGGCGGCGGTGAGCGTGTTTTCTCGCATCAGGCGGCGCGAGAAGTCGTCGAAACGCATGCGGCGCGGGCGGGTGAGGGGATAGCGGGAGTTGGAGGACATGGGGCTTGGGGTTGGAGGCGAGATGGGCATTATCGGCTGTCGCGACGGGAAACGTGAAAGGTGAAGGGAAAATGGGAGAAACAGGCCAAACCGTCAAGCAGCGAAAGAGGGCCGCGCCCCTTGACGCCCCGGCTTTCACGGCTTTGCCGTTCACCCCTGCGCCACATTGCCGCCTCGGCAGCCGCCCGCTAGTGTCCCTGCATCAAGTGCGAAGATGAACTCAACTGCATGCGTTCCATCACAGGGGGAATGTGCGCGGCGTGGCTGGGCCTGTTGGCTGGATGCGCCAGCACGCCTGAGCGCGCGCCAAAGAATCAGGTCGCAGCCGCGCCCGCTGCCGACGAGGCCGCGGTCGCAGCGCTGTACGACCGTATCGGTGTGGCCACCTCGCAGTTTCAGAGCGGCCTGGAACTGATCCGTTCCGGCAGTCCGCGCGACGGTCGCGACGCCATGCGCACCGCGCTGGGCGACATCGAAGCGGCGGCACTGCAGTGTGCGACTACACCCGGCTGCGAGAGCGAGCGTTTCGTCGGCGCCTTCGTGGTGCTGGTGCGCCTGCAGAGCGTCACCGCTGGCTGGGATGACTACGCCGACGACGGCATGGTGGCGACCGACGAAGCGGGCGACGAGGTGCGGTCGCCGCGTCAATTGCCGCAGGTCGAGCGCTCGGTGCGCCTGCTGCGTGGCAAGGACATGCGCGATCTGATCGTGCTCAATGAACCCGTGCGTGCGGCGCTGGAGGACTGGCTCACCTGGATGCGGCCGCAGTTGATCGAAGCCTGGGTCAACTATCAGTACCTGCGCGGCGACATGTATCCGGCGTATCAGAAGGCCGGGCTGCCCGAGGCCTTGCTGTTCGCGATCCTGGCCAAGGAATCGGCCGGCAAGGTGCATGTGTATTCGCGCGCCGGCGCAGCCGGGCCGCTGCAGTTCATGCCGGCCACGGCACGCCGCTTTGGCCTGGGCGGCAGCGGGTTCGACGAGCGCCTCGATCCGGCGCTGGTCGCCGCGGCGAACGTGCGTTACATCGAAGAGCAGTTGCGCATCTTCAATGACAATCTGGAACTGACGCTGGCGGCCTACAACGGTGGTGAAGGACGGATGCAACGGCTGGCAAAGCAGAACCCCGGACGCGGCTTCTGGTCCGAGCGCATCTATTTCGCGCTGCCGGCGGAGACCCGCGACTACGTTCCCATGGTGCTGGCCGCCGCATACCTGTTCCTGCACCCGGAGGAGTACGGACTGCAATTTCCGCGCTTCGACGCCACTCTCAGCGTGCTCAAGCTGGAGGCCGAGCAATCCCTGGCTGAGCTGTCGATCTGCCTGGGACAGGATGCACGACCTGAGGGTTGGTTCCGCACACTGCGCAACCTCAATCCGCGTCTGCCGGCCGATCAGCGGCTATCCGTCGGTACCCCGATCCGCGTGCCGATCGCGCTGATCGATGCCTATGCCATGCGCTGCCGCAATCCCGAATTTCTCGCCCGCATTGCCGCGCTGCAGGAAGCGAAGAGTCCGGAAGGACCGACCCAGGTCGGCTACAAAGTACGCCGCGGCGACACCCTGGCGGCCATCGCCCGGCGCACCCGCTGCAGCAGCGTCAAGGAAATCGCCGCCCTGAACGGCATCCGCGGGCCCAATTACACCTTGAAAGTGGGACAGCAGTTGCGACTGCGCTGAAGTGCAGCTGGGAAGAGCGTGGTGAAATAGTGAAATGGTGAAACGTCACCAGGCCTGCATTGCAGTGCAGGAGCGTGTGCGTGCACCTGTTCGCAGATTCAGTTTTCAGGCTTTACAGGTCCACCTGCCCTATCGCCCCCGGTCCCGCTCTAACATCAAGAGATGAACGAACACCACGATCTGGCTGCCCTGATTCGCGCCGATACGCCGCTGCTGGCGATCGACACCCACGAAGAACTCGAAGTCATCGCGGCTTTCCAGCGCGCGCTGACTTCGAGCTTGCGGCCGTTGTACGCCTGGAGCATCACCACCGGGCTGCGCCGATTGGACATGGACACCGGCGCCAAGCCGATGAGTTCCGGCGAGGTGCTCGACGCCATCCGCGACACGCGGCAGAAGAGTGTGTTCCTGCTGCTCGACTACTCGCCCTTCCTGAAATACGTGGTCACGCTGCGGCAACTGCGCGAGATCCTGATCCGCCAGGGCGTGGCGCCGCACACGGTGGCGCTGGTCGGTTCCAACCTGGAACTGCCCAAGGAACTCGATGCGCTGGCGGTGCGTTTCAACCTGTCGTTGCCGAATGAGGCGGAACTGGACCAGATCGTGCGCGAGGAGGCCAACGCCTATTCGCGCGAGCACGCCGGCAAGCGCGTGCAGATCCACGCCAGCGCACTGAAAGCCGTGGTGCGCAATCTGAAGGGCCTGGCCGGCACCGATGCGCGGCGCATCGCACGACGCATCATCGCCGCCGACGGCATGATCAGCGATGCCGATCTGCCGGCGGTCGCCAAGGCCAAGTTCGAATTGCTGAACAAGGCCGGCGTGCTGTCTTTCGAGTACGAGCCGATCGCTTTCCAGGATGTCGCCGGTCTGCGCCGGCTGAAGAAGTGGATCGAGCAGCGCCGCGGCGTGTTTCTGGGCGAGGCGACCAAGGTTCCGCTGGATCCGCCCAAGGGCCTCTTGCTGCTGGGCGTGCAGGGCACTGGCAAGAGCCTGGCAGCCAAAGCCGTCGCCGGCGGCTTTCAGGTGCCGCTGCTGCGCATGGACATGGCCAGCATCTACAACAAGTACCACGGCGAAACCGAGAAGAATCTGCGTGAGTCGCTCGGCAATGCCGAGGTCATGGCGCCGTGCGTGCTGTGGATCGACGAGATCGAAAAGGCCTTTGCCACCTCCGACAGCGATGGCGGGACCAGTCAGCGCATCCTCGGCTATTTCCTGACCTGGATGGCTGAACGCAAGGCCAAGATCTTCCTCGTCGCCACCGCCAATGCGATCGACAATCTGCCGCCGGAATTGCTGCGCAAGGGGCGTTTCGACGAGATCTTCTTCGTCGATCTGCCGGTCGATGATGTGCGTGTCGATCTGTTCCGCCTGCACCTGAGCAAGCGCGGCCTGAAACCGGAACATTTTGACCTGGTCGAACTGGCGGCGGTCAGCAACGGCTTCTCCGGCGCCGAAATCGAGCAGGGCGTGGTGTCGGCCTTGTACGCCGCGCATGGCGAAAGCAGCGCACTCGACCAGCGGCATCTGGTCGGCGAGATCAGGCAGACGCGGCCACTGTCGGTGGTGATGGCGGAGAAGGTCGCGCGCTTGCGTGCGTGGGCGGCGGAGCGCACGGTGCCGGCGGATTGAACGGTTCGCGTTGGATGGCAACGAAGTTGTAGGAGCGCGCTTGCGCGCGAAGGGTCTCCCCGCAATCCGTTTCGCGCGCAAGCGCGCTCCTACAACGATCCGTTGCCCCATTGCCGGACCGATCACCGACAACCGAAAACCGAAAACCGACAACCGGAACCCGGCATGCTCTCCCGCACCCAATCGCTGTTCGTCGTCCTCACCGGCATCTTCATCACCAATGCGCTGATCGCCGAGTTCGTTGGCGTCAAGATCTTCGCGATGGAGGACACGCTGGGGCTGAATCCGCTGAACTGGCAGTTGTTTGGCCAGCAGGGCTCGCTGAACTTCACGGCTGGCGTGATGCTTTGGCCGGTGGTGTTCATCCTCACCGACGTCATCAACGAGTATTTCGGCGAGCGCGGCGTGCGCTTCATCTCCTGGCTCGCGGTGGGCCTGATCCTGTACGGCTTCGTGTTTGCCTATCTGGCGATTTCACTGGCGCCGGCCACCTGGTGGGTGACCGTGAGCGCCGGGCAGGGTGTACCGGACATGCAAAAGGCCTTCGCCGCGATCTTCGGCCAGGGCATGTGGTCGATCGGCGGGTCGGTCACCGCCTTCCTGGTGGCGCAGTTGATCGACGTGCGCATCTTCCATGCGATCCGTCGGCGCACCGGCGACAGCAAGGTGTGGCTGCGCGCCACCGGATCGACTCTGGTGTCGCAGTTCGTCGACAGCTTCGTGGTGCTCTACATCGCCTTCGTGCTCGGTCCGCAGCAATGGTCGATGGGGCTGTTCCTGGCCATCGGCACGGTCAACTACTGCTACAAGGCACTGATGGCAATCGCGCTGACGCCGGTGATCTACGGCGTGCGCCGCGGCATCAAGGAATATCTGGGTGAGGAAGAGGCCGGCCGCCTGAAGCAGCGGGCGCAGCTGGACGGTTGAAGCTGGTTTCTGGTTATTGGTTCCTGGTTGTTGGCAGCAAAGCAGGAGACCCGCGAAAACCTGCTCTCACCAACAACCAATAACCAGCAACCGACAACCGTTCTCAAGCCACCTTGGTCACTGCCCACTGGCTGTCACCCGCCGGCAGGTTTCCCACCGATTCCTTGAGCAGGCGCACGGTGCGCAGGACGTTGCGATGCATGTCCTGCATTTCGCCGTAAGGCACGTCCTTGGTCTCGTGGTAGGCCACGGCCAGCCACAGCGCGATGCCGCGCAGCTTCAGCGGCAGGTTGTCAGACTTGATCCGCTCCAGCGCGATGGCGGTGCCATTGCCCCAGGGGCTGTAGCGCTCCGGGTTTTCGCTGGAATACAAGTGCGGCACCGCCGATGCGGCGGCGTTGGCGAATTCCTTCTGCGACAGGGCATACAGAGCGCGGCGCTGATCCAGCGACAGGTGGCTGATGGCCTTCTCCAGGTCTTTCAGCTGGTTGCGCAAGGTCAGGTAACGCGCCAGGGCGAGCGTACGGAAAACCAACTTCATGGCGGTAACCTCGGAGCAAAGAACTGAGTGTCATGGTGTCATGCCAGACCCACCACGCTCCCTCGGAGAATGCCAACTTGGTCACAAATTGACGCGGTGTGTCACATGTCGGCGTAGGCTGCCTATCTGCGGCGCTCGCGTCAAGCAACACTTGCCGTCATTTTTGTGACTGAAGTCGATTTCCGACATTGAGACTGTGCATTCCTTACCTTACAGTCGCGCGCCCGCGCTCCACCCGACCCTTGGCCGCACCGGACCCATCGCATGATCCGCTTCGCTCCCGTTCTGCTGCTCGCCCTGGCCACCCAGGTGCTTGCCGCTGAAGGCATGTGGCAGCCACGCCAGTTGCCGGCGCTGGAGGCACAGATGCGCAAGGCTGGAATCGCCGTCGATCCGGCGCGTCTGGCTGATCTGACGCGCTATCCGATGAATGCGGTGGTCAGTCTGGGCGGCTTCTGTAGCGCTTCCTTCGTCTCGCCGCTGGGTCTGATACTCACCAATCACCATTGCGCCTACGGCTCGATCCAGTTCAATTCGAGCACCGAACGCAATCTGCTGCGGGATGGATTCCTGGCGCTGACGCTCGGCGAGGAACTGCGGGCCGAGCCGAGCTTGCGTGTCTACGTGACCGAGTCGATCGCCGACGTCAGCGCCAAGGTGCGCGCTGGTGTGAACGCGAAGATGTCGGGTCGGGCACGTTTCGATGCCATCGACCGCGTGCAGAAGTCGCTGGTGCGCGAGTGCGAGTCCGATGCCGATCACCGCTGCGAGGTCTATGCGTTTCATGGCGGAGTCGAGTACTTCCTGGTGCGCCAGTTGCAACTGCGCGATGTGCGCCTGGTGTACGCGCCGGCCAGTGCCATCGGTGATTTCGGCGGCGATGTCGACAACTGGATCTGGCCGCGGCATGCCGGCGACTTTGCTTACTACCGTGCTTATGTTGGTCCGGACGGAAAGCCGGCGGATTACAGCGAGTCCAATGTGCCGTACCGGCCGGCGTCGCACCTGACGCTGCAGCCGGCGGGACTGAAGGAAGGCGATTTCGCGATGGTGGTCGGCTACCCGGGCCGCAGCAACCGCCATCGACTGGCACAAGAGGTGGCAGATGCCATCGACTGGCAGTACCCGAGCCTGATTGCGCGCTATCAGAAGATCCTCGCCCTGGTCGAAGAGCACAGCCAGGACAGCGCGGATGCGGCGATCAAGTACGCCAGCTACCTGGCGTCGATGAACAATGGTCTGAAGAACTTCCAGGGCAACCTGGAGGGGCTCGGCCGCATCGAGGCCGTCGGCCGCAAGCAAGGCGAGGAAGCGCTGATCCAGAAGTGGGCCAACGCCCATCATCAGCAAGCGGGCGTGCTCGGCGCCAAGGCGCTCAGGGCGCAACTCGTCGAGCAGCGCGCCAGTCGCGACCGCGACCAGTTGCTGCAGCTGTTGAGTGGCTCGGTGATGTACGCCGCAGTCCGCGACGTCCAGCGGCTGGCGCTGGAGCGCCAGAAGTCCCCGCTGGAGCGCGAATACGGCTACCAGCCCAGGGACGAAGCGCGCATCGAGGCACGTCTGGCGCAAGTCGATCGGCGCTACGATCCGAAGGTCGATCGTGCCCTGCTGGCCTACCTGCTCGGCGAACTGATTGCCTTGCCCGCCGCTCAGCGCATCCCTGAACTGGATCGCTGGGTGGCCGGTGGAGATGGCGAGCCCACCGCTGCCCAGCTGTCGACGCGATTGGATGCCCTGTATGCGGGCACCCGCGTGGGCGACGGCAGCGTGCGCGCGATGTGGTTCAAGGCCGATCGGAAGACCATCGAAGCCGTCGACGATCCGGCGCTGGCGCTGGCGCGGGCGCTGTATCCGGCGCTCCAGCGCATCGAGGAGCAGAGCAAGTCCTGGCAGGGCGAAGAGTCGCGCAACCGCGCCGCGTGGATGACCACGCGCCTGGCCTATGCCGCGGCGCAGGGCCAGCAGTTCTATGCCGATGCCAATGCCTCCTTGCGGGTCAGTTTCGGCAACGTGCGCGGTTACAGTCCGCGCGCCGGCGAGGTGATTGACGCCTTCACCGATCTGACCGGGATCGTTGCCAGACACACGGGCAAGGAGCCGTTCGACGCCCCGCGCAAGCAACTGGAGGCCATCGGCGCGCGCAGATTCGGGCCGTACGCCGTCGGCGAGTCGGTGCCGGTCAACTTCGTCGCTGATCTCGACATCACCGGCGGCAACTCCGGATCGCCGGTGCTGAACGGGCGCGCCGAACTGGTCGGGCTGGCTTTCGACATGAACTACGAGGGCGTCAGCTCGGGATGGCTGTTCAACGCCAGCCTGAATCGCGCCATCGCCGTCGACGTGCGCTACATGCTGTGGGTGATGGATGCGCTGGATGGCGCGCAGCACCTGCTCGCCGAGATGGGCATCGAACCGGCATTCACCGATGCGCCGCGTTAGGCGTTTCGGGCGTTCCGGGGGCTGCGCATGTTCGCGCATCGAACCGCGAGACGTAGGTCACGTTGCCCGCGTTGCGGGCTACGTGACAGGTATCCCGATGTCACCTAGGCCTCCGGCCAACGTGACCTACGAATCAATGGATTACGATTCGTTCATTGAGAGCGAGTCCGGCCTCGCGACCACTGCGACCGCTGCGGTCCACGCATCCGCAGGCGCGCGAAATGCCTAGACGCCGCGGCGCCCAGTACCCCAAGGAATTGGCCAACTGGGCGCTGGTCAGCGTGGGCGTGGGCGCGGTCGAGGGCGCCGTGGCGGCTGCCCTGGTGAAGGCGCTTTACACCGGCGCGGCGTCGCCCTGGCTGGTGGACCTGGCGGTGGCACTTGTGGCGGGCGCCCCAGCCTACGCCAATCTGGCCAGTTTTCTGTTCGCCGCGCACCAACTCGGGCGCGACAAGATTGCATGGACGGTACGCTGGCAGGCGATGACGCTGGTGTCGGTGCTGCTGCTGGCGCTGATGCCGGCCGGCGCAATCGGACTGTGGCTGACGGTTGTGCTGGTGGTGCTGGCGCGCGTCGGCTGGGTCGGCGTGATCACGCTGCGGGCGGTGGTCTGGCGGCGCAATTTCCCCGACGCGGCGCGCGCGCGCCTGGCCTCGCGGCTATCGGCGTTGAATGCGCTGCTGATGGCGGGCAGCGGCGCCCTGCTCGGCTGGTTGCTCGGCCATGCGCCGGGGGCGATGCCGTATTACTTCGTTGTCGTCGCTGCGGTCGGGCTGTACGGCGCCCGGCGCTACCGGCGGTTGCGCCTGCGCGGACACGCTGGCTTGCGCGCGCGCGAACGGCAGGCGCAGGGCGACCTGGACCTGAAACCCTCGCTGGCCTCGTTCAAGCGTGTGCTCGCCAGCGATCCGATCTACCGCCGCTACATGCAGAGCATGTTCCTGTTCGGCAGCGGCAATCTGATGTTGCCGGCGCCCTTGTTGATCGTCCTTGGCGAGCGTCTCGCGCTGTCGCCCTTCCAGCAGGTGCTGCTGGTCGGCACGCTGCCCTTGCTGATGTTGCCGTTCGCCATCGTGCCGTGGGCGCGCTACTACGATCGCGTCCACATCATCGAATTCCGCAGCGTGCACGCGTGGAGCTTTGTCGCCGCCAGCGTGGCCTTCCTGATCGGCTGCGCCAGCATGCAGGTCCCGTGGCTGGTCTTCGGTTCCTTGTTGCTCGGCATCGGATTCGCTGGCGGACAGCTGGGCTGGAACCTCGGCCACAACGACTTCGCGCGACCGGAGCAGGCCGCGCTGTACATGGGCGTGCATGTCACCCTGACCGGCATGCGCGGCCTGGCCGCGCCCCTGATCGGGGTGGCGCTCTATCGCGGAGTGGAGTCGCTGTGGCCGGGTCAGGGATTCTGGGCGCTGGCGCTGCCGGTGGTGCTGAACGTGCTCGGGGCGCTCAGTTTTCTGCCGTTGCGTCGGGAGTATCGAGAAAGCCTTGAGCCGGACCCGGCGCGGACCCCGGGGGCACTCGCCGTGACACCCCTGATCTGCATCGTCGGTCCCACCGCGGCCGGCAAGAGCGACATCGCGCTGGATCTGGCGCAACGCTTCGATGCCGAGTTGGTCAGCGTCGATTCGGCGCTGGTCTATCGCGGCATGGACATCGGCAGCGCGAAACCTTCGCTGGCGGAGCGCGCGCGAGTGCCCCACTGGCTGATCGATGTGCGCGAGCCCGACCAGCCGTACTCGGCGGCTGATTTCGTCGCCGATGCCGAGGCGGCAATCGCCGACATCGAAGCGCGTGGCCGAGTGCCGCTGCTGGTCGGCGGCACCATGCTCTATCTGCGCGCGCTGTTGCAGGGATTGTCGCAACTGCCCAGTTCCAATCCGCTGTTGCGTGCAGAACTGGCGGCCGAGTTGGCCGTGCGTGGTGCAACCGCCCTGCACGCCGAACTCGCGAGCATCGATGCCGCCGCCGCCGCGCGCATCCATCGCAACGATCCCCAACGCCTGCTGCGCGCGCTGGAGGTCTATCGACAGACCGGCCAACCCATCAGCGTGCTGCAGCGGGCGTGGACTTCGGCAGCGCGCCGTCGCGGCGTGCTGATCGCGCTGGCGCCGGCGGATCGCGCGCTGCTGCATCGGCGCATCGAGGCGCGTTTCGACGCCATGCTGGCGGCCGGCTTCCTGGACGAAGTCCGCGGGCTGATGCAGCGACCCGGCATGCACCCCGATCTGCCGTCGATGCGCGCGGTGGGCTATCGCCAGGCGTGGGGGCATCTCGCTGGCGATTACGATCTGGCGCGCTGCCGCGAGCTGTCGATCTTTGCCACGCGGCAACTGGCCAAGCGGCAATTGACCTGGCTGCGCGGCAGCGCCGATGTCGAGTGGTTCGATCCGACTGCAGCAACCACGACGGCGGCGGTTTCGCAGCGGGTGGGCGCGTTGCTTGCTGGCGGGTAGCGACCGCCGGAACACGTCTGGCGTGCGCAAAACAAGGTATCGCCGGCTCGAAGGCGCCCCTGCTGCCCGACAAAACACCCTCAAATCCGCCCCCCGGCAGTGATTCGCGCTCGCATTGCCGCCGCGTTGACGGTCGCTGGCTGATAAACTCAGGCCTGCCTGTCGATTTGCGCCAACCATGGCGCGTGCGGCGGCAGGGCTGCCAGCCAGCCTTCAGTTCATCAAACCAACAACAAATAAAGAGAGGGCGGTCATGTCCCGAGGTCATTCACTGCAGGATCCGTTTCTGAATGCGCTGCGCCGTGAGCGCGTTCCGGTATCGATCTACCTGGTCAACGGCATCAAGCTGCAAGGTCAGATCGAGTCCTTCGACCAGTTTGTCGTTCTGCTGCGCAACACGGTGAGTCAGATGGTTTACAAGCACGCCATCTCGACCGTCGTCCCGGCGCGCAATGTGCGCATCACCGAAGGCACCGGACCGGACGGCGCTGAAGTGGAGCCTGGGAGTTGACGCTTGTTTGAGCGTTCGAAGCGCGGCGAGCGCGCACTGCTGATCCTGCCGAAGCAGCATGGCGTCGATACCGACGCGGCGGCTTCCGAGTTTCGTGAGCTGGCAAGGTCGGCTGGCGCCGAGGTGGTGGCCGAATTGATCTCCAGGGTCGATCGGCCACATCCGGCGTTGTACGTGGGCACCGGCAAGGCCGAAGAGGCGCGGGCGCTGGTGTTGAGTTCGGGCGCCGATCTGGTGCTGGTGAATCACCAACTGACGCCGATCCAGGAGCGCAACCTGGAGAAGCTGCTGGAATGCCGCGTGGTCGATCGCGCCGGGCTGATCCTCGACATCTTCGCCCAGCGCGCGCGCAGCCACGAAGGCAAGCTGCAGGTCGAACTGGCCCAGCTCGAGCACATGGCCACGCGCCTGGTGCGCGGCTGGACCCATCTGGAACGTCAGCGCGGCGGTTCGATCGGCTTGCGTGGACCCGGCGAGACCCAGCTGGAGACCGATCGCCGGTTGCTCGCCGAGCGCGTCAAGATCCTGAAATCCCGGCTCGAGGCGGCGGTCAAGCAACGCGAGCAGGGGCGCAAGGCGCGCGAGCGCAGTGCGCTGCCGTCGATCGCACTGGTGGGTTACACCAATGCCGGCAAGTCGACGCTGTTCAACGCGCTGTCGCGCTCCGATGTGTATGCGGCCGATCTGTTGTTCGCCACGCTGGATCCCACCGTGCGCCGCGTCGATGCCTTCAGTTTCGGCGCGGTCACCATCGCCGATACCGTCGGTTTCGTCCGCGATCTGCCGCACGAACTGGTCGCCGCGTTCAAGAGCACGCTGACCGAGGCGCGCGAAGCCGATTTGCTGCTGCATGTGATCGACGGCGCCGATCCGCTGATGCCCGAGCACATTGCCCAGGTCGAGGCGGTGCTGAGCGAAATCGGTGCCGGCGAAATCGCGCAGATCCAGGTGATCAACAAGATCGACGTGTCCGGCGCTGAGCCGCAGGTGGAGACCATGTCGGGTCGAATCCGCGCTCGGGTCTACCTGTCGGCCGCCACCGGCCTGGGGGTGGATGGGCTGCGTGCGGCGATCGAGACCGAATTCGGCGGCGAGCGCGTCACCCGCCGGCTGCGACTGGCTTACGCCGACGCCGGACTGCGCTCGCGGCTGATCTCGCTGGGTGCGATCCGCGCAGAAACGGATGTCGAAGGCGAGGGCTGGGATGTCGAAATCGACCTGCCACGGCGCCTCGCGCAGCAACTGGCCTCGCTGCCGGGGCACCAAGGTGAAATCGTGCGCGCGCAGTTGCTGGCGCAGGCCGGGCGGTTGAGTGCGCCAGCTTGCGGAGGCCTGCCGCCGCCCCCGCCCCCCTCCAGATCGATCCAAGACGCCTCGCGCACATTCAATCGGCTATCTTCATCAATTTGGACGCGCTTGACCTTCGCGCGTACGCCCCAATACTCAGTCAGTTGCAGCCCTTTAGATCACAGAGACCGTCGGCGGTCTCTCCGGAGTAATGACGGATGGCATGGAATGAACCAGGCGGCGGTCGCCGCAATCCCTGGGGCGACGGCGGCAACAACGGCGGCGGGGGCGGCGGTCAGCCCCCCGACCTCGAGGAAATGGTGCGCCAGATGAAGCAACGCCTGTCGGCCTTGTTCGGCGGCCGTGGCGGCGCGCGCTCGGCCGGCGACGGCAGCAGCGGCGCCGGTGGGCTGGGCTGGATCATCCTCGGCCTGCTGCTGATCTGGGCGCTGGTCGATTCCTTCCACATCATCGACCAGCGCGAGCGCGGCGTCGTGTTGCGTTTCGGCAAGGCCGATCGCACGCTGGAACCGGGCCCGCGCTTCACGCTGCCACGGCCGATCGAGCAGGTCACCCGCGTCGACGTCACCCAGGTGCGCTCGATGAGCAGCAAGGTGGCCATGCTGACGCGCGACGAGAATCTGGTGAACATCGACTTTGCCGTGCAATACACGGTCAACGATGCGACCGCCTTCCTGTTCAAGGTGCGCGACGTCGAAGAGACGCTGGCGCAGGTCGCCGAGGCCGCGGTGCGCCAGGTGGTCGGCAGCCGCTCGCTGGACGACGTCCAGGTCGGCAACCGCCTGGAATTCACCAATGAGGCGCGCGAGATCATGCAGCGCCTGCTCGACAGCTATCAGTCCGGCATCAGCGTCAGCATCATCAACTTCCAGGACGTGATGGTGCCCGAGCAGGTCAAGGATGCCTTCGACGATGCGATCAAGGCGCGCGAAGACAAGCAGCGCGCGATCAACGATGCGCTGGCCTACGCCGCCGACGTGGTGCCCAAGGCCAGCGGTCGCAAGGGCCGCGTGCTCGCCGAAGCCAATGGCTACAAGCAATCCTCCGTCGCGCGCGCCGAGGGTGACGCCAAGCGCTTCACGCTGCTGGCCGAGCAATATCGGCTGGCACCGGAAGTGACACGCAAGCGCCTCTATCTGGAGACCATGGAAGAGGTGCTGTCGCGCACGCCGAAGATCCTGATCGACGGTGAGAAGGCAACAACATGTTGTATCTGCCGCTCGACAAACTGGTGCCCCAGGCGACCACGCCCGAGCGTGCCGGTGCGGCGATGAGCAGTAGCGAGGGACGCTAAAGATGAAAAACCTGATTCTGCCTGTCGTGATCGCCATCCTGGTGCTGCTTGGCTCCAGCATGTTCACCGTCCGCGAGGACCAGTACGCGGTGCTGTTCCGCCTCGGCGAGATCCAGCGCACCGATTTCGCGCCCGGCCTGCACTTCAAGATGCCGCTGGTCAACAACGTCATCAAGTTCGACCGCCGCATCCTGTCGCTGGACACCCAGCCAGAGCGCTTCCTGACTTCCGAGAAAAAGGACGTGCTGGTCGACTTCGTGGTCAAGTGGCGCATCGACAACGTCAAGGACTTCTACACCGCAACACGCGGCGACGAACTCCGGGCGCAGCAGTCGCTGGGTCAGATCGTCAAGGACCGTATGCGCGACGAGTTCAACAAGCGCACGCTGCAGCAGGTGGTCGCCGACCAGCGCGACGAGATGATGGCCAACCTGAAGACGGCGTCGAACGGCTCGGCAGACAAGCTCGGCATCATCGTCGTCGACGTGCGCATCAAGCGCATCGACCTGCCGGAGCAGGTCACCGGCGCGGTGTTCGATCGCATGCGTTCCGAGCGTGCCCAGGTCGCCAATGCGCTGCGTTCCAATGGCTCCCAGGAAGGCGAGCAGTTGCGCGCCGAGGCTGATCGCAAGGTGTCGGTGCTGCTGGCCGAAGCCGAGCGCGACGCCCAGCGCATCCGCGGCGAGGGCGACGCCCTGGCAGCGGAAATCTATGCCAAGGCCTACAACGCCGACCCGGAGTTCTACGCCTTTCACCGCAGCCTGGAAGCCTATCGAGCAGTTTCAAGGCGCAGGGCAATGTGCTGGTGCTCGACCCGAACTCGGAATTCTTCGAGTATTTCAACAAGGTCAAGAAGCCCTGATTCGGCTTGGCGCGTCGCCATGAACGACTTCTGGGCGGCCATGGCGCTGCTGCTGGTGTTCGAAGGCATTTTGCCGTTTCTGGCACCGGGCCGGTGGAAGGAATCGGTGCAAGCGCTGGCGCAACTGGATGACCGCCAGTTGCGCATGATCGGGCTGGGCAGCATGGTGGTCGGCCTGCTGCTGCTGTGGTGGGTGCGGGGTAGGGTGGCCGTCGCGCAGGATCCCTGCACCTCCGCCTACCTGCGGCAGGTGCGCGGAGCGGACGATGAAGTCGCCGCCCAGGCCGGGAACATCGCGCCGCGGTCCCCGTCCCTGGAATCCGCGCCGGCGGCCCCCCGGCTGGCCCCTGCGCCCCGTTTGCGTTAGCTTGCACCCCATTCCTTCCCTGAATCCTGAGGTCCAACCGTGGCCAAGTCCGTCGTCGTGCTCGGCGCCCAATGGGGCGACGAGGGCAAAGGCAAGATTGTCGATCTGTTGACCGAGCGCGTGCGCGCCGTGGCGCGCTTCCAGGGCGGCCACAATGCCGGCCATACGCTGATCGTCAACGGCAAAAAGACCGTGCTGCACCTGATACCGTCGGGCATCTTGCGCGAGGGCATCGAGTGCCTGATCGGCAACGGCGTGGTGCTGTCGCCGGATGCGCTGCGCACCGAAGTGGCGGAACTCGAAGCCACCGGCGTGGCCGTGCGCGATCGCCTGAAGATCAGTCCGGCCACGCCGCTGATCATGCCCTACCACGTGCAGCTGGATCAGGCGCGCGAGCAGGCTTCCGGCAAGGCCAAGATCGGCACCACCGGGCGCGGTATCGGTCCGGCTTACGAGGACAAGGCCGCGCGCCGCGGCATCCGTCTTTCGGATTTGTTCTACCCGGAAGAATTCGCCGAAAAGCTGCGCGTGGTGATGGACTACCACAACTTCGTGCTGACCCAGTACTGGAAGCTGCCGGCCTGCGATTACCAGAAGGTGCTCGACGAGTCGCTCGCTTTCGGCGACTTCGTCAAGCCGATGATGGCGGACGTGGCCAGCATTCTTTACAAGATCCGGCGCCAGGGCGGCAACATTCTGTTCGAGGGCGCGCAAGGCAGCCTGCTCGATATCGATCACGGCACCTATCCTTTCGTGACCTCGTCGAACACCACCGTCGGCGGCGCTTGCTCCGGTTCCGGCGTCGGCGCGCGCGATCTCGATTACGTGCTTGGCATCATCAAGGCCTACGCCACGCGTGTCGGCGGTGGGCCGTTCCCGAGCGAGCTCGACGACGCCATCGGCCAGGGCCTGCGTGATCGCGGCCAGGAATACGGCGCCACCACCGGTCGCCCGCGCCGCTGCGGCTGGCTCGACGCCGTGGCCGTACGCCGCACGGTGATGATCAACGGTATCAACGGCCTGTGTGTGACCAAGCTCGATGTGCTCGATGGCGAGCCGACCGTGCGCGTATGCGTGGGTTATCGCTACCGCGGACAGGAATCCGATCAGGCGCCGCTGGATGCGGCCGGTTGGCACGAGTGCCAGCCGGTGTACCAGGATTTTGAAGGCTGGACCGAGACCACCCGCGGCGCCAAGCGCTTCTCCGACCTGCCGCGCAACGCCCAGCGCTACCTGGAAGGCGTGCAGGATCTGGTCGGCTGCCCGGTGGCGATGGTGTCGACCGGCCCGGATCGGCTGGAGAACATCGTGCTGCAGGATCCGTTTTCGGAATTCTGAGCGGCGCGATTCCCGGGGAGGCGCGGTGCGCCATCCCGGGGAACAGGTCCTGCGAATCACTGTAGGTCGCCCTGTCGGTGCGCTGTTCGCGCAGAACTGGGGGCCAGCCGCCTGTTTTGCCCAAGGACGGGCTTCGCGGCATGCCGCAGCTGTCCGGCTGGCCCGCGGTCAGGAGCCCTGCGGGCAAGACCTCTCGCAGGCGTCTCTTGCTCTCCTTTGCGGTCGTCCTTGCGGACAAAGTCGCTCCGGCATGTTCGGTGAGCCCGCGGCCCGCCCGGCCACCCCCCCCCCCCCCTCGCACAACTGCTGAACCACGCAAAAAAAACGGGGGCCGAAGCCCCCGTTTTGCATTCCCTGTAGCGCCTGATCAGAACTCGAAGCGCCCGCCCAGATTCAGCGTGCCGCGGTCGAAATCGTCGTTGCCGAAGGTCTGCCGGTAGGTCAGGAAGGCCTGACGGCCGTTGCCCATCAAGTAGACAAAACCGAGGCCCGCCGCACCGTAGCTGGAATCCGGGTTCTGTTCCTGCAGCAGGAAGGTTTCGGTGGTGCTGCCATCCAGAAGATAGGCCTCCGAGCTCGGGTCGTCGCCGTTCTCGGTATTGAGGCTGATATCGAACTGCGGCATCAGCACGCCGCTGCTCAGGCTCAATGCACGCGCCACCTGCACGCCGACCGCGAACTGCACGGTCGAGAAGCTCTGGTCCTCGTAGCCGACGTTGAACTCGTTGGCGCCGCTTTCCTCGAAGCCATCGACGTCATTGCTGGTGTAGCGCACGCCGGCATTGGGCGTCACGCTCCAGGCGCCATAGTTGAGGTGATAGCCGATCGACGACGCCAGCGTGAACTGGGTCGCGTCGGTTTCGCCGATGGCCCTCTCGTCGAATACGCTGGAACCCACCTGGAAGGCCACGGCGCGCTCCTGGTCCAGGCTGGCGCTGCCGTAGGTCAGGCGCGAGTCGATGTAGAAGCGCTCATTGATGTAGTACGAGCCGTAGCCGGTGAACAACAGGCTCTTGGCGTCCAGCGTGCTGTCGCTGCCGACATCGGAAGACAGGCTGGAATAGCCGATGGCGCCGCCGACGACCGAGCGCGAGCTCAGGCGATAGTCGACACCCGCGGTGATACCGACCGAATCATAGGCGACACCGACCCGACCATCCGCGAGGTTCTCGTTCTGATCGCCGTTGGTGATGTTGCCGTTGATGAAGAAGCCCCACGGGCTCACCAGACCATTTTCGATGTCGCCGAAGCCGAGCGCCTCCTGCAGTGCGTCGCCAACCAGCGCCAACGGGATCGACTGGTTGCCGGAATTGACCGTCAGGCCGGACAGGCTGAAGCCGCCACCACCGCGACGCAACTCGTTCAGGCGCGCATCGACATTGAAGAACTGGGTAGCGCCCATGTCGTTGAGCACGCGCGTCTGCGCCAGCACTTCGTCCGGGGCGATGGCGCGCAGCGCGTCGGTGACCTCGCTGGTGTGACCGGCATCGGCAGCGCCGATGATCGCGGTGCAGGCTTCGGCCAGAGCGCTGGTGCGGATGGCGCATTCGTCTGCAACCACCGGCAGCGCCGCCTGCGAGGCCGGATCGATCGCCGCATCGTCGAGCAATGCCTCGATATCCTCGGCGGTGCGATCGTTGATCCGGGTCGACTGCGAGGAGCGATTGTTGGCCGGATTGCGATCGATGCTGGTGCTGCTGACCACGCCCTCGTTGTTGATGGTCTGGCCGGTGGTCGGCGCGCGTACCGCGATGGTGACTGCGGCGGAGGCGCCGGCCGCCAGCGAGGCGCCCAGGTCGCAGCTGATGTTCTGACCGCTGCGCGTGCAGGTGAAACCGGCGCCGCTGGCGCTGACGAAGCTCAGCGTGGCCGGCAATGCGTCGGTCACCTTGACGCCGGTGGCTGCTTCCGGCCCTGCGTTGCTGACCGTCAACACGTAGTTGTACTGTGCCGCCGCACGCACCGGGTCGACACTGTCGGTCTTGACGATGCTGACGTCGGAGCCACCCGCCTGGAACGGTACGCTGACCGTGGTCTGGTTGTTGCCGGTCAGCGGATCGGCGGTGGGCGACGAGATCACGAAGCGGGCATCGGCAACCCCGGTGGCGCCGGGCCTGACCACGGTCTGCACGCGGATGTCGGCGCGTGCGTTGACGCTCAGGCCAGTGTGGTTGCACTCCAGGTTCTGGCCGGTGATCTGGCAGCTCCAGCCGGTGCCGGCGGCGCTGCGCACGTCGAGCGCGGTCGCAAAAGTGGCGCTCATGCGCGGTTGGGCTGCAGCGTCCGGGCCATTGTTGCTGACCTGTACCTGGAATTCGACGGCCTGACCGGTCAACGCCGAAGCGGGGACCGCCTGGGCGCCAATCGCCAGATCCGCCCGCGGCAGCGGCGGCGGTGGCGGCTCGGCACTGACCACCGTGGTCTCGGTGTCGCTGTTGTTGCTGCCATTGGCGTCGACGGCGTCGGACTGCACGCTCGCGGTATTGCTGAGAGTTGCCTCCTGGGCTGGTGCGCGCACCAGCACCTGGACGCTGGCACTGGCACCCGGCGCCAGTGGCCCGGCCAGCGAGCAACTGACGGTTGTCGTGCCGCCGCAGCTGAAGCCGGCGCCACTGGCCGAGATCAGCGTCAGGCCATTGGGCAGGGTGTCGCTGACGACGACGCCGGTCGCGGTGCCGTCGCCGATATTGGCGACTTCAAGGGTGTAACTGAACTCGGCGCCGGTCAGTACTGGATCGACGCTGTCGCGCTTGTCGAGGCGCAGGTCCACGGGAACCTGCGGACGCGCGACCACTTCCACCGTCACGGTCGAGGCGATCGAGGAACTCGATGCCTGCGACGTCGCCCGCGCGGTGTTGGTGATGCTGCGCGGAGTGGACGGCGCACGCACCAGAATATCGAAGCTCGACGAGGAGTTCTGGATCAGCGAGCTGCGGCGGCAATCGACGGCGTTGCCGATGACGCTGCAATTCCAGCCCGCGCCTGACGCCGACAGCACGGTCAGCGTCGACGGCACATCGTCGAGAACGATCAACCCGGATTCAGCCGAGCTGCCGCCATTGGCGACTTCGATGGTGTAGCTGAACTCGCTGTCGGTGAGCACTTGCGCGGCGCTGACGGTCTTGGCAATGCTCAGTCGCGAAGGCGGCGTACCGGCACCGACCTGCAGTTGCCAGGTACGGGTAAACACATTGCCATCCGGGCCCAGCGGGCCGCTGCTGCCGCGAATTTCGGTGCAAGTCAGGGTTGCGGTGACCGCCGTGGTCCGCACCAGCGCGGTCAGATTCAGGTTCTGCGGGGCGCTGGTGTTGCCGACGAAGGTCAGCGTGGTATTGAAGCCGCCGAAGGTCCCCGGGATGGTCTCGTTGGTGAGCGCGCAGTTGTCCAGTTTGGTGGTGACCGCCGAACCCGAACCGGCCGAGCCGCCGCTGGGAGTGACGCGAATCTGCGCCGTCGCGGTGCTGCCGACAATGGCGTTGGGGGGCTGAAAGTTGATCGTCGATCCGGTCGGCGGCGCATAGCTGAGCGTCGGCGGTACCGGTGGCGTGCCCGCTGGGCAGGTCACGGGCCAGCTGCGATTGGCGCCGCTGCTGCCGCCCGGCGCTTCGTTGCAGCTCAGGGTGCCAACCGTGGTCGCTGCACTCGAGGTGCAGCTCAGATTCAGCGCGGTCGGCCCCGAGGTCGGTGTGAAGCTCGACGACGGCGGCGCGACCCCGAAGGCACTGGCGTTGTTGCCGACAAACCCGCAGGTGATGACGTTGGTCGCCTGCGCGCCGGAGCCCATGCCGCCACTCGGCGTCACCAGGATCTGGCCGGAGCCGGTACTGCCGATGGTGGTCACACCGGTCAGATTGATCGTGGTCCCGGAAGCCGGCGTGTAGGCCAGCGTCGGCGGGAATATGTTGCCTTCGACTTGTGCTTGCACCGGCAACGCCTGGGCCAGCGCGGCCGTGGTCAACGTGGCCAGTGCAAATTGCAACCAGCGTGGAGATTTGATTGAGCGTTGCATCGGTCGGCTCCTCATAGAGCGTGCCAGATTCCGGCGGCGTAATCCCGATTCTAACGTTGAATGGTGAAAAAACGGGACCTTAGGTCGGATTTCTAGTGAGAATTCTCGTGTTTCGCACGATTCGGTCACACCTCCAGTTCCCGGATGGATTTCTCATGCCGTGCACTCATCCGCTGGCCCATGCGCACTTTGCAGTCGGCGGCCAGTTCCCCAGCCCAGGCCGGGAACTTTGCGCCGGTCAGCACGATCACCGTGGAGCCCATGTTGAAGCGGCCCAGTTCAGCGCCGACGATGAACTTCGGCGCATTGGTGCCCATGTATTCGCGCACGCGGATCTTGTCGGCATACGGCGGTGTAACCTCGCCGTCGAACACGGTCTCGATGCTGGAGACGAAAATGGCGCCGACCAGCACCACCGCCAGCGGGCCGTGCTCGGTGTCGAACAGCAGCGCCAGCCGTTCGTTGCGCGCAAACAGGCGCGGAATCGACTCGGTGGTCCACGGCGCGACGCTGAACAGCCGGCCGGGCACGTGGATGGCGCGCCGCAGGCGGCCGCCGAATGGTGCATGCACCCGGTGGTAATCGCGTGGCGACAGGTAGACCGTGGCGAAGCCGCCGCCGGCAAAGGCCGCGGCGTCCGCTTCGCTGCCGCCGAGCAGTTCGGCCACGCTGTAATCCATGCCCTTGGCCTGGACGATGCGGCCATCGCTGATGCGACCGATCTGCGAGATGCAGCCGTCGGCCGGCAGCACCAATCCACCCTGATCGTCGATCGGGCGCGCTGCGGGCTTGAGCGCGCGGGTGAAGAAGGCATTGAAGCTCGGATAGGACTCCGGATCCTCGTTGAGCGCGTCGGCCAGATCGATCTGGTAGGCACGCGTGAGAGCGGCGATCACCAGGCGCTTCCACGGACGAAATGTCCAGCGCATCGCGTAGTAGACGATGCGCGACAGCAACTGGTGCGGCAGCAGCAACTGCAGGGCAACGCCCAGGTCACGTTGAATCGACATGTTCAGTTTCCTTCGTCCATCAACGTGATCAGATCGGCGACGATGGCATCGACGCGGTGCGGCGGGCGGATCAAGCCTGCCAGTCGCCCTTGCGGATCGATGATCAGCAGCGAGGCGCTGTGGTCGATGGTGTAGTCCAGCGGACCGGGTCCGTTCGGCACCTTGACATACATCACGCCGAGCGACTGCGTCAGCGCGAGCAGCTCCGCCGGAGTGCCGGTTGCCGCTTCGAAGCTCGGATCGAAAAAGCCGACATAGGCGCCGAGCTGTTCAGGTTTGTCGCGCTCCGGATCGACCGAGACGAAACTGACCGCCAGATCCAGGTCCGGACGCTGGGTACGCAGTTGCGCGCGCGCCGCCTTGGCGGTCGCCAGCGCGGTCGGGCACACATCCGGGCAACTGGCGAAGCCGAAGAACAGCAGGCGCCAGCGGCCGGTCCAGCCCGTGCGCCCCAGGACGCTGCCATCACTGCGCTGCAGCGCGAAGTCGGGCAGGGGCTTGGGCTGCGGATACAGCAGGGAGGCCTGCAACTGCCGCGGTTGCGCGACCGCGCCGGTGTCGGCGACGAACAGTCGCGAACTCGCCACGTAGCCGGCGATACCGGCGGCCGCGGCCAGCGCAATGATGATCCAGGGGAGACGACGTTCGAGATTGTTCATCCCGCCAGTATAGGCAGGGTGGGTCGCGCGGAGGTCATGGCGCTCTTGCTTCGAGGTAGGCCGGGTACGCGCGGCCGGGGGCTGCGGGCATGCCCCGGAGCTATTCCGCGCGACGCCCGGCGCTCTTGCGCCAAGAGCCGCGGCCGCCAGCGCGACAAGCTGTGTCGCGACCGCGAAGCGCGGGCGCGCTGGAGCCGCGCTACCAGAGGGTCCCTCGGTTCCGCTGCCTCGCGAGGATGTCGAATCGATGGCGAGATGCATTCGCCCCATCGCGGGTAGTGCCTTCTCGGCGCATTCGATGCGAACATCGGCAGCCAACCACCGGATGAGGAAGCCACTTGACCGACGTGCTCAGCAGCGTCTGCGATTTCATTCGCTACGCCACCAGTCGCTTCAACGCGGCGCACCTGAGTTTCAGCCAGGGCTTCGACAGCGCGCTCGATGAAGCCAGCTATCTGGTGCTGACGACCTTGAACCTGCCGCACGATCTGCCGCCGGTGTATGCGGCGGCCACGCTGCTGCCCGAGGAGCGCGCCGAGCTGTTGCGGCGGATCGCCTTGCGCGTCGATGCGCGCGTGCCGGTCGCCTACATCACCGGTGAGGCCTGGTTTGCCGGCATGGCCTTCAAGGTCAGCGCGGACGTGTTGATTCCGCGCTCGCCGATCGCCGAGCTGATCGAGCGCGGTTTCGAGCCGTGGCTGGGCGGTCAAGCAGTCGCCAATGCACTGGACCTCTGCTGTGGCAGCGGCTGCATCGGCATTGCCATCGCTGCGCAGTTTCCGGATGCCCAGGTCGATCTGGTCGACATTTCGGCGCCGGCGCTGGCGTTGGCGACGGAAAATGCGGCCGACCACGGTGTTGCCGGGCGCGTCGAAGTGATCCAGTCGGACGGTTTTGCGGCTTTGACGGGACGCATCTACGATCTGATCGTCAGCAATCCGCCTTATGTCGGTCGCGCCGAGTACGCGGCGCTCCCCGGCGAGTTCCGCCACGAGCCGGAACTGGCACTGGTGTCCGGAGAAGATGGCCTCGACTTGCCGCTGCGCATCCTCAACGAGGCGGCGGCGCACCTTTGCGACGACGGACTGCTGGTGCTCGAAGTCGGTGCCTCGGAACAGGCGCTGGTGGATTGCCTGCCCGAGGTGCCGTTCACCTGGGTCGAGTTCGAGCGCGGCGGCTCCGGCGTGGCGGTGCTCGATCGCGCCACGCTGATCGACTGCGCAGACCTGTTCGCGCAAGCCCTCGCCGATCGGCAGACCCGCGCATGAGTGGTGCCAACACCTTCGGACGCTTGTTCTGCGTCACCACCTTTGGCGAGAGCCACGGCCCGGCCATCGGCTGCGTCATCGACGGCTGCCCGCCGGGACTGGCGATTGCGCCGGAGGACTTTCGCACCGACCTCGATCGTCGCGCCACCGGTCGCTCGCGCTTCACCAGCCAGCGCCGCGAGGCCGACGAGATCGAGATTCTGTCCGGCGTCTACCAGGGCCGCACCACCGGGACGCCGATCGCGCTGTTGATCCGCAACACCGACGCGCGCTCCAAGGATTACGGCGACATCGCCCAGAGCTTCCGTCCCGGCCACGCCGACTACACCTACTGGCACAAGTACGGCATCCGCGATCCGCGCGGCGGCGGCCGCTCGTCGGCGCGCGAGACCACCATGCGCGTGGCCGCCGGCGTGATTGCCAAGCGCTGGCTGGCCGAGCGTCACGGCATTGCGGTGCAGGGGTGGATGAGCGGTATCGGGCCGTACACGCCGGACACCGTCGATCGCGCGGTGGTCGAAGACAATCCGCTGTTCTGGCCGGACGCGGCGCAATTGCCCGAAATCGAAGCCTATCTGGATGGTTTGCGCAAATCGGGCGATTCGGTCGGGGCGCGCCTGAGCGTGGTTGCCGACCATGTGCCGGTGGGCCTGGGCGAGCCGATCTACGGCAAGCTCGATGCCGACATCGCCGCCGCCCTGATGAGCATCAACGCCGTCAAGTCGGTCGAGATCGGCGCCGGCAACGCGGTCGCCGGTCTGCGCGGCAGCGAGAACCGCGACGAGTTGTCCCACGAAGGTTTCCTCTCCAATCACGCCGGCGGCATTCTTGGCGGCATCTCCAGCGGTCAGCAGATCGTCGCCCATGCGGCGATCAAGCCCACATCCAGCATCCTGGTGCCGGGACAATCGCTCAACTCCGCCGGCGAGGCCGTCGAGATCGTCACCAAGGGCCGTCACGATCCCTGCGTCGGCATCCGCGCGGTGCCGATCGTCGAGGCCATGCTGGCGCTGGTGCTGATCGATCACGTCCTGCGCCATCGCGCGCAGTGCGGCGATGTGCCGGCGCAGACGCCCCAGGTGCCGAACTCCCCCGCTATTCCCTCCCCTTGATGCATTGAGCAGACCATGAGCAGCAAATCGCAGCAGCGTTTCAAGATTGCCGTCGTCGGCGCCACCGGCGCGGTCGGTACCACCATGCTGGAGATCCTCGCCGAGCGCGATTTCCCGGCCTCCGAAGTGGTCCCCCTGGCCAGCTCGCGCTCGGCCGGTTCACGCGTGAAGTTCGGCGAACAGTCGCTGAAGGTGCTCGAACTCGACAGCTACGATTTCACCGGCGTGGCCATCGCGCTGTTTTCGGCGGGCGGCAGCATCTCGGCCGTGCACGCGCCGCGTGCGGCTGCGGCCGGCGCGATCGTCATCGACAACACCAGCGAATTCCGTTACGTCGACGAGATTCCGCTGGTGATCAGCGAGGTCAATCCGCACGCGATCGCGCGCTACACCACGCGCGGCATCATCGCCAATCCGAACTGCTCGACCATGCAGATGCTGGTGGCGCTGGCGCCGATCCATCGCGCGGTCGGCATCGAACGCATCAATGTGGCAACCTACCAGTCAGTCAGCGGCGCCGGTCAGAGCGGTATCGTCGAATTCGGCCGGCAAACTGCGGCGATGCTCAATTTCCAACCGATGGAAGCGAAGAAATTTCCGACGCAGATCGCATTCAACCTGATTCCGCAGATCGACGTGTTCACCGACAATGGGTACACGAAAGAAGAGATGAAGATGGTCTGGGAAACGCAGAAGATCCTCGAAGACGCCAGCATTCGGGTGAATCCGACAGCAGTGCGGGTGCCGGTTTTCTATGGCCACAGCGAGGCGGTGCATCTGGAAACCCGGTCGAAGCTGAGTGCGGAAGCGGCGCGCGCCTTGCTGGCTGCCGCTCCCGGCGTGGTGGTCGTCGACGAACACAAGGCGGGTGGTTATCCGACGCCGGTGACCCACGCTGCGGGCAAAGATCCGGTGTTTGTCGGGCGCATTCGCGAGGACATCAGCCACCCGCGCGGCCTGGACCTGTGGATCGTCTCCGACAACATTCGCAAAGGTGCGGCGCTGAACGCAGTTCAGATTGCTGAACTCTTGGTAAAAGACTACTTGTGATCTATAGTTATCGTCGCCTCATAAGGTCGTTTCGAGTTTCATGACCTAATACGCGGCCACCACTAGAAGCCGCACTGCCCCCGGGGGAGCTCCATGAAAGGACCGCGCAAGACACTTCTGGCCAGCAGCATCCTCGCCATTCCGACGCTGGCTCAGGCCTTGGGTTTGGGCGGCATCGAGGTGAAATCAGGGCTCAACGAGCCACTGAACGCTGAGATCCAGGTCATCCAGTCGGCACCTGGCGAGGCGGAAGGCCTTGCCGTCGCCTTGGCCAGCGCCGAGGATTTCGCCCGTGTCGGCATCGACCGCACACGCATGGACATGCCGCTGAGTTTCAGTGTCGGCAAGGGGGGCAACGGCCAGGCGGTGATCAAGGTCACCTCGGCAACGCCAGTGCGCGAGCCATTTCTGAATTTCCTGCTCGAAGTGAACTGGTCCAAGGGCCGTTTGCTGCGCGAGTACACGGTATTGCTGGATCCGCCAGTCAGCGCTCCGCGCGACAGTTCGCCGGTGGCGACGGCTCCGGTACGCGACCAGACGCCAGCGCAGCCGGTGGCCACGGCGCCCAAGCCGGTTGCGCCAGCGCCGAAACCGGCGCCCGAGCCGGTGGCGGCAACGCAGCCCGCTCCGACGCCGGCGCCAGAGCCTACGCCCGTCGAGCCGACGCCTGCACCAACCCCGGTCGCCGCCGAGGCAACTCCGGCACCCGCCGCTGCCAGCGACTACGGCCCGATCGGCCAGGGCGAGACCCTCTGGGAGATTGCGCTGGCGACGCGCCCCGATGGCGTCAGCGACATGAACAAGTTCATGATCGCGCTGTTGCGGATGAATCCCGACGCCTTCTACGAGCAGAACATCAACGCGCTCAAGCGCGGTTCGATCCTGCGTATCCCCAGCGACTCCGATATCAATGCCGTGGCCTCCAGCGAGGCTGCGGACGCCGTGCGCAGTCAGAATGAGCTGTGGCGCGGATACCAGACGGCGCAGTCGTCGAAGCCCACCAAGCTGGCCGATGCCGGCGCCAGCGAAAGCCTGCGCAATCCGCCCGCCGAGACCGGCACCAGCGGCTCGCGCCTGGAACTGCTGCCGCCGCGTGCCGGCGCCGATCAGGGCACCGCCGATCGCCCGGGTTCCGCCGGCCTCGAACGCAGTGGCGAAGAAATCAAGAATCTGCGTGGCGACCTCGCCCGCTCCCAGGAGGATCTGGAGAGCTCGCGCCAGGAAGTCAGCGAATTGCGCTCGCGCGTTGGCGATCTGGAGAAGATCAAGACCGACCAGGACAAGGTCCTGACGCTGCGCAATGATGAACTGAAGGCGATGCAGAAGCGCGCCAGCGATCTGGAAAAGCGCATCCGTGAGCTGGAGGCGGCGACTGCCGCCGCCCAGGCCAAGGCGGATGCGGCCCAGACCGACGTGACTGCGGCGCAGGCCGAAACCGAGGCTGCCAAGGCAGCTGCGGCCAAGGCTGCTGCCGAAGCTGCTGCGGCCGCGGAAGCCGCCGCTGCCGCTGAAGCCGCCGCCGCCAGCAAGCCGCCAGAGCCGGTGACGCCGAGCTCGGACATCTGGAAGCCCGAGGACGCGACACCGCCAGCCGACGCGACCACGACCGAGCCGGCACCGACCGACAGCGCCACGCTGCCGGATGGGGAGCCGACACCCGATACCACGGCGCCAGCGGATACCACGCCGCCGTCCGATGCCACGCCGCCGGCCGATGCAACGAGCACGACCGAGCCGACTCCAAGCGACACCACGGTGGCCACCCAGCCGGTGACCGAGCCGGAGCCGGTTGAGCCGGTGCCGGTCGCTGCGGAACCGGAGCCAGCGCCGGCCGCGGGCGGCGGATTGATGAGCAACCCGTGGTTGTTGGGTGGTATTGGTGCTGCGGCCCTGGCACTGGTGGGGCTGCTGTTTGCGCGCCGCCGTCGCAAGGACGAGCCGGCGCCGGCGAGCTATGAATCGTCGGCGGGTTCGGACCAGGGCGGATTCTTCCCGAGTGAGCGCGCCGAGCCGGCCGCCGTCCACGGCGACGTCGCGGAAGAGGCGCTGCTCGATCAGATCGCGATGAACCCCGCCGATCTGCGTACCCGCCTGGAGCTGCTGCGCCACTATCACGAGCGCGGCAACGCTGCCGAGTTCGAGAGCGCGGCGCGTGCATTGCGGGCGCAGATCGCCAGCGAGGATCAACCGGAGTGGCGCGAAGCAGCGCGGCTGGCGGCGACCATCCTGCCCGGCCATGCCATGTTCGATCGTCGCGACGAGCTGCCCTCCGAAGTGACCTTCGAGGAGCCGGAGGCGGCACCTGCAGAGCAGATCGACCGCTCGTTCGACCTGTCGGAGTTCGAAGACAAGCCGGCGACCGCGGTTGTGGAGCCGGTCGAGACTGCACCCACCCTGCAGATGGCCGCCGAACCCAGTTTCGATTTCGATTTCGATCTGGACGCGCCGACACAGGCAGTCGAGGCCGTGCGCGCGCCGGAACCGGCGCCTGCTCCGGCACCGGTTGTTGCAGCGCCGGCGAGCGACGATCTCAGCTTCGATTTCGATCTCGACGTTGCCGCGCCCGCCGCTCCGGCGCCGCAGCCCGCTGCGGCCCCGGTTTACGTGGAAGCGGCTCCGGTAGCGGAACAGCCGGCGTTCTCGCTCGATCTGCCGGAAATCGATTTCGCGGCAATGGAAGCGCCCAAGCTGACCGATGTCCGCATGGATGCCGACGATACTGCCGGCGCGGTCGACGACGAGCTTGGCGATCTTGGCGTGTTCGGTGACGATGCGGTTGCGACCAAGCTCGATCTGGCCCGTGCCTACATGGACATGGGTGACCCGGATGGCGCCCGCAGCATGCTCGAAGAGGTCATCGGCGAGGGCAACTCGTCGCAGCAGGACGAAGCGCGCAAGCTCCTGTCCAGCCTGAGCTGAACGATGCGGTAGACTGCGTCATGCGGTGAGTCGAAAGGCCGGGAAACCGGCCTTTCGCTTTTTCGCTCCGGGCTCGATTGCTGTAAGGTTTAAGAGTCCCGGTCGCCCCTGGCGGTGCGCTTTCCGCGCACGAACTGGGAGCGTGTCCGAAGGCCTCGGGACCGCGCCCATTAAAATCAATGGCTTAGCTTGTGAGATTTCATGCCCCGATACGCCCTCGGCGTCGAATACGACGGCACCGAATACCTGGGTTGGCAGACTCAGCATCAGGAACCGACCGTACAGGCCACCCTGGAGCGGGCGCTGTCCTTTGTCGCCGCCGCGCCGATCTCCGTCATCTGCGCCGGGCGCACCGATACCGGTGTGCACGCGCTGGGCCAGGTGGTGCATTTCGACAGCCCGGTCGAACGCCCGCTGCGCGCCTGGGTGCTCGGCTGCAACTCACGCCTGCCGGCCTCGCTGGCGCTGCGTTGGGCCTGCCCGGTCAGTGATCAGTTCCACGCGCGCTATGCGGCGCGACGGCGGCGCTATCGCTATCGCATCGTGCGCCGGCCGACGCGGCCAGCGCTCGACGCCCGCTACGCCGTATGGGTGCGCGAGGCGCTGGATGTTGCCGCCATGCGCCAGGCCGCAGCGACCTTGATCGGCGAACACGACTTCACCTCCTTCCGCACGGTCGCCTGCCAGGCGCCATCGCCGGTGCGCGCACCGTGCATCGCATCGAACTCATCGAGCGTGAGGACACCCTGGACCTGCATTTCGAGGCCAATGCCTTCCTGCATCACATGATCCGCAATCTGGTCGGCAGCCTGATGGTCGTCGGGCGCCATGAGCAGTCGCCCGATTGGATCGCTCGGGTGCTGGCGGCTCGTGATCGCACGCTGGCCGGTCCCACTGCTCCGGCGCACGGTTTGACCTTCATGGCGGCCTTGTACCCGGCCGAGCACGGTCTGCCGGCGGAACACAGTCTGCGATGCGCTGCCGCTCGACGCATTGCAGTTCCATGGTCGGGAAAGCCCGGATTTCTGTCGCCAGTTCAACCGTCCCTGTCAAAGCGCTGGCGATGGGCGACGCCGTTGACGTCGTCCCTACCGCATCCAGCTATGCTCATGCACGCGGTGTGCTGCTGGATGCCCATCGCAGTGGGTGAGCAAGGTGGCAGCGGTCTCAGTTTCGACTGGTCGCTGATTCCGCCCTCACTGGCGGATCGCATCATTCTCGCCGGTGGCCTGACGCCCGAGAACGTGGCTGCCGCAATCACCCAGGTGCGGCCGTATGCCGTGGATGTCTCCAGCGGAATCGAATCGGCGCCGGGCATCAAGTGCCCGCGCCGCATGCAGCTCTTCATGAATGAGGTGGAACGTGCAAGCGCAGAACAAGGGCGTGGCTGACCGCGTCGACTACGCCGCTTATCCGGATGCCCGCGGGCACTTCGGGCCTTATGGCGGCAGCTTTGTCGCCGAGACGCTGATGGCGCCGCTGGCCGAACTGGCCGCCGCCTACGAGCACTATCGGGTCGATCCGGAGTTCATGGCCGAACTCGCGCGCGATCGCAAACACTATGTGGGCCGGCCGACGCCGATCTACCACTGCGAACGCCTCAGCCGCGAAGTCGGCGGCGCACAGATCCTGCTCAAGCGCGAGGATCTGAACCACACCGGCGCGCACAAGATCAACAACACCGTGGGCCAGGGCCTGCTCGCCAAGCGCATGGGCAAGCGCCGCATCATCGCCGAGACCGGCGCCGGCCAGCACGGCGTGGCCAGCGCCACCATCGCGGCGCGCCTGGGGCTGGAATGCGTGGTCTACATGGGCGCGGTCGACATCGAGCGCCAGGCGATCAACGTGTTCCGCATGAAGTTGCTCGGCGCCACCGTGGTGCCGGTGCAATCGGGCTCGAAGACGCTCAAGGATGCGCTCAACGAGGCGCTGCGCGACTGGGTCACCAACGTCGACCACACCTTCTACATGATCGGTACCGTTGCCGGCCCGCATCCGTATCCGAAGATGGTGCGCGATTTCAACGCCATCGTCGGCATGGAGGCGCGCCAGCAGATGCTCGACGAGTACGCCAAGCTGCCGGATGCGGTGGTTGCCTGCGTCGGTGGTGGCTCCAACGCGATCGGCATCTTCCACCACTTCCTCAACGACGACGGCGTCGCCATCTACGGCGTCGAAGCGGCGGGCGAGGGCATCGAGAGCGGCAGGCACGCAGCCTCGCTGTCGGCCGGCGTACCCGGTGTTCTACACGGCAATCGCACCTATCTGATCGCCGATGCCGATGGCCAGATCATCGAAACGCATTCGGTCTCGGCGGGTCTCGACTACCCCGGCGTCGGCCCGGAGCACGCCTTCCTCAAGGACATTGGTCGCGCCAACTACGTCGGCATCACCGACGACGAAGCGCTGGCGGCCTTCCACAAGCTGGCGCTCACCGAGGGCATTCTCGGCGCGCTGGAGAGTTCGCATGCAGTGGCCTACGGCATCAAGCTCGCCGCCAGCCTGCCCAAGGATCGCCATGTGCTGATCAATTTGTCCGGGCGCGGCGACAAGGATGTGAATACGATTGCGCGGCTGGAGGGGATAAGCCTCTGAGAGCAGTGAATGGTGAGTAGTGAGGGAGTAGGCTGCCACTCCTCCCCGCACCTCCCGAAGCCCTCCCTCGCCCCCCGATGCCGTTGTACCCCCCCCACTCACCCACACCACTGCCCCCAAGATGACCAACCGCATCGACACCCGTTTCTCCGATCTTCGCGCCGCCGGGCGTCCGGGTCTGATCACTTTCGTCACCGCCGGCGATCCGGATCCGACGCTGACTGTCGACGTGCTGCACGCGCTGGTGCGCCATGGCGCGGACCTGCTCGAACTCGGCATGCCGTTCTCCGATCCGATGGCCGACGGCCCGGTGATCCAGCAGGCCAACGAGCGCGCGATTGCCAAGCATGTCGGCCTCGCCCATGTGCTCGACAGCGTGCGTGCGTTTCGCGTCCATGATCAGGCGACGCCCATCGTATTGATGGGCTACCTGAATCCGATCGAGCGCTTCGGTTTCGAGCGCTTCGTCACTGAAGCCGCAGCGGCCGGAGCCGATGGCATGCTGCTGGTCGACTGTCCGATCGAGGAATCCGGCAACTACGAAGCGACGCTGAAAGCGCTCGATCTGAAGCAGATCTTCCTGCTGGCACCGACCACGCCACCGGAGCGTCGCCGACGCATTGCCGCGAAGGCCAGCGGTTTTCTCTATTACGTGTCGTTCAAGGGCATCACCGGCGCCGGCCATCTGGAGCAGGGCAGTGCGGTGGCCGCGCTCGACGAACTGCGTGGCCTGAGCCAGGTGCCGATCGCGGTGGGCTTTGGCATTCGCGACGCGCAGGGGGCAGCCACACTGGGCGCCCATGCCGAGGCAATCGTGATCGGCAGTGCGCTGGTCGAGCGGCTGGCCGGCGCCGGTGACGCCAGCGCGGTCGACGCAGCAGTGGCATCATTCCTGCCCCGGATCCGCGACGCGCTCCATGCGGTGAGGCGTGTCTGAAGATTTCGAAACAGATCTTGTCCGCAAAGGACGCAAAGAACGCAAAGGAAGACGGATTGAATTGCGCCCGCGCCGGAACTCGATTGCGACGACACGGCAGGCTAGCCTGCCGATGCGCTTGCTTGCCGCGCCGCTTCGATCTGCCGGCTCCTACTCACTACTCACTATTAACTACTTACTGCCCCATGAGCTGGTTGAGCAAACTGATGCCCGCGCGCATCCGCACCGAAGGCACCGCCAAGCGCAATGTGCCCGAGGGCCTTTGGGAAAAATGCCCGTCCTGCGCCGCGGTACTGTATGGGCCGGAGCTGGAGCGCAACCTGCGCGTGTGCCCGAAGTGCAATCACCACATGACGATTTCCGCGCGCAAGCGACTGGAATCGCTGTTCGACCAGGGCAGCCTGAGTGAGATCGACGCCAATCTGATGCCCTTCGACGCCCTCAAGTTCCGTGACCAGAAGCGCTATCGCGATCGCTTGATCGCCGCGCAGCGTGCGACCGGCGAGAAGGACGCGCTGATCTCGGCGCGTGGCCTGCTCAAGGGCCGGGCGCTGATCGCCTGTGCGTTTGAATTCGGCTTCATGGGCGGGTCGATGGGCTCGGTGGTCGGCGAGCGCTTTACCCGCGCGGCCGAACGCGCGCTGGACGAGCGCGCCCCGCTGGTCAATTTCTCGGCCACCGGCGGCGCGCGCATGCAGGAGGGCCTGTTTTCGCTGATGCAGATGGCCAAGACCTCGGCGGCGCTGGCGCGCATGCGTCGCGGCGGCGTGCCCTTCGTCTCGGTACTGACGCATCCGACCACCGGTGGCGTGTCGGCAAGCCTGGGCATGCTCGGCGATCTGAATCTGGCCGAACCGCAAGCGCTGATCGGCTTTGCCGGCCCGCGCGTGATCGAGCAGACCGTGCGCGAGACCCTGCCCGAAGGCTTCCAGCGCAGCGAGTTCCTGCTCGACAAAGGCG
>JADKFD010000040.1 GCA_016717705.1 Rhodanobacteraceae bacterium | reverse complement strand
ATCAGCAAGGTCAATCCGAATGCGGCCAGCGCCGGGGTGCCGGAAAACGCCAGCAGGCCGAAGGCGAGCAGGGTGTTGACGGCGCCGAGCACGATGCCGAGCCAGGCGTGTTCGCTCACCTCGGCTTCGAGCAGGAAGATGCCGTAGTCGTCGGCCATGCCGAGCAGCACGATCAGGCCAAGCACGTGGAACAATTGCAGCGGCTCGCCGCGCCAGCCGAGCCAGGCCAGCACCGCCAGCATCGCGGCCAAGGTCGGCAGCAGCACGCGCCAGGCCTGGCCGCGATAGCGCCAACCGAGCAGCACGGCAATCAGTGCGACGCTGGCGGCCAGCACTTGCAGCATTGCGATCCGGTAGCCGCGCAGCAGACGGGAATAGTCGCTGATGCGGTCGACCCACTGCACGCCGGCCAGACCGTCGGCCTGTGCCTGCAATCGCGGCAGTTGCGCTGCTGCGGTCAGCCCATGGACTTGCACTACGCTCTGGTACTCGCCGTCGATCTGGCCCAGATACAGCGGGCGCAGAGGCAGCGAATGCGGGCTCGCCAACCAACGGTCCAGGGTCAGTGGCGGTTCCTCGAACGGGCGAGCGTTGACTTGCGCGGCGCCCAGTTCGCGGACGATGGCGCTGCTGGCCGCCACGCGCGCTGGCGCTGCCATCGCGCGATCGGCCATTTGCCGCGCGGGCGATGGCACCCAGTCCGACAGCGCCCGGTGGCCGCCGATGAAGTGCTCGTCCACCAGCAGATCCAGTCGCTGCACCAGGGCCTCTTCGCGTGCCAGCAGTTCGCCGTGGTCGGCACCGCTCACGAGGTAAAATTGCACCGGACTCGGTTCGGCCAGCCAATGGCCGATCTGCTGCTGTTGCTCGACCAGCGATCTTGGCGACGACTGCAGCGCACGCAATTCGTCGCTGCTGTTGAGGCGCGCTGCGCCGCAAACGGCCACGGCGAGCAGCGCGGCGCACAGCACGACCGATAGTGGCGTTGCCCGCAGGCGTGGCCAATACCGCCAGGAACGGGCGAGCTTGCCGCTGAGCGCAGTGGCCACGGGTTCGCGACCGACCAGTCGCGGCAGCCACAGCAGCACCGAGATCAGGGCGCCGACGAGGCCCACGATCGAGAACAGCGCCATCTGCTTCAGGCCAGGAAAGGGCGCCAGTGCGAGTGCGAGATAGCCGAGCGCGGATGTCGCAAAAGCCAGCCACAGGCCGGGGGTGAGCGCTCGCGTCGTGGACTCGCGTTCGCCCGCCGGTGCCAGCGCACGGGCACTCAGCCAGTGGATCGCATAGTCCTCGGCAACGCCGACCAGGCTGGCGCCGAACACCAGCGTCAGCAGATGTACCCGATCGAACACCAACAGGCAGGTCGACAAGGCAACGACCAGTCCGACACCGACCGACCCCAGCACCAGCAGCATCGGCCGCAGTCGGCGAAAGCACAGCAGCATCAGCAAGCCGATGCCGAGCCCGGCGCCGACACCGATCACGCTCATTTCGCGCTGTGCCTGCAGCGCCGCGGCGGCTGCATGCACCGGCACACCAGCGGTCAGCATTTCGACCGCTTGCGACTGGCTGCGGCGCGCGCTGCATCGAGGCGCGGCTGCAGTTGCTCCAGCGCGCTCACACTGAGGGCGCCAGCGCGCATCTCATAGGCCAGCACGATCAGGTTCAGCCCATCGACCTGCTGCCACAACCTGCCCTCGCGCGGGCGCAGTTGCGTCGCTGCGAAGCGTTCGGCGAGCCACGCCGAGTAGCTGCCCAGCGGATCGTCCAACGGGCCGAGCGCGCGCGTGGCCCGGCCGGGCCGAAACAGGCTCTGCAACGCGGCCCGGGCGACCTGTTCCGGGGTCTGCGTGCCAGCCGTTCGCGGTCGCTCGGCGCCAGCAGGCGGTCGCGCCAGGGAGCGTAAAAGTCGATCAAATCGTTGGCACCGGCGCCACCGACCACGGCGGTCAATGGGCTCCCGGGCGCCGAGAGCTCGGCATCGACACGTTTGGCGGCACCCGCCGCAGCGGCAAAGTCGGATGCCGCGAGCACCACCACCACGCGTTGTGCGGCGCCCTCGCTGAGCCGGGCCAATGCGCGTTCGGCCGCGGGATTGCGCGTGTCCTGCGGCAACAATGCCATCACGTCGGTGTCCAGCGGCAACTCGTCGCGCGTCCACACGGCGATCAGGTGCAACGCGCACGTCAGCACCAGCAGCGCCCAGCCCCACGCCAGCCCGTTGCGGCGTAGCGGTGAGCTTGCCTCAGTCAAAGCGCGCGGCTTCCTCGGTCGACAGGGAATCTCCCGTGGTCAGTGCGGTGAATTCGATACGGCCGAGATCGCCGTTGCGCTCGAGGATCGCCACCGATTCGACCTGGCTGCCGCCTCCGACCTCGATGCTGCCGATGAGCTCGGCCAGTTGCCCCTGCGGCGTCAACTTCAGTTGCCAGCCTTGCGGATCGACGCTTCCGGAGACACTGAACTGCTCGCGCAGCGTCGCCAGTTCACCCTGCAGCAGCGCCAGCAGGATGCGGTTGACCTGGCGCAGCGCCGGCTCGCGGTTGGCATCGACGACCACAGAGTCGACCCCGTCGACGCGTTCACGGATCGCCGATTCGGTGATCACCAGTTCGCCCGGGAATGGCGCGGTGGTGGTCCACAGCACGCCGCGTCCGCGTGCGGCGATGAAGGTGCCGGTGGAGCGCAGCGGTTTGGAGAAGCCGGCCAGCGTGCGTTCCTGGGTGAAATCGCCGCGCAGCACGGGGGTGCGGTGGATACGGGCGGCGACGTTCTCAAGCAGATCCGCAGCGATGCAGGTCTGACGCAGACGAGCAGCAGGATCGCCGGCCAGCAAAAGGTAGGTCTGGGGGCTTCGCGCAGCGGGCTACATGCCGCCATCGGGCCGCACTTGAAAGTCGTCACGTAGCCCGCGATGCGGGCAACGTGACCTACGTGCGGCAGCTCGCGCCAAATTCACGGCGCCAACCCCAACTTCCGCCGCAGCACCGCCGGCGTCTCGAACTGCAGCTCGCCGCTGCCGATGTCCACCGCAACCTGCACGGTATGCCCGGTGGTCAGCTTGCGCCCCGAGGCGGCGTCGACGACGCGGTAGTGGATCTTCAGGCGGTGCTCCCACTCGATGATCTTCGCGCTCACCCGCACCTGCTGGCGAAAGCGCACCGGTTGCACATAGCGCAAGTGCAGATCGACGATCGGCCAGGCGTAGCCGGAGTCCTTCATCTGGTAGTAGTTGTAGTCGATCTGGTCGAGCAGCGTGCAGCGCGCCACTTCCAGGTATTTCACGTAGTTGCCGTGCCAGACGATCTCCATCGGGTCGATGTCGAAGAACGGCGGGTCGATCAAGGTGTCGGCTTGCCAGTGTGCGGGTGCGTCACTCATACAGCGACCACGCGCGCGCATCTATGGCGCTGATCAGCTCGACCAGCGTGCCGTCCAGCGCGCGGTCCTCGTCGATGAATTCGATGCGCTCGGCCAGGTCCCGCTGCATCGCCGCCAGGGACGTCGACAGGGTGCTGCCCGGTGTCAGCTTCAGGCGCAGTTCGATGCCCTGGCGCACCGTGATCAGCAGCGCGGCGGCAACCTGCTCGGTCAGCTGCAGCACGCGCAGGCAGTCGCGCGCGGCAATCGTGCCCATGCTGACTTTGTCCTGATTGTGGCATTCGGTGGAGCGGCTGAAACACCGAGGCCGGCATGGTCAGTTTGAGCGCTTCGGCGGTCCACGCCGAGGCGCTGATCTGCAAGGCCTTCAGTCCATGGTTGATCACCCGTCGAGCGCCGCTGGCGCCGGACAGATTGGCCGGCAAGCCATGGCTGTAGCGGGCATCGACCAGCAGCGCCATCTGGCGGTCGAGCAGGTCGGCGAGATTGGCCACCTGGCATTTCAGCGTGTCCATCGCCATGGCGACGTGGCCGCCATAGAAATGGCCGCCGTGCAGCACCTTCAGGTCATCCGGATCGATGATCGGATTGTCGTTGGCGCTGTTGAGCTCGGTCTCGATCAGACTGCGCAGCCATGGCAACGCGTCTTCCAGGGCGCCGACCACGTGCGCCGCGCAGCGCAGCGAATAGCGATCCTGCAGTCGCTGTTCGTTGCGCGGCGGACGGTCGGCGGCGAGGTCGCCGCGCAGCCGCGCGGCCACGCGCATCTGGCCCGGATGCGGTTTCACCGCGAACAGACGCTCGTCGAAGTGATGCGGGTTGCCGTCGAGCGCGACCACCGCCAGCGCGGTGATCCGCGTGGCCAGGCGCGACAGGTAATCGGCGCGCGCATGGGCCAGACAGGCCAGCGCGGTCATCACCGCGGTGCCGTTCATCACCGCCAGGCCTTCCTTCGGCCGCAGCTTCAGCGGCTGCAGGCCGGCGGCGCGCAGCGCCGGTCCGGCCGGCTGGCCCTCCTTGCCGTTCCACACCTCGCGCTCGCCACAGAGCACGGCGGCAACGTAGCTCAGCGGCGTCAGGTCGCCGCTCGCGCCGACCGAGCCCTCGGACGGGATGCGCGGCAACAGATCGAGGCGCAGCAATCCCGCCAGTTGTTGCAGCAAACGGTAGCTGACGCCGGAGTAACCGAGCGCCAGCGAGGCCAGCCGCGTTGCCAGCACGGCGCGGGTCTGTTCGCGGGTCAGCAATGCGCCGGCACCGCAGCCGTGATAGGTGTACAGGCGCTCGGGCAGTTCCAGCGCCAGTCCGGTCGGGATGCTGACGGTGCAGGAGTCGCCATAGCCGGTAGTGACGCCATAGATCACGCCATCCTCGGCGAGCACGCGATCAAGAAAATCGGCGCCGGCCTGAATGCGCTGGCGGAACGGCGCGTCCTCGGCGAGCACCGCGGGACGCTGACGGCGCGCGAGCGCGACGACGTCCTCGATGGTGAGCGGTGAGCCATCGAAGCGGACGGGGGTTGCAGGGCAGTCGGCGGACATCGGATCGATGGCTGTGAAGACGCCGCGAGGATAGCGGGGCGATGGCGTGGCGCGTAGGGCGGTTTGCGTGGGCCTGCGCTCTGCAAGATGGCTGGGCGCGGTAAAAACAAAGGCGGGGCTGGGGGCTGGGGCGCGATTTCGTGGCCGTGCCGCGAGACTTCGGGCTTTCGGTTCAAGACGCGATCTGGAGACTTCGATCTTCGCGCCCCAGCCCCCAGCCCCCAGCCCCGCATTTCGGGTTGCTCCGGACAGCCGATTCACGGCTCATTGGTCGGCGCCCAGAACGGATAAAAATTGAACCACTGCAGCGGCGCCTGCACGCACTGTGCTCGACGCGCTCGGCAAAAGCGCGCGATCCACGGTGTCAGCCCCGCATCGGGTGCGCCGCGCACGCGCTCGATGCGCTCGGCGAGCAGATCGAAATCGATGTGGTAGCGCCCGTCGCGGCGCGTGCAGAACACCGTGAACACCGGGCAGCGCAACAGGCCGGCGAGGATGAACGGCCCTTGTGGAAAGGCGGCCGGGGCGGCGAGAAAGGGCACTGCCAGCGAGCGCCGTGCGCTGCCGGGCGTGAGTCGGTCGGCGGCAATCACCAGCATTTCACCGGCCGCGATGCGCCGGTCCAGTTCCATCGCTGTGGCGGGCGTGATTTCGCTGACCTCCAGCAGCCGCACCCGGCTGGCGCCCTGACGTTCGAGCAGGCGGTTGAACATCTCGGCGTTGCGCCGGTGCACCAGAACGTTCAGCTTGAGCTTCGGCTGCAACTCGGCGAGCGCCTGGCACACTTCGAGATTGCCGAGGTGCGCAGTCAGCATCACCGCACCGCGGCCGGCATCGAGCAAGGGCACTACCTTGTCCTGCCCGCGCATGCTGATCTGGTCGAGCGTGAATGCGCCGCCCATCGCCAGCACCTTGTCGAGCAAGGCATCCGCAAAGCTCAGGAAATGGCGCCACGCCAGCGCCAATCCGGGCTTGCCGGCGAACGGTGCATGGATCTGCTGCAATCGCCGCAGGTATTCCAGCGATGCGCGTCGCGCAACGCCACGCACGAGAAAGAAGTAACCGAGTACTGGATACAGCGCGATGCGGAAGGGCAGGCGGCCAAAACAGCGGTAGGTCCAGACCAGAAAGCGCATGCCGCCGACGAAGCCGGCCTCGCCGATGTGGGCCCAGTGGTGCGTGCCTGTACTCACGCGGCGATCCGCCGCCACAGCAGTCGCGGCAGTCGCCACAGCATTCCGAAGAACAGCCGCGCGTGCATGCGCGAGATCAACACGTTATCGCGCCACAGCTTGAAGTGCGACACGCCATCGGCCGGGTAACGCACCGGCGTGGGCAGGTTGAGCACGCGGATGCCGCGCCAGTAAAGGCGCACGACGATTTCGGTGTCGAAATCCATGCGCGCGCCGAGCAATTCCTGCGCCAGCAGCGTCTGCACCGGCGCCAGCGGATAGACGCGAAAGCCGCACATGGTGTCGGCAATGGCCAGGCGCAGCGTGTTGATCCACACCCAGATGTGGGTGGCGTAACGCCCGACCAGGCGTCCCAGCGGCACGCTCTGGTCGTAACGTGGCTGGCCGAGGATCAGGACCCCCGTGTTTTCGCGGGCGAGGGCGATGAAGCGTGGAATGTCGGCGGTGTCGTGCTGGCCATCGGCATCGATCTGCAGCACATGGGTGTAGCCGCGCCGGGCCGCTTCGTCGAAGCCGGACATCAGCGCCGCGCCCTTGCCGCCGTTGACCCCGCGCCGCAACAGGCTCAGCCACTCGGTATTCGCCGCGACCATCGCATCCAGCGCCGCCGCGCAACCGGACTCGCTACCGTCGTCGACCAGCAGGCACGGCAAGCCGCTGGCGCGCAGGCCATCGAGCATGGTCGCCAGGCCGCGCTCGTGGTTGTAGACGGGATGAGGATCAGGGGGTGGAACGACGGCATGCATCCGGCTCACTCAATAACTGTAGGAGCGACCTTGGTCGCGATGCTTTCGTGCGCACGTATCGTCCGACACGCCGCAAGTCGTTGACTCTGCAGGAGCGCGCTTGCGCGCGAAAAGGCTATCGCGCGCGAGCGCGCTCCTGCAATTCCTCCGTAGCGCAAGGCCATTCTGATCTACGCGAACACCAACCGCGCACTCGCATGCGAACCGGCCGTCGAATGCGCGCGGAATTCGAGTTGCTGGCGCTCGGGTCTCCATTCCAGATCCAGCAGCAGCCGCGTGCCCGGCTGGATCAGGGCCTGGAACTTGAGCGTTTCCATGCGCTTCAGGTTCAGCGGCAAGGCGAAGGCCTGGCGCGCCAGGGTGATCGCCCAATCGATCTGGGCGACACCGGGCAGGATCGGTTGCTGCGGAAAATGGCCCTGGAAGTGATAGAGGTCGGGGCTGATCCAGAGTTCGACCGTGGCCTGCGGTGGCTGGCGCAGGGTCCAATCGTGGAACGGCAGCAGCGGCCGCGATTCGGTGTCGGCGAACAGTGCCGCCAGTGCCGCATCGGTGGTCTTGCCCTGCCTGTTCATCGGCAGCGCGCCGACCAGGCGAAAGCGGCGGGGCAGCGCGACACGTTCGATGTGTGCGACGAGTTCGGCGCGCAGCTCCGCTGCCAGAGCACGCCGGCCGTGGCTCAGCAGCAATTCTCGGGCGCTTGCATTGGGAATGCCGACCAGCCCCAGTTGCAGCCGCTCGCCGGACAGCGGCACCACGCGTGCCGCGTCAAGCCAGCGCCCGCCACGCGCGGCACTTTCGATGGCATTCAGTGACACGCGTTTCTCTTCGATCTTGACGATGCGGTCGTCGCGTCCGGAGAGGTGCACGCGGCCAATGCCATCGAGTTCTCCGCGATCAGCCAACGTCAGCCAGTCGTTGTCAGCCAGATGGGGCGAGCGCAGGCGCAGTGAGCCGGCGGCGCTCGCGGCGACGTTCAGCTCGGGGAACAGCTGGAACGGCGAGCCGACGAGGTGTTGCTGACGCCAGCCGACACCACCGGTCTCGGTGCTGCCCCAGATCTCGCTCGGCAGCACGCCGGTGGCCGCGTGCACGGCCTGAGCGGCAGCCAGGTCGAGCGGTCCACCGGAGGAGTACACGGCGGCCAGCGTGCGTCCATCCGGGTGCCAGTCGATTCCGGCGGGTAGGCGCTTGAGGTGCGCCGGACTGGCGACCAGAGCCAGCGGCCCGCGCTGCAGCAGAGGTGCCACCGACTCGAGGTAGGCATGGGCGCGATCCTCGAACGGCCGGCCGCTGGCCAGCGGCCACAGCAGGCGGAACAGCAGCCCGTAGATATGCTGGTGCGATACGGTGGCGGCGATGCGCGCGTCGCCGAGGGCGGCGCCGAAACAACGTTCGAGCGTACGCACTTCGGCGTCCAGCTGGCGCAGGGACTTGTGCACGCGCAGCGGGGTGCCGGTCGAGCCCGAGGTTTGCAGGATCAGGGAGCTGGCCAGACCGAGTGGCAGCGCTCGTGCGATGCCGCTGGCTGTTGGGCACTGGGTGTCAAACGAAGCTGGGGCCATTGCTGGCTCGCGCGCAGCGTGGCCAATTTCGACCTTCGGTGTCGGCTGCGTGGTTGCCGCGCCAAACTCGCCAACCAGCCCGCTCACATCGCCGGCGATTGCAGCAAGCGTCGCCGGCAACGTATCGCCCGGCACCAGCACGCTCAGCCCGCGCAACCACGCCGCATACAGTGCCGCGGCAAATTCGATTGCATCGGCGTGGGCCAGCGCGATGGTGCTGCCGGCGGGCTGCGCCAGCGTTGCATGCCAGGCGCCGACGCGCGCGAGGAAACCAGCGCCATCGAGCGCCTGCGCGCCGCGCCATGCGACCGGCCCACGTCCGGCGAGTGCCGGCAGCAGCAGATCGAGGGGCGTCGGCTCAGGCATGCCGCGCGCGCACCCGCTGGCGCACCAGCCATTCGACCGCAAACAGGGCGCCCATCAGCAGGTAGGCGATCAGGCCGTTGTACAGCGCCCAGGTGGCAGCGCTGGCGTACAGCGCGGTCCACAGCGCAATGCCGCCGTTGATGACGAAGAAGCCGCACCAGACCTGGGTCACGCGCTGCGTGTAGGTCACCGCGTGCGGCGGCAAATCAGGTTCCTGGATGCGCGCGATGCGCTCGACGAGGCTGGGCGGGTGGCGCAGGCTGAGGCCGAACAGCAGCAGCATCAAGGCATTGACCGCCACCGGGTAGAGTTTCACCGGCAACGGGGCGTTGAGCCATCCGGATACCAGCGCCAACAGCAGTGCCAGCACGGCGGTGGCCCAGGCCAGCGGGTCGCGACGCCCGCCGCCGAGGCGCGCCAGCGCGATCGCCAGCAGCAGCAGAGCCAGCCAGCGCGGTTCGAAGCGCTGCAGGCCGGCGTACACGAGCAGCGGATAGGCCAGCGTCAGCACGCCGAGCAGCACGGCGGCGACGGTGTCTCGCGTCATGGCGGCAGCAGCGCCACCAGTGCGTCGAGTACGTCGCGCAATGTGCGCACCGATTTGAAGGCTTCCGGCTGCAGGCGCACGCCGGTGATCTGCTTGAGTTCCACCAGCAGGTCGACCGCATCGATGCTGTCGATATCGAGGTCTTCGCCGAGGCGGGCGTCGAGGTTGATGCGTTCCGGTTCGATGTCGAAGGTGCGCGTGAGCACGTCGACCAGCTTGGCGTAGAGTTCGTCGCGGGTCATGGTCTGGTCTCGCTCAGGTCGCGCGCTGCGCGCCGATCAGCGCCGCCAGCGCCCGCACGCTGCGAAAATGCTGGCGCGTCTCTTCGGCGTCGGCGGACATGTGGATGCCGTAGCGGCGCTGGATGGCAAGGCCGAGATCGAGGGCATCGATCGAATCCAGGCCGAGGCCATCAACGAACAGCGGTGCCAGGGCGTCGATATCCTCCGGTTTCAGGTCCTCGAGCCCAAGGGTCTCGATGATCAGTGTCTTGATCTCCAGTTCAAGCGCCTGCATGGGCCGCGGTCTCCTGCAAGAAGTAGTGGTTCAGGTCCTGCGTCAGACGGCGCGCCGCCAACGCCTCGGGCTCATCGCCGCTGGTGTACGGCGCGATCGGAATATCGTCCCGCACTTCGATGCGGAAATGCATCGGGCGCAGCGGCACCACGTACCACGGAATCCAGCGCGTCAAGCTGCGCGGGATACAGGAGATGGTCACCGGGGTGATGTCGCGACGGCAGCGCACCGCGATCTGGGCGGCGCCGCGACGCAGCCGGATGATGCCATCTTCGGCGGTGCGCGTGCCTTCAGGGAATATCACCAGGTTGCCGCCGTCGTCGAGCGCGCGTCGACAGTCCTCGATGGCACCCTCGGGTTCGTCGTTGCAAATGTAGCCAGCGCCGAGCACTGGCCCGCGTGTGAACGGGTTGCGCTTGAGGTCTGCCTTGACCACGCAAGTGAGGTGTTCGATCAACGAGCCGAGGAACACCACGTCGATCAGCGTCGGGTGGTTGGCCAGGATCAGCAGGCCGCGCCGGTTCAGCTTCGCGCGGCCAACGATGTCGTAGCGCAGCACGCCGGTCAGCCGCATCAGTTCGATGAATATTCGGAATCCACGATGCACGGCAGCACGCGCCAGTTCGGCGCGGCGCAATCGATCGCGCACCAGCAGCGCCAGCAGTGGGAACACGAGGATGCGCAGCACCAGGCCGCCGAGCCCGAACATGGCAAAACAGAAACCGGTGGCGCAGATCCGCCACGGGCGGTCGAGCGGCTCAGGCAACTTTGCGCCAGGTCCAGCGGCAATGTGATCCGTCATGGCTCAGGGATTCGGCGTCGGACAGGAAGAACTGCAGAATGCGCAGGGCAGGGGGCAGGGGCGGCGGTCGGGACCCGGGACCCGGGTCCCGGGACCCGAAACCATCTGCCGTCTCGAGCCCGTCCCAAGTCAACTCGAAACCCGCCCCATCTTCGGCCCGCGCCACCCGCCACGACCACGCGAATGCCGCGTCGGCTTCCGCGACGTCGCTGCGATAGCACTGCGGAAGGGTTTCGTCATAGACCGTGACGATGACCTGGTCGTGACCTTCGGCGAGCAATCCCAGTGCCTCGACGATCGCCAGTTCGGCAGTCTCGCCGGCCGCGGCCAGCGCGGTGTAATTGCCGGTGTCGGCGTGCGCGATCGACTCCAGCGCAGCCACCGCGTTGTGCACCGACAGGCTGAAGGGTCCGGGCGCCACCGTGCCGGTGGTGGCGAGTTCGCGCAACATGTGGACCGCGCGCTGGGTCTCGCCACGAGGCGAAGCGTAGACCATCGGGCATGCAGCGGCAGCGCGCACCTGCGCCACCGTGTGCAGCGCCATCCGCGCCAGTCGCTCGGCGCGCCGGCGCAACAACATCGGATATTGGGGCAGTTCCGGTCGCTCGTCGCCGCCTGGCAACTGTGGTCGCCGCGCCCATTGCCGCCACGCGTCGGCGTCCGTCAGCCCTGGCGCCCACGCCGACCAGGCCTCGATCGAGAAGCGCAACTGCGGCGCGGTCTGGGCGTTTGCCATCGGCGGCATGATCGGCTGGCGGCGGAGACCGCGTGTGCTGGCCAAAATAGCGCCCTTCGGGTACCTCGCGCGAGTCTGGTCTGCAGCGTCGATAGCGCGCCGTGCATACGCGGCGCACCAGTCTGGCCGGTTCCCGGCCGCTGCCGGTTGCGGCGCTCGACGCGTATTGTCGTCGACTCCGTGTGCCGCCGCAGGTGGGCCGATGTCCAGCTGGTATCAACATGATCCGATGACGGCGCTCGCGGCGAAGGAGGCGGCGCAACGCCTGGCTTTTGCGCCGATCGCCTTCCAGGCGGCGCTCAGCCTGCGCGATCTCGGCATCCTCAGCGCGCTGGACACGGCGGGCAATGCCGGCCTGACCCTCGCCGAGATTGCCGAGCGCACCGGGGTGTCGGTCTACGGCGCCAGCGTGCTGCTCGACATGGGACTCAGCGCACGCATCGTCATCGAGACCGACGGTCGCTTTGCGCTGGCGCGGATGGGGCATTACCTGCTGCACGATGCCATGACCCGCGCCAACATGAATTTCACCGCCGACGTCTGCTACCGCGGGATGGCGCAGTTGAGCGAATCAGTGCGCCGCGGTGCGCCGAGCGGACTGCGCGAGTTCGGCAACTGGCCGACGATCTACGAAGGACTCTCGCAACTGCCCGAGGAAGTCCGTCGCAGCTGGTTTGGTTTCGATCACTACTACAGCGACAGCGCCTTCAGCGAACTGCTGCCGCGCGTGCTCGCCGGCAAGCCGGCGCGACTGGTCGACATCGGCGCCAATACCGGGCGCTGGGCCTTGCGTTGCTGCGCCTTCGATGCTGCCGTCGAGCTGACCCTGGTCGACCTTCCGCAGCAACTGCAGGTGGCCATGACCAATGTGCAGGCCGCCGGCACGGCGCGCGGGTGCAGGCGCATCCGCTGGATATCCTCGACGCCAGGCAGCCGCTGCCGAATGCCGGTGAGGTCTGGTGGATGAGCCAGTTCCTCGATTGCTTCGCGCCGCTGCAGGTCATCGACATCCTGCGCCGCGTGCGTCTGGCGATGCCGCCGATGCACGGCTTTACATCCTGGAGTCGTTTCCCGATCGGCAGCGCTTCGAATCCGCCGCTTACAGCCTGAATGCGGCCTCGCTGTATTTCACCTGCCTGGCCAACGGCAACTCGCGCTTCTACCGCTGCGACGACTTTCTCGCGCTGGTCAGCGCCGCCGGACTGGAGCTGGTGGAACAGGTCGACGGCATCGGGCTTGGGCACAGTCTGCTGCAGTTGCGCTGCGGGAAGTGTCCTGGGGCGTAGTTCGTTTGCAGCCGCAGCCCCTCGCCAATCAGGTAGCAAGCCTTTGAAAGCAGGTCACGTTTCCCGCGAAGCAGGCTACGTGACTCGCAGCACTGTCACGTAGGCCGCTACGTGGCCGACGTGACCTGCGTCCGGATGTTCGATGCGCGAAAAGGCGCATCGTCGGCGTGACCGGGAGGCTGTTGAATTCCCGCCGCAAGCCCGACTACCTTCAATCGCGGGGATGCCGTAGCCTCTTTGCGTCAGCAATCACTGGAGGCTGCCGTGGCCGAGATGAAAGGCAAGGACTACCGCGAGGCGCTGGAGCCTCTGCAGGAAGAGCTGAACGCGATGCATCGCTGGCTGCAGCACACCGGACAGCGGCTGGTGGTGCTGTTCGAGGGGCGCGATACAGCGGGGAAGGGTGGTGCGATCAACGCCATCTCGGACTGCCTGAATCCGCGCACCTGCCGCATCGTGGCGTTGGCCAAGCCCAGCGATCGGGAAAAGACCCAGTGGTATTTCCAACGCTATGTCGAGCACTTGCCGAGTGCCGGCGAGATCGTGCTGTTCGATCGCAGCTGGTACAACCGCGCCGGTGTGGAACGCGTCATGGGCTTCTGCACTGATGAGGAGTACGCGCGATTCCTCGACGACTGTCCGCAGTTCGAACGCATGTTGATCAACAACGGCGTGCTGCTGTTCAAATACTGGTTTGCCTGCGATCAGAGCCAGCAGGAGCAGCGGCTGGCGGAGCGGCTCAACGATCCGGTCAAGCGCTGGAAGATCTCGCCGATCGATCTGGCTGCGCGCGAACGTTACGCCGACTACACCCGGGCGCGCGACCAGATGCTGGAGGCGACTGACATCCCGGAGGCGCCGTGGACGCTGGTCGACATGAACGACCAGAAAGCCGGGCGGCTGAACATGATCCGCCATCTGCTCGACCACCTACCCGACCACGACGTCGCGCCGGAAGCCCTGGAATTGCCGCCGCTCAGCAAGAAGCCGGCCAAGGAGAGCTATCCGAAATCGGCGGCGCGGGCGAAGCGGGTGTATTAGCCGGTCCTTGCGCGCATGTAGGCGTTGTGCGCGCGCCTGGCGGTGTGCTTATTCGCGCGGGCAGGGGGGGGGCTCGCGGCGCCGCGGTCGAACCAAGGCGAAAGCGGGCTGCGGGCCGGGCAGGGGTCGAGGCCAAGATTCACGGTCGGACCGTGCGGCGTTTGGTCCCTGCCTTTGCGCCCCGCGTCCTTTTGCCAAAATGGAATTCAGTTGGACTTGCGTATGTTCGGTGAGAGCGACGCAGCGCTTCTCAACTGATGCCGAACCCCGCCGGCACCTGAATATCGACTGCCTCCATCTCGACCCGCTCCACCCGCGCATGCGGCGGCCCGCGCCAGAGAAAACTCTCCAGCTGTGCCAGCGCAGCGTCGCCGCCGCAGGCGATGACCTCGACCCGGCCATCCGCCAGATTGCGCGCATGACCGTCGACGTGCAGCTCGCGCGCGCGCTGTCGCGTGGCGGCGCGAAAGCTCACGCCCTGCACAAGGCCGCTCACGAGGTAGCGTCGAGTCGCCACAGCCTTGCTCAATCGGCCGCTTTGGCGTCGATCATCTTTTCCAGGTCGGCGCGCGTGACCGGCCCGATGAAGCTCTCGCGCAGGCTGCCGTCCGGCGCGATCAAGTGCGTCGTCGGCAGGCCCTTGGGTACCGAAAAGGCGGCCGGCGGGGCATAAACGTCGACCGCGGCAATCGGATAGCTCACCGCGTGCTGGCCGAGGAATTTCCTGAGGTCATCTGGCGTGGTGTCCTCGAAGGCCAGTCCCAGCACGATGACGTCCTCGCGCGCCCGGTCGAGTTCGTCGAGCTCCGGCATTTCCTTGATGCAGGGCCCGCACCAGGTCGCCCAGAAGTTGACCACGATCCACTGGCCGCGGTGTTCGGCGACGTCGAAGGTCTTGCCGTCCAGCGTGGCGACGCTGAGCTCGATCGGCGCTGCCGAGGCGGCGGAGCCCAGCGCAAAAGCCAGCGCCAGTGTGGACAGGGATCTCAACATGGTGTTCAACCTCAGGTCGGTTGCGGCAAGTATGCAATGGACCGGTGTGAGGGCTGCATGCTGACAAACGACATGTTCGGTGAGGGCTCAGATTGCCGCTGCGCTGGTTCGCGCGCGCGAGCTTGGGGCCTTATCCCGAAAGCAAGCGCGGGCTAATCCGCGCCCACATCAAGATCAACGGCTTACGGCATTTCCGGGTGAGGGCGCGGCGCATGTTTTGCGCACTGGCGTCCGCTGCGGCGGCGGGGATCGGCCGTGGTGGTCGCTTCTCGTCCCTCGCCCTCTTGGCCGGGCCCGGCGACTCGACCTTCGCTTCGAGCGCGCGTGCTGAAGGCTTGCGAAACAGTTCGGCGAGCGCCTGGTCGAGCTGGCGCTCCGCGGCCTGCGCGGCGTTCTCGCACATCTGCTCGATCTTGCCATCCAGGGTGCCGGCTACCGCGCTGGTGTGCTTGCCGTCGGATAGCGGCAGCAGGAAGGCGTCGCCGCGATAGAGCGCGCGGATGCGCACCAGGTCTGGATCGCGCGTCAGGATCCATCCGCCAATGTCGGTGCGCTGCGCGATGCGCTCGCGCACCAGCATGCCGAGCAACTCGGCGATCGTGGCTTCGGGCACATCGGGCAGGCGCTCGGCGAGTTCGCCGACCGACAGTCCGACACCCTGGATCTGCGCCTCGCGCAGGCGTCCGAGCAGGCGCAACAGCGCCGGAAAGCGTTCGCGCTCGGGCAGCTTGCGCTTGCTGGCCTCGTGGCTGAAGGCGCCCAGCGCGGCGGTCAGCGAGGCGCCGAGCAAGGCGACCACCCAGGAGATATAGATCCACAGCAGGAACACCGGGATCAAGGCGACCGCCCCGTAGATCTTCTCGTAGCTCGCAAACTGGCCGATGAACTCGGCAAAGCCGGTCTTGGCGATCTCGAAGGCTGCCGCGGTGAACAAACCACCGATCGCCGCGTGGTTCACCCGCACCGGGCAGTTGGGGACGATCAGATAGGCCAGGGCGGCAGCCGCGAAGGTCACCAGGAAGGGCAGCGCGGCCAGACCCGCCGCCTCCAGTTGGTAGACCTCGGAAAAGCGCGCCAGATAAGGGCTGGCGAGCAGCGCCGAACTCACCGCCAGACCGGCGCCGACCAGCAGCGGTCCGAGTGTCAGCGCGGTCCAGAACACGATGAAGCGCGGCAGCGCGCGGCGCGGCGCGACCACGCGCCAGATGCGGTTGAAGGAGTGTTCGATCGAGGTCATCAGCAACAAGCCGCTGATGAACAGGGCGATGGTGCCCACCGCGGTCAGCTGCGACGCCTTTTCGATGAACTCGATGAACTTGATCTCGATTTCGGCGCCCGAGGTCGGGACGAAATGCTGGAACACCCAGTTGGTGACCGCCTTGCTGAAGCGACTGAACTCCTGAAACGACGAAAACACGCTCAGCGCCACGGTGAACAAGGGCACCATCGCGAACACCGTGGTGAACGACAGCGCGCCAGCCGCCTCGAAACACTGGTCGTCGTTGAAGCGCCGGGCGATGAAGCGGGAGAACGCCAGCAACTGTTGCAGTTGTCGCGCGATCGCCGGCGGCAGTTTCAGTCTTCGCATTCGGTAGGTACGACGAGCATTCGTGCAGAGGCCGGCAGTCTACTGGTTGCTGGGCAGCGCGCGCGTGCACCGGGACGCCGGTCGCGACCAGTCGCTCGCGCAGCCCCGTGCCAGACTGCTAGCATCCGCGCTCCCCCAGGTCAGCAGCCCCCATGGCGACCATCCTCGTTCTCTACTACAGCCGTCACGGCAGCACGGCGCAGCTGGCGCGGCGGATAGCATCGGGCATCGATGAGGTCGATGGCATGCAGGCGCGCCTGCGGACCGTGCCCGAGGTGGTGGCCGCCGCCGGTGCGGTGGCGGCGCCGGAAATTCCCGCCGACGGTCCGCCGTATGTGTCGCTGGATGATCTGGCCGAGTGCCGCGGCCTGATCCTCGGCAGCCCGACCCGCTTTGGCAACATGGCGGCGCCGCTCAAGCACTTCCTCGACAGCACGGCGGCGCAATGGTTGAGCGGCGCGCTCGCCGGCAAGCCGGCGGCGGTGTTCACCTCGACCAGTTCGCCGCACGGCGGCCAGGAAAGCACCTTGTTGAGCATGATGCTGCCGCTGCTGCATCACGGCATGCTTCTGGTCGGCTTGCCGTACACGGAGCCGGCGCTGACGCGCACCGAAGGCGGCGGAACGCCGTATGGGGCCAGTCATCTGGCGCGCTCGCAGCGCGAAGTCGAGCTCAGCGAGGACGAGAAGACGCTGGCGCGCGCGCTCGGACGGCGGGTCGCAACGATTGCGCGCAGCCTGGATCGACCATGAACGGCACCCGCGTATGTGCGCTGGCCCTGCTCGCGTTGCTGCTGCTCCGGCTGGTCTGGCACGCCGTTGTCCATGCGCCGGTGACGGGAATGGCCTCTGGCGTGGCGACCCTGCTGTTGCCGCTGCTGCCCTTCGTCGCGGCCTGGGCCTTCAAGCTGCGCGGTATGTGGATCTATGCCGGCATCGGTGTCTGGGTATACCTGTGCCACGGCGGCATGGAAGCGGTTGCCAATCCTGCCGAGCGCGCTTGGGCGCTGGCTGAAGTGGCCTTGGCTGCGCTGTATTTCGCCGGGTTGTGGCTGCGCACGCGAGAGGCGCGGGTCCAGCCTTTGTAGGATGTGCTGAGCGCAGCGAAGCGCATCGCCTCCCTTAAGGACCACCGTTACCCGATCGATGCGGTTCGCTGCGCTCGCCACATCCTACTGTCGGGCGGATTCTTCGCCGGAGGCGAAGGATCCGCCCTACGTCGGCTGCCGTTGCTCCGCCATCCAGCGCGCGAAATCGAAATCGAACTGGGCGATCGGCGATCCCAGCGTCGGGCTCTCGATGTAGTCGACGCCGGCCGCCTGCAACTGCATGGCCTGTTCGCGACTTTCGATGCTGCTGCCGATCACCATCATGCCGCTTTGATGGGCCCGCCGGATCAGGGCGGCCAGCAGTTCGGCGGCACGTTCACTGTTGCCGGTGCTGGTCGACAGCTCGGGCGACAGTCGCAGGTAGTCGATCGGCACGCCGCTCAGTCGATGCACCAGGGTCATGTCGCGTCCGATGTCACGCAGACCGACACGGATCGCGAGCGGCTTCAGGTGTTGATTGAAGGCGACCAGGGCATCCATGCGCTCGGCCAGCACCGATGCCGGCAAGGTCAGTGCAATTCCGGTGCCGGATTGCCGCCGCTCGCGCAGCAGATGCTCCAGGTAGCTGGCGAAATCGCCGTCGTCCAGCGCCCACGGCGACAGTTCGACCACCAGGCGCACCTGGCGTCCGCGCTTGAGCAGGTCGGCGCGCACGGTGAGTGCCTCGCCGACGATGAAGCGATCGAGATCGGCGACACAGCCGATCTCCTTTGCCACCCGGATCAAATCCGCTTGCGATGCAGCCGGCTGCCCGTTGCCGCCCGGCCGCCAGCTGAGAATCAGTTCGTACTGGCCGGGAACGCGTCCGCGCAGCGGAATCAACGGTGCGCCGCGAATTTCCATGTGCTGGCCGAAGCGCTTGCTCTCCAGCAATCCACGCAACTGGGCATCGCGCTCGGCCGGAATCAGGCTGGCGCTGCTGGCCTCGAACCACATGCTGCGATCGCCGCCCAGATGCATCGCCGCCAGCGCAGCGGCTTCGGCGTTCTGCACGCCGACGTCGGCCGATTCGCCATCGAGGTTGGCCAGTCCCAGGCTCGCCTTCAAGTTCACTTCGTTGTCGCCGATCTGGATGCGCCGACGCGCCAGGCTCTCGCGCAGGCTCTCGGCGCTCGCCAGTGCGGCGCCGCGATCGCTGCGCCGGATCAGCACCAGATAGCGGCAATCCTGGTACAGCGCGGGCAAATCTTCGGCGCGCAGGTTTTCCTTCAGGGCCTGACCGATGGCGATGTCGAGCCGGCTCTGGCCAGAAATGCCCAATTGCTTGCGCAAGCTTTCGTGTTCGTCGAGCACGATGTAGAGAATCATCACGCCGGCCTGCCCGCGGGCGGATTCGGCACGCTCGATGAACTCGCGGCGGGGATAGAGGCCGGTCGACTCGTCGCGGACGATGGTGCGCCGTGGCGCGAAGCGCTTGCTGCGCTTGAGGCGCGATTCGATCACACTGATCAGATGGCGCGGCTTGAGCGGCTTGAGCAGATACTCGTCGGCGCCGCCGGCGATGGCCTGTTCACGCAGCGCCAGCTCGCGCGAACTGGCGACCAGGATCACCGGAATATCGCTGTTTTCCGGGTCGTCGCGCAGTCCGTGCACCAGTTTCATGGATTCGGCGCCGCGCATGTCGGCATCGATCACCGCAATCTGCGGTTTGAAGCTCTCGCTGGCCGCCAGTCCATCGGCCGCGGTCTGGCACAGACGGACGACGTACCCGGCGTCCTTGAGCCAGCTGGCGGCCTGATGCCCGCGGTCGCGCTCGCCGTCGACCATCAGGACGCGGCTCGGCAGACCGACCGCCAGCGCTTCGCTGGTGATCGCCACCAGCATGGCGAGCGGATCGACCGGTGGTTCGAAGTACTTGACGCCCTGGCGCATCGCCGCCAGCCTGCGGCCGAGATCCTGGCGCGGCGCGATCACCGCGAACGTCGGCTCGCGATGGGTCTCGTTCAGATCGGACCTGGCCTGGGCGACGCTGCGCAGTTGTCCGATCGCATTGGCTGCGGCCGCGCTGACCACGACGGCCCGTGGGATGATCGATGCGAGCAGCGCGAGTGCGTCGTCCGCGCGGGCGAAACTGCGCACGCCGTAGCCATGTTCGGTAAATGCCGGTGCCAGTTCGACGCCAAATTCATCGCCGGCGCCGATCAGCACGATCATTTCGTCATTGATCACGCGTCGCGCCCGCACCGCGGGCACGACCAGGGTCCGAGGGCTGCTGGCTACCGGCACCAAAGGCGTCGCGCTCGGCGGCGGGGGTGCCGCCGGGACTTCCTTGCGCCCGCTGTCGATGCTGGCCATGGCGTCGGCGCTGACCATTTCCAGGGACAGCACGGTACTGGCGAGCGTGCTGACCAGCGCGGACAGCGTGCGCAACTGATCCGTGTTGGGGGTCATCGCGGTGTCGACGAATACCCGGATAAAGGTCTCCAACTCGCCCGCCTTGCGGGTCAACGACAGCCGCAAGCGATCGCAGGCGCGCACCAGTTGCTTTGCGGCAAGCTGCAGGCCGCGACCATGGGCCGCGTTCCAGCGCGATGTATTCAGTTTCTCCCAGGCCTGGACCAGGCTGGTTGCGTGCAGCCTGAGTTCTTCATGCGCACGTTCGAGATGTGCGTCAGCACTCTCCGACGGCTGTCTGGCGCCTTGATTCATGCGCGTGTCTCCCGCTCCCTGGCCCACCGATTCTGCTCTGATTATTGCCGGCTGAGTGTGCTCCACATCAGTTTCCCGGTTTGCCACACGCATGCTGATGGGTTCTGTGCGCAGCGCTCGCAGCTGACCCGAGTCTGCTCGTCGACGCCGACCCGCCGCGGGCGGTAGGCTAGGGTCCCTGGATTCGATGCGTCCTCGAGGATCGATCATGCAGCGCTCCGTCACCAGATCACCACTCGCTGGCTACGTGCCATCGATCATCGCGTTTGCGTTGGTTCTGTGGATTCTGGCTTTCAACGCCTTCACCTACGCGGCATTGGCTGCGCACGCCGAGATCGGCAAGGCTTTCGCTTCCGCAATCGAGAACGATTCGCCGGTGATCGAAGGCTACGTGGCGCTGGGCAAGGTGTTGCGCAGCCTGCCGGGCATGGCGAATGTCGGCAACTCCACCGCCAACGCGGCTGCAGAGCCGCTGGTGGCGCGAATCAAGCCCTTTCCGCCCGGCGCCTCGGCAGTTTTCTTCGGCGGTGCGCAGAGTCCTGCGCATGGTCGCATGCTGTGGACCCACCGACTGCTGCCGTTTGCGCTGGTGCTGGCCTGCGTGCTGTGGTGGCGTCGACAAAAACCGGTGCACATGCGCGAACGCCTGCGCGCCTGACCCTGACCCGCGCGTCCGGCCGCGACGCGATGAACGGGTTGATGCCCCGACCAAGCTGCGCAACGGGTGCGGAGGAGTCGTCGACCCGCCCGCACAGCCGTTCGAGTTGACGCCGTCGGATGAGTGAAATATGTCCTATTCATATGTCATTCAGTCGACGACTTGTTGTGCATCGCAGCAATTGGTTTCCTGAGACACAATTGCTGAACGAAGCTTAAACAAAGCGTTTTCCATCCGTTCAGCTTGCAGGTCTGGCCGCAGATCGCCTTGAATGGTGCGGCGCAGCATGACTGACGCGCTGCGGCACTTTATGCCGCAATTGACCACTTCCCCCGGCATCACTACTGTTCACCCAGCGGTCACGGCGTCGAGTCCTTCCTGGGGAGGCTGGGATTCCGTCGAAGACCGCGTGTCAATCCTGCCAGCGCCCGCCGATGAGTCGACGACCGCTGGCTTTTTTTTCGACAAACGGGGGTTGTAAACATGCGTCAATTCAGCGGCAGTTTGGGGTTTGCGATTGCAATGGCGCTTCCGGCGTTTGCGTCGGCCGCAGAACTGCGCCAGGTGGCGCAGCCGGTCGATGCGCAATACATCGTGGTGCTCAAGCAGGAACTGGTGCATCTGGGACGCACTGACCAACGCTCCAGTCTGCCGGAGGTGGTGACGCTGGCCGTGGACCTGTCGGCGCAATATGACCTGCAGTTCGTCCGCAGCTACCAGCATGTGCTGCCCGGCTTCGTCGTTCGCGCCAACGCCAAGCAGCTCGAGCGCCTGCTGTTCGACCCGCGCGTCGATTACGTCGAGCAGGACGGCATAGTCACCGCCAGCGCCACCCAGACCGGCGCCACCTGGGGCATCGACCGTGTCGACCAGCGCAATCTGCCGCTCAACAGCAGCTACATCTACGACACCACGGCGAGCAATGTGCACGCCTACATCGTCGATACCGGCGTGCTGGGTTCGCACACCGAGTTCAGCGGTCGCATGTCCAACGGCTATACCGCCATTTCCGACGCCAACGGCACCAACGACTGCAACGGCCACGGCACGCATGTCGCCGGTACCGTCGGCGGCACCACCTACGGCGTCGCCAAGCAGGCCAGGATCCCCCCGGTCCGCGTGCTCGGTTGCGATGGTTCGGGCACCAATTCCGGCGTGATCGCGGGCATGGACTGGGTTGCCGCCAATCGCGTCAAGCCGGCGGTGGCCAACATGAGCCTCGGCGGCGGCGCCTCGACGGCCACCGATGATGCCGTGCAGCGCATGCATGCGGCCGGCGTCACCGTGGTCGTCGCGGCGGGCAACGACAACGCCAATGCCTGCAACTACTCGCCGGCACGCGCGGCGAACGCGATCACCGTCGGTTCCACCACCAATACCGACGCGCGCTCCTCGTTCTCCAATTTTGGTACCTGCCTGGACATCTTCGGGCCGGGCTCCAACATCACGTCTTCCTGGTACACCAGCAGCACCGCCACCAACACCATCAGCGGCACCTCGATGGCGTCGCCCCACGTGGCCGGTGTTGCCGCGCTGTGGCTGGCCAACAATCCGGCCGCCACGCCGGCCCAGGTGGCCACCGCGCTGATCAACAACTCCACCTTGGGCAAAGTCACCAGCCCGGGCACCGGTTCGGCCAACCGCCTGCTGCACTCGCTGTTCGGCGCCACCCCGCCTCCGGGCAACGTCGCGCCGACGGCCAACTTCAGCTTCACCACCAGCGGCCTGACGGCGACCTTCACCGATTCCTCCAGCGACAGCGACGGCAGCATCGCCTCGCGCAGCTGGAACTTCGGCGACGGCACCACCTCGACGGCAACCAGCCCGAGCAAGACCTACGCCGCCGCCGGCACCTACACGGTGACGCTGACGGTGACCGACAACGGCGGCCTGACCAACACCAAGACCAGTTCGGTGACGGTGGCGACCTCCGGTGGCGGTGCGGTTGCGCTGTCCAACGGCGTGGCAGCAGCGGGCTCGACCAACTCCACCAGCGCCAACAGCAGCTGGAAGGACTACACGGTCGCCATTCCGGCCGGCGCGAGCAACCTGACCATCGTCACCAGCGGTGCCTCGGGCGACGTCGATCTGCATGTCAAGTTCGGTGCGCAGGCGACCACGTCCGTCTACGACTGCCGTCCGTACGCTTCGACCGGCAATGAGACCTGCACCTTCGCGACGCCGAGCGTCGGCACCTACTATGTGCGCGTCTATGGCTACCAGACCGGCACGGTGACCTTCAACACGACGGCCAGCTGGACGGTGGGTGGCGGCGGTACGCTGGTCGAGCGCATGGTCAACGGCAACTTCGACAGCATCACCAGCAGCGGTAATTCGGGCACCGGCTGGGCACGTTCGGCCTTCACCGGCACCTCGTTCAACACCCTGCTGGCCGGTCAGACCAACGCCAACACTGGTGGCAGCTACGCCAATCTGGGTGTCAACGCGACCACCAGCACGCAGACGGTGGACAGCAATGCCACGCTGATTCCGGCGGGTGCGACGACGGCCACCCTGTCGTTCTTCACCTCGATCGTGACCAGCGAGACCTCGACCACCAGCGCCTACGACAAGCTGCAGGTGCAACTGGTCGATGCCAGCACCAACGCCGTGATCACCACGCTGGTGACGCTGTCCAACGTCAACAAGACGGCCAGCGCCTCGACCTACGTGCAGCGCAGCTACAACGTCGCTGCCTACAAGGGCCGCAACGTCAAGGTGCGTCTGATCGGCTCCACCGACAGCTCGCTGGCGACGACTTTCCGCGTCGACACCGTCAGCCTGCGTACCGATGGCTGATGCGTCGCGGGTTGTGACGGCGTGACACTCGAAGGCCCCGGGGAGACTCGGGGCCTTCTCTTTGTCGGTGTTGCGGTTGTCGGTGTTGGGACGCGATTCAAGCGCCGAAGCGCGCGCACCGACGCCAATCACGGCATCTGGCTGCGGGTCGCTGGTGCAGGAATGAGCGAGCCGCAGATGACGGCGCGGCTCTTTCCAACACCAACACCAACAACCAACACCCAGCTCTTACGCCGGCTCAAACCGGTTGGCGTCACGGTTCTTGCGCACCTTGAACGGATCCCAGACCAGACCGCTCATGGCGATGTAGACGCCTGCGGGCGCCATCTGCACGGCGCCGATGGCGCAGCCGATGTTGAACACCGCGTCGGATTGCTGGAAACGCGCCGGATTGAGCGCGCCGGTCAGCACGATGGTCTTGCCGGGGATGTTCGCCAGCACCTTGGCGGTGTCGACCATGGTGTCGGTGCCGTGGGTGATCAGTACGTGCTCGGCGGGCTGCTCAGCGACGGTGCGCCGGATCAATTCGCGGTCGTCGTCAGTGAGGTGCAGGCTGTCCTTGCGCATCAGCGCGATCACGTTGAAGCTGAATCCCACTCCGAAGGAAGTCAGGATGCGACCGATCTCCGGCTCGCCGATCTGGTAGGTGGACAGATCGTCGAAGTAGATCTTGTCGATCGTTCCGCCGGTGGTGACGATGGTCAGATGGCGCACGGTCTACTCCAGGTCATCAGTGGCGAGCAGGCGCGAGTCTAGGTCCTCGCCGACCTGCATGCGATCCACGCCATGGATGGCGAAGCGACGGGCTGCAGCCATCGGCCGACGATCGCCCTCGGCACGCTCGGACCAGGCCGCGTGGCGGATCAGCAGGGCCAGTTCGAAGGTGCGTCCGAGCGTGATGGCGATATTGCGCGCCAGCGCCTCGCCGCGACCCTGGTCGACGGCGCTCCGGTGCGCCGCGTGGACACTGCGCTCGGCCTCGCGAACCAGCGCCGACAGCGCTTCGGTTTCGCTGCCGGCCTGGCCGGTCAACGCCATCAGCGCGCCGTGGATGGCATCCCAGGTGCCGTCAAGGGCCAGCACCTTGAGGGCGTCCAGCGACAGCACATTGGTGGTGCCTTCCCAGATGCTGAACACCTGGGCATCGCGCAGCAGCGTCGGCAGGCCGGTGTCCTCGATGTAGCCGGCGCCGCCGAAGCCTTCGACGATCTCGCTGAGGCCAGCGACCGCCTGCCTGGCGGTCAGCAGCTTGGTGATCGGGATCAACAGGCGCAGCAACAGTCGATGGCGATCGTCCAGCGCGCCGTGCTCGGACTTGCCGAGCAGTTCCGCCACATACAGCGCCAGGTGCAAACCACCCTCGAATTCGGCTTGAACCCCGGCCAGCGTCTGTTGTTGCAGTGGATGTGCGCCAAGCAGACGTCCGAATACCTGGCGCCGATTGCCATAGTCGCGCAGCAGTTGCAGACCGCGGCGGAAGAAGCTGAGCGCGGCGAAGGAATTCCACAGCCGCGTCTGGTTCAGCACGGGTGCGATCATGCGCACGCCGCGACGCTCCTCGCCGACCAGTTCGATCGGCGCGCCGTCCAGCCGCAGCTCGGCGGTGGGCAGTTTGCGGCTGCCCAGCTTGTCCTTGAGGCGATCGATCACGATGTTCTGCAAGCGACCGCCGCGATCGCGCGGCTCGCAATAGAACAGTGCCAGACCCTCGGTTCCCTGCGCAGCGCCGTCGGGTCGTGCCAGCAACAGTGCCATCTCCGAGGTGGCGGCCGAAGTGAACCACTTGCGTCCAAAGGCGCGCCATTGGCCGTTGGCGTCGCGCACTGCCCGCGTTTCGGTGCCACCGACGTCCGAGCCGCCGCTGGTTTCGGTCATCCATTGGCCGCTGGTCCACAGCGTTGCCGCATCGCGCGAGGTCAGGTGCGGCACCGCCCTGCGCACCAGCGTCTCGTTGCCGGACTCGATCAAGGCGCGCGCAGCGCCATCGGTCATCGCCAGCGGGCAAGCGTAGAAATCGGTGGCAGCGGTGGCCAGATAGACCATCGCGAACTGGAACAATCGCGCATAGGCGGCCTTGTTCTGGTCGTAGCCATGCCAGACCAGACCGAAGCGTGCCGCCAGCGCCGGCATGCGCTGCCACAACGGGGTCAACTCGATCAGGTCGATGCGCCGACCCCAGGCGTCGAAAGGGATATGCCGGGGTTCGATCAGGCGCTCGGCCAACTGCTGCGGATACAGTTCGTCGGCAATGATCTGGCCCAGATCGTAGGCTTCCTCGTGGAAGTGTTCGAACAAGGCGTGTGGCAACGAGCGGCGCATGACCGACTGCAGCACGCGATCGGTGAGATAAGGATTGGCCAGTTCCGGCGGCGACTGCGTGAAACCCATGATCAGGACTCCTTCCGGGCCAGGCTGGGCTTCAGTCTAGCCGCAGATGACCGTGTGTCGTCGTTGATCTGGCCCAAGCGGGTGTCCAAAGAGCTTGCGGGTGTCGCTCGCGCGCAAGCGCGCTCCTACAAATTCTTCGTGGATTCTCGGAAAGTTGTAGGAGCGCGCTCGCGCACGATGCGCTTGGTTTTTTTGTCTCTCACGTGCCAACCCAGGCCGCGATAGTCGCGGCGCCGCGCTTTGGGCATGATCGCGGGGCGGTGAGCCGCCTTGATGTCATCGACACGCACCAGGTTCCATGCTGACCAGACACGGATGACGGGCACCAGCGGATGCAGTTGAAAGCTCTGTTCGAAATCGACCGGCGCGAGCGTGCGGCGCTGCTGATCGCGTTCGTCTACTTCTTCGGGCTGCTGACCAGCTACTACATGCTGCGCTCGGTGCGTGAGGCCATGGGTGTGCGTTTTGGTCCGGAGCACTACAACTGGCTCTATACCGGCACTTTCCTGTGCATGCTGCTGGCGCAGCCGGTCTACGGCGCGCTGGTCTCGCGTTTTTCCAGGCGCGTGTTCGTGCCCGTGGTGTACGCCTTCTTCCTGCTCTGCATCGTCGGCTTTCTGGCGGTCTGGCAGGTGCCCGCATGGCGCGATGGCATGGCGCTGGTGTTCTACATCTGGCTGTCGGTGGCCAATCTGTTCACCGTGTCGGTGTTCTGGAGCTACATGACGGATGTCTTCGACGAGCACCAGGCCAAGCGCGTATTCGGCTTCATCGCTGCCGGCGGATCGGCGGGCGGTCTGACCGGGGCGGCGCTGACCATGTTGCTGGCCGGCAAGATCGACATCGACGGCGTGCTGCTGGTCTCGTTTGCATTTCTCGGCCTGTCCTTCGTCTGCGCCATTGCGCTCGGCCGTTACGCCCAGCAGGCGAGCGCGCGCGCCGATGCGGATGCCATGGATGCCCTGATCGGCGGCACCAGCCTGGCGGCGTTCCGCCTGGTCGTGCAGGAAATCCCGCTGCGCTGGCTCAGCTTGTTGATGCTGCTCAGCGGCATCGGCGGCGGCATTCTCTATCTGCAGCAGGGATTCATGGTGCGCGAACTGTTCGCCGACGACGCCCTGCGCGCGGCTTACTTCGCGCGCATCGACTTGTTGACCAATCTGCTGGCGTTGCTGCTGGAAATCTTCCTGGCGCGCTGGATGTTCCTGCGCCTGGGCACGGCACGCCTGATGACGCTGATGCCGCTGCTGCTGATGGCCGGGCTGGGCGCGCTGGTGGTGATCCCGACCGCGTTCATGATTGGCCTGTTCCAGGTCTTGAGCCGCGGCGTGCGCTTTGCCTTCGGCGAGCCGGCGATCGCCAGTTGCTACACCACGCTGGATCGCGAGGTCCGCTACAAGGGCAAGGGCTTCATCGACACCTTCGTCTACCGCCTGAGCGACGTACTGACCCAGTGGTCGATCAAGGGCCTGGGCTGGCTCGGCATGGGCGTCGGCGGCGTGTTCGCGGTCGGCGCGGTGATGGCCGGCGTGACCGCAGTGGCGGGTTATATCGCCGGGCGCCAGCACGAGGAGCGCATTGCCAGAGCAGTGAATAGTGAGTAGTGAGTGGTGAGTAAGAGCCGGCGGAATCGTAGCCTCGATCAAATCGAGCCTCGTTTGCATTTCAATTGATGGGTTGAATCGAGCCGCTAGCGCCGAACCCCACTGCTCACGAAGGGCCCGGCGCGGCTCGATTCAACCAAGGGATCCTCTGAACAAGTTCTAGGCGTGCTGGCGAATGAAATCGCGCACTTCGGGGTAGACCACTTCGCGCCAGCGGCGGCCGCTGAAAATGCCGTAGTGGCCAGCACCGGTGACCGTCAGATGGCGCTTGTTCGCCTCCGGGATGCCCGGCGTCAACCCGTGCGTGGCTCGCGTCTGCCCCAGGCCGGAGATGTCGTCGAGTTCGCCCTCGATGGTGAATAGCGCGGTGTTGCCGATCGCTTCCGGAGCCACCCGCTGGCCGCGCACGTACCACTGCCCACGCGGCAGCAGGTGCTCCTGGAATACCGTGCGGATGGTGTCCAGATAGTACTCGGCGGGCATGTCGAGTACCGCGTTGTACTCGTCGTAGAACTTGCGATGGGAGTCGGCATCCTCCAGATCCCCGCGCAGCAGATCCTCGTAGAAGTCCCAGTGCGAGGACACATGGCGACTGGGGTTCATCGCCAGGAAGCCGGCATGCTGCAGGAATCCGGGATAGACCTTGCGACGATGTCCCGGATAGTTCTGCGGCACCTCGTGGATGACGTTGTTCTTGAACCAGCTGAGTGGCTTGGTGGTCGCTAGGTCGTTGACCTTGGTCGGACTGTTGCGGGTGTCGATCGGCCCGCCCATCAATGTCAACGAGCGCGGCAGTGTTTCGCCGTCGCTGGCCATCAGCGACACCGCCGCCATCACCGGTACGGTCGGCTGGCAGACGCTGATCACATGCAGGCGCTCGGCGCCGATGTGGGCGATGAACTCGCGGATGTAGTCGATGTAGTCGTCGAGATGGAAGGCGCCCTGTTCGAGCGGCACCATGCGCGCATCGATCCAGTCGGTCAGGTACACCTTGTGGTCTTTCAACAGCGTGCGCACGGTGTCGCGCAGCAGCGTCGAGTGGTGGCCCGACAGCGGCGCCACCACCAGCACCGGCGGGTCGTCCTTGAGGTCGCCGACGGTTTTCGGATCGTCAGAAAAGCGCTTGAAGCGGATCAGGTTGCAGAAGGGCTTGGCCAGCACGGTGAACTCGACGATCGGCACCTGGTGGCCGTGCGATTCGACACTGCGGATGCCGAATTCGGGTTTCTCGTAGTCCTTGCCGATGCGGTACAGCAGTTCATAGGTGGCTGCCACGCGCGGCGCGCCGGGCAGCTTCGACAGCACGCTCGAAGGCTGCGAATACATCTTGGCGGCAGCGTCGGAAAACGCGACGAACGGGCTCATCAGCGAGCGCTGGAACTCGTGGAAGTGATACAGCATGGCGCCGCGCTCCGATTTGGTGCAGAGCTCCTATGTTGCGGTGCACAAGGCTGCGGCGCCAGTGGTCATAGGTCTACATTTGCAACCGGCAGAATATGGACTGCGGTGGCTTGCCACCGCTTTGGATGGTCTTGCGCCAACACGACACAGAATCCAAAGTGCCGGCAAGCCGGCGCACTCCAGATTGCGTCGCGACGTGACGATTTCGCATCAGCACGATCGCGCCTTGCGTGTGGCAGCGCACCGACGCCGCGCCCGGCGCCGGCTACTTTCATCCTCAGACAAACCCCACCCGTCAGCTCGCGCAGCAGCGTGCAGCGTGACCCGGACTCAAGGCCGCCTACGATGAGCAGCAACAGCAGCAACCCGAACAACGGCAATGTGCCGCGTGCGGGTACCAACAAGTTTGCGGCGGTCTTTGCCAGGCGCGGAAAGGGCGCTGCCGTCATTCCGATGACGGTCCCGCCGGTACACCGCGTGGTCCATGAAAAAGAAAGCAGCCTGCCGCCTACGCTGGTTGCCGAACTGCTGCCGTCGCCGCCGACCCCATTGCATGCCGCAGCGGGCGACGACGATCTGATGAGCGAGCAGCCGGCGAAGAACGCGCCGAAGGGCAAGCCCGCGCGGATCAAACCCGGCATTGGATGACCACGCCAGCCTGCAGCTGGCCGCAGCGCAAGAACTCGCCGGAAATCGCCGGCAGCCGCTACTCGCACCCACTCAGCCACATTGGAGAACCACCATGTTCAAGCAACTGCGCACGCTCGCACTCGTCTCGGCCATCGCGCTGACCCTCGTTTCCGTGACTGGCTCCGCCTTCGCGGCGACCGCCCAGGAAATCACCAATGCGCGTCAGGAAAGCCAGATCTCGACCAGCTATGCGCTGAGTCCTTATCTGCGCGCCCATGACATCACCGTCACCGTCGACAATGGCCATGCCACGCTGACCGGCAAGGTCGACGAAGACGTCAACAAGGAACTCGCCAAGCAGATTGCGCTCGGCGTCAGCGGCATCAAGGAAGTCGACAACCAACTCGTGGTGTTGGGCGACTACACGCCGCCGGCACGCACCGAGGATCGCAGCTTCGGCGACGTCGTCGACGATGCCAACATCACCGCGGCGATCAAGAACAAGCTGCTGTGGAGCAAGTACACCAGCGCGCTGACCACCGACGTCGACACCAAGTGGGGTCGCGTGCAGTTGAAGGGCACCGCCAACACCGCTGACGCCAAGGCCTATGCCGGCACGCTGGCGCGCAACACGCGCGGTGTGCGTTCGGTCGACAACCAGTTGGTGGTCGATCTGGCGCCGTCGAAGGTTGAAACCACCGCCGCCCAGGATGTTGCCGATGGCTGGATCACGACCAAGATCAAGTCCAGCTACATGTACTCCGATCGCGTCGACGGTTCCGACATCGAAGTGACGACCAAGGACGGCCACGTGATGCTGCGTGGCAAGGTCAACAGCGGCGAAGAGCATGCACTCGCGATCCAGATCGCCGAGAACGTGAAGGGCGTCAAGGACGTCAATTCGAACGGTTTCAGCCACGGCAACTGATCCTGGCTGTTGACTGCAACCAACGGCGCGACCGCGAGGTCGCGCCGTTTTTGCGTCGTGGCGGCGCCGGCGGCCTTGACGAGGGCGTTCCGCTCGCCCGTCGCGGGCTCTCACTGACCCTGCGGTAGGTCTTTGATCCTGGTGTGGGAGCGGATTTAATCCGCGAGAGCTTTCGCGGGATAAGCCAGCTCCCACTGGTTTGACGCGCGAAGGGGCGCTCTGCCAGTGGCGAGTGCTTCCGCCGTACCACGCTGAGCTGGGTGCTCCATCGCACCGACACCGATGGCGACTTCGCGCAGACTCCAGCATCCACTCAGGAGTGCAGCCATGTCCTTTGCCATCTATCTCGCCGGTGCCGTGATTCTGATCGGCGGCCTGGTCTACGGCGCGGTGCTGATGCAGGCGCCGCCGCAGTGGATCGCAGTCGGCGTTTTCGTGGCCGTTGGCCTGTCGATCCTCGCCGGTGTGCGCGTCACGCGCCAGAAAGACACCGCCAATTGAGGGGAAGACCTGATCGCTGGGCGCATCGCCAGCGACAGCTATCGCGAACTCGTGGAATTTCGTGGGCGACGCAAGCGTGGCCTCTCGTAGGGCGGTGTATCGCGTAGCGATTCACCGGCGGGGGCTTGCGGCAAGCACCCGGTGAACGCGATGGAGCCGCGTACACCGGGCTACGAGAGCGGGCTTTGGTAGGCCGTTGTACCGCGTAGCGGTTCAGCGGCGGGGGCTTGCGGCAAGCACCCGGTGAACGCGATGGAGCCGCGTACACCGGGCTACGAAGCGGGCTTGGGTAGGCCGGTGTACGGCGCAGCCGTTCACCGGCGGGGATTTGCGGCAAGCACCCGGTGAACGCGTGGGCGCGCTGTCAGATCCCAGCCATCGACGCACCCAGTCCAAGCAATGCGCTCGCGCCAATGACCTGCATCACCGTGCGCTTGTAGCGGAACAACGCGACCGCCGCGCCGCGGGTCGATTTGCACGCGGCCGCGGTGGGTCCGCCGTGGACTTGCGCCAGCACCGCCGGATACGCCACGTGTCCGGCACGCCGCTATTGCACATGGCCCACCAGTGCGCCATTTAATTCAACTCGTTGCGAGAATCGACGAGATCGTCCCAGGTCGCGGTCTCTCGCCTCAATCCGCGCGACCGAAGCGCGCTTCGTAGTCCTGGTTGACCGCGCGGTAACACTCGCAGGCCATGGCTTCGAGTCCACTGCGCGAAAGGATGTTGATCTCGCCGCGGCTGTAGTGGATCAGCTGCCGCCGCTGCAATGCACCCGCAGCGATGGTGATCGCGCTGCGTTGCACGCCGAGCATGGCGGCCAGGAACTGATGGGTCAGGTGAAAGTGATCGACATGCGCGCGGTCGTGGCTCATCAGCAGCCAGCGCGCCAGGCGTGGCTCGACTTCGTGAAAGCGGGTGCACGCGGCCGACTGCGACAATTGCGCCAACAGCACGTAGATGAAGCGGTTGATGACCGCCTGCAGCGGCGGACTGGCTGCCAGTTCCTGCTGGAACGCGGGTGTGGCGATGCGCCAGGCGCTGCCGGCGCCCTGGGCCACCGCCAGCAGCGGGGCAGCCTCCACGCCCAGCGCCAGGGTCGCGCCGAGCATGCCCTCGTTGCCGATCAGGCCCATTTCCAGCGGCGGATGGCCGCTCACCGTGGTCATCATCGAGATGAAGCCGCTGCGCGGAAAGTAGACGAAGGGAAAGGGTTGGTCGGGTTGGCTGAGGATGTCGCCGAAACTGAGTTCCACCAGTTCGCAGCCGGCCAACAGGCGTGTACGGGCTGCCTTGGGCAGGCGCGCGATCAACAAATTGTCGGGCGCTGATCGATTCTGGGTAGCCATGCGATCTTGAGTCCGTTCGCACCAAGCACGCCCGGGTGTTGGGTTTCGCAATCGAAGCTTGGTAAAAGCGCATTGCGAAACAGCACACTGGCGTGACACGGGGGCGGTGCATGCGCGGACCCGATGAATCAGTGTGGGTGCTTGCGCCGATCAGCTCTGTTCGCTCTCGCACACACGCGCAAGCTTCAGGCGCCGGTGGACCTTGGCAGATAGGGCAGCAGCCGATCGCTCTCGCGTTTGACCACCGCGTAGCACTCGCAGGTGAGCGCTTCCAGCTGCGGCCGATCGAGTACCGTGATATGGCCGCGGCTGTATTCGATCACGCCAAGCTTCTGCAAATTGCCGGCGGCCTCGGTGACGCCTTCGCGGCGCACGCCGAGCATGTTGGCGATCAGCTCCTGAGTCATCGTCAGGCGGTTGTCGGGCAGGCGATCCAGCGACAGCAGCAACCAGCGACACAGTTGCTGGTCGATCGAATGATGCCGATTGCACACCGCGGTCTGCGCCATCTGCGTGATCAGCGCCTGGGTATAGCGCAGCATCAGCACCAGCAACTCGCCGTGGCGGTTGAACTCGTCCTTGAGCTTGCGCCCCAACAGGCGGTAGGCGCTGCCGGCGCTCTGCACCACGCCGCGGCTGGGTGTGCTTTCGCCGCCCATGAACAGGGCAACCCCGACCAGGCCCTCGTTGCCGACCACCGATATCTCGGCCGACGCGCCGTCTTCCATCACGTACAGCAGCGAAATGATCGCATCGACCGGAAAGTACACATGGCGCATCGCGTCGCCGGACTCGTACAGCACCTTGCCCAGTTCCAGCGTCACCAGTTCGAGTTCGGGATAGACGCGCGCGCGCACCTCGTCCGACAGGGCGTTCAGCAGATGGTTCTGCTCGGGCGCGGGGCGCTTGATCACGGGGCGAGGGAGATTCCGGTTAACGATTGTTCGCGACTGTCATCATACGCGCGCCGGGCAAATGCAGCGCATTCGCGCCGGGGCTGCGGCACGCAGGCATCGGACGCACGGCGATCGCACGCAAGTGCGCTCGTACTCGTCAGCCGCAAACCCGCGGAGCACTTGTAGGAGCGCGCTTGCGCGCGATGCTTTTTGTAGGAGCGCGCTTGCGCGCGATGCTTCTTGCAGCAAACCAGAAACTCAGATCCGGCCCATCAGCACCAGAACCAGCAGGATGACCAGCACCAGCCCGAGACCGCCGCTGGGACCGTAACCCCAGGAACGACTGTGTCCCCAGGTCGGCAAGGCGCCGACGAGCATCAAAATGACCAGAATGAGTACGATCGTACCAATAGACATGACGCTATCTCCTCAGCTTGGGGTTCGGTGTCGACTCAGGTCAGACGCATGCCGCCGGCGCCGAACAGGCCCAGCAAGCCGATGACGATCAGGTAGATGGCAACGATGTAATTGAGGAGTCGCGGCTGCACCAGGATCAGGATTCCGGCGAGCAGGGCGATGATCGGAGCCAGGCTGATTTGCATGTTCATGATGGTTCCTTGGTGGGCTGGGGGTCGGCCGACGAGGGTCGAATCGGCCTCCGGGCACGGAAGCAAATCTGCGCCTCGGGATGCACCGGCGTCGGTACGCCATCGCACATTCAGCACCGTGGGGGCAGGTTGATTCTGCTGTAGTGGGAGCGGGTTTACCCCGCGATCTCTTCGCTCGTCCCGGCGAGAAGCTCGCGGAGTAAATCCGCTCCCACAGGAGAATCAACACCTTGTGCTGTGTTTGGTGAGAGTCCCGGTCGCCCCGGCCGGTGCGCTTGTTCGCGCAACGAACATCCGGACGTAGGTCACGTTGGCCGCGCAGCGGCCTACGTGACACCGCCGCGAGTCACGTAGTCTGCTGCGCAGACAACGTGACCTACGTCAGGGTATTCATAAATTCAATGGGTTACGGGATTTTTGGTGAGTGCAGCGCCGCAGGCGCGGCGCCCTCCAATGAGCGTCGTCGTGGGAGCCTTCCCCGATTCCCGATTCCCGATTCCCGATTCCCGATTCCCGATTCCCGATTCCCGTCAAGACCCCAGCAGTTTCGCCAGGGCGCTCCAGTTCGGGATGCGCTCGGCGATGATGCGCAGGCAGGTCAGCAACGGCATCGCCAGCAGCAGACCGGTAGGGCCCCACAGCCAGCCGCACAGCATCAGCGCCAGGAACACGACGATTGGATCCAGATCCAGACGCTTGCCGACGATCTGCGGCGTGATCAGCTCTTCCAGAGTCTTCAGGACCGCGAAGGCAGCCGGCACGGCGAGCGCCGGAATCACGGTCGGGAATTGCCCGAAGCCAACCACTGTGAGCAGACCGATCACCAGCATCGGCCCGACATAGGGAACGAAGTTGAGCAGGCCGGCGACGCCGCCCCAGAGCAGTGGGTCGGGCACACCCAGAAACCACAGCGCCAACGCGAGCAGCAGGCCGAGCACGCCATTGATCAGCGCGATCGTGATGATGTAGGTCGACAGTTCGTGCTGCGCACTGCGCGTCGCGATCACGATGTCTTTCTTCAGGTGCAGCGCCGGCGCCAGTTCCACCAGTTTGCGCAGCAGTCCATCGCCGCGCAGCAGAAAGATGAACACCAGAACCAGCGTGGCCACCACGCTGCCGATCGCACCGGGGGTGGATTGCAGCATCTGCGTCATGCGGCTGGGTCCGGCCTGAACCACGCGCTGCAGCTGGCTCTCGCCATCGATGTCGGCGAGTTTGGCAAACTTCTCGCCGGCTTCCGTGGCCTCGCGCAGCGGCGAGCGCAAATCGCGCAAGGCGTGCTCGATGCGCTCTATCGAGATCGGTACCTGATCCGCCCAGGCACGCGCCGGTCCCAACAGACTGCCGAGCAGGGAACCCACGCCCACCATTGCGATCAGCATCACCAGCGCTGCCGCCAGCGCTCGCGGCACGCGCCAGCTGCACAGCAAGCGCACCGCAGGGGACAGCATCAGGCTGAGCAAGGTGGCGAACAACAGGGGCACGACCAGGACGGCCGCGATGGCGCAGGCGTACAGGACCAGCAAGGCCAGAATGCCCGCCAGCAGTCGATTGCGCGTCGGGTGCTCAGCGACGACGCTGACGTCTACGGCTTCCGCTGGCGTGCTCACGACTCAGGAGGCCGTTGGCGCCGGAACGACCTCGACATTGATGACGCGATCGGCGTTGCTGTCTGCCGTTGCCCGCGCCAGCACCGCCGCCAGCAGAGCCGGCCCGATCGGCGAACGCAACAACCACGCGCCGGCGCCGAACACCAGTGCGCCCAGGCGCGACCACTGGCGTGGCGACAGCGTCGCCAGCGCCAGTCCGCCGGCCAGACCCGCGCCGATCCAGATGGCCAGCCGCTGGCGCTCGAGTGGACCGAGCTTGCGCACCAGCATTTCCAGCGCAACCGGCTGCTTGCGCGAGGGGCTGACCAGTGCTTGGCTCTTGGCAAGGTCCATGATCAGTTCTTGCCGCGCACGACGAGCAGCACGACGCCGGCAATGATCAGGCCCGCGCCTGCCCAGACCGGCACGTTCACGGTCTTCTGGTCCTTGACCGACAGTTTGATCGGACCGACCTGCGTCGTGTGGGTGTCCTGCGTGTAGGTGAAGCTGCCGTAGGCGAGTCCGAGAACTCCCGCAACGATCAGGATCAAGGCCAGCAATTTGGTGCCGCTCATGTCGGGTGCTCCTGGGTGGGGCCAATCGGGAAAAGATTGCGGACGCTCAGACCCGGCCGCGCCGACCCATGATCAAGGACGCCAGGAACAGCACGATGAACACCAGGAACAGGATCTTGGCGATGCCGACCGCCGAGCCTGCAATTCCGCCGAAACCGAGAACGCCGGCGACCAGGGCGATGACCAGAAAGACAATGGCGTAGTGCAACATGAGGATTCTCCTGACTGTGGACGTTGCAGCCTTGCCTTGGAGGCGCGGCCGGTTGTAACGATGGTGCAAATGCTGTTCCGACGACGCCGGCATGTCGGTACGCCAGCACACACAACGCGTCATCTGGAACCCCTTGGCGGGCAGGGTGCGCTGTCGCACCGACGTCGGTGCCGGGCCGCGCGCAGCCTTCGTCCGAGCTGCAAACAACCAGGAGTAATTCCATGATGATGAAATTGTTGCCCGCCGCTGTGGTGGCGCTGTTGCTGCTGGCCGGCTGCCAGGAAACCCCGAACGAAACCGCCAAGGACGTCGCTGCCGCGCGTCAGGATGCGGCCAAGAATGTCACTGAGGCTCGCGAAGACAAGGCCGCGGTCGTCGCCACGTCCAATGACAAGGTCGCAGACGCGCGTCAGGACTACGCCGAGACCGACAAGGACGCGCTCAAGAAGCTGACCGTCGCCGAAGCCGATGCGATGGTGAAGACGGCCAACGCTGATTTCGAAATCGCCAATGCGCAGGCCACTGGACGTGCCGATGTGGCCAAACAGGCATGCGGAACGCTGACGGGCGTCGAGAAAGACGCGTGCATCAGCAATGCCGAGGCGAATCTGGCCGCCGAGCTGGCCACCGCGGTTGCCAATCGCGACGCCATGCTGGTGGCCGCCGAGCATCACGAGTAAGCAGCTTCTGCTTGACCTCTCCGGGGCGGCCAGTGCGACTGGCCGCCCTTTTTTTGGTGCGACGTACTGATAGCCGTTCTGGTCGCCCCTGGCGGCGCGTTAATTCGCGCAGCGAACCTGTGGGAGCGGATTTATTCCGCGAAAGCTGTCGCGGAGTAAATCCGCTCCCACATTAAAATCAAAGACTTACGGGATATTCGGTGAAAGCGACACGCTGCTCGACCGCGCCGCACGGCGGGTGGTCGAAGCTCGCGACGTGCGCGTCGATTCCATGATGGTCGTTCAGCGCATCAGCGCAGGCGCTGCGCCAGTTGCCAGCCCACCCAGCCGCGCTGCAGCCAGCGGCCGATGTTGCGCGGCCGGAAGACGGCGTACACGGCGACCGCGCCGATCAGCCATTGCGGATGTTGCCGGACGATGCGCAAGACCCGCAGGCCCTGGTCGGCGAGGGCCAGCGGTGCGCGCCAGGGTTGGATGTCCTGCGCCAGTGCCACGCGCTGCGCGGCGGCGGCCTCGATCAGGATCTGCCGCCGCGCCTCGATGGCGACCAGTTTCGGGTTGCTGCTCACGACCGCGACAGGAACTGGCGATCCTTGCCCAACTCGAGCAGGCTCGCCGCAAAAGGTTTGGGTTGTGTGCGCATCCGGTGCTGGGCCACGCGCCAGGTGCCAATCCCGGCCAGCAGAAAAATGACCGCGAGCACGCCGAGCACCAGCAGGCGATGGCTATCCCAGAAGGCGAGAACGATCACCAGGATGGTCAGTACCACGCCGACGCCAACGCTGAACGCGGCCGTCAAGGCCAGCGCCAGCATTCCCATCAATTGCTGATTACCCAGTTCGACATCCGTGGCGAGCAAGCTGAGACGCGTCTGCACGACACCGATGAAGGTGCCGGTCAGGTGCGTCAGCGACTGCAACAGACCCTTGCCGGCCGCTGCCGCGGGAGTGCTTTCCGCCATGGCGCAAGCGGCCTAGTGGCGACGCAGCAGCAGACCGAGGACCAGGCCGATACCACCCGCCACACCCAGCGCTGCCCACGGATTCTCGTGCACATAGACGTCGGTTGCGGTGACCGCCTTCTTGCCGTTGGCCATCAGCGCGGCCTGCGAGGCCGTCAGCTGGGCACCGACCTTGCGCAGCGACTCGCGTGCCTTGGCACGCAGCGCATCGATTTTCGCGTCGCCCTGATGCGCGGTGGCCTGGAGCAGCGCTTCGGCGTCGTCCATGACGACTTTGAAATCGGCGATCAGTTGTTCCTGACCGATATCGCTCGAACTGTTGATGGCGTTCATGACGGTTTCCTGTGGGCGGATGACGCCTGACGATCCGCTTGTGCGCAGGAAAGCTCTGTGCGTTGCCACACCGAAGACCCATCACGGGCAGGGCGCGCTCCCACCCGGACAGCGCCAGGCGGTGGGGCGCGCTGCGCCCGCGATCAGGTGATCACGAGCGCAGCGGTATCGCCAATGACGCGGCGCGATCGCAAGCGATGGAGGCGATCGCGGCGCGCCAAACTGGCCTACTCGGCGGCCTCCACCACAATGAACAGCGACCCCTCGCCGCGGCGCACCAGCAGCAGGGTCTGCTCGCCTTCCTTCGGCTCGCCGATCGCCTCGCGCAAGTCCTTGATGGAGCCGATGTGCTGGCGATTTGCCTCCAGGATCACGTCGCCGCGGGCAAGGCCGGCGCGCGCTGCGGGGCCTTGCTGCACGGTGGTAATCAGCACGCCGCCATCGATGTCGAGCTCCAACAACTGTTCCTTGGTCAGTTCCGACACCGTGATGCCCAAACGACTCTCGCTCGCTTCGGCCGGCTGCTGCGGATTTCCGCGCGGCGCGGCGCTGGCGGTCGCGTCCTCCTTGAGCTTGCCGATGGTCACGGCGAGCTCGCGCTTCTGCCCATCGCGCAGCACTTCGATGCTCGCCTTGGAGCCCACTGGCGTTGCGCCCACCAGCGGCGGCAGCTCGCCGGAGCTTTCCAGCTGTTTGCCGTTGTAGCTCAGCACGATGTCGCCCGGCTTGACGCCGGCCTTTTCGGCCGGACCGTCCGGTTCGACCGAGGCCACCAGGGCGCCGCGCGGGCGATCGAGGCCGAAGGCGCGCGCATGGGCGCCGGTGACCGCCTGGAACTGGATACCCAGGTAGCCGCGCTCGACGAATCCCTTGTCCGCCAGTTGCCTGGCGATCAGGTTGGCGGTGTTGATCGGAATGGCGAAGGACAGGCCCATGTACCCGCCGCTGCCCGACAGGATCTGCGAGTTGATGCCGATGACCTCGCCGCGCGAGTTGAACAGCGGACCGCCGGAATTGCCGGGATTGACCGCGGCATCGGTCTGGATGAAGGGCACGTAGGTCTCGCGCAACTGGCGTTCGGTGGCGCTGACGATGCCCTGGGTCGCGGTGTAGCTCATGCCGAAGGGCGCGCCGATGGCGAGCACCCATTCGCCGACTTCCAGTTGGTCGGAATTGCCCATGCGCACGACTGGCAGCCCTTTGGCCTCGATCTCGATCAGCGCGACATCGGTGCGTTCGTCGGCGCCGAGCACTTTGGCCTTGAATTCGCGATTGTCCGACAAGGTCACCAGGATCTCGTCGGCATCCTTGACCACATGCGCATTGGTCAGGATGCGTCCGTCGGCCTCGATGATGAAGCCGGAGCCCGTACCGCTGCGTTCCGGGGCCTGTCCGCCGCCGCCGGGCTGGCCCGGTTGACCGGGAATACCGAAGCGACGGAAGAACTCGCCGAGCGGGCTGTCTTCGCCGAACTGTTCTTCCATCGAGTGGTCGGTGCCACGCACCGCGATCTGCACCACGGCGTCGCGGTTGCTGCGCACGATCTGGCGGAAATCGGGCAGGGCGATGCCGCCCGCCGACAGCGCAGCCGGAGCAGGGGCTTGCATTGCCGCTGCCTCGACATCCGTCTGCGCGCCAGTCTGCGCGTACAGGCCGGCGCCTACAGCGAGTGCAATCAGGGTCAGGACCACGCCAACACGTGCTTGAGACATAGGGGTCGACTTCTACTTGAGGTTGGGGGGAAGAATTCAGGTGCTTAGACAGCGGATCGCCCTCGGGTTCCGGGCTGACACGTGCCAATCAGTTCGGCTTAACGATTGACCACGGCGCGCTGCTGCTCACGCTGTGCAACCGGACAGCGCGGATATGGGGTTCTGCCTGGCGACACTCAAGATGTGCCAGCGCTTGCCGTCGTCGCGTCAACACATTGTTCTACGCAGTCGCGCTATGTTTCGGCGGCATGAAGTCCCTGACGCTTCCATTCCAGCCATCCACGCCCGGTATTCGCTGCGGGCGGGCGCTGCTGTTGTTGGCCGCCCTGATGCTCGGTGGCTGCGCGAGCCTGTCGTCGCTGTGGGGCGGCGGCGACCAGGAGGCCCCGCCAGCCTCCGATGTGCCCAAGGATCGCAGCCAGCAGCGCGTGCGGGTGTTCATCACCGGGGTCAAGGGTGAAATGCGCAAGTCGGTGTCCTCGGCGCTGGAGCTGAAGGGCCTGATGTCGCGCCCCGATGCCAGCGATTCACTGGTGCGGCGGGTACATCGGCGCGCAGCGAAGCAGATGGCCCGGGCACTGGAGCCTTTCGGTTACTACCACGCGAAGATCGACAGCACGCTGATCGAAGAGGGCAATACCTGGATTGCGCGTTTCAGCGTGGATCCCGGCACCCCGACCAAGGTGGTGGCGGTCGACGTCGGCGTCAGCGGTCCCGGCGGCGAGGACGCAAAAGTGCAAAAGGCGGTGGCCAGATTCGCGCCGGCTCCCGGCGCCATTCTCGATCACCGGATCTACGAGGAAAGCAAGGCAAAAATCGCCGATGCGCTGGCCGAGCGCGGCTATCTCGGCGCCGAAATCCTGACCAAGCGCATCGGCGTGCGCCTGGCCGAACACAGCGCGCGGGTGCAGCTCAAGTTTGAGTCGGGGCCGCGCTTCAAACTCGGAGAAACCCACATCGAGGGTGCGCAGTTTCCGGAAGCGATGCTGCTCGACTACTTGCCGTATCAGGTCGGCGACGACTTTCGCCAGGAAGAGTTGCTCAAGCTGCAGGCACGTTTGCTCGAAAGCGACTATTTCAGTGAAGTCGAAATCGATGTCGATCCGGAACAGGCCGTGGATCACACCATTCCGATTCTGGTCCGGGTGGTGCCGGCCAAGCGCACGATCTACACCGGCGGCGTGTCCTACGGCACCGACACCGGCGCCGGCGTGCTCGGCGGCGTCAATCGGCGCTGGCTCAACGATCGCGGCCACAAGGCCAATATCCGCGCCGAGATCAGCCAGAACCTGCAGTCGCTCGGTGGCCAGTACCAGATTCCGCTGAAGGGGGCCGACCGCAAATCCTTCATTGTCGGCTTGAGCTATCGCGACGAAACCACCGTCAGCACGGTCGAAGAGTTGACCATCCTGCAGATGGGCTACCGGCGCGAGAACGAGGCGGGGACCTTTGCCTACGGGCTGGCGGCGCAGAGCGGCGACTTCGAGGTTGGCGAACTGCCCGGCAACAGCACGCTCTATTACCCCGAAGTGCGCTGGATGAAGCGTCAGGCGGATGATTTCCTCAACCCTTCCCAGGGTTGGTCGGTGGTGGCCGATGTGCGCGCTGCACCGACCGGCCTCGGCGATGCCGGGTTTGCCTACGCACGCGCGGAAGCCAAGGTGCTGCGACCGCATGGCGAGATGAATCGCTGGGTGGCGCGGCTGACCCTGGGCGCCTTGTGGACCGACGATTTCGACAAGATGCCGCCTAACCTCCGCTTCTTCGCCGGCGGCGACCGCAGCCTGCGCGGGTTCGGTTTCCAGGAACTCGGTCCGCTCAACAGCATCGGCGAGGTCAACGGCGGCCGCTATCTGGCGGTCAGTTCCTTCGAGTACGAACGCCATCTGTTCGGCGATTTCGGGCTGGCCGGTTTCGTCGACGCCGGCAATGCCTTCGATGCCGGCGATTTCGAACTGGCCGCGGGTGTCGGCCTCGGGCTGCGCTGGCGCTCGCCGGTCGGGCTGGTGCGTGTCGATCTGGCGACGCCCGTGGCCGGCGATGGCAGCGGGGTGCGCCTGCACCTCGTCATTGGTCCCGAGATATGAGGCGGACGCTGCGTTGGCTCATCGGCCTGTCGCTGGCCTTGCTGCTGCTGGTGCTGGCGCTGGGCGGCTGGTTGCTGCATAGCGAGTCCGGTCTGCGCTGGGCGCTGGCGACCGGCATCGGCGTCGCGGACGGAGAGATCACCTACAGCGCCGCGCGCGGCACGCTCGCAGGCGGCTTCGAAATCGATGCGCCGCGCGTCGAGTTGCCGCAATTGCGCGTCACCGCAAGGCAATTGCAACTGCGGCTGCGGCCGTACGCCTTGTTGCGCGGCGAACTGCGCCTGGAAGCGCTGCGCCTGCTCGGCGCCGAGTACACCGTGCTGCCGGATGCCGCAGACGAACCGGCGCCAGCCGCCGGGCGCCCCGGGCGCATCGACCTGCCGTTCGACGTGGTGCTGCAGAACATCGATCTGGTGGACAACAAGTTCGATTACGGTGGCGACGACAAGCTGGTGTTCTCGGTCGGCGCCAGCGAAATCGCGATCCGCGCCGGCAAGCTTTCGATAGCCGGCCTGGCGCTGCGCCAGGGCGATCTGTCGATGCGCGCCAGCGCTGCCCTCGACACCACGACCGGCTGGGCCGGGGAAATCGCCACCGAGGGCGAATGGAGCTTGCCGGCAGTGTTGCATCGCGGCCAGTTGCGGCTGTCCGGCGATCTCGATGCGCTGGCCATGGAAATGGCGCTGGAAGGCGGCGGCGAACTGCGCCTGGACGCCAACCTGGAACGTCCGCTGGAGGCGCCGGGCATCGCCGGTCATCTCGGCGCCACGCAGCTGGATCTGGCCAGCTTCGGCATCGACGGCCCGATCGGCAAGCTCGATCTCGACCTTGCCTTCGACTGGACCAACAACAAGCTCGGCGTCAGCGGTCCGATCGGGATCGACGGTCGTTCGCTCGATCTCGCTGTCACCGGCCTTGAGGTGATCGACCAGCAGCTGCACGTCGATGCACTCAAACTCGGTTCGGCTGAGGTCGGGCAGCTGACCTTGACCGGTCGCTGGCCGCTGAATCCGGACGCCGCGGCGGGCACGCTGGCGGTCGGTCTCGATCGCTTCTGGCTCGGCGACTGGCGTGGCGAGCTCGATTCGCTACCGCCGCGGGTCACCGGCACGCTGGCGCTGACCGGCCACGTGGTCGAATGGCAGGCCGAGTTCGACGGCAGCTGGAGCCGCGGTGAGCCCAACGGTCCGCTGAAGTTGAGCGCCAGCGGCAAGGACCAACGCATTCTGGTCGGCCCGTCGCAGATCGGCCTGGGCCGAGCCTGCTCAAGTTCGATGGCGAGGTGGGCCTGGGTGAGCAGACCACGCTCGGCTTCAACCTGGATGCCAGCGCGCTCGATCCGGCGATGCTGGCGCCGCCCTGGCCGGGCAGCATCAACGCCAGCGCGCGCCTCGACGCCAAAGTCGGCGACCAGACCACCTGGTCGCTGGCGATTGCGCAGTTGAGCGGCGAGCTGCGCGCGGCACCGATCAGCGCGAGTGGCGCGTTCAACGGCGTCGACGCGCATCCGGATGGTGGACAACTCGATCTGCAGTGGGGCACCAGCAAGGTCGCTGTGGCCATTGCGGCGACCGACGAGCTGCAACTGCAATTGACCGATTTCAGCCTCGGGCTGGTCGGTCCCTGGCAAGCTCAGATCGACGGTCGCATCGACGCGCGATTGCATGCCGACATCGTCGACACCGCCTTGCAGTTGCAGATAGCAGGCCTGGTGATGGAGGGTGAGGGCATCCGCGCCGCCACGCTGCGCATCGACAAACGGGCGGGATGGGAGCTCGATCTGGCCGCCGAAGCGCTTGAAGTCAAAGGTGCCAGCTTCAGTACTCTGCACTCTGATGGGCTCGGGCACTGCCGCCGCGCATCGACTGCAACTCGACGCCGAGGAAGCGCGTGGGCATGTCGAAGCCGGCATCGCCGGCAGCCGGAACAACCCGGCGTGGTCAGGGCACGCTCGAAAGCCTGCAGATGACGCCAAAGGTCGGCGCTGACTGGACGCTGGCGGACACCGCGGCGCTCAGTTGGGACGGCGAACGCTTCACCCTGGCACCGGCCTGCCTCAATGTCGCGGCAGCCAGCGTGTGTGCCGGCGTCGACTATTCAGGCACAGCCACGCGCCTCGACATCAACATCGATGCCTTGCCACTCGGCGAACTGATGGCTTTTGTTCCGGACAGCGACTGGAAGGTGCAAGGCGAACTGGCG
>JADKFD010000039.1 GCA_016717705.1 Rhodanobacteraceae bacterium | reverse complement strand
CGTGCCTCGGAGATCGGTCTCCGGCAAAGGCGGTGGCATGCAACGACGCGCATGGCTGAAGCTCATCGGACTGCTGCTGGCCAGCCGCCTGCCTTTGGCGCAGGCCTCGCGACCGCAGAAGATCCTGGTCATCGGCGCCGGCATTGCCGGGCTGGCGGCGGCGCACGCGTTGCAGCGCGCCGGGCATGCGGTGGAGGTGCTCGAAGCGCGCGAGCGCATCGGCGGGCGCATCCACACCAGCCGCGCCTGGAAGGACGCGCCGATGGACCTGGGCGCCAGCTGGATCAACGGCTTTTTCGAAAGTCCGCTGGGCAAACTGACGCGCGAGATCGGCCTGCGCACGGTGGCGACCAGCTATGACAAGAGCATCGGCTATGGGCGCTCGGGCAAGCCCTTCAGCGCGGCCGAAGAGCGCCGCATCGAGCAACTGCGCCAGCGCATCGAAAGCGTACTCGCCGCAGCGCAGCGAGGTGAGACCGACCAGTCACTGCAGGTCGCGGCTGAAGCCGGCCTCGACTGGGATTCGCTCAGCGCCAGCGACCGCAGCCTGGCCGAGCTGTTGCTCAACAGCATCTACGAACATGAGTACGCCGGCAGCACACGCGAAATGTCGAGCTGGTGGTGGGACGACGACGGCAGCTTCGACGGCGACGACATCATCTTTCCGGATGGTTTCGGCGCGATACCGGAGCATCTGGCCCAGGGCTTGCCCATCCGTCTCGGCCAGGTGGTTCAGCGCATCGCCTGGGACGATGCCGGAGTACGCGTCGCCACGGAAAAACAGACCCTGCGCGCCGACCGCGTCATCGTCAGCGTACCGCTCGGCGTGCTCAAGTCCGGCGCGATCGAGTTCTCGCCACGCCTGCCGGCGCCCAAGCGTCGCGCCATCGAGGCGCTGCGCATGGGCGTGCTCAACAAGTGCTTCCTGCGCTTCCCGCACACTTTCTGGCCCAAGGAAGTCGACTGGATCGAGCGCGTGCCCGAGCGTCGCGGCGAGTGGACCGAATGGGTGAGCTTCGCGCGCGCGACCGGCAAGCCGGTGCTGCTCGGATTCAATGCCGCCGACTTCGGGCGGCAGATCGAGTCGTCGAGCGATGCCGAGATCGTGGCCGGCGCCATGCGCGCGCTGCGCGGAATTTACGGAAACGACAGTCCCGATCCGCTCGGTCAGCAGATCACGCGCTGGGCATCCGATCCCTTCGCGCTGGGCTCGTATTCATTCAACGCCGTCGGCGCCGACCCGAAAGTCCGCGAAGAGCTGGCGGCCAGCATCGACGGCCGCGTGTACTTTGCCGGTGAGGCGACCAGCCGCAAGTACTTCGCGACGACCCATGGCGCCTACCTGACCGGTCTGCGCGCGGCACGGGAGATCGCCGCCGACGGCTGAAGCAGACCTGCGGCGACCCACAATTGACGCCGACCTGTCATTCTGTGGCGCGGCGCGTGGCGTGCGGTGAGCGTAGGTCACGTTGGCCGTGCTTTTCGGCCTACGTGACGTGGTATCGCAAGTGTCACGTAGCCCGCTCTGCGGGCAACGTGACCTACGCCGGTCGATGGTTTTTGCACTGGGAGCAAGCGTCATGCGCAAGTGGATCGTGGCATCCGTGTTGCTGGTGGCGTTTGCTGGTCCGGCGACCGCGCAATCGGTCGCCGTCTACAGCGACAGCCTGCAGAACGGCTTCCAGAACTTCTCCTTCGGCGCACCCGCGCCGGACTTCGCCAACGCCGCCCCGACCCAGGCCGGTGCGGCGTCGATCGCCTTCACCGGCAACAACTTCAACGCCATCGGCATGGCCAATGTCGGCACCGACTACAACACCGCAACCCATCCGATCGTGCGTTTCTTCGTCCACGGCGGCGCCGGCGGCGGCCAGCAATTACGCATCTACATCCAGACCACCGACCCTGGCGGCAACAGCACGCCGCTGGCGAATGCCGAACTCGACAGTTACATCAGCGGCGGCGCCATCGTCGCCGGCCAGTGGCGCGAGGTGCTGGTCAACCTGACCCAGCCGCCGCTCAGCGTCAACGGCAGCTACGATCGCATCGACCTGCAATCCGATGTCGCCGGGTCGCAACCGGTCATGTATGTCGACACGGTCAGCCTGGAGCCGCCGGCCGGCCCTGGCGGCAACGCCATCTTCGCCAACGGCTTCGAGAATGCCGTCGTGGCGCCCAGCGTGCCGCTGCTGCTGATCGAGCCGAATGTCGCGGTCGGCGGCATGCAGACCGAGCGCTACACCTGGCGCGATGCGCTCAACCAGCCGCGCGTGGCGGCGCTGGCGCGCAACGACGGTCAGGTCGGTCCGCAGGGCCAGCGCGGCGGCGAACTCTGGGAGTACCGCTATGAGGTGCCCGGCGGCACCCGCATCGTGCGCCAGACCGGCAGCTTTGCCGGTGGCTTCGGCTACATCGTCAGCCATCGCAACGAGGGCACCAGCGGCATCGGCGCCGATGATTCGCCGCTCGGCCATGGCTTCAGCGGCCAGTTCAGCAGCATCTTCGCCGGTCGCCACCACGCCATCCTGCGCTTCACCCAGCGCTATCCGCGCTACTCGCGCACCGGCGCCAATCCGCCCAACACCCAGTACCAGGTGCCGGTGACGGTCGAATGGGTGATCGCCAACGGGCGCTCCAATCCACTGTGGTCGATGACCTGGGATCTGACCGGCGCGCTGCCCAATGCGGTGCCGGTCGACGCGCTCGAAGACGACACGCGTGCGCCCTATGGCGAGATGCTGTTCGATGGCGCCGCCACCGCCGGCGCCCACAGCCTGATCGCCGGGGTCGGCTGGGGCGACCGCTACAAGTTCGCCTCGACCACGTCCCCGGTGACGCTTGGCAGCGACTGGACCTGGAACGTCGCGAACACGGTGCCCTACGTGAAGCTGTGGACCACCGCGGTCGATGCCACCATGGGCACGGTGCAGACGCAGACCATCGTGCAGCAGGATGCCGGCGGCTATTTCGGCACCAATCGCTGGAACACCACCAGCGCCGGCGGCCTGGCCTGCACCGTGTTCGGCAACAACTACCGCATGCCCTGCGATTTCAACTGGCCGTACCAGTCGATCAACTACTCGCTCGGCGGCGGTGGCGCCACCAACAACACGCGCCTGGCCTGGGGCGCCAACTTCGGCTGGCTCGGCCAGCAGAACTACTTCACCCACGGCAGCGCCTTCTGGGGCGGCCCGCTGGCCAACACCACGGCGAACGGCTGGCCGCGCAAGAGCTATTCGACCTTCATTGTGCTCGACCGCCACTCGCTGGATCCGGTCGCGGCGCAGGTGAGCGAGGTCGAGACGGTGCAGACCACCACGGCGAGCACCTTGATCGGCAGCGTGCGCACGAGCGGCCCGGCCGGTGTCAATCGACCCGACAACCTGACCTACGCGCCGGCGGGCTGGAACCACGTGCGCGCCGCCTGGGCCTTCGACGCAGCCGGCAACCAGCTCGATGCCAATCTGTCAGTTGCCGCCGGCATGCTCAAGCGACCGTTGCTGATCGTCAGCAACTGGACCGGCCCGCTGCCCGCCAGCGTGCGCTACAACGGCCAGTTGCTGGTGCAGGACGCCGACTACCTGCCCTCGCTGCGCGGCGACAGCAACGAGCTGTGGATCACCCTGTTGCGCGATCTGCAGGGGGCGAGCAATCGGGTGCAGGTGTCGGTGGTGGCGCAGGCGCCGTGATGATCATGCGAAGGCAGGTCACGTTGGCCGCGCAGCGGGCCGTGACTTGCACCTTTGTCACGTAGCCTGCTGCGCAGGCAACATGACCTACTACCCAGCGGACGAATCACAGTGCACGCACTCACACGAGCTTCGGGCATCCTCCTGTTGTCCTTTTTGCTGGGGAGTCCAGCCGACGCCAAACGCTTCACGCTGCAATTCGACATCGACGGCATGCAGCGCAAGGTGCTGGTGTACGCGCCGGATCAGCCCGCTTCCGGAACCACGCCACTGGCGATCGTCTACCACGGGCGCGGCGATGACAGCGTCGCCTTTGCCAATGCGGTGAAGCTGCACCAGGACTGGCCGGACGTGATCGTCGCCTATCCGCGCGGCGAGACCATCGACACCACGCCGCCGATGCGCGGCTGGCAATACAAGGCCGGCACCTACGACGATCGCGATCTCAAGCTGACCGATCAGCTGCTCGCCGAGTTGGGCGAGCGTTACCAGACCGCGCCGGAGCACACTTTCGCCGCCGGCTTTTCCAACGGCGGGCATTTCGTGTTCCTGCTCAATGCGCAGCGCAACGCCCAGTTCGCGGCGTTTGCCGCGATCGGCGCGCTGCAGCCCGAATACGCCAGCGACGCGCCGCCGAAGCCCTTCATGTACCTGTTCGGACGGCGCGAAGACCCCAAGTACCAGGGCGACTGGGCGAAGACCGTCGAAGCGCTGTCGCGCCACAATCTGAGCGAGCAGCGCGCGACCGATTACCTGGACTGCTGCAAGCTGCTCGCGCCCAAGGCCGGCGGCGCGCCGCTGGTGTTTGGCGTCTACAACGCCGGTCACATCTGGCCGGCCGGCGGCAATCAGTGGCTGCGCGAGTTTTTCGGGCTTGGCGTGGTGTCAAAGGCGGATGACCGGTAGGCGTCCGCGCACTCGCCCGACAGCGCGAGCATCCGTGTAGGAGCGACGCGTGCGTCGCGACCCGTGCACGTCGGGATTGCCGGTCGCGACGCGCGCGTCGCTCCTACAAGAACGCCGCCCTATCCGCCATCACAACATCTCCGGCGCCTGCACCGCGATCACCACGGTCTGCAGCACGCCACCGCGCAGGCGGCTGTGCAGCCACCAGACCGCACCCTTGCGCACCGGGCATTCGCCGGCTTCGATGCCCAGCAGCTTGGCCAGCGTCTGCCCCAGCGTCGGCTGGTGGCCGACGATCAGCACCGGCCGCGGCGCATCGGGCCAGCCGGCCAGCGCGAGCAATTCGCCTTCGGTGCCGTCCGGTCCCAGTTCCGGGCACACGCGAAACTTGCGCCCGAATTCCTTCGCGGTCTGCACGGTACGGCGCGCCGGACTGCACAACACGCGCACGCGGCCCGGCAGCCGTGCATCCAGCCAGTCGGCGATGCGCGCGGCCTGCTTGCGACCGCGCGGCGTGAGTTCACGCTCCAGATCCGATTGCCCTTCGGCCAGTTCCACCGCTTCGGCGTGGCGCCACAGGATCAGGTCCATCGTCCGCCCTTGTGTCTGCAAGATTCCCGGAGCGGCAGCTACCCGATCAATAGATCGCAAAGTCTGCGCGGCAACCGTGACTGACCCAGATCCGATTGCGCTCCAGGCCCCAGCTGCGGCCATACACGCACTGGTTGGAGCTGAGCTGGCGATAGACTTCGACGTGGCCGCGATACGGCAGGTTGCAATAGCGGAAGCGGTTGTCCCTGGACTCGCAGCGCAGCGTATTGCGGGGATTGCCATAGCCGTTGCCGTAGCCGTCGTTGCGATCGTGGTGATCGTCGTGCTGGTGGCGATGACCGCCGCACCGACCAAGCCGATGATCAACGCCGCGGCGACCGCATCGTCGTTATTGGATGAATGCGAAGCCGCACCGATCTGGAATTCCGCGCGGCAGCCGCGATCCACCCAGATGCGGTTGCGGTCATAGCCCCAGGTGTCGTTCTGCCAGCAACCCTGCGAACTCAGCTGGCGCGACAAACGCACGCCATTGCGGGTATCCACCGAACAAGAGCGGTAGGAGCCGTCCTTGGACTCGCAGCGAATGGTGGCCGCGCCCGCAGTCTGCGCAGCAAAGGAGGCGGCCAACAGGAACAAGATCATCAGCAGATCGCGTTTCATGACCCTGCCCCCTCTTGCGCCTTGCGTGCGCCGGCAAAGGCTTCGATCTCGGCAACATCGAGCTGACCGTCCTTGTCGGCATCGAAACGATCAAAGACCGGCTGCAGGGAATCGCCGAACTCCGCCCGCGAAACCTTGCCACCGGGCACCCGCGCTTGCGCACCGGCCAGCCACTCCGGCGGAATCTCCTGTGCCACCAGCGTGCCATCGCCGTCGCCATCGATGGCATCGAAACGCCGCACCATCGCGTTGCGATATTCCTCGAAGCTGATCTTGCCGTCGACGTTGCGGTCCATCCGCTCGAGCAATTGCGCGGCGGTGTCCACCGGCTCGCCGGCAAGCGCGCTGCCGGCCAGGGCCAGCAACGCGGCAGTGGCGACATGGGTGAGTTGTTTCATGGTCGATCCCTCCGTCTGGGAACGCTGCTGCTCGGGGTAGCGACCGTACATGGCGCCGGAAGGCAAGCCCTCCGGCGCCAGGACCAGTGATCAAACCTGGCGGCGGCCGACCACCATCATGCCCGACATTCCCAGGACCAGGCTGAGCAGGATCAAACCGCCTTCGCCCATGGTGGGCACCGACACATGCTGGTCGCCAACGGCAAGCACCGTGGTCGCCAGGGTCAAGGAGTTGTTGGCGGTGTTGGGATCGCCTTCATCCGCGGCCGCACTGATGGTGGTGGACAGCAGCGTGCCGGTGGGCGTTGCCGGCGGCACGCTGACCACTGCGCTGAGCAGTCGGGAATTGATGATGCCGCCGTAGGTGACTGGCCAGGTGCAACTGATAGTTCCGTTGGCGCCCAACGCCGGTGCATCACAGGTGGCGCCGCCCGGCCCCTGGACGGAGACCAGACCGGTGCCTGCGGGCATCGGCAAGCTGATCGTCAGGTTGGTCACGGGTCCGGCGCCGTTGTTGAATGCCAGGGCCGTGTAAGTCAGGTGAGAACCCGCAATCACCGGATTGGTATCGGTGTACGCGTTGAGCATCTGGACGTCCTCGCCCTCGCCACTGACTGAGGCGGGCGCTGCTGCGATGTGGGTTGACGCTTGGCCGAGCAGAATCCCGACAGCAAACAGCGCAGCGCGCAAAGGGGGCTTCGGCTGCATATGGTCGAATCCGGTGGCGGTTGATCGAACTCCAGAATACACACCTTACAATCTGAAACAATCATGGCCTGGACGTCGGTGGGCCCTACGTCCCATTGCATGAGGTGCGGACGCTGCGCACGATTGTCTTACCACCAATGAACCCACAGGAGGCTTCCCATGTTCCGATTCCTCATCGCCGGCGTCTTCGCGCTCGGTGCAGCCGGCTCGGCGTTCGCCGCCGTCGAAACCAGTACCCCGGATGGTCTGGACAAAGTCGAGGTGAAGGGCATCGATGTCACCTATCGACGCCCGGGCGCCAGCATGGATGGCTATACCAAGATCATGATTGGTTCGATCACGGTGTCCTTCAACAAGAACTGGGAAAAGACGCCGCTGCCAGGAACCCGGTTCAAGATGCGCGCCGAAGATGCGCAGAAGATCAAGGATCGGCTGGCCGGCGCCATGCGCGAGGAATTCACGGCTGCGCTGAAGGCCGGTGGCTATGAAGTCGTCGATACCAAGGGCGAGGACGTGCTTGAATTTGCCGCAGCCATCGCCGACCTCTACATCAACAAGCCGGACGTCCACAGCGCCGCCCGCGCCGACACCTACGCGGTCTCGGCCGGCGAAATGGTCATGACCGCCGAACTGCGCGATTCGCCGGAGCGGCGAGGTTCTGGTGCGCGCCTACGATCGCGGCAAGGCTCGCGAAACGTTGAGCCCGCATTTCATCACCGGCAGCGAGAACGAGGTAGAGGCGCGCAAGATTCTGAGCGAGTGGGCCAAGATCTTTGTGCGCCAGCTGGATGCGGCCCGCGGCAAGTAGACCGCGTCGCCACGTCCTCATGTTGCGCCCGTGCCCGGGTGTCGTTAAGCGCGACACCAGAGCCCGCGGCACGTAGGCCGGGTACGCGCGCCTAACAGGGTGTGGCCCTGGTGCCTGCGGTGCCGTTACGCGCGACACCCGGCACGGGCTTGCCGCAAGGCCCGCGACCGCGAAGCCACGACACGCCGAACGTAGGCCGGGTACGCGCGTCCGCATGGCCTGCCCGCGCCCCGCTGCCGTTACGCGCGACACCCGGCCGGGCTTGCCGCAAGTCCCCGCGGCGCCGGCGCGAATCACCCATTCGCACCAACCAACACCGCGCGCGCCGGAGCCGCGCTACCACGGCACGCCGAATGCACGGGCTTGCCGCGATTCCCTCGGCCGCCGACGCATCGGGAATGGTCGAGTTAACATGGGCATCCATGCAAGCCCGGACCTGACCCGATGAGCACCGGCATCACCCGCATCGCCGACGGCTTCTGGAACCTGCGTGGATCGTTCCGGATTGCTGGCCTGGTCGATATCGGCACGCATATCTCGCTGGTCCGGCGCGGCAACGGCAAATTCGTCTTTCTCGACTCCTACACGCTGAGCGAAGGCCAGTTGCAGGAGCTGGAGACGATCACCGGCGGCGCCAGGAATGTCGAGGCGATTCTCAATCTGCATCCCTTCCACACCGTGCATGTGCGCGACATGCACCAGCGCTTCCCCAAGGCCAAGCTCTACGGCACCGTGCGCCACCACGACAAGTTCCCGGAACTGCCCTGGGAGAAGCTGCGCACCGAGCAAGCGAAACTGCACGCCCGATTTGCCGCCGATTTGGAGTTCTCGGTGCCCCGTGGCGTCGATTTCGTCAGCGCCGACCAGAATGTGCACTTTGCGTCGGTGCTGGCGCTGCACAAGGCAAGCCAGACCATCCATGTCGACGACACCCTGATGTACATCCGCCTGCCGCTGGCCGCGCGCCTGCTCGGCAAGCCGGATCTGCTGAGTTTTCATCCCACGCTGTCGCGCGCGCTGGAGACGCGCGCCGGCGCGGCGGCGGAGTTTCGCGGCTGGGCCGAGGAACTGATCGAGCGCTGGAGCAAAGCCGAGAACTTGTGCGCCGCCCACACCGCCACGCTGACCGCCGCCGACAACCGCGGCGATCCGATCCAGACGCGCCTGCGCAAGGCGCTGGCCAAGGTCGCCGGAACGCTGCGCACGCATCAGCGCAAGTACGGCTGAGAGCGCTGCGGAATTCCGCTGGTCCACGGTCGACTGCACCGGGGCACTGCCAGGCGCGATCTATTCGCCTGAACTTGATCCGCGGCAAGAACCCCTCCGGCGAGACCGCGGCAATGCGCGGCTTGGGTAGCGCGGCCACCGCGCGCATGAAGGTGGATATCGCGACACCGGAATTCGCGCGGACGGCCGCGCGGGCTGCCGCGAGCCGCGCGTGGGCCCCTCGCGCCGGCGAACTGACTTTGGCGCCGACCGCCAGGCACCCGCGCGTCCGCCCATGTGCACGGCCCTGTCGCCGATAAACCCAAGGTCCCATAGTCGCAGGGCGAGCGCTTTGTCTACTATCGAGGCTGTCAGTAATCCGTCATTCGCAAGGAGTTCCCCATGAGTTCAATCCGCTCCATCCTGAAGTTGCTGGGGGCCATCCTGCTCAGCGGGCTGCTCGCCGTCTCGATGACCGCAAGTGCCGACACCGCCGCCAAGCAGGCAAAAGTGCGCGAGCAGTCGCAGGCGGTGCTGCAGAACCTGTACAAGACCGTCCCGAGTGCCAAGGACGTAGTCGCCAATGCGGCCGGCTATGCGACGTTTCGCAAGATCGGCCTGAAGATCGGCATGGTCGGCGGTGGCGCCGGACGCGGTCTGGCGGTCGACAAGGGCGGCAAGCAGACGTATATGGCGTTTGCCGAGGTCTCCGCCGGTCCCGGCCTGGGCATCAAGACCTTCGACCTGATTTTCGTCTTCGATGACCAGCAGGCGATGAGCAATTTCATCAACAAGGGCTGGGAATACACCGGTGAGGCGACTGCAGCTGCCAAGTACGAGGATTCCGGCTCGGCCATGACCATGGCGCAATCGGTGTCGCCGGGCGTGCGCCTGTATCAAGTCACGTCTTCCGGGCTGTCGGCCGAAATCACCATCAAGGGCACCAAGTACTTCAAGGACAGCAAGCTCAACAAGTAGTGTGCTGCGCGGCGCTGATTCAGGCAGCGGCAAGAATGGTCGGGGTGTGTGCTGAAGGGCAACGAAAGCCGCACGCCCGGCCGCGTCCCTGGCCGAGTTTGGACCGGTAGCAATGCTGATCTGACACGCGGCCGTCATCTCAGGCCATGGCGGTCGCCCTATAGTCCGACGGGTGTCCGTTCGTCCTGCCCAAGGTTGGTTACCCACTATGAAGCACAGGCTTTCGCTGATTGTCGCTGGCGTCGCTCTGCTGACCAGTCTGGCCGCACCCGCGCAGTCCGCGGCCAACGACACCCAACCCGCCTGCCGCGCCCGCCCGGCGCTGCCCGAAGGCCGGCCGCGCATCGGTCTGGTCCTCGGCGGCGGCGGTGCGCGCGGCATCGCCCACATCAGCGTGCTGCGCACCCTGGAAGAACTCAAGGTCCCGATCGACTGCATCGCCGGCACCAGCATGGGTTCGCTGGTCGGCGCGCTGTATGCCTCCGGGATGACGGTCGACGAGATCCAGGAACTGGTCCTGACGCTCGATTGGGACAGGATGTTCAACGACAAGCTGGAGCGGCCGGAACGCTCCTACCGGCGCAAGCGCGACGACGAACTGGTGGTCTCCCAGCCCGGTGTCGGCTTCGGCAAGAAGGGTATCCAGCTGGCGCCCGGCATCCTCGCTGGCGAGCGCATCATGCTGACCTTCCAGAAGCTGATCGAGCCGGTCAGCCCGATCGAGGATTTCGACCAGTTGCCGATTCCCTACCGCGCGGTAGCCGCCGACATCAACGACGGCAGCGCGGTGGTCATCGAGGGCGGCGACCTGGCGCTGGCGATGCGCGCCAGCATGTCCATTCCGGGCGCTTTTCCGCCGGTGGTGATGAACGACCGGGTGCTGGTCGATGGTGGCGTGGCGAGCAATCTGCCCGTAGCCGCGGCGCGCGCGATGGGCGCCGACATCATCATCGCGGTCGATGTCGGCACGCCGCTGACCAAGATCGGCACCGACACCAGCGTGCTGGGCGTCACCGAGCAGTTGGTCGGCCTGCTCACGGTGGGCAACACCAAGGCGACGATTGCTTCGCTCGGACCCGATGACATCCTGATCAGCCCGCCGCTCGGGGAGCGCGTGGCCACCGCCGACTTCACCAAAGGCGTCGAGGCGCTGGCAATCGGCATGGAAGGCGTGGAGGTGGTGCGCTCTCGACTGCAGCAGCTGGGCATATCCGAGCAGGCTTATGCGCAGAATCGCTCGGTGCGCACCGGCCGACTGACCGCGCCGCCGGTGATCGAGTTCGTCAAAATCGACAATCGCAGCCGCTACAGCGACGACATCGTGCTCTCGCGACTGAACATCCCGCTGGGCCAGCCGCTCGATTCCGCCGACGTCGAGCGCCAGATGCACCTGCTGTTCGGCACCAACACGCTGTCCCTGTCGACCTACGAAGTGGTCCAGGAAGACGGCAAGACCGGCCTGCAACTGCATGTGGTCGGCAAGAGTCAGGGGCCGAACTACCTGGAAGCCGGGCTGTCGATGTCCAGCGATTTCGAGGGGCGCTACGATTTCAACCTGCGCCTCGGCGTGCTGATGTCGCCGATCAATGAATCCGGCGATGAAGTGCGCGTGCTGGCCCAGATTGGCGACGAAACACAGCTTCTGGGCGAGTACTACCACCCGATTTTCCTCGAGGGGAAGTATTTCTTCGGCGCGCGTGGTGTGTATTTCGACCGCAAGCTCAATGCCTTCGATGGCGACGGCAACAAATTCGCGGAGTTTTCCGCGCGACAGATCGGCGCGCAATTCTCCTTCGGACGGGAATTCGGCAATTACGGCGCCCTGGGTGTCGGTTATCGCCGCTACACCGGCCATTCCGAGGTTCTGGTCGGCGATCCGCTCCTGGGAGACTATGATTTCGAGATCGGTGCAGCGCATGTCGAAGCGGCGATCGATCGCCTCGACAGTTTCTATTTCCCGCGCGAAGGCTACATCGTGCGCAGCGACTACTTGTTCTCCCGCGAATCGCTGGGCGCGGATGTCGATTTCGACCAGTTCGATCTGGACGCGCTGTATGCGTATCGCTTCGATCGGCACGCGGTGCAATTCGGCGGGCGCTATCACGTCACTGTTTCCGGCGTGGCCCCGCTGGAGAGCGCCTATCGTCTGGGCGGATACACGCGACTGGCGGGCTACCAACCCAATGAACTGGTGGGCCAGAACTACGCCATGCTGCTGATGGGCTACTCCTACGAGATCGCCAAGGTCCTGCGCATGCCCGCCCTGCTGGGCGGATCACTCGAATACGGCAATGTCTGGCAGGATCGCTCCGACATGGCCTTCGACGAGGGCGATCTGAACGGCAGCGTCTACATTGGCCTCGATTCCTGGGTCGGCCCGATCCTGTTCGGCATCGGCGCGCGCGAAGGCGGCTTTCACAACGTCTTTCTCGAAGTGGGGCACAAGTTCTGAAGAGGGGCGGGCCGGTCTGCGGCAGCTCGGCTCGCTTTGAAATTCGCTTGATCGCAACGAGGAACAACCCGTGTCGCCGTTCTGGGCACCTTGCCGGGTAGGCCGGTGTGGCCCGCACGGACCCTTCCGCTGGTCGCGATCGAATCCACACGGGGCTCACCGGCGCCGTTCGTCGAGCTCAGATCAAGAGCGCCGCTGAGCCCGATCGGGGTGGGTGGGAGGTGCCAGTGGATCGCGTCGGCCGATCGGCCTCAGCGGCGCTCTTGTCAGCCGCCAACGCCAACGCCTGCTGCCAACCCGTGTAAGGCGTATTCCCGGGTAGCGTGGATCCCGCACACGCTTCTCCGTGCGGAATCCACCGCCACGCACTCGAGTTGCGCCGAAATGGTGGCGCGCGGTGTCTATCACCCTGGCTGGGCAACGCCGGTTGCCTTTGAAGTGGGTGGGGATCGGTAGCCCACCGCAATGCACTCGGAGCGGTGGAAACCACACGGTGAAGCGTGCCTGGATTCATCGCCGCTGCAAGCTGTCGGCATAGCCCCGATTCAACAACTGCTCAATCTCGCTGGCGGGTACCGCCGGGCTCCAGAAGAATCCCTGTCCGTAATCGATGCCAGCCGCGCGCAGAAAAAACGCCTGCTCCCAGCTTTCCACGCCCTCGGCAATGGTGCGCATGCGCAGCGCCGCAGCGAGTCCCACGATGCCGCGCAACATGCGTGCCGCTGTGCGGTTCGCGAGCACCGGCAGCAACAGGCTGCGATCGATTTTCAGCACATCCAGATCGAGTCCAACGAACTGCGACAATCCGCTGTGTCCGGTGCCAAAATCGTCCAGCGCCACGGTAATGCCAAGCGCCCGCGCGGCATCGATCGCGCCGCGCCCGAGGTCGCTCAGCGCCTGGCGTTCGGTGATCTCGACCACGATTCGCGACAACCACGGATTGAGTCCGATCTCGGCCAGCATCGGGCCAATCCGGCCGCTGCCCAGCGCGCCCGGAGGGATGTTCACGCTGACGTAGAAAGCGGGACGCGCCTCGAAGATCGGCACGATCTCGCGCCGAATGGAATCCAGAACGCGCCGGATCACCGCATATTGCTGCTCGGGATCGCGTTCGAGCTCATCCATGAGCGCGCCCGCCGAGCGCACAGACCCATCTGCGGCGCGTTCGCGACTGAGTGCCTCGAAACCCACCACTGCGCCGCTGTCGAGGTCGACGATCGGCTGATAGTGAACGATCAACGCCTCGATACGAATGCCCGTCATGTCATCCTCCCAGCGCCACCGCCACCGCCACCAGCAAGCCGCCGAACAGCAGCATGCTGAACCCGGCACGCCATGGATTGATCGTGGTGTAGCCGGCCCAGTGGTAGCCGATGACGAACAGCAGCACCAGCAGCACGGCGTTGGAGCAACGCAGCGCCAGCCAGGGCTCGTCGATGAACAGGAAGGGCAGCGCCGCCGGCAGGCTGGCGAAGAACACCATGACGAACATCACCAGCGCAGCGAGCCAGTCCTCGCCACGGATGCCCGGGCGTTGCGGCGCGTTGGCGCGGACCCTGGCGACCACGTCGCGGTAGAGCTGTTGCCGGCTGGCGGGTGGCGCCAGTGGCTCCAGGGTTTCGTCGAGTTCTTCGGCGACGATGGCCAGCGATTCGGGCTCGCTGGCGCCGGCACGAATGGCCTGTCCCATGCGCGCATACCGACCACGATCGAAGGCGCGGCCGACAATCATCAGGCCGCCATCGATGATGCCCCAGGCGATGTTGCAGCCGATGGTCGCGGTCAGCAGTTCGCTCACGGCAGCGGCATCCTCGCCGACCACAAATCCGGCCGTCAGCGTGAAGCTCAGCGTCATGATCAGGCCGAACAGCAACTCACCCAGGCGCTCACCGTGCGACAGGTTGCGTGCGAAGAACTTGATTTCAAGCATGGTCGGGCTCGCGGGTTGAGCGATGATCACGCCTCCGAGGCGTGCGGAGCGCAGGTGTCTAGATTGATCGCGCCGGCGACCGCGGGCAAGGCAAAAGCAGCCGGGCGTCTCGCGTAACATGCGCCCGTTACCCTCGGCAACGATGCGACTGCGTGTGCCCGGCCATGAATCGGAGCCTGCCATGAACAACGGAGAATCCATGCCTGCGATGCTGCAGGATCCGCCGGACTTCTCGCTGGTGCTGGGCGGGCCGCTGTATCAGCTCTGGCGCAAGGCGCACCTCGGTGGCGATGCGATGGCCGTGGTGCTGCGGCGGATTCTGGCGGCGGTGCTGCTGACCTGGCTGCCCTTGCTGTTGCTGTCGCTGGCGCAAGGGAATCTATGGGGCGACAGCGTCAAGCTGGATTTCCTCCACGACATCGAAATGCATGTGCGCCTGTTGATCGCGCTACCGATCCTGATTCTGGCCGAGTTGATCGTGCACCAGCGCATGCGGCCGGTGGTGGGCCATTTCCTCACCAGTGGATTGATCACCGAGGCCACGCGCGCGCAGTTCACCGCAGCCGTGACCGCGGCCCTGCGCCTGCGCAACTCGGTGAGCGCCGAAGTGCTGCTGCTGCTTCTCGTCTACAGCGTGGGCGTGCTGGTGGTCATGCCCGCGCAAATCGGATTCGGCACGTCGTCGTGGTACGGCTCGACGCAAGATGGCGCAATGCAGCCGACGTGGGCCGGTTGGTGGATGGGCTTGGTGAGCCTGCCGATCTTCCAGTTCATCCTGCTGCGCTGGTACTTCCGCCTGTTCATCTGGGCGCGCTTCCTGTGGCAGGTGTCGCGCATTCAACTGAACCTGATGCCGATGCACCCGGACCGCGCCGGTGGCCTCGGCTTCCTCGGCGGGGTCAGCCAGGCGTTTGCGCCGGTGCTGGTCGCGCAAGGTGCGCTGCTCGCCGGATTGATGGCCAACCGCATGTTCTTTGCCGGCGCCACGCTGATTGAATTCAAGTATGAGGTGGGCGGGCTGGTCGCGGTGATGGTGTTCGCGGTGCTTGGGCCGCTGCTGGTGCTCTCGCCTGCGCTTGCCGCCGCCAGGCGCACCGGCATGCGCGAGTACGGCGCGCTGGCGCATCGCTATGCCATCGAGTTCGATCGCAAATGGCTGCGCGGCGGCGCAGCCGTCGACGAGCAACTGATCGGCAGCGGCGACATCCAGTCGCTGGCCGATCTGGGCAATAGTTACAACATCATGAAGGAAATGAAGCCCCTGCCCTTCAACCTGCGCAACGTGACCCAATTGGGGATGGCCACCTTGCTGCCGGCGGCGCCCTTGTTGTTGACCATCATGCCGTTGGAGCAACTGCTGGCCGGTTTGGCCAAAATCCTGCTGTAGGGGAAGCTCTGCGCGCGTACCCGAAAACGGGACGCGGTGGCCGCGCTACCTCAGCCGCGGACGGTGGCCACCACACCAACGCCGCGGACGTAGGCCGGGCACGCGCGTCCTTGGGCTTCGCCCGTGCCGGACCGCTGTTACGCGCGACGCCCGGCGCGGACTTGCGCCAAGCCCCCGCGGCCGTCCGCGCGAATGACCGTATCGCGGCGAGCTACACTCCGCGCGCGGTGGCCGCGCTACCTCAGCCGCGGACGGTGGCCACCACACCAACGCCGCGGACGTAGGCCGGGCACGCGCGTCCTTGGGCTTCGCCGGTGCCCGACCGCTGTTACGCGCGACGCCCGGCGCGGACTTGCGGCAAGCCCCCGCGGCCGTCCGCGCGAATGACCGTATCGCGGCGAGCTACACTCCGCGCGCGGTGGCCGCGCTACCTCAGCCGCGGACGGTGGCCGCGCCACCTAGGCAGTTCCGCTGCGCATCATCCTGGCGATTCCAAGCAGCAGCATCAGAGCAATCAGCGACGCGATCAGCACCATCACGGCGACCGCCGGGTCGTCGAAGCCGGTGCCGGCAATGACCAGCGCGGCGACCAGGTTGCGCTGTCCGGCGCCGAGCGCGAAGACGCTTCGGGTGCTGGGCTCGGCACCACCGAGCAAGTAACCGACACCCACCATCCCACCGACGTAAAGCAGGAAGGCAGCGATGGCGAGGCTGCCGAAGATGCCGGCATGCCTTGAGGTTGAGCCCGACCGACAGGACCAGACCAGCACCAATGCCAGGTTCGAGATGCGCCCGATCAGGCGCGGCAAGCTGAGCGACCCAGGCGGCGTGGACCAGGGCACGGCAAAACCGACTCCCAGCGGCACCAGCATGGTCAGCAACAACGGCTTGGCGATGCGCCAGGAATCCGCCTCCAGACCGGGCACCAGCAGCGGCAGCGCCAGAGGCATGAACAGCACGCTGCCCACGATCTGCAACACCATCAATCCGACCGAATAAGCCAGGTTGCCGCCGGCGAGCTCGGCGAGCTTGGGCAGAAACGGCGCACCGGCGGCGCAGGCCAGGATGATCAGGCCGGTCGCGTGCGCGCTCTGCAGCGGGATCAGGCGGCAAAGTCCGAGTGCCAATGCCGGCGAGAACACGAAATTGACCAGCAGCGTCGAGGCGATGACCCAAGGGTTCTTCATCGTTGCCAGCACATCGGCAAGGCGCTGGCTCATACCCATGGCCAGCATGCTGCTGACGACGAACACCAAAGCAATGCAGGAGTTGAGTTGCTGCAGCCTTTCGATCATGCGTGGGTACCGGTCAGCAGCATCGCGCCGCGCCCCACCCGTGGACTTAAGGAGGGGCGCGCGCGCGTGGACAAGGCATCGGGCGGAACCCGCTCCCACATTGAAGCCAAGTTCACGGACTGAGACGGCAACCGCCATGCCGTCCCTCACCCCATGATGTGCGCACCACCATCGAAGATGCCGACGACCAGCGCTTTCTTGCCGGCGAGGACGCGATTTTTCGCGGTGGTCATGACGACTCTCGTCCCTGCAGCAGTCGCCAGGTGTGCGTGGCGATCATCAGCTCTTCGTTGGTTGGCAGCGTCCACGCCGACACCTTGCTGTCCGCTGCGCTGATCCGCGGACCGCCGCTTGCATTGGCGGCTGCGTCGATGCTGACGCCGAGCCAGGCGGCGTCGGCGATCACGCGCTCGCGCACCACCGCCGAGTTTTCGCCGATGCCGGCGGTGAACACCAGCGCATCGATGCCACCCAGCGCCGCCACCAGCGAACCCAGCTCACGACGGATGCGGTACAGGAACAGATCGACCGCCAGCGCGGCGCGCGGGTCTTCGTGGCCGAGCAGCACGCGCATGTCGCTGGAGATGCCGGATACGCCGAGCAGCCCGGACTGGTTGTAGATCAGTTTCTCGATCGCACGCGTATCCATGCCACGCTGATCCATCAGGTACAGGATCACGCCCGGATCGATGGCACCGCAGCGCGTGCCCATCATCAGGCCTTCGACCGCGGTGAAACCCATGGTGCTGGCCACGCTCTTGCCGCCCGCCAGCGCGCACATGCTGGAGCCATTGCCCAGATGCAACACCACGGTGCGCCCGCTGGCCGCCCGTGCATCGACCTTGGGCAATACCGAAGCGATGTATTCATAGGACAACCCGTGGAAGCCATAGCGGCGCACGCCGGCATCGTGCAGTTCCGCCGGCAACGCGAAACGCTGCGCGATCTCCGGATTGCTGCGATGGAAGGAGGTATCGAAGCACGCCACCTGCGGCAGATCGGGCTGGCGTTGCAGCAACAGCTCGATCGGCTTCAGGTTGTGCGGCTGGTGCAGCGGCGCCAGCGGAATGTACTTTTCCAGCGAGGTCACGACGGATGCATCGAGGCGCACCGGCTGGCTGTAGTCGAGGCCGCCGTGTACGACGCGATGCCCGACGCCGACCAGGCGGCTCGACGCCAACTGCTCGCTGACCCAGCCGCCGATATGCGCAACACCGCCGACATGGCCGAGCGTTGTGCCCTCCTCCCACGACTTCTCGGCGACCACCGCGCCAGCAGCGCTCTTGGCGACGAAACGCGGCTTGGTATAGAGCCCTTCGGCCTGCCCGCGCACGCCGGGTTCGAGCTTGCCGCCCTGCGCCTCGAAGACCGAGAACTTGATGCTCGACGAACCCGCATTGAGTACCAGTATCGCGTCGGTCATGGCGCTCAACCTGCCTTCGCTGCTTCGGCGTCGCGCCGATACTTGGCCACCAGCACCGCCACCGCGCACGAGGCCAGGCGCGCCAGCACCGAATCGGCGCGGCTGGTCAGGATGATCGGCACGCGCGCGCCGAGCACGATACCTGCGGCGTCGGCGCCGGCGAGGAAGGTCAGGCTCTTGGCCAGCATGTTGCCGGCCTCCAGATCAGGCACCAGCAGCACATTGGCGCGGCCGGCAACCGGCGAGTTGATCTTCTTGATCTGCGCCGCTTCCATGTTGATCGCGTTGTCCAGCGCCAGCGGGCCGTCGAGCAGTGCGCCGGTGATCTGGCCGCGATCCGCCATCTTGCACAGCGCGGCCGCCTCGATGGTCGACGGCACCTTGGAGGTCAAGGTCTCCATGGCGGACAGGATTGCGACCCGCACATCGTGATTTCCGAGTGCGTGCGCCAGATCGATGGCGTTCTGGCAGATGTCGACCTTGTCCTCCAGCGTCGGCGCGATGTTCACCGCAGCGTCGGTGATGATCAACGGCGTGTCGTGGTTGGGCACGTCCATGACGAAGCAATGGCTGACGCGCCTGGACGTGCGCAGACCGATTTCCCGGCGCACCACGGCACCCATCAGCTCATCGGTGTGCAGGCTGCCCTTCATCAGGATTTCGGCGCGGCCGGCGCGGATCAGCGCCACCGCCTTGGCCGCGGAGTCGTGGCTGTGCTCGGCGTCGACGATCTCGAATGAACTGATGTCGAGGTTGTTGGCCGCGGCGACTTCGCGAATGCGCTCTTGCGGGCCGACCAGGATCGGCTGGATCAGGCCTTCCCTGGCCGCATCCAGTGCCGCCGTCAGCGAGCTCACGTCGCAGGGGTGGGCAATTGCCACCGGCGTCGGTGGCAGATCGGCGCAGCGTGCAATCAGCTGGCGGTATTTCACGTGGTTGTTGGCTTCCATGAGCACACTCCCGGTGTTACTTGCGTACGGATTTCGGACGGACCTGCACGACCTTGGCCTTGCGTGCCGGCTTGGCCGCGAGCACCGCGTGGATGCGCGCCAGCATGGCATTCTGTTCGTCGGTCGGATGCTCGGCCTGCACCCGCGGATCGCGCACCAATCGATCGAGCAACCCGACGAAACGACGGCGATCGACCGGATCGGCGAGCAAGCGTGGCAAGGCGGCCAATGCACCCTCCGGGTCATATTCGACGATGGCATCCTGCACGCCGCGCAGCTTCTTCCATTCGAAGGCGGACAGCTCCGGCAGCTGGTCCGCGTATTCCTCCAGCAATTCCGCTTTCAGCTGGATGCGCGACAAGGGAATCGCCACGCCATCGCGCTCCAGCAGTTCTGCCGTTCGCGCCAATGCCGCCGGGTAACCACCTTCGGCGATCGACGCCAGCGCCTCGCGCACTACCGGCAACTCGCGTGCGTCCTCAGGTCGCGCCCGCCGCTGCGCGTTCTCCGCGTCCTTGTCGGCCATGGTCAGCGCGAACAGATTGCCGTAAAGCTGGAAGAACTGCGCCTCGCTGGCAGCGTCGCGCAGATCGCGATACAGGTTGAGCGTGGCCGCGATCAGCTCGCCGTTCTGCTTCTCGGCAGCGCGCCAGGACTGCTCGGGACCGACCGCTTCGCGCCTGGCCTTGACCGATTCGGCCAGACCCGGAAGCCACCACAGCAAGGGATTGCGATCGGAAATGGACCACTTGTCGGCGCGCAGGGGGTGGAAATCGCGCTGCAGTTGCGCGCTGGTCTCGTTGCTGAGCATCTGCACCAGCGGCCGCGCGAACAGTTCGTAGGCCCGCTGATTGAACTCGGATACGGCGTTGACCGCCTTGAACGGACCCTCGTCGGCGCGCTCGAAGCGGTTGAGCTTCGCCACCACGTCTTCCAGACGCCGTTCCTCGAACTCGACGTCGTATGCCGGCTTGCCGTCCTTGCCCGTGGATTCGTTGATGCGCATCGCGTAAAGACCGGGCGGCAAGGCCTCGATCGACTTCAGCACCGACACGATCTGCCGGTATTCCTTCTGCGCCACCTTGCCGGACACAAAGATGCCCAGATGCCCGACGTCCTCGTGCATCAGACCAACGATCACCTGGCCGCGCGTCTTGATTTCCTCGGTCGAACCGTACAGGTCCGCGACCCAGTTGAAAGCCTGCTGCGGCGGCGTGATGTTGTCGCCGAGCGAAGCGAACAGAACGATCGGCTGCTTGATCTGGCGCAGGTCGAAGGCGGCGCCGGTGTTGGATTTGACGTCGCCCGACCAGAGCTTGTTGCCGACGAACAGGTTCTGCGTGATCCACTCGATCTCTTCGCGGTTCATCAGGTAGAAGCCACCCCACCAGCGCTCGAAATCGAGGAAACGCGGGGCTTCCTTGTCGATGTTGGCGAACAGGTTGTAGCTCTTGCTCCACAGCGTGTTGGCCGGGTTAAGGCTCTCGAAGTTCTGCACCAGCCAGGCGCCGTCGAACTTGCCGTTGCCGAGGTCGGCCATCAACGACGACAGCCAGGTGCCGCCGAGCAGGCCGCCCGAGTAGCGCATCGGGTTGTCGCCCTCGCCTTCGCTCCAGGCGCCGCCCCAGTAGGACATCGGCGCGCCGTTGATCAGCAGCGGGCCGGTGTCGTCGGGGCTGGCCGACGCCAGCATCATCGCCGCCCAGCCGCCCTGGCAGTTGCCGACCAGCACCGGCTTGGGGCTGTCCGGGTGCAGTTGACGCACCTTGCGCACGAACTGCTGCTCGGCCGCGCACCCATCCGGCAGCGTCTGGCCCTCCTCGGCCTCCGGGTAGAAGATCACGAAATAGACCGGAGGACCGCCGCGCAGCGCCTCGCCAGTCTGCGAATCGTCCTTGAAGCCGCCGATGCCCGGGCCGTGGCCGGCGCGCGGATCGATGATGATGTACGGTCGGCGCTGGTCGTCGACCACCACGCCTTTCGGCGGCGTGATGCGCACCAGCGCGTAGTTGACCGGACGTTCGAACTGGCGCGCGTCGAGCACCATCTCGTAGTCGAAATGCAGCACCGGCGGGTGCCCGGCCTTCTCGCGTTCGATGAACTGGTTGCCGCGCTGACGCAGGGTGTCGAGGAACAGCACGCTGCGCTGGGCGAAATCCACTGCATAGCGATAGCCGTCGGCCCAGAACTGCAGCGGGTTGCTCCATTGCTTCTGGGCGACTTCGAGCTGCGCCTTGGCGATGCGCTCGACCTCTGCACGATATTCCTTGAGCGCGCTCTCCGCCCGGCGTCCGAGGACTTTGGCGATATTCGAGGACAGCTTGGCGCTGCGGTCGATCTGCTTGCTGATATCGGTCATGAATTACTCCATCTATTGGAATCGGGGGAATCAACGGTTTCGCCAGTCGCCCCGCCGGTGCGCGCACGGACTGGGGGCAGCAAACCCGTAGTGTCGGCAATCAGGGTTACTGGAGCGTGTCGCCCCGAACTAGAGTCGGCGCCGCCGATCGAAACACGCTCTGCGCAATGCGAGAACTCGATTTGACGGGCATCAACAGCTCACCTGATTTGAACCAATCCTCGGGGCGCGCGATCCGCTGATGCGAAAAACGTCCGGACAAGGTCCGGACCCACCAATTTCGAAGCGCTTGCTCTGGGTGGGTTTTGGACCTTGTCCAAACGCTCTCGCTCGTCGGGCCAGCCTGCACTGAGGATAGTTGCGGATCGGGACGCCGCCTTAGTGGCAGAATGACCCACAAATGACCGTCGATCAGCTCGAATTATAGGGAGTCGCCCCGGTGCGCCCAGTTGGTCGTTGGTCCCACTGCGAATTGGGCGGGTAGCAGCGCATCCTCCATGGCAGCAGGGCCATCGCGGCGGCCGCTTCTACCCGTGCCGGGCGACACAACCGCGGCGCCGGAGCGCCACCCTCCCAGAGGATTGCCGCGCCAGGCATCTGGCCGGCAGCCGACGCGGCGGTCGCTTGAACCGGCAATATCCAGGCTTTGATCGGAGTTCGTCGACATGCTGAAAGGCAAGACCGCAATCGTCACCGGATCGACCAGCGGCATCGGTCTGGGCATCGCCCGCGCACTCGGTGAGGCCGGCGCCAACCTGGTGCTCAACGGCTTCGGCGACGCCGATCAGATCGAAAAGCTGCGTTCCGGACTGGCAGCCGAGTTCGGCATTCGGGTTGACTACAACGCTGCCGACATGTCCAGGCCCGAGCAGATCCACGCGATGATCGCAAGCGCGCAGGAGCAACTGGGTGCGGTCGACATCCTGGTCAACAACGCCGGCATCCAGCACACCAGTCCAATCGAGACTTTTCCCGCCGAGCGCTGGGACGCAATCCTGGCCATCAATCTGTCGAGCGCCTTTCACGCCATCCAGGCGGCGCTGCCGGGCATGCGCGCCAGCAACTGGGGCCGCATCATCAATATCGCATCCGTGCATGGCCTGGTGGCTTCGGTCGACAAGTCCGCCTACGTGGCCGCCAAACACGGCATCCTCGGGCTGACCAAGGCGGTGGCGCTGGAAACGGCGAAGACCGGCATCACCTGCAACGCGGTTTGCCCCGGCTGGGTGCTGACGCCGCTGGTGCAAAAGCAGATCGACGCCCGCGCCGAGCGCGACGGACAAACCATCGAGCAAGCCAGGTCCGCCCTGCTCGGCGAGAAACAGCCGTCGGGCGATTTCGCCACTCCAGAGGAAATCGGAGCAGTCTGTGTGTTCCTGTGCTCGTCGGCTGCGGCGCAAATGCGCGGCGCCGCCTTGCCGGTCGACGGCGGCTGGCTTGCGCAATAGCGGCGGAGAACAGGACTCGGCATGCGTACCATTTCGGTCGAAGAAGCAGTCAACCGCATCCCTGACGGCGCCAGCCTGATGGTCGGCGGATTCATGGGCGTGGGCACGCCCGAGCGCTTGATGGACGAGATCGTGCGTCAGGGCAAGAAGGACCTGACGGTGATCGCCAACGACACCGCGCTGCCCGGACGCGGCATCGGCAAACTGGTGACCGCGCACTGCCTGCGCAAGGTGATCGCCAGTCATATCGGACTCAATCCGCAGACGCAGGCGCAGATGATCGCTGGGGAAATCGAAGTCGAACTGGTGCCGCAGGGTACGCTGATCGAGCGCATCCGCGCGGGCGGCCATGGTCTGGGCGGCATCCTGACGCCGACCGGCGTGGGCACGGTGGTCGAGGAGGGCAAGCGCAAGATCGAGGTCGATGGGCGTGAGTTCCTGCTGGAATTGGGCCGCTGCGCGCCGATTTCTCGCTGCTGCAGGCCTTTCTGGCCGACTATCTCGGCAACCTCACGTACGCGCTGACGGCGCGCAACTTCAATCCGGTGATCGCGATGGCCGCGGACACGGTGATCGTCGATGCCGAACACGTCGTGCCGGTGGGAATGATCCCGCCGGATCAGGTGATGACGCCGGCTGTCATCGTCGACTACCTCGTGGCCCGGACATGAGCATGGATCCGCAGACCATCATCGCCAAACGCATCGCGCTGGAACTTCGCAGCGGCATGCTCGTCAACCTGGGTATAGGCATCCCCACTCTGGTCGCCAACTACGTGCCCGCCGGCACGCACATTTTCTTCCAGTCGGAAAACGGCCTGATCGGCACCGGGCCGATTCCCGAGGAAGCGATGGCGCAGCCGCGGCTCACCGATGCCGGCGGCAAGCCGGTCAGCGCGATTCCCGGCGCCTGCACTTTCGACAGTGCCATGTCCTTCGGGCTGATCCGCGGCGGCCACGTCGACATGACCGTGCTCGGCGGCCTGCAGGTCGATGCCAGCGGCAAACTCGCCAACTGGATGATTCCCGGCAAGATGGTGCCCGGCATGGGCGGTGCGATGGATCTCGTGTGCGGCGCGCGCAAGGTGGTCGTCGCCATGCAGCACAGCGCCAAGGGCAAGTCGAAGCTGGTCCGGCAATGCACGCTGCCGCTGACCTCGGTACGGACGATCGATCTGCTGGTGACCGAACTGGCGGTGGTCGGCTTTCCCGGCGGGCGCGCCACCTTGCTGGAGACGGCACCGGGCGTGTCCGTGCAACAGGTCGTCGATGCCACCGATGCGGAACTCGTAGTGCCGGCGAACGTGCCCGAGATGGCGCTGTCGTAGGAGCGACGTGGACGTCGCGACCGCAGATCCAGGGTCGCACGTACACGTCGCTCTCTCACCAAACATCACCCAAGTATATGATCATGTTGCATTTTTAGGCAGCCTTTTCGGTGAGTACAAAGCCGAACTGCGCGGCCTTTCGTCGCAGCTGGCGTAGCTGTTTGTCGCGATGCTCCGACTCGAAGCGGTCGATGCCGTATTCGACGTAGGCCTTTCCTTGAGTGAGCATGGCGTAGATCAGTCGCGCCAGCTGATGCGCTGTGGCTTTAATGGCGCAGGCTTTGGGCATTCGGGCCAGTCGTGCGCGGTGCGCCGTACCAATGAAAGTGTCGCTGTTGCGCGCATTCACTGCTGCCCGCTTCAGGCCTCGCCAAACACGATTGACCGCCGGCATCGGCGCACGGCCCAGGCGCGTGCCACCACTGATCCGCGTTCCTGGCGCCAGGTTCGTCCAGGCGCAGAAGTGTTCTGAGGTGGAAAGCGCGAGAGGTCCGGCCGACCTCGTGGAAGATCACCAGCGCCGTGTCGACCTCGATGGTCGGAATCGCCGTCAGGTCCACGCCCATCGCCTGGAACAGCGCTGTGCGCATGTCGCCTGCTGTTCTGCCGTATGGCGCTTGGTCTGCGCGCGCCTTGGTTCGTGGCTCCGGCGGTGGATCCGGCAGTTGCTGCAGGGCGGCGACCGCCTGCGCAATTTCGGCGTCGCATTCGGCGATATGCGCCTGACCAGATCGTACGTCGCCACCGCCTGCTTCAACGCCAGCAGGTGCTCGTCCCGCCACGTGCCCACCAGGCTCTTGGCGATCACTTCAGGACTGGTCCGCACGCGACGGTCGCACAGTGCCGCCAGCATCGCGCCATCGCGCTCGCCGGCCACGATGGCGCGGATGATCGCCAGGCCGCTCTTGCCCGATAGATCGGCCAGCAATCGACCCAACTGCACGTTCATCTGCACCAGCGCCTGTCCATGTGCTGCACGGCGCGCTGACCATCGCGGATCAGGCGCGCGCGCAAACGCACTACCGCTCGGACTGCGCACAGCGCATCGGCCAGTACCGGAACGAACCCGACAGCAGACCGAACATCATCATCTGCTGATCCACTGGCAATCGAGCACATCCGACTTACGCGCGGCGGCACGCTTGGTCTGCCGTCCATTGACCAGGATCACCTCGAATCCGAGTCGATCCAGCACTTCGAACAGCGGAATCCAGTAAACCCCGGTCGCCTCCATCGCCACCCTGACGGATTTTGCAGGACTTCAACCAATCCCCCCAACGCCGACAGATCCTCGGTGAACGCGGCAACGACCGAATCGGTTGCGCATCTCGATCAGCCGGCACGCACATAGTGCTCGCGAGATCCGATATCGACCCCCGCCGAGTCCGGATACACCACTGACAACACCTGCCTGGGTTCCTGCTTGCGCTTCATCGCACGCTCCTCCAACATGGGAATTGAGCGCTGGGTCAGGCCTCGGCTGAAGTTCAATCTCTCACACGAGGTCGCGACAGCAGTGACGCTGTCGGCCATCAATGAATCGAAGCCGATCAAGGCCCAGGCCAAACTCTCACCACGCGGGCAGCGAGCACCAGTGCGGCGATGGCCTAGGGCCCAGCGCTCACCGCCTTTTTACTCCCGAGCGGAGCGAGTACCACCCCCAGTTCGATGCGCGAATAAGCGCACCGCCAGGGGCGACCGGGACTCTCACCGAACATGCCGTAAGTCATGGATTTTAATGTGGGAGCGGATTTACTCCGCGAGAGCTTTCGCGGGATAAACCCGCTCCCACAGGTTCGATGCGCGAACAAGCGCACCGACAGGGGCGACCGCGACTCCTGCCCAGAAGAGGATCAGATGAAACTGCTACTCCACGAGATCCGCCACAACCCGCTGCTCTGGCTGCTGGCCTTCGTGCCGATCGCCTTTGTCGCCGAGCACCTGAAGCCTGAGGCACACACGCTGCTGTTCGTGCTCTCGGTGTTCGCCATTGTGCCGCTGGCGGCGCTGCTCAGCCACGCCACCGAGGCGGTCGCGGCGAAGACCGGCGATGCCGCCGGTGGCCTGCTCAACGCCACGCTCGGCAACCTCACCGAGTTGGTGATCGCGCTGACCGCGCTGAAGGCCGGGCAGTACCTGCTGGTCAAGGCATCGATCGCCGGCGCCATCGTCACCAACACGCTGTTCATGCTCGGTGCCTCCTTCCTGCTCGGTGGCCTCAAGTTCCACACCCAGGAGTTCAATCGTGTCAGTGCCCGCATGCAAGCCGGCCTGTTGTTCCTGGCCACGATCGCTTTGCTGGTGCCGTCGGTGCTGATCGACGTCGACGCGCATGCCGGGAGCGATTTCACGCAGTCGCTGAGCGCGGGCCTGGCGCTGTTGCTGATCGTGGCCTATGCGCTCGGGATGCTGTTTTCGCTGAAAACCCATCGCGAACTGTTTGCCAGTGCGGCGCACGGCGCCGATGACGAGCATGGCGCCCCGTGGCCGATCGGCATGGCGCTGGCGACGCTGGCCGGGGTCACCGTGCTGGTGGCGCTGATCAGCGAGATCTTCGTCGAGTCGGTGCAGAAGGCCGCCGAGGCCTTCGGCATGACGCCGGCATTTGTCGGCTTCATCGTCGTCGCATT
>JADKFD010000038.1 GCA_016717705.1 Rhodanobacteraceae bacterium | reverse complement strand
TGATTCTGCAAGTTCAGGGTGCGTGCCGGCTGGCCGATCAGGTTGACCATGGCGCGGGCCTGGTAACAATCGATGAACTCGATGTCGATGCTGCCGCTGTCGATCACCGCCCGCGCCTGCGGGCCGCCGCTGCTGGTGTAGGCGCGCAGTCGCACGCTGTGATTGTCGAACGCGGTGACGCCGGCACTCACCAGCGCACCCAGGTCGGAGTCGCAGCTGTCGAGCAAATACCAGGACTGATTGCCTTCGCCATGACTGTACCAGGTGCCGAGCAATCGATCCTGCGCCGGCAAGGGATTGAAGTTGAAGCCCTCGAGCGACTTCGTCGATGGTCCACAAACCGTTGACGGCCATGTCGACCACGTCTTCATTGGCGATTCCGGCAAGGTTTGCGAGGCGATAGGGATAGACCTTGCCGTCGCCGATGAAGAACGCATCGATACTGCTGCCTGCGGCCGGCGTGATCGGCGCCAGGTCGGCGAGATTGCGCCGGCCGTTCTCGAGCTGAGCTGAAGTCGACGCGCACGGGTGGACCGTCGAGCAGCGTTACCGTGTCGGCCCTGATGCCAGCAGGCCGCCGGCGAACGTCGTCGTCGGCGCATGCAGGGCGCGCGGGTTGCCGCCATCATCGCGCCGCACCGAGACGGCTTCCGCTGGCGCGGCGGCACCGCGGCGTAATGCACGCGGACTACGGCGGAACCGGCCGCTGCCGTTGATAGCCGATAGATCGCGAACGGTAACGGGTCGAGATTGGCGCCCGGTGCGGGGAAGGTATTCGGCGTCGTCGACTTGGCCACGGCGACGTAGCGCTCGCCGCCGCTGAAGTCGAGTGTGGCGCAGGCACCAAAGTCGGAGTTGGGCGCGCCCCCGATCGGCACATAGGCGCAGATGCGGTAAGTGCCCTGCGCGGGCACGCGAAAGACCGCCGAAAACGCACCGTACTCGACCATGCCGCTCGACGCCACGCCAGAGGCGGTGAAGATCAGCGGGTCCGGGCGATCGGAATAGGCGCCGCCATTGAGGAACTGCAGGTCGAAGGCGCCCAGGGCCAGCGCTGGCAGATCCGCGGTGACGCCGATGATTACGGCGTGGATCTGGACTTCGTCGACGGTCAGATTTCCCGGCGTCCCGACGAGCACGAGCAAGGTCTCCGGCTGACGCAGATCGGCGTAACCGCGGCGGCGCAGGTCCACCAGAACACTGCCGGAGACCCGAGAACGCAAGCGCAGCCGGGTCTGGTTGTTGAGCGCGATCGGCAACGCAGCGGAAACCTCTCCATGAGCGGCATCGACCTTGGTTCCGCTGTCGGCGTCCTCGAGGTCGACGCGGGTGGTGTTGGCGTCGCCGGCCATTGCGGCCGCGTTGAAGAAGCGAAAGCGGCGCCCGTCGGTGCGCTCCTCCTCGAGGCGCGCGCGGAATGCCTGGGCGCTGCCATCGCCGCTGACCAGCAGCAGGTAGCGCTTTCCCACTTCCAGTGTGGCGGTGATGCTTGCCAGGACTTCCGCGGCACCGGCGCGAGTCACGTCCAATGTCACATTGACGCCAGCGGGGACGACCAGCACATGTCCTTTGCGGTACTCGAGATCCGCGCCCACACGTACGCCGTCGAGGCGCAGATCGATCGCATTGATCGCCGTGGGTGCCGCAGTACGGGCGTAGTTGACGACGTCGATCGCCACGTTCTGCGCATGACCGACGTTGGCCATCAGCAAGCTTGCGCCCGCCAGCAGCGCCTGGGCACCCGCCCTGATTGTGTGCCACAAGCTCATTGCGGAACCCATCAATTTACGATTGGTCAATCCTACAAGAATTGTGCAGCGGGGACCTGAGCGACTTGCGCAGGGCAAAGCCAGCGGGTTGTTTCCCCGCACTTCAAGCCAACGGAAGCGCAACGGCGCCGCGGCCTTCCAGCCAGATGGTCGCCGTTCTGTGCAATTCTGCGAATGCGAAATTACAGTCCGTTGGCGGACCAGCCTTCGGTGCGCGACGAACCAACGGAGCCAAACGCTTGAAAGCACGCACATTTTCGAAGGTACTGATCGCGGTTTTGCTGCTCGGCGCACTCGGGTCGTGCAAGAAGGCGGTCAATGCGCCAGTGACCACCGCGCCGGCGGATGTAGCGGGCGTGGCGTCCAAGGCCGGCGGCTTTCTGGCGTACTCGCATTCGGTCAAGTTCGAAGTGGACCCGGACAGTATCGGTGGGCGGATTTCGGCGCTGCAGAGCGCATGCAACGAGGAGCGCTTCGGGGCTTGCAGCGTCTTGGCGGTGGAATCGACCTCGGGGCGCCAGGCGACCGGCAGTATTGCGATGCGCGTGGTGCCTGCTGCCGTCGAAGCGCTGGTGAAGCTCGGCGCGGATGGATCTCAAGCCGCCAGTCGGCGCACGTCGGCGGAGGACCTGGCCGATGCGGTCGCCGCGGTGACGGACAGTCAGGATCTGCTGACGCGCCAGCGCGCGAAGCTGCTCGAATTCAGCGAGCGCAAGGATCTGGCGGTGACCGATCTGATCACCCTGGCAGAAAACCTGGCGGCGGTCGACTCGCGCTTGCAGTCGCTGGCGCAGGACGCTGCGCAACAGCGGCGGCGCATCGAAACCAACCACTTGACGATCGATTTCGCCAGCAATGCGGGATGGGAAGACGACTCGGAAATTTCTTTCGCCGCGATATGGGAGACTTTTGCGTCGAACTTCAAATATGGCATCGATGGTGCGGCCGAATACGCCGGATTCTTTCTGCCCATCCTGGTGTTGTTCTTCCCACTGGCACTGCTGTGGCGTTGGGCCTGGCGTTGGGCAACGCGGAACTCGCGGGCAAGGCTCGCATAGAGGAGGACATGCATAACCCGCACAAAGCCAATTCGGGGCAGGGCGGGAAGCGCTCCGACGTGAACGTGCTGGTCGGCGGCGCGGCCGGCTTCACGCCCTTCGATGGCTCGCGCCCCCAGGTGGTGCGCGTGCGGGCCGCGGTCGATCCCGATACCGTCGACGACAACGCCACGATATTCGTCAACGCCGTCGGCCTCACCACCATACCGATCGCGGTGAGCGTCCTCGATCTGGCGGGCCCCAGGCGGTTTTCGCCAACGGCTTCGAGTGATCCTCCCATGGATGCGTTCACCGCGTTGCTGGTTGCGGTTCTGATGATGTTGCTCAACGGCGGCGTGCTCGGGCTGATGCACCGGGATATGCCGGCCACGCTGCAGCCGGCGGCAGTGAGTTGGCGGGTCGGCACGCTGATGCAGGCGATGGGATGCGTGCTGCTGGCGCTGCAGAACTGGATGCCGCTGGGGCTGGTGCTGCCCTTGGCCAATGCGCTGCTGATGCTCGGGGTCGGCGCCTACTGGCGAGCGCTGCGGCAGTTCTATGGACAGGCCGACAGTTGGCTTCCGTTGCTGCCGGTGGCGCTGGGAACCCTTGGCGTGTACTGGTTTTCCGCGGTGACGCCGGATCTGTCATCGCGCGTGGTGGTGGCATCGGCGGCGTGGGTCGCGCTGCTGTTCGGCTGTGTCCTGACGCTGCGCAAGTACGGGCAGGGCGAGCGCGCCATGAGCCGGCAGGTACTGGCGTGGATCTTCGGCATGGTGGCGCTGTTCATGCTCGCGCGCATGCTGCACTACGGTCTGCGTTCGCAGGTGGACAGCATGCTCGACAACCGCGACTGGATGAATCTGGCCACGCCGATGATCGCCGCGATCATGCCGGTGATCGGAACCACCGCCTTTCTGTTGTTGTGCTCGCAGCGCCTGACACGCCAATGGGAACGGGCGGCGAGTACCGACTATCTCACCGGCCTGCCCAATCGGCGCACGCTGGCGGCAGCCGGCGAGGCAATGATCTTGTCGGCCGGCGAACGCCGCGATCGATTGGCGGTCGCCGTCATCGACATCGACCATTTCAAGTCGATCAACGATCGCTTTGGCCACGATGTCGGCGATGCCGCGCTCAAGCACGTGGCGGCGCGCATCGACGCCGCCTGTCGCGGATCAGGGGTCTGCGGGCGCCAGGGCGGCGAGGAGTTCGTGGCCTTGTTCGACCATGTGGACGCAGCGCAGGCAATGGCGGCGGCTGAGCGCTTGCGCGAACGGGTGCAAGCCGATCGGTTCCACGCCGATGGTGTCGAATTGACCATCACCGTATCGGTGGGTGTCGCCCGATTGCACGTCGACGACAGGCGTCTGGATGACGCGCTGCGACGCGCGGATCAGGCGCTGTATCTGGCCAAGGCGGGTGGTCGCAATCGGGTGCAGCTGGCGTCGTGACTGGCGGGGCAAGCTGCACGCAAGAGCGCTCCCGGGCACAGTGCCGCGGATCCCGCGGGACGGCTGAGGCGCGCCGCGCGACGTCGCTTTGCTCCGAGTTTGTCGCCGCATCAGCGCGCCGCGTCGCCTACAAGCCCTCGAACCCGTTCTGGAACACGATCGGCGAAGGCAGCCGCACCAGCGTGGTCTGACTGGCGTTGCGCGTTTCGCCGTCGCTGTCGCCGATGGTCGCGCTGGCGTTGATCAGGACCGGCGTATCGGCGGTGACCCGGAACCAGAGGCTGCCCTGGGCCCCCGGGCGCTGGTCGCCCAGGGCGAAGGTCAGTATGTCGGCTACCGGCTCGATTCCGCCTGCTGCATCGACGAAACTGGTTTTGGCGGGCAGCGGCACGCTCAGCGTGGTGCCGCGCGCGCCGCCGAAGCCGGTCAGGTTCCAGTCCATGCGGTAGGTGATGGTGTCGCCCAGGCTCACCGGATCGGCGTCGTCGGCGATGGTCAGCGAATAGGCGTGGTCGCAGCCCCAGTTGACGCCGACGCCGACCGCCGGCGTGAACTGCACGGCGCGACCGCCGACCAGATTGGCCGAGTTGCGGTAGGAGTACATCTGGCCGACGCTGCCGTTCGCGTTCTCGACGCCCACCGAGGTGAAGTCGGGCCAGCTCAGCGTGTGGTACTGGTAGGTGATCTGGTCGCTGTCGGTGTCGAGGATGATCTGGAAGGTTTCCGGGAAGCCGTTCGCCCAGTGCTGCACCTGGTGGTACTGCACCACCAGCCGATTGCCGACCGTCTGCGCGTAGATGTTGCCTTGCGCACCGAGCGCCGGATTCAGGTCCTCGCCCAGGGCCATCACATCGTTGTTGGGGTTGCCTTCGAAGGGCAGCAGCATGTGCGCAGTGCTGAAGGTCGGCGTGCCGAAATACAGGAAGCCATTGGAATTGATGCGTACCGTGGTGAAGTCGCTGCCGAAATAGGTGAAGGTGCCAGGCAGGGTGATCGCGCTGGAGCTGGCATCGTCATCGAGCGGAAAGGCAGTGCCGGCGGTGGCATCGGTCCAGACGTAGGTCGGGCCGCCCGGCTGGGTGTTGTCCAGGCACTGGTAGTTGCTGCGCGGCGTCATCTGAATGTTTACCGTGCCGCCCGCGCTGACGCTCTGGGTGACCGTCTGGTAGCCCGGATGGATCGCCAGCAGATTGTAGGTGCCGCTCGGTACATCGATGCTGTAGGCGCCGCTGGCATCCGCCCATACCGGAGCCAGTGTGTCCTGGCCGGCGATCATCAACATCGCCGGGACCGGCGTCGGCACCACGCCGGGCTGGGTGACCGTGCCGCTGACGCGATAAGTGGCGATCGCGCCGATGGCGAAGTCCTGTTGCGTGGTGGCGTTCTGCGCGACCACTACCGCAGCTGCGTTGACGGTCTGGCCGCGATAGCTCGCGCTCATCGCATAGCTGCCGGCACCAGCGAGCACACGGTAGTCGCCCTTGGAGTCGGTGGTGGTGGTCAGGGTCTTGCCCAGTCGGGTGAAGCTGACCACGACGCCGCCGGTGGGCGTACCGTCAACGCTGACCGATCCCTGCAGATTGCCGGAATGGAAGATGAAATCGGCCGCGGCCTTGACATCGAGGCGACCCCAGCCGAAGACATTGTTGGGGACCTGGCTGCCGGCCACGCCGCCGCAGGTCTGGGCGCTGGTCAGCGGCGCTGCGGTCTTGCGCAGCAGTTCTTCGATCTGGTCGATCTGTCCGGCGAGCTGCGGTTCGACCGCGATCAGCAGGGCGACTGCGCCGGCCACGTGCGGCGACGCCATCGAGGTGCCGTTGAAGCTCGAATAACCGTTGGTCGGTACGCTGGAGCGCACGCTGACGCCGGGGGCCGAGACTTCAGGGCCGATGCGTCCGGTGAACGGATTCGGGCCGCGCGAGGAGAAGCTGCCGATGGCGTCATTGATATCGGTGGCGCCGACGCTGAATGCCGAGGGATTGTCCCCAGGCGAGCCCATCCGACCGCAACCATCGGCCGCGCTGCTACCGTTGTTGCCCGCCGAGAATGCCGGGAAGATGCCGCTCGCGCGCAGCGCGGCGATCACATCCTCGAAGATCTCGCTGCCACCCGGGCCACCCCAGGACTGGTTGAGTACGTGCGGGCGCAGGGCCGGGTTGGGGTTGTTGCCGGCCAGATCGGTCGGCGCCAGCATGAACTGCTGCGCCGAAAGCAGTGCCTGGTTGGACGGGCAGCAACCGAAAGCGGCGATCCAGCGCGCGCCGGGCGCCACACCGATCTGATTGCTGCCGCCGTCGGTGCCCACTTCGGTGCCCATGGTATGCGTACCATGGCCATTGCCGTCGACCGGCACGGCGCTGGCGCCGGTCGGGTCGAACCAGTTGTAGTTGTGGTTGAAATTGCCGCCGCCCAGGTTGCCGCGGTACTGACCGACCAGCGCCGGATGGTTGTACTGCACGCCGGTGTCGACATTGGCGATGACCACGCCGGCGCCGCTGGTGGCGTAGGTGGACCACACTTCCGGCGCGCGGATCTTGCTCACGCCCCATTCGATGGCGTTGGGTGCGGCGACCGGCGCCGCTGGAATCAGGACCGGCGGATCGAGCTTCAGCGCCGGCAGGATGGCGGCGACTTGCGGCGAGGCGGCGAGCGATTCGACTGTCACCAGATCGGTTTCCACCGAAATCACGTTGACGATCCAGAACGACTCGATCTTGCTGGCATTGCCGGCGGCCTCCGCTGACCGCAACTGCGTCATCAGTTCGGCCTGGGTGTTTTGCGCCGTGCCGCGGAGCGCGTTGTAGACCGCCCAGCCGCGCGCGTTCCAATCCTCGATCCTGGCGGCCGAAGTCAGGTCGGCCTGCTGCGAGAGCTTGATCAGGACGGTAGTCCGCGCCGCCGGCGCTGCGCTGAGCGCGCCAAGGACGCTCGGGTCGATGCGCGCGGTGTGCGTCGACGCGGCGGAAGTGGCAGCGGCGGCCGCGGCCGCATGCGCGGGCATCGGTGCCGCAAGGGATAGCCACGCTGCCGCGGCGACCCCGGACAAGAGGCCGTTGAACTTGATCATGGGTCGTGCTCCGTGGCAGCTGGCGCCGTGTAGCCGCGGAGTATGCGGGTGCGCGGCAGGGCTGAGCCGCTTCGTTTGCAGATTGGCGCAAATGGCGCCGATTCGCGCGTCGAACCTGTGGGGTCGGGTCTATCCCGCGAGGGCTCTCGCGGAATAAATCCGCTCCCACAAGAAAATCAATCACTTATGGGGCGTTCGGTGAGTGCGGGCCGGGCCCGCGATCAGATCGGCGGCGAGAGCCCAGCTGGCCTGGGCGCAAGCTCGCGCCTGTCCGTATCATCCGCGGCCTTTGTTCTGGAGCAATCCCAATGTCGCAATTGCTGGTGCCGGTGTCTTACGGCGAACTGATCGACAAGATCAGCATTCTCGAAATCAAGGCGCAGCGCATCGGCGATGCCGCCAAGCGCGCCAATGTGCAAAAGGAACTGGATGCGCTGCTGGCCACCTGGCAGGCGCATCCGGCCTCGCGCGCACAGTCGATCGAGGACCTCTGGGCTGAACTGCGCCGGATCAACGGCGAGTTGTGGGACATCGAGGACCATATCCGCGACAAGGAAGCCGCCGGCACCTTCGACGCCGGCTTCATCGAACTGGCCCGCGCGGTGTATTTCACCAACGACGTCCGCGCGCGCCTGAAGCGCGATTTGAACGCGCGCCTGGGTTCGGATCTGGTCGAAGAAAAGTCCTACGCGAATTACCAACGCGAAGGCGTGGATGCGCCAAAGCTTGCTTGAAGCAGTGCCAGTGGGAGCGGGTTTATCCCGCGATCAGAAGCATCGCGCAAGCGCGCTCCTACACTCTGGCGGGGACCCTCGGCGAGGTTGTAGGAGTGCGCTTGCGCGCGATGCTCTACGAACGCCCCCAGGTACCGCTCCTACTGGTGCGCCGGCGCCGGCGCCAGCCGTTGCTCGACCGGCGTCGCCAGCAATCGATCGAGCGTGGCCAGCACCTCGTCGATCTCGATGATGTCCATGACGCCGGGAAACTCGATGCGCGTGCTCCAGCGCACCTGATCGAGCTCCAGCCCGCGCTGGCGGCGGACGACCTCGGGGAAACGGTTCACGCACCAGTGCAGGCTGCGATAGGGCCCGCTGCGGCGCGGATCGGTCGCCGCGTGCAGCCCGATCACCGGCACGCCCAGCGCGCTGGCCAGGTGCGTAGGGCCGGCGTCGGGCGACACCAGCACGTTCATGCGGGACAACAAGGCCAGCATCTGCTTGAGGGTGTCCTTGCCGACCAGATCCAGGCAGCGGGCGTCGGGCGCCTGTTCCAGAATGGCGTCGGCCATCGCGCGTTCGCTGTCGCTGCGGCCGCCGAGCAGCACCACCTGCATGCCGTGGCGTTTGTGCGCGTGACGCGCGAGTTCGGCGTAACCGGCGGCCGACCATGAACGCAGTGCGTGACTGGAGCAGGGGCTGATGCCAAGCAGGGGCACGCCGTGCGGCAAGCTGCGATCGGCAAACTCATGCGCTTCGTCGGGAATGACAAATGGCCAGACCAGTTCATCCACGCGCACGCCAAGCGGTTCGCCGAAGCGGCACAGCGTCTCCAGCACGTGGCTGTAGCCATGCTCGGCGATGCGCTCGCGAATGAACCAGCTGTGGCCCTCGCGTGAACGTAGCCGATCGTAGCCGATGCGCCGCCGCGCGTGCACGCCGAGGCTGAGCACGTTGGCGCGCAGTGCCAATTGCATCATCAGCAAAGCGTCGAAGCGCCGCGTGCCCAGTTGCCGCCACAGCGCGCACGCATGCCCGCCAGGCCGTCGCGCTTGCGGTAACTGAGCAGTTCAACACCCGCGGTGCCCGCCAGCAATTGTGCCTCGCCGGCACCGAGAATCCAGCTGAGGCGGGTCTGCGGCTGCTGCTGGCGCCAGGCGTGGATCAGCGGCAGCACATGACTGACGTCGCCGAGCGCCGAGAGGCGCAGCAGGCAGACGCTCTGGAAGTCTGGGGAAGAGTTCACGGCTATGCTGTAGTCAGTACGAGGAGAATTCGGCAATCGTGATCGAGCAACCGATCCAGGCGCAGATGCTGACCGATGGCGACCGCGTCGTCATCTACGACGCTGCGCGCCTGCCGGCGCCGCAGCCAGGCTGGTTCACGCCGGAACACTGGCCGCAGCGCAGCGTGCTCGATCGCGGTCGTGGCGCCACTTTCGCGCTGCACGCGGACTTTGGCGATGCGGTGTTGCGCCGTTATCGGCGCGGCGGCGCGGTGGCGCGGTGCTCAGGACAGTTATGTGTGGACCGGTGTCGCCCCAGTCGCGACCGATGCGCGAGTTCCGGCTGCTCGCGGCCGCAGTCGCGTCCGGTTTGCCGGTTCCGCGGCCGCTGGCGGCGGAAGTCCGGCGTCGCGGCGCCTTCTATTCAGGCGATCTGCTGATGGGCCGCATCGATGCCGCGAGGATGCTGTCGGCGCTGCTGGCGACCTTGACCGACTGGAGTGCGGTCGATTGGGGCGCCATCGGCGCAACGCTCGGGCAGATCCATGCCCAGGGCTTCGAACATGCCGATCTGAATGCGCACAATCTGCTGCTGGACGAGCGTCGCCGGGTCTGGGTGATCGACTGGGATCGCGGTCGCCGGCGCGCGGCGGGCGTTTGGGTCGAGTCGGTGCTGGCGCGTTTGCATAGATCGCTGCGCAAGCTGTTTGGCGAGCGCATCGATGCGCCGGACGCCCGAGCGGGGTGGGCGCGGTTGTTGCAAGCCCACGCGGAGGCTGTCCATGGATGAGGCTGGCATCGCGGCGGCCCAGCTGTCGTTGCGCTTTCTCGGCGTCGGCAGCGCCCAGGCCAGCGCCCTGGGCAGTTCCAGCGCGGTGCTCGAACGCGATGCGGCGCCCGTGTTGCTGGTCGATGTCGGTATCGGCGTGCTCGACCGCTATTTCGATGTCTACGGCGCATTGCCGCTCGCGGCTTTCATCACCCACACGCACCTGGATCACATCGGCGATCTGGAGGCCTGGTTCTACCGTCTCGCTTTCGTCGCCGATGTGGCTTTGCCGCGGCTCTATGTGCCGGCGACCGTGGTGCCCTTGCTGCAGCGGCGGATTGCCGATTTTCCCAACTGGGTCGCCGAGGGCGGGCGCAATTTCTGGGACGTGTTCCAGCTGATCCCGGTCAGCGATGCCTTCTGGCACGCCGGCCTGCGCTTCGTGGTGTTCCCGGTGCGCCACCATGCGCCGGAAACCGCATTCGGGGTGTCGCTGCCGGGCAGTTTTCTCTACACCGGCGATACCCGGCCGATTCCCGAGTGGTTGCAGCAGCATGGCCGCCATGGCGAGCAGATCTTCCACGACTGCGCGCCGGTGGCCAATCCCTCGCACACCGGTCTTGCCGATCTGGAGCGTGAATACGGCTCATCGGTGCGTTCGCGCCTGGTGCTCTATCACTATCCCGACGAACTGGCCGCGCAGTCGATGCGTGAGGCCGGCTTCCCGGTGGCGACACCCGGCGCCGTGTTCTCCTTGCCCGAGCCCAATGACGACGCGCGCTACGAGCACTGGTCGGCGTGGAGTCGCGCATGAGCGCCCACTCGCCAACGCCGACGCAAGCCGTCGCGCCCGGTGATCGACTGGGCCGGCCGATGCTGGATCTGCGCATCTCGGTGATCGATCGCTGCAACTTTCGTTGCCCGTACTGCATGCCGGAAGATCGCTACCCGCGCGACCACGCTTTTCTGGCCGCGGCTCAGCGCCTGACCGCCGGCGAGATCGCCCGGCTGGCGGGCGTGTTCGTGGAACTCGGCGTGCGCAAGCTGCGCCTGACCGGCGGCGAACCGCTGCTGCGCCGCGACTTGCCGGAAATCGTCGCCGCCCTGGCCGCATTGCCGCATGCGCCTGACCTGGCATTGACCACCAACGGCGTGCTGCTCAAACGCGACGCGGCGGCGCTGGCGGCCGCAGGGCTCAAGCGGATCACGGTCAGTCTGGACGCGCTCGACGCCGACATCTTTGCGGCGATGAGTGGCGGCCGCGGACACGTGGGGGAAGTTCTCGAAGGCATCGCCCACGCGGACCGGTCCGGACTGAAGCCGATCAAGATCAACTGCGTGGTACAGCGCGGCGTCAATGAATCGGAAGTCCTGCCACTGGTCGAACATTTCCGCGGCAGCGGTCAGATCCTGCGCTTCATCGAGTACATGGATGTCGGTACCTGCAATCGCTGGCAGGTCGCCTCGGTTGTACCCTCGCGCGAACTGCTGGCGCGCATTGCCGCGGTGCATCCGCTGGAGCCGGTGCAGTCGGCATATCGCGGCGAGGTTGCCGAGCGCTACCGCTTTGTCGACGGCAGTGGCGAGATCGGTTTCGTGTCGTCGGTGAGCCAGCCGTTTTGCGGCGACTGCACCCGCGCAAGATTGTCGGCCGATGGCCAGCTGTACACCTGTCTGTTCGGCCGTCACGGCCATGACCTCAAATCCCTGCTGCGCGGCGACGCCGATGATGCGGCGCTGCGCGCGGCGATTGCCGGCGTCTGGGGCCGTCGTGGCGATCGCTACAGCGAGGAACGCCAGGCCGCCGCAGGCGCGCGCGACGGACGCGTCGAGATGTATCGGATCGGGGGTGAGCTTCGATGCACCTTCGCAATCGTGCGTCGAACAAGGCTGCGGCTTGGTTCTGGAAGAGTTTGGTCGCCAGGCCTTGCGGTGCGCTTGTTCGCGCACGGGGCGCTGGAGGCACGGGGCGCGGGCGAGGGCACGTCAAGGGACTGGCTTCGGCGAGCTTGGCGTGCCCTCGTGCCCTGTGCGCCTGCCCTCAAAGGTCGGGCCATAGCCACAAATTCTGAAAATCATGGCGTTGCATGTTCGGACCGGTTGAGCGCAACCGCGCCCTCGGCTATGATCGCCGGCTCGCCGACGCTTGGTCGTTCGCGGGGCCGGATGGAGAGGTGTCCGAGCGGTTGAAGGAGCACGCCTGGAAAGTGTGTAAGCGGTTAAACCCCGCTTCGAGGGTTCGAATCCCTCTCTCTCCGCCACTCCCCGGTTGATTTCAACGGCATGCCAATGCCGACAGTTCTGCGGTGGCCCTTGTCGGTCCCCCCGCGTCGTGAGGCCGTCAACCCCGCCAGGCCCGGAAGGGAGCAACGGTCGCGGTTCGAGCGGGCGCCGGGGTGTGGCTGGCAGGGGCCACCACCTTTTTATCTAGTCCTGGCGCGCAAGTGGCGCCCACGGCGTTTTGCCGAACTGGTCGGCCAACAGCATGTGGTGCGCGCGCTGGTCAACGGCATCGTGACCGGTCGCTTGCATCACGCCTTCCTGTTCACCGGCACCCGCGGCGTCGGCAAGACCACCATCGCGCGCATCCTGGCCAAGGCGCTCAACTGCGAAACCGGCGTCACCGCCGAGCCCTGTGGCGTCTGCTCGGCGTGCAAGGACATCGATGCCGGCCGCTTCGTCGATCTTCTGGAGATCGATGCCGCTTCGCGCACCAAGGTCGATGACACCCGCGAACTGCTCGACAACGTGATCTACGCGCCGAGTCGCGGGCGTTACAAGGTCTACCTGATCGACGAAGTGCACATGCTGTCGACGCACAGCTTCAATGCGCTGCTGAAGACGCTGGAAGAGCCGCCGCCGCATGTGAAGTTCCTGCTGGCGACCACCGATCCGCAGAAACTGCCGGTCACCGTGCTGTCGCGCTGCCTGCAGTTCAGCCTGAAGCGCCTGGAGCGGGTCGAGATCGACACCCAGATGCGCCACATTCTCGACGCCGAGCAGGTCAGCTACGAGTTGCCGGCATTGGCCGCGCTGGCGCGTGCAGCCGACGGCAGTCTGCGCGACGCCCTCAGCCTGCTCGACCAGGCACTCGCGTTCGGTAGCGGCGCGGTGCGCACCGAGGATGTGCTGAGCATGCTCGGCACCATCGATCGGCGTGCGCTGGCCACCCTGGGCGAAGCGCTGATGACCGGCGATCGTGCGGTTCTGCGCACCGAGCTCAAGCGCATCGGCGAGCTGTCGGTCGACTATTCCGGCCTGCTGTCGGAGCTGCTGGTGCTGTGGCACGACGTCGCTGCGCGTCAGGTGCTCGGCGATGGCATCGAGTCGGAATTGGTTGATGACGAGGTTTTGGTGCGGCTGGCGGAAGGCTTGTCCCCGGAAGATGTGCAGTTGTACTACCAACTGACCTTGCTGGCGCGGCGCGATCTGGATCTGGCGCCGGATCACCGTACCGGGTTCGAGATGGCGATCCTGCGCCTGATTGCGTTCAAGCCGGCTTCGGGTGAGGGCGAACAGCCGAAGCCGCCGACGCTGCGGGCGCCGGTTCCGGCAGCGCCGCCAGTGGCACGGGCGCAGCCGGCCATGCAGCCGCAGCCGATTGCTGCGGCATGCCGGTGGCGCGCGGTCGCGACGTGCACGTCGCTCCTGCGGCGTCGCCGGCGGGTCGCGACGTACACGTCGCTCCTGCGACGGCGCCGTCGGGTCGCGACGTACACGTCGCTCCGACGCCGGTCGCGGTTGAATCGGGTGCGGCGGGCGAGTGGTTTGCGTTGGTCGGACGCGCCGAGTTGCGCGGGCCGTCGCGCGAACTGGCAGCGCAGTTGAAGCCGATCGAAGGGCAGGGCGCGCGCTGGAAGCTGGCGCTGGCGCCGAATCTGGACAGCCTGAACTCGCCTTTCGCGCGCCGGGGAATGGAAGACGCGCTGCGCGCCGTGCTCGGTGTGGACTGTCAATTGGAGATCGTCAGTCGGGTGCTGGCTGGCGAAACCCTGGCTGAGCGCAGTTCGCGCGCGCGCAGCGAGCGCGTGGCAATTGCCGAACAGGAATTGATGGCGGATCCCGGCCTGCAGGCGCTCAGCAGCGAGTTTGCTGCGCGCGTCGTGCCGGGTTCGCTGCAAGTTGACTGAACAGGAGTGAGCAGCATGCGTGGTGGATTGGGCAATATCCTGCAACAGGCACAGAAGATGCAGGAAGACCTGCAGAAGCAGATGGCGCAGGCACAAAAGGAACTGGAGTCAGCCGAAGTCGTCGGTTCCGCGGGCGGTGGCATGGTCAGCGTGACCATGAGTGGTCGCCATGAGGCGCGGCGGGTGCGCATCGACGCCAACCTGCTCAAGGACGATCCGGAAATGGTCGAAGACCTGCTGGCCGCAGCGATCAACGACGCAGTCAACAAGGTCGCCGAGTTGTCGTCGTCGCGGATGGCCAAGGTTACCGGCGGCATGAATCTCCCGCCGGGATTCAAGTTGCCGTTCTGACGCCATGAGCCCCTTGCTGGACGAACTGGTGCAGGCGCTGCGCTGTCTGCCCGGCGTGGGCGCCAAGACCGCGCAGCGGATGGCTTTTCATCTGCTCGAACGCGATCGCATCGGCGCGCGCCGGCTGGCGGAAAAGCTGGTGGCGGCTGCCGAGCGCATCGGCCAATGCAGCCGTTGCCGCACTTTCAGCGAAGAGCCGATCTGCAGCCTGTGCCGATCCCCGGGGCGCGACGACCAGTTGCTGTGCGTGGTGGAAACGCCGGCCGATCTGTACGCAGTCGAGCAGGCCACCGGCTATCGCGGTCGCTATTTCGTGCTGCACGGGCGCTTGTCGCCGCTGGACGGACGCGGCCCCAGGGAGCTTGGCCTCGATCGACTGGCCGATCGTCTGGCCGAGGGCCAGGTGCGCGAACTGATCGTTGCCACCAACCCGACTGTCGAGGGTGAAGCCACCGCCCACTACCTCGCGCAGATCGCCCACGCCGCCGGCATCACGCCCAGCCGCATCGCCCACGGCGTCCCGGTCGGCGGCGAACTCGAATACATCGACCGCACGACCTTGGCGCATGCGTTTCTGAGCGGGCGCCGCCTGAAGGTGCAACGTGTGATCCAGCTCGCTGTTACTCACTAACGTTCACCACTTCACTCAACTCACCTGGCGCTCAATGCCCACCATCTTCTCCAAGATCATCAACCGCGAAATCCCGGCCCAGATCGTCTTTGAAGACGAGCACCTGCTGGCGTTCAAGGACGTCCATCCGCAGGCGCCGGTGCATGTGCTGTTCATCCCGAAAGAGCCGATCGCCAGCGCCGACAAGCTGGAGGACCGGCACGCCGAGCTGGTCGGTCGATTGGTACTGGCGGCGCGTCGCTACGCGCAGGAGATCGGCATTGCCGAATCGGGCTATCGATTGGTGATGAACACCAACGGCGATGGCGGGCAGACGGTGCCGATGCATTGGCCGCCGGGGTGAAAGGCGGTCCGCGAGCAACAGCATCGCGCGCAAGCGCGCTCCTGCAGTTCCTCCGTACGGTTACGGAGAATTTGCGGCTTGCGCGGTTGGGTTGCGGCAGCCCCTGGCCAGATCCGTCAGCTTCGACTTCTGGCTGCCGAAATAGGCGGTCAGATCGGCGATGTCCTGATCGCTCAGGGGGGCTGCCATGCCCTGCATGATGACGTTGACGCGTTCACCCGAACGGTAACTCTTCAGCGCCTGTGCCATGTAGTCCGGGTACTGCCCGGCCAGGATCGGATATTTCGGGTTGCCGATGCCGTTGCCGTCTGCGCCGTGGCAGGCCTGGCAGGGCTTGGATTTCTCCGCACCGGCCGCGGCGTTGCCGGCGGCGTGGACGTTGGCGGCGAGCAGCAGGCCCAGAGCAAGAAAAACGATGCGGTAGGTCATGTGCGCGGGCCTTCAGGGCGTCGGAGTGGCGGACAGATAAGCGGCGACATTGGCGATGTCCTGCTCATTCAGGCTCTGCGCCTGTGCCGACATCGTCGGGTGCTTGCGCGTGCCTGCCTGGTATGCGGTCAGCGCCGTCACCAGATATTCGTAGTTCTGACCAGAAATTCGCGGAACATGGTAGTTCGGATACGCATTCTTGTAGCCGGTGATGCCGTGGCAGCCGGTACAGGTGTAAGCCAGTCGCTTGCCAGCTTCAGCGTCGCCCTTCGCTTGCGTCTGGGCTACGACAGGTGCCGAGAAAGCCAGGGCCAGCAGTGTTGCAAGTGTAATCGACCTCATCCATCTATCCCCGGGTCCGGGCCCGCGCCAGAGGCGGCGCAAGCGATGCCAAAGGCCGCGGATTATGCCGAGCGGCGTTGGCCCGGTCCATGCCTGTGACCTTGTGGCCGGCGTCGAATGCAACGGTTTTGTCGATACTGGCGTCATTCCCTTCACGGGACGCATGACTTCCGGGACTGCCGACAAGCCGACCTAGTGTCATAGCGTACCAACACACCTGAGCAGAGCCCACCCGATGAACATCGAATTCAAGCGCCGTCCCTTCCTCACTGCACTGGTTCTGGCGATGAGCCTTGCGCTCGCGGCCTGCGGGGGAAGCAAAGACGATGCTGCAAAGGCGGACGGCGACCAGAGCGCGCAGGCCAAGGACGCCAAGGACACCAAGGACGTAGCGCTCGACAAGGACGGCAAGCCGGTCGAGCAGATCAAGGTTCCGGTCGAAGTGGCCACGGCCTCGCGCTCGGCGGTAGTCGCTGCTTTCCAGGGCACTTCGAACCTGGTTGCCGAGGCCGAGGCCGAAGTGGTGCCCAAGACCGGTGGCGTGGTGCTGGAGATCATGGTCGAGGAGGGCGACAAGGTCAGCGCCGGCCAGGTGCTGGCGCGCCTCGATTCCGATCGGCAGCGCCTGAACATGAAGCAGAGCGAGGCGAACCTGCGCAAGCTGGAGAACGATTTCAAGCGCCAGCAGGAAATGATCGAGCGCAAGCTGATCAGCCAGGACGTCTACGACCGCTCGCGTTATGACCTGGATACCCAGCGCGCCAGCTACGACATCGCCAAGCTGGAGTTGTCCTACACCGAGATCCGCGCGCCGATCGGCGGCGTGGTCAGCAAGCGCAACGTCAAGGTCGGCAACCTGATCCAGTTGAACCAGCCGCTGTTCAAGATCGACGATTTCGATCCGCTGGAAGCGATGATCAACGTGCCGGAGCGCGAGATGCGCCTGATCAAGGCCGACCAGCCGGTGCAGATGCTGGTCGATGCATTGCCGGACGTCGCGTTTGCCGGCAGCGTCGCACGGGTCAGCCCAGTGGTCGATGCCGCGACCGGCACTTTCCGTGTGGTCGCCCAGTTCAAGGACGACAGCGGCAAACTGCGCTCCGGCATGTTTGGCCGCGTGCGCATCGTCTACGACCAGCGCGCCGACGCACTGGTGGTGCCGCGTGCGGCGTTGGTGGGCGACAACAAGGATGCCGCGGTGTTCGTCGTCGCCGACGAGATCGCCAAGCGCCGCAAGGTCACGCTGGGTTACGCCGACGGCGGCCAGGTCGAGATCGTCGATGGGCTGGCCGAGGGCGAAAAGGTGGTCACGCTCGGACAAGCCGCGCTGCGCGACGGCGCCAAGGTCCAGGTGATCAACCCGGAAGCGCCGGTGGCCGTGGCCAAGGACGGCTGAGTGATTCGTTAGAAGCTGGGCAGGGGGCAGGGGGCAGGGGTAACGCCTTGGGACCCTGGCCAGCGTTGTCGTGGGCCGCCAGGGGACTGCTCTTGAACCCGGCGAGCGTTGCGTCATGAGTGAGCAGCATGCCATTCCCCCTGCCCCCTGCCCCGTTTTCGCTCCTGATCGAGCCTAGCGGCCCCAGGACCCGATGAACTTCCAGGTACTCGCATGAACATCATCCGCCTCTCAACCGAACGCCGCGTCACCATTGCGATGGTCACCATCCTCCTGGTGCTGTTCGGTCTCATCGGCCTCAGTCGACTCAAGGTCAATCTGCTGCCGGACCTGTCCTATCCGACGCTGACGGTGCGCACCGAATACGTCGGCGCCGCCCCGGCCGAGATCGAGAACCTGATCAGCGAGCCGCTCGAAGAGACGCTCGGCGTGGTCAAGAATCTGAAGCGCCTGCGCTCGGTGTCGCGTACCGGGCAGTCCGACGTGATCCTGGAGTTTTCCTGGGGCACGGACATGGACACGGCCAGCATGGACGTGCGCGAAAAGCTGGAACTGCTGCAACTGCCGCTGGAGGTGAAGAAGCCGCTGTTGCTGCGCTTCGATCCGTCCACCGAGCCGGTATTGCGCCTGGCGCTGGCGACCGGCGAAAAGGACGGCTCGAGCATCGCGGCATTGACCGAACTGCGCCGCTACGCCGAAGAGGACCTGAAGAAGCGTCTGGAGCCGATCGAAGGCGTCGCCGCGGTCAAGGTCTCCGGTGGCCTGGAAGACGAGATCCAGGTTGAAATCGACCAGAGTCGCCTGAAGCAGCTCAATCTCGACGTCAACACGATCATCGAGCGCTTGCGCTCGGAGAACATCAACATTTCCAGCGGCCGCCTGGACGAAGCCAGCCAGCGCTATCTGGTGCGCACCATCAATCAGTTCGCCACGCTGGGCGACATGGGCGAAATGATGGTGTCGACCGCCGGCGGCATGCCGGTGAAGCTGAAAGATGTCGCCACGGTAACCCAGGGCTACAAGGAGCGTCAGGCGATCATCCGCAGCGACGGCCAGGAAGCGGTCGAGATCGCGATCTACAAGGAAGGCGACGCCAACACGGTCAGCGTGGCCGAAGCGGTGGTCAAGGCGCTGGACCGGCTGAAGGAGGAGGTGCCCGAAGGCGCCAAGCTGACCACCATCGATGACCAGTCGATCTTCATCAAGAGCTCGATCCGCGAAGTCGTCGACGCCGCCGTCATCGGTGGCCTGCTGTCGATTCTGGTGATCTTCCTGTTCCTTGGCGAAGCCTGGGCGACGCTGGTCATCGGCCTGTCGCTGCCGGTATCGATCATCGCCACCTTCTTTTTCATGCAGCAGTTCGGCATCGGCCTCAATGTGATGTCGCTCGGCGGCATCGCGCTGGCCACCGGCATGGTGGTCGACAACGCCATCGTCGTGCTCGAAAACACGCGCCGATTGCGCGATCAGGGCATGGGCATCATCGAAGCGGCGGTCAAGGGCACCAGCGAAGTCGGCATGGCGATCACCGCGGCGACCTTCACCCACATCGCGGTGTTCCTGCCGCTGGTGTTCGTCGAGGGCATCGCCGGCCAGTTGTTCGGCGACCAGGCGCTGACGGTGACCTTCGCCATGATCATCTCGCTGTTCGTCGCGGTGACCTTGATCCCGATGCTTGCCAGCTTGGGCGAAGGGCGGACCACGATGAGCTACGAGCATCCGCAGCCGTCGACGGAGCCGCCGCACTGGCTGAATACCAATCGGCCGCGGCTGGATCGCGGCCGCTTCCTGCTGTTGCCGCTGTGGGCGGTGCTGGGGCTTTGGCGCGGCGTGATCTTCGTGTTGCGCTGGACCTTCTATCTGCTGATGGTCGCCGTGCGCCGCGTATTCAGGGTGCTCGGCCGGCTGCTCGGCATCGCCCTGAACCCACTGGCGCGCGGCACCATGGGATTCTTCGATTACTCGCTGCGCGTCTACGACCGCTTGTTGCCGTGGTCGCTCAGGCATCCGGGAATCATCCTCGGCGTTGCGGCCCTGTCGCTGGTCGCGGCGCTGTCGCTGGTACCGCAACTGGGCGTCGAATTGATTCCCGAGTTTGCGCAAGGTCGGCTGCAGGTCGACCTGAAGTTGCCGGTGGGTACGCCGCTGGCGCGCACCGACATTCTGGTCGCGGGCTTGCAGGAGCACGGCAAGGGTGTCGATGGTGTCGAACACATGTTCGCCACCGCCGGCACCGGCGCGCGCCTGGATGCCAACCCCACCGAATCCGGCGAGAACATCGGCAAGCTGCTGGTGACGCTGGCACCGCATACGCCGCGCAGCGACGAGCCGCGCATTGTCGAAGCCCTGCGCAGCTATACCAACGTGCTGGCGGGAACCGAAGCCAAGTTCTCGCGGCCGCAGCTGTTCAGCTTCGATACTCCCCTGGAGATCGAAATCAGCGGCTACGACCTCGATCAGCTCAAGCAGGCCAGTGAGCGCATCACCACCTCGATGCGCGCCGAAGCCATCTTTGCCGACGTCAAGAACTCGCAGGAGCAGGGTGCGCCAGAAGTGCGCATCTATTTCGACCAGGAGAAGATTTCGTCGCTGGGCTTGAGCACGCGCCAGGTGGCCGATCAGGTGGTGCGCAAGGTGCGCGGCGAAGTGGCCACGCGCTACAGCCTGCGCGACCGCAAGATCGACGTGCTGGTGCGCGCCAGCGAGGTCGACCGCGATTCGGTGGAGGCGGTGCGCCGCCTGATCATCAATCCCGGCAGCCCGAGCCCGGTGCCGCTGGATGCGGTTGCACGCGTCGAGATCACCGAAGGTCCGGCGGAAATCCGCCGCATCGATCAGGAGCGCGTCGCCGTGATCTCCGCCAGTCTGCGCGGCGACTTGGGCTCCGCGGTCAAAGTCGCGCAGGAGATCGTCGACGCCGGCGTGCTGCCGCCGGGCACCCAGGCACGTGTGGCCGGCCAGAGCGAGGATCTGGACGCCTCGTTCAAATCCCTGCTGATGGCACTGGGGCTGGCGGTGTTCATGGTCTATCTGGTCATGGCCTCGCAGTTCGAGTCGCTGCTGCATCCCTTCCTGATCCTGTTCACCATTCCGCTGGCGCTGGTCGGTGCGATCTTCAGCCTGTGGATCACCGGGACCACGCTCAGCATCATCGTGTTCATCGGCTTGATCATGCTGGTCGGCATCGTCGTCAGTAATGCCATCGTGCTGATCGACCGGGTCAACCAGTTGCGTTCACATGGCATGGAGAAACGCCAGGCGCTGGCCGAGGGCGCGCGCACGCGCCTGCGCCCGATCATCATGACCACGATCACCACGCTGTTCGGCTTCCTGCCGATGGCGCTGGGCATCGGCGACGGCGCCGAACTGCGCCAGCCGCTGGCGATCACCGTGATCGGCGGCCTGATCTTCTCCACCATGCTGACCCTGGTGGTGATCCCGGTGCTTTACGACACCGTCGACCGCCGCAGCACCTTCAAGCAGACGCGCACGCTGGAAGGCGCGGAGGTGGGGGCGTGAGGATCTCGGCGGAAAGCGGGCCGGGGCAGGGGCAGGGGCAGGCTCGCCAGGGCCATTGAGGGGCGGGTACGCGCAGAGGGGGGCAAGGGCAAGGGCGCGGGAGAGCGCTCCTTTGCTCCCTTCACGTGCTTTTCCGCCCTTTGCGTCCAAATGCCCCGGCCCCGCCCGCGACTTCGGTGGCCGCGCGCCCCGAGCCGTTCGGAGCCCGCCATGACCCTCGCCGAGATCGCCCTCAAGCGCCCGGTCACCACGATCATGCTGTTCATCAGCTGCGTGGTGTTCGGCCTGCTCAGTGCGCGGATGCTCAAGCTCGAGTTCTTCCCGGAACTGGATGCGCCGTTCATCCTGGTGCAGGTGCCATACCCGGGTGCCACGCCGAAGGAAGTCGAGCGCGAGATCGTGCGGCCGCTGGAGGAATCACTGGCGACCATCTCCGGCATCGACAACATGTTCGCCAACGCCGACGAGAACGGCGCCACCTTCTTCCTGGTGTTCGACTGGAATCGCAACATCAAGGTCAAGCTGTCGGAGGTGCGCGAACGCGTCGATGCGGCGCGCGGCGAACTGCCGGCCGACATCCAGCGCATCCAGGTATTGAAGTTCTCGACCAACGACGAGCCGGTGCTGCAGATCCGCTTGTCGAGCACCACCACCAATCTGATGGATGCTTACGATCTGCTCGAACGCCGCATCAAGCGGCCGCTCGAACGCATTCCCGGTGTCGCCGCGGTCGAGCTGTCGGGTGTGCAGCCGAACGAGGTGCGCATCGATCTGCTGCCCGAACGGATCGCTGCACACAACATCGATCTCAACGCGCTGAACATGCGCCTGTCGTCGGCCAATTTCTCCACATCGGCGGGACTGATCCACGACGGCGAGCTGCGCTATCGCGTGCAGCCGATCGGCGAGATCCGCAGCATCGAGGAATACGGCAATCTGGTGGTCGGTGATGCTGGCGTGCGTCTGCGCGATATCGCCGACGTCCGCTACGCACAGCGCGAGATCGATTTCCGCCGCGTCCTCAACGGCAACTATGCGGTCGGCGTGGACATCCGTCGCGAGCGCGGCGCCAATCTGGTCGATGTGTGCACGCGCGTGATGGCCGAAGTGCGCAAGATCGAGGCCAGCGGGGCGCTCGCCGGCATCGAGCTGTACATGGTCGGCAACCAGGGCGAGGGCGTGACGTCTTCGCTCGGCGAACTGGTCAAGTCCGGTTGGGAAGGCATCGTGCTGTCGATGCTGATCCTGTACTTTTTCCTGCGCCACTGGCCGAGCACGCTGATGGTGGCGGTGTCGGTGCCGATCTGCATCGCGATCAGCCTGGGCGCCATGTACTTCATCGGCCTGTCGCTGAACGTGCTGACCATGATGGGCCTGCTGCTGGGCGTCGGCATGCTGGTCGACAACGCCGTGGTGGTCACCGAGAGCATCTACCAACAGCGCGAGAAGCGGCCCGACGACAAGATCGGCACCGCCATCGAAGGCACGCGCATGGTGCAACTGGCGGTCAGCGCCGGCACCTTGAGCAGCATCATCGTGTTCCTGCCGAACGTGTTCGGCGGCACCACCCAGGTCGGCGTCTTCCTCTACTACGTGGCGGTGCCGATGTCGGTCGCGCTGTTGGCGTCGTGGTTCGTCGCGGTCAGCATCATTCCGATGCTGGCGGCGCGCATCGAGCCGCCCAAGGGCATCGCCCAGGTGCAGATCGTCGAGCGCTGGAAGACGCGCTATGCGCGCTTTCTGGCGTGGACGCTGGCGCATCGACGCTGGTCGATCGTCGGTCTGCTGCTGATTCTGTTCAGCATTGCGATCCCCATCACTTTCGTCAAAACCGATTTCTTCGGCGGCGATGCCGATCGTGATTTCCAGATCGGCTACGAACTCAACGGCAATTACCGGCTGGACCAGATGGAAAAGGCGGTGCGCCAGGTCGAGTCCTACTTGCTGTCGCACAAGGAAGAGTTCGAGATCGAGTCGGTCTACGCCTGGATGTCCGAACGCGATGGCGCGATGCAGACGCGCGTGCAGTTGAAGAAAGGCGACGAGGCACGGCGTCCGGTCGAAGAGATCAAGCAGGCGGTGCGCGAGGGACTGCCGAAGCTGGCGATCGGCAAACCGGTGGTCGACATGCGCATGGGGCCGGGCGGTGGCAATGCCGGTGGCGGCAGCGATACGCCGTCGTTGAGCATCAACATCACCGGCGATTCGACCGAGGTGCTGACCGAAGTGGCGCAGGACGTGTCGCGTCTGTTGGCGCAGCACACGGAGTTCGCCGACGTGCGCGTCGACAACGCCAACCAGCAGCAGGAAATCCAGATGCGCGTCGATCGGGAGCGCGCAGCCAACCTCGGCTTCGACCCGGCCCAGGTCGGACGCCTGATCCAGGTGGCGATGCGCGGCGTTCCCTTGCGCGAGTTCCGCATGGGCGACACCGAGGTCCCGGTGTGGCTGCGCTTCAAGGACGCCGACAAGATGTCGCTGGACACGCTGAAGGAGATCCGCGTGACCCGACCGGACGGCGAATCGGTGCCGTTGTCCGCGCTGGTGTCGGTCGACATGTCGCCGAGCGCCCGCGCGATCGGTCGGCAGAACCGCAAGACCAGCACCACCATCACCCTGGACTTGAAGCCCAAGGGCGACATGGGCAAGGCCAACGAGGCGATCGAGGCGGCACTGAAGGACTATCCCTTCCCCACTGGCTACGGCTATGACAAGGGCCAGCGCTTCGAGGACGATGCCGCCGCCGCCAACGAGATGCTGTTCCTGCTGTTGCTGTCGATCGTGCTGATCTACATGGTGATGGCGGCGCTGTTCGAGTCGATGCTGTATCCGGTGGCGATCCTGGTCTCGATCATCTACGCCGTGGTCGGCGTGTACTGGACCTTCCTGATCTGGGAAACCACCTTCTCGGTGATGGCCTTCATCGGCATCATGATCCTGACCGGCGTGGTGGTGAACAACGGCATCGTCATGGTCGAGCACGTCAACACCTTGCGGCGCCAGGGCTACAGCGCGCGACGAAGCGCTGGTATTGGGCGGCAAGGAGCGTCTGCGGCCGATCCTGATCACCACCGGCTGCCACCTTCCTTGGCCTGCTGCCACTGTGCATCAGCGATGTCGGCATCGGTGGCGGTGGCCCGGCTTACTACCCCATGGCACGCGCCATCGCCGGTGGTTTGTTGTTCTCGACCGTGATCACGCTGGTGGTTCTGCCCACCGTCTACGCCGCGATCGAGGATGCCGGTGAGCGCTTCAAGGCCTCCTGGCGACGGGCGGGTGGGGCGCCGAGTGCGGCGCCCAGTGCGGTGGTGGTGGAGGCGTGAAAGGCGGGGCACGGGGCACGGGGCACGGGAAATCACGTTGCCTGCGCAGGCGGAATCCAGGCTAAACGTGAGGCGAAATCGAGTCATGTTTCCGTGACACGTGCCCCTTCCTGCGTTCCCCGTTTCCCTGTTGCCTTTCCCCGCTCTTCTCAAATTGACGCGCAATCTACTCACCCGATAGTCTCCCTGTTCTGTTTCGAGCTGAAGCGAGGATGCCGCCATGCAAATCGTGATCGACCTGTCTGAAGAGGATCTTGAGCATTTCCGGGACGCCATGCGTCGGGCCAAAGACGCTGCCAAGGATCTGTCTGCCGCCGAGATCACCGATGCGGCGCAAAAGCTGTTCGACGATACTCAGGCCACCCGGGTGCCGGAATTCGTGTCCTCGCGCATGAAGCGCCTCGGTACGCTGATCGCCATGGTGCATGACACCCACTGGGGCATTTCGGACGCCGAACGGCAGAACATCCTGTCGGCGCTGACCTATTTCTCCGATCCGCACGACGCCATCCCGGATTCGATCCCGGTGCTGGGCTTCCTCGACGACGCGATCATGATCGAACTGGTGGTCGAGGAACTGAAGCACGAGATTGACGCTTACGACGACTTCTGCGTGTTCCGTGCGCAGGCGGTCGAAACCCAGGGCGCAACTGCCGGTGGCGACATCAAGCGCAACGACTGGCTGGAACAGCGTCAGAACGAACTGCTCGAGCGCATGCGCGGTCGTCGCTCGCGCGACTCCGGTTACGGCAAGCGCGGTGGCTTCTCGCTGTTTTCGGTGCGCTGAAAACAGCTTCACGCAACACTCGGACGGGCACCTTCGGGTGCCCGTTTGCTTTGGTGCGCCGACGGTTTTGTGGACAACGAGTAGGAGAGCATCTGCGGGAGTCCCGGTCGCACCGCCAGGATGCCCAACTTCGCGCACAGAACACCCGGACGACCGAGCGTAGCCCGGTGTGCGGCGTCAGCCGCTCACCGGGTACTTGCCGCAAGCACCCGGTGAACGCGCTGCGCGCGCACACCGGGCTACGCACGACCCGGGGTCACTTGGGCTTGCGGCCAACATGACCAGCAAATCATAGGGTTACGCGATATTCGGCGGGAGCAGGCTGCGCCCGAGACAAGGTCCGGTGGTCTTGCCCGCATCTTGACACTAGACCGACTGGTCTATAGAGTCACTGCCATGAACGCAGCCTCATCCAATCCCGGTACCCGCGAACGCCTCGTCGCCGCGATGCGCGAAGCCTTGAGCAGGCGCGGCTACCACGGCATCGGCCTCAACGAGCTGCTCGCCACTGCCGCTGCACCCAAGGGTGTGCTCTACCATCATTTTCCCGGCGGCAAGAGCGAATTGGCGATCGCTGCAATTGCCGCCGTGGCCGAGGAACTGGCCGGCAGTCTCGACACATTGATGCTGCGCGCCGGTGGCGACCCCGCGGGAGCCCTCGAAGCGTGGATGGGCGCGGCGCAGAAGCTGCTCGAACGCAGCGGCTTCGAGCGCGGTTGCCCGCTGGCCACGGTGGCGCTGGAAACCACGCCGGAAGACCGCGCCTTGCGTAGCGCATTGGCATCGGTCTTTGCCGCTTTCCGTGCACACCTCGCCAGCGCGCTGGCCGGCGCCGGCATCGCCGACAGCCGCGCCCGTAGCCTCGCAGCGCTGATCGTTTCCGCCTACGAAGGTGCGCTGCTGCAGGCGCGCGTGGCCGGCGAGGTGCAGCCGATGCGCGATACCTCCCAGGCGCTGCTCGATTTGATTCGCCTCAGTCTGCCGGGAGTGAAAGGCGCATGACGACAACGACGACTGCTGCAGAAACGCTGACCTTGATGACGCGCGACGGCTACCCACTGACCGCTTTGCGCTATCCGGCTCGGGGCCAGGCGCGCGGGCATCTGCTGGTCGCTGGAGCCACCGGTGTGCCGCAACTCTTCTACAAGGCCTTTGCCGAATTCGCCAGCGCGCAGGGTTACACCACATTGACGCTCGACTATCGAGGAATCGGTCTGTCGAAACCGCGCACGCTGCGCGGATTTCGCATGGCTTACCTGGACTGGGCACACCAGGATCTGGCGGCCGCGGTCGACTTGATGGCCGATGATTCGCTGCCGTTGTTCATGGTCGGCCACTCCTTCGGTGGACACGCCTTCGGCTTGCTGCCAAATCACCAACGCGTGGCGCGCTTCTATACCTTTGCCACCGGCGCCGGCTGGGCCGGCTGGATGCCGTTGTCCGAGCGCATCAAGGTTGCCCTGATGTGGCGTGTGGTCGGCCCGCTGCTGACGCGCTGGAAGGGCTATCTGGCCTGGAGCAAGCTGGGTATGGGTGAAGACCTGCCGCTCGGCGTGTTCCGCGACTGGAAGCACTGGTGCCAGTTTCCGCGCTATTTCTTCGATGACCCCGGCATGGTTCGCCTGGACGAGCGCTTTGCCGCAGTGACCGTGCCGATCATCGCCGCCAATGCCATCGACGATCTTTGGGCGCCGCCCGCTTCGCGCGATGCCTTCATGTCCGGCTATCGCGGCACCGCCTGGCGGGCAATCGACATCGACCCGAAGCGCAGCGGGCTGCACAGCATCGGTCACATGGGCTATTTCCGGCGCAAGGCCGAGCCACTTTGGCGGGATGTGCTGCAGTGGTTCGACGAACATCGCGCGCCGCTGGCGGGCAAGGTCGCGTGAGCGCCATGGCGGATTCCGATTCAGCCGGGACGCTGTCGACCCTGATCCGCAGCCGTCGCAGCGTTCGCGATTTCCGGCCCGATCCCATCCCTGCCGACGTTCTCGATGCCGTGCTGGCCGATGCCAACTGGGCGCCGAGCTGGTCGAACACCCAACCCTACCGCCTGGCGATCGCCAGTGGCGAACTGCGCGATCGCATCGCTGCGCAGCTGTGCGACAACTTCGATCACGCCATGGCGGCGCAGAAGAACGGTCTGCTCGGCAGGCTCAAGCTGCTGCTGACCCGGCGCGGCCTTCCTGATGGCGATTTCGACACCCGCTTCGAGTATCCGCGCGATTTGCAGCCGCGCCGTCGCGACACCGGCCACGGCCTTTACGCCTTGCTTGGCATCGACCGCAAGGACAGCGCTGCCCGTGACCTGCAGATGCGTCGCAATTTCGAGTTCTTCGGCGCGCCCACGGCTCTGTTCCTGTTCGCACACCGGGGACTGCGCGAGTTTTCGGTGCTGGACGCCGGCATCTGGTTGCAGACACTGATGTTGTCCGCGCACGCCCACGGCCTTGCCACTTGCGCCCAGGGCGCGCTCGCGACGTGGGCGGGCCCGGTGCGTCAGGCCTTTGCGATCCCGACGCCTTACCGACTGATCTGCGGCGTATCGATCGGCTACGCCTCCGACCATCCGGTCAATCAATACAATCCGGGGCGGGCCTCGCCGAGCGAGTTGTGGTTGCGGCGCAGCACGGTAACGCGCTCATCGCCGTGACCACCCGGAGGTTCTGAAGGTCCGCGGTCCCGTCGGCCGCAATCGGATCGGCAAAGTCGCGATGGGCAGCGACCAGGTCCCTTGTGTTGCCAGTGCATCTGGACCAGTCTCTTGGCACGCGGCGTGGCTGAGTCCGACCCTGTTCGCGGCGTCCAAGGCCAACGCCATGCAGAACGGCCCCGATCATCGATAGGCTGCTGCTATAAATCGCATCAGAAGAAACGATTTCATCTATCGACACTTGAGGTCCAGACTGCGCTTGCCCGTCAGATGCTGACGACCCCAAAAGGAGAAGACGATGTCATCCGAATCGAAATGCCCGTTCGCGGGCGGTGCTGGCAGCCATGTGATTGGCGGTGCCCCGTCGAACGCTACCTGGTGGCCCAATCAGCTCAACCTGAAGATCCTGCATCAGCAGTCGTCGAAGACCAACCCGATGGGTCAGGACTTCAACTATGCCGAGGAGTTCAAGACGCTCGATCTGGATGCCGTGGTCAAGGATCTCACCGCCCTGATGACCGATTCGCAGGATTGGTGGCCGGCCGACTACGGTCATTACGGTGGCTTGTTCGTGCGCATGACCTGGCACGCGGCCGGCACCTACCGCATCGCCGACGGCCGTGGCGGCGCCGGCACTGGCGCGCAGCGCTTCGCCCCGCTGAACAGCTGGCCGGACAACGGCAATCTCGACAAGGCACGCCGCCTGCTGTGGCCGATCAAGCAAAAGTACGGCCGCAAGCTGTCGTGGGCCGACCTGCTGGTGCTCGCCGGCAACGTGGCGATGGAGTCGATGGGCTTCAAGACCTTTGGTTTCGGCGGTGGCCGTGCCGACATCTGGGAGCCGGAGGACGAGATCAACTGGGGTGCCGAGCACGAGTGGCTGGCGACCAGCGACAAGCCCAACAGCCGCTACTCCGGCGATCGCCAGCTGGCGAATCCGCTGGGTGCGGTGCAGATGGGCCTGATCTACGTGAACCCGCAGGGCCCGGACGGCAATCCCGACCCGGTGGCCTCGGGCCGCGATGTCCGCGAGACCTTCGCGCGGATGGCGATGAACGACTATGAGACCGTTGCGCTGGTCGCGGGCGGTCACACCTTCGGCAAGGCGCATGGCGCGGCTCCGGACTCCAACTGCGGTCGCGAGCCGGAAGGGGCGGACATCGAAGAGCAGGGTTTCGGCTGGAAGAACGCCTACGGCAGCGGCAAGGGTGGCGACACCATCACCAGCGGCATCGAAGGCGCGTGGAAGCCGAACCCGACCACCTGGGACATGGGTTACTTCAACACGCTGTTCGGCTACGAGTGGGAGCTCAGCAAGAGCCCGGCCGGCGCCTGGCAGTGGCATCCCAAGAACGTGCGCGAGGAAGACATGATTCCGGACGCGCACGACCCGTCGAAGAAGCATCGGCCGATGATGACCACGGCGGATCTGTCGCTGCGTTTCGATCCGGCGTACGAAAAGATCTCGCGCCACTTCCACCAGAACCCGCAGGAATTCGCCGACGCCTTCGCCCGCGCCTGGTTCAAGCTGACCCACCGCGACATGGGCCCGCGCGCACGCTACCTGGGCAAGCTGGTGCCGTCCGAAGTGCTCATCTGGCAGGACCCGGTGCCGGCCGTCGACCATCCGCTGGTCGATGCACAGGACATCGCCGCGCTCAAAGCGAAGCTGCTCGCGTCCGGTCTTTCGATCTCCGAACTGGTCAGCACTGCGTGGGCAGCGGCGTCCTCTTTCCGCGGCAGCGACAAGCGCGGTGGCGCCAACGGCGCGCGCATCCGCCTCGCCCCGCAGAAGGACTGGGAAGCCAACCAGCCGGCGCAACTGGCCAAGGTGCTGGCGAGCCTCGAAGGCATCCAGAAGGCGTTCAACGCCTCGGCATCCGGCGGCAAGAAGATCTCGCTGGCCGATCTGATCGTGCTCGGCGGCTGCGCGGCGGTCGAATCGGCGGCGCAGGCGGCAGGTCAGACCGTGTCCGTAGCGTTCTCGCCGGGTCGCACCGACGCCTCGCAGGAGCAGACCGACGTTGCCTCCTTCGCGGTGCTCGAGCCGAACGCCGACGGCTTCCGCAACTACGTCAAGAAGGGCTTCGAAAGCGCCCAGGCGGAGCTGCTGGTCGACAAGGCGCAGTTGCTCAACCTGACAGCGCCGGAAATGACCGTGCTGATCGGCGGCCTGCGCGCGCTGAATGCCAACTTCGGACAGTCGCAGCATGGTGTATTCACCAAGCGTCCAGGCGTGCTCAGCAACGATTACTTCGTCAACCTGCTCGACATGAGCACCGGCTGGAAGCGCTCGGCTGCCGACGCCAATGTGCTCGAAGGCCGCGACCGCAAGACCGGCGATCTCAAGTGGACGGGCACGCTGGTCGACCTGGTGTTCGGTTCGAACTCGCAGCTGCGTTCGCTCGCCGAGGTCTATGCGACCAGCGACGCGCAGGGCAAGTTCGCGCAGGACTTCGCGATCGCCTTCGGCAAGGTGATGAACCTGGATCGCTTCGATCTGGCGTGAGCCACCGGGGAAAGGACCGGTGGTCCTTTCCCCCACTGTCCCACGCAGCCTCGGCCTGATCTCGGATCCATCCTGGTTCAGGTCGAGGCGGTGTGGTTTGTGGCCGCAATCCTTGCATTCGCAAGCAAGATCTTGCCAATCAGTTATTTATGGCGGAGGGAGTGGGATTCGAACCCACGGGCCACTCGCGTGGCCGCCGGTTTTCAAGACCGGTGCATTCAACCGCTCTGCCATCCCTCCGAGGCCGCGGATTATGGCGCAAAGTCCGCTGGCGCGCTGGGAACGCCGAGCTTCGGCTCGGCGCGGTTGCGGCAGCGCGATTGCGTGCCGCCGGCCGAGCTGGGGCTCGGCGCTCTCGGGCGCGGCGCTTCTCAGCCCAGGTTGTATTCCAGTTTCACCTGTTCGATGTGCGCGCGGGTGGTGGTATCCATCGGCGACTTTTCCGCGCGCGCGATGATGTTCTTCAATACCCGCCGCTCGTCGTCGTCGATGCCGTTGTCACGCATGGCCAGCCCCAGCAGGAAGTTCAGCTCGGCAATGTCGAGCTGACCGTCGTTCATGAACACCTTCATCGACTCGATGGTGATCTCGATGTGACTCTTGGGCTTGATCGACATCTGCGACGCTCATTTTTGGGTGGTCGCTGGATGATAAGCGTAGCGTGGCAAACATTTCTAACTGTAAATCTGATGAGGAGCTCCGGTGCGCTGCCGGGGCCGCGCCGCTGGCGACTTGAGGGTTGGTGCTCCCGCGGCGGGATGCGCTCGGTGTGTTGGCGTACCGACGTCGAGGACGCGCCGAGTCAGGCTCTGTCGGCGATCGTTCGGGTCCAGGCTCGACAAGCGCACTCCTCAGACCTTCGGTGAAACCTGTGAATTGCAAACTGATCTTCGTCGCCATCGTGGTCTCCTTGTGCTCGCCGTTGGCCGCACGGGCCGCCGAATCGCCGATCGCTGTGGCGCACGCGCGCATCGTTCAGGACAGCCGCGGCGACGATGTGCTGCGCCTGCAGGTGCTGCTCGACCGCGCCAACTTCGGTCCGGGCGAGATCGATGGCGTGTTTGGTTCCAACGTGGCCAAGGCGGTGGCAGGCTTCCAGCGCAGCCGCGGGCTTGGCGACACGGGTGTGCCGGATGAGGCGACCTGGGCGGAACTGGACCGCGAGGGCGTGCCGACACTGATCGAGTACGTCGTCACCCAGGCTGATGCAGACGGTCCCTACATCGACATACCGACCGACCTGGTCGAGAAGGCGGCTTTGCCAGCGCTGGGATTCCGCTCGGTGGGCGAAGCCCTTGGCGAGCGTTTCCATGCCAGTCCGGAACTGCTGCAGTCGCTCAACCCGAAGCTGAAACTGGACCAGGCGGGCAGCGTGATTCAGGTTCCGAATGTCGCGGGCGCGCCGGAGCTGGCGCAGGCCAGCAAGCTGGTCGTGGAGCAGTCCAGTCTCACGGTCACCCTGCTGGATGCCGCCGACAAAGTCATCGGACAGTTTCCGGCGACCACGGGCAGCAGCCACGATCCGCTGCCGATCGGCACCTGGAAGGTCAATGGTGTCGCGCGCAATCCGGTGTTCAACTACAACCCGGACCTGTTCTGGAACGCCGATCCCGAGCACGGCAAGGCGGTCCTGAAGGCGGGGCCGAACAACCCGGTGGGTGTGGTCTGGATTGATTTGTCCAAGGAGCACTACGGCATTCATGGCACGCCTGAGCCGTCCAAGATCGGCAAGACCGAGTCGCACGGTTGCATCCGCATGACCAACTGGAATGCGGCGCTGATCGCCGAAGCCGTCAAGCCGGGCGTCCAGGTCATCCTGCAGGATTGAGCGAGAGCACCTTCGCACCCGTGAAACTACTGCGCATCCTGGTGTTTGGTGGCCTGTTCGGGGCGTCGCTGACTTGGGCGGTGTTGACGGAAGGGCACGATAGCAGCACCGCCAGCGGAAAGCCGCGGTTGAGCGACGTCTCTCAAGGGTCGGGTATCGAGCCCGACGCAGCCGTGGCGCCGGCGCCACCCGCCACTGCGCCGCGCCCGCCCGCGCTGCCGCCCTTGCCTGAAAGCGAGCCGTCACCGGCGCGAATTTCCTTGCCGGAGAGCGCGATTGTCGAGCCGCTGGGGCCGCCGCCAAGCGTACAGCTGAGCATGCCGCTGGCGGATGTCGATCCGGCGCAACTGCACGACGAATTCAACGACGCCCGAGGCGCGGGCCGCGGACACGAAGCGATCGACATTCCCGCCCCGTTGGGTACTCCGGTGCTGGCCGTGGACGCCGGCGTGGTGGCCAAGTTGTTCACCAGCGTGCGTGGCGGCCTGACCGTGTATCAGTTCGACACGCCCGGAGAGCTCGCTTACTACTACGCGCATCTGGACGCCTACGCCGAAGGCCTGGTCGAGGGTCAGGTGCTGGCACGTGGCGATCTGATCGGCTACGTCGGTTTCACCGGCAACGCCAACCCGGCGGCGCCGCACCTGCACTTCGCCGTCTTTCGCCTCGGGCCGGAGAAGCTCTGGTGGAAAGGCGAGGCGATCAATCCCTACCCGTTGTTGGGTGGGCACCCGAAGCAATCAAAAATCCCGTAACCAGGAGATCTCCATGACCAACGCAGGCAAGGCCCCGACGATGTGGGCGTGGGTGGTGTCGCTGGTGCTTTACGTGGTCGCGCTCGCCGCGTACTTCGGCGTGGTCAAGATGAGCCCTGATGTTGCCGCCGGCTGCTGGATCATCGGGCTCGGGCTGCTGCTGCTGGCCTGTCGCGTGCGCGGCTTGTAGCCAAGGCTTTTGCAGAGCCGAGCTTGCTCGGCTGGGGGTCGGCGCAAAGGCAAGCGGAACTTGCTCCAATCCTGTTCGGTTAGGACGTAGGTCACGTTGGCCATGCTTATTGGCCTACGTGACATCGCGCCCTCACTGTCACGTAGGCCGAAAAGCGCGGCCAACGTGACCTACATTTGCGATAAACCACTCAAAGTAAACAGTTTTTGGGCAAGCTCCGCGCTACCAAAGCGTTGGCGCGGCCTCAGCTCACCCCGCGTGCCAGCAGACCCCCGAACCTGGGTGCCAGCGCGGCGCCATGCGGCGACAGGTCAGCCAGCTCTGCCGCGCCGAGCTCGCGCACCATGCCCTTGGCCAGATCACCCAACACCAGGTTGCCGATGGCGACGCGCACCAGGCGCAGGGTCTTGATGCCGTTGGCTTCGAGCAGCCGGCGGATCTGGCGATTCTTGCCTTCGTCGAGGGTGACTTCGAGCCAGGCGTTGCGGGTCCCGACGCGCAAGCGGTCGATCTGCACCGTGCCCAGACGCTCTCCGGCGTCGACCACGCCTTCGCGCAGTGCAGCCAGCAGGTCGTCATCGGGAATGCAGTCGATCTGCACGTGATAGGTCTTGGTGATGGCGCTGGCCGGATCGGTCAGGCGTGCCGCCCACTCGGGGTCGTTGCTGAGCAGCAGAAGGCCCTCGCTGGCCTTGTCGAGGCGGCCGACCGGCGCCACCCACGGCAGATCGAGTCCGTCGAGGCAACGATAGACCGTGTCGCGGCCGTGCTCGTCCTGGGCGCTGGTGACCAGGCCACGCGGCTTGTTGAGCATCAGGTAGCAGCGCCGCGGTGGTTTGACCGACTTGCCGTCAATTTCGATACGACCTGCCACCGGGAACGGTGTTTCCGGATTGCGCACGATGCGGCCGTTGACCCGCACCCGGCCGGCCCGGATCGAGCGTTCGGCCTCGCTGCGCGAGCACACGCCGAGTTTGGACAGCGTTCGCGCGAGGCCGGCCATCAGAACGGCCAGATCCGCGGGATGAGCGCTACGGACACGACAAAAAACAGCAGATTCAACGGGATGCCAACGCGCAGGAAATCGCTGAAACGATAGCCGCCGGCGCTGTAGACCATCATGTTCGTCTGGTATCCGATCGGTGTCGAAAAACTGGTGGATGCGGCGAACATCACCGCCATCAGGAAGGGTAGCGGATCGACGTCCATCGCGCGCGCCAGCGAGATCGCAATCGGGCCGAGCAACACCGCGGTTCCGTTGTTGCTCATGACTTCCGTCAGCAGCGCGGTCGCCAGGTACACCAGGGCCAGTGCGAGAAGGGGACTGCTGCTGCCGGAGGCGCTGACCAGGAATCCGACCAGGTAGGCGGCCAGCCCGCTTTTCTCCATCGCCATTCCCAGCGGAATCATCGCCGCCAGCATGGCGATGACGCGCCAGTTGATCGCGGCATAGGTCTCTTCCAGCGTCAGCACGCGGGTCATCACCATCAGCAGGATGCCCGCCAGAGCGCCGACCGTGATCGGTACCCAGTTCATCGACGCGGCGACCAGCACGGCGACGGCGATCCCCAGTGCCGCGCGCCCCTGACGCACCGCGGCTGGGCGCGCCGAGCGTTCGACCAGGATCAGATCACCTTCGCGGCGCAAGTCCGGCAGGTCGGCGCGGCTGACCAGCAGCAACAAGGCGTCGCCGACCGCCACGGTGATCGAACTCAGCTGGTCGCGGATCGGCGTGCCGCGACGATGTAGAGCGAGTACCAGGGCATTCTGGTGCAACTGCATGCGCAGCTTGCCAATGGTCTCCCCGGCAAAGCGCGATTCCGGCGGAATCAGCGCCTCGACGACCTCGATGTTGCCGCTCTCCAGCATTTCCAGCTTGGGCACGAAATGCGGTGTCATCGTCAGGCCCAGATGCTCGCGAAACGCGAACAGGTTCTGCGCCGAACCTTGCACCAGCAGGATGTCGTCGGGCTGCAGTACCAGGTCGGCGGGGACCAGCATCTTTTCGTCGCGGCGCAGCACCTCGATGATGCGCACGCCGTGCTGCGCCTCGATGACGCTGGTGCGCAGATGCTGGCCGGCGATGCGACTGCCCAGATCCACGCGCAATTCGGCGAGGTAGTCGGACAATCCGTACTGCGCCATCAGTTCGGCGCCGCGACTGGCTGGCAGCAACAACGGTGCGATCAGAAGTAAATAGAGCAGGCCAATGCCAAACAGAATCAGCCCCAAGGGTGTGGGCGTGAACATCTGCAGCGCCGGCATGTCCGACGACACGGCAATCGACGACACCAGCAGATTGGTCGAGGTGCCGATCAGCGTGCAGACACCACCGATCTGGGTGGCGTAAGACAGCGGGATCAGCACTTTCGACGGCGAGATCTTGTGGCGCTCGGAGGCCTCCAGCACCAGCGGCAGGAAAACTGCCACGGCCGCAGTGTTGTTGACGAAGGCCGACACCGGGCCGGCCGTCATCGAGGTCATGAAGGTCAGCCGCAGTGGCGTGGTACCAAAGCGCACCAGCGCGCGCCCGACCCAGCCCAGCGCGCCGCTGCGCATCAGTCCGGCGCTGAGCACGAACATGCAGGCGACGGTGACCGTGGCCTCGTTGGAAAAGCCGCCGAGCGCTTCCTTGACGCTCAAGATGCCGCTCAGGGTGAGCACGATCAGTGCCGCAAAGGCGATGCCCTCGGGCGGGTAGCGATCCTGAATGAAGCCCACCGTCGCGCTGACCAGCACGAGCAGCACGATGAAGGCGTCCAGGGTCATGCCGATTGTCTCAGCTTGCGCGCAACACGCTTTTCAGCGCCTTGCGAATGATGGTTTCGGCACTGTCGCCGGGTTCCGCGGCGGCCTGCACCAGTTTGCTGACCTCTGCGGGTTTGTAGCCGAGCGCCTGCAGTGCGACGCTGGCCTCGGTGACCGGATCGTTGGGTACCGCGCCCCGTGCGCCAAGCACCGCCGCTGCGCTGCCGCCGACGGCGTCAACCTTGTCGCGCATTTCGACAATCAGGCGCTCGGCGGTCTTTTTGCCGATGCCGGGAATGCGCTGCAGTGCGGCGATGTCGGCGTGCTGGATCAGCCGCGCGAAATCGTCGACCGATGCGCCCGAGAGTATCGCCAGCGCGGTCTTGGCGCCAACACCCGAGACCTTGAGCAGCGTGCGGAACAGGCGGCGCTCTGCCTCCTTGGCAAATCCATACAGCGAGTGCGCATCCTCCTTGATCGCCAGATGCGTATGCAGCGTCACCTCGCGGCCGAGTTCGGGCAATTCGTAGAAGGTGCTCATCGGCGCCTCGATCTCGTAGCCGACGCCGCCGACGTCGAGCAGCAGGGCGGGCGGTTGTTTCACGGCAAGGATGCCGCGCAGGCGTCCGATCATGGGTTTCGCACCAGCAGGAGGAGACGGCTGACGCTGCCCGGCATTGGGCGATACGTCAAGCGCTGCGGCGAGTGCCGGGGCAAGCGAACCGGTAAACCGCGGACGGCAACGCTCAATTGTTCCGCAATACTCTGCGAAATTCGCGCGCCGCTTCGGACCACAGCAGAGGCCACGGCAAAATCACTGGCTAGCTCCCTATCGGCAAGAATCCACCAACTTGCGCCAGACCACCGGTTCCCAGTAGCCGCCGGGTTGCTCGCGATCCTTGTGATTCGCGACGAGCTGCGCGGCGATCTGGTAACTGCTGTCGGCCTGCACGTCGATCTCGATCACCGCGAGCGTCGCTGCTGCATCGCCGATGCCCAGCTCGACCAGCTTGGCGCGGCCGCGGCGATCGTCGCCGATCTGTGCCTGCACGCCGATCCGATGCACTCCGACCTCAAGCTTGATCCGGCGGGCATCGCTTCCTGCGACCTTCTTGCCGTCGACTTCGGCAATGGCTGCCGGATACAGGTCCTTGGACGCCGGTGGCTTCGGATTCGTGGCGACGTAGCCGCACACGGTTTGTCCGTGGGCCGCAGAAGCGGCCAGCAGCAGGCAGACGGTAACAGCTAAGCGGTGGCGCATCGGGAATCCCTTGCGGCTGGTGGCGGCGAGTTGAAGCTGAGCACGCTACTGTCGAGCACTCAACACGCTGGATTGGGGGCAGCGATTCACCGGCCCCGCTGACAATCGCCAAGGGTAGTCCGCATTTCTTACAGTTGTTGTGGCTGAGATCACGGCATCAGAGACCCGGTCGCGCCTGGCGCTGCGCTGCTTCGCGCATCGAGCCAGGGAGCGGGTTTATCCTCGCGGAGTAAATCCGCTCCCACATGAAAAGCAATGACTTACGGCTTGTTGGGTGAGAGTGTCCTAGGCCTTCAGCTTTTCCCGCAGCAACTCGTTCAATTGCGCCGGATTGGCTTGGCCTTTGGTCGCTTTCATCGCCTGGCCGACGAAGAATTGCAGCAGCTTGTCATTGCCGCCACGGTACTGTTCCACCTGCTTCGGGTTGGCAGCGACGATGTCGTCGATGACGCCGGCCAACGCGCTGCTGTCCGAGACTTGCTTCAGGCCCAGCCGTTCGATGACGGCGTCGGCGGTCTCATCGCCCAGCCACATGGCTTCGAACACCTGTTTGCCCATTTTGCTCGACAGGCTGCCGTCGCCAATGCGGACCAGCAGTCCTCCCAGGCGTTCGGCACCGATCGGGCTCTGCTCCGGCGTCTGGCCGGCCGCGTTCAGCGCGCCCAGCCATTCGCCGAGTACCCAGTTGGCGCACAGCTTGGGCTGGCCCGGAATGGCGCTCGACAGCGCTTCGAAGTAGTCGCAAGTGACCCGGTCGGAGGTCAGCAGCGAGGCGTCGTAAGTGGTCAGTCCCAGGCTGTCGATGTAGCGCTGGCGGCGTGCTTCGGGCAGTTCCGGCATCGCCAGCCGCGCGCGTTCGATGTCGTCGGCCGCAATCACCAGCGGTGGCAGGTCCGGATCGGGGAAATAGCGATAGTCGTGCGCCGATTCCTTGCCGCGCATGCTGCGCGTCTCGCCCTTGTGCGCGTCGAACAAGCGGGTTTCCTGAACCACCGTGCCGCCGGCCTCGATCAGGCGGATCTGGCGCTCGACCTCGTAATCGATGGCTTTCTCGACGAAACGGAAGGAGTTGACGTTCTTGATCTCGGCGCGCGTGCCCAGCGCCTCGCCCGGGCGGCGCACCGAGACGTTGGCATCGCAGCGGAAGGAGCCTTCCTGCATGTTGCCGTCGGAGACGCCGAGCCAGCGCACCAAGGTGTGCAGCGTTTTCAGGTAGGCGACCGCCTCGGCCGCCGAGCTCAGGACTGGCTCGCTGACGATCTCCAGCAGCGGCGTGCCGGCGCGGTTGAGGTCGATCCCGGTTTCGGCGTGGAAGGCGTCATGCACGCTCTTGCCGGCGTCCTCTTCGAGGTGCGCGCGCGTCAGTTGCACGAACTTCTCGCTGCCATCGTCGAGGCGCACCTTCAGGCCACCACCGACCACCACCGGCAACTCGTACTGGCTGATCTGATAGCCCTTGGGCAGGTCCGGATAGAAGTAGTTCTTGCGTTCGAACACGCTGCGCTCGGCGACCCGGGCGCCGACGGCGAGACCAAAGCGGATGGCCATCTCCACCGCGCCGACATTCATCACGGGCAGTGAGCCGGGCATGCCCAGATCCACCGCGCAAGCCTGATCGTGAAGCGGGCTACGTGACAGCGGGCGCGCAATCTCATCGATTGCTGCGCAAAGCGTCACGTAGCCCTGCGGGCAACGTGACCTACGTTTGCGACTACGGTGACACTCCTGGCGGCGCCGCCCGATGCCACTCGGTCACCTGCTGATAGCCATGTCCGGCGCCGATCAACAGATCTTCGCGCCAGGTCGCAGCGACCAGTTGCAGACCGACCGGCAGGCCTTGCGAGAATCCGCACGGGATCGACATCGCCGGCAATCCGGCAAGGTTGACGCCCACCGTGTTGATGTCGGCCAGGTACAAGGCCAGCGGATCGGCGAGCTTCTCGCCGAGCTTGAAGGCCACGGTCGGACTGGTGGGTCCCGCGAGCACGTCGACATCGGCAAACACGCGCGCGTAGTCGTTGGCAATCAGGCGGCGCACGCGTTGCGCGCGCAGGTAATAGGCGTCGTAGTAGCCGGTGCTGAGCGCGTAAGTCCCGGTCAGGATGCGCTTTTGTACCTCGTGGCCGAAGCCTTCGGCGCGCGAGCGCTTGTACAGGTCGGCCAGATCCTTGGGGTCGGCGCAGCGGTGACCAAAGCGCACGCCGTCGAAACGCGACAAGTTGCTCGAAGCCTCGGCCGGCGCAATCACGTAGTAGGCGGGGATCGCGTATTCGCTGCTGGGCAGGTCGACGTCGACGATGGTCGCGCCCTGACGCGCGTACTCGGCGATGGCAGCTTCCACCGCAGCGCCAACGCCGTCCTCGATGCCGGCGCCGAACCATTGGCGCGGGCGACCGACGCGCAGTCCCTGCAGAGGGCGGGCCAGCGCTGCGGCGACGTCGATCTTCGGGCGGTCCGCGCAGGTGGCGTCGCGCGGGTCGAAACCGCTCATCACGTCGAGCACCCGTGCGCAGTCGGCGACGGTCAGCGCAATCACGCCGGCCTGATCCAGACTGGAGGCGTAGGCGACCATGCCCCAGCGTGATACCCGGCCGTAAGTCGGCTTGATGCCGCTGACACCACACAGCGCCGCCGGCTGGCGGATCGAGCCGCCGGTGTCGGTGGCGGTGGCGAAGGGCACCACACGCGCGGCGACCAGCGCTGCGGAACCGCCGGAGGAGCCGCCGGGGACGCGGGTGAGGTCCCAGGGGTTGTGGACCGGGCCGAAATAGCTGTGCTCGTTCGACGAGCCCATCGCGAACTCGTCCATGTTGGCCTTGCCGATCAGCACGCCACCGGCCGCGTCGATGCGCTCATGCACGGTCGCGCTGTAGGGCGGGACGAAGTTCTCCAGCATGCGCGAGCCGCAGGTGGTGGGCACACCCGCGGTGCAGAACAGATCCTTGTGGGCGAACGGAATGCCGCTCAGCGGGCCGGCGCGACCGGCAGCGCGGTTGTAGTCGGCGGCGTCAGCTGCCGCCAGCGCGTGGTCGGCGCCGACGCTGCTGATCAGGGCGTTGAGGCGGTTCTGCGCGTGTGCGGCGCGATCGAGCGCGCGTTCGGTCAGCTCGCGGGCGCTGCTTGCTCCGCTGGCGAGCGCATCCAGCTGGCCACCGACGGTGTCGAGATCCGGGCTCATTCGATCACCTTCGGCACCAGGTAGTAGCCCGCACTTTCGGCCGGCGCGACCGCGGCAAAGGCTTCGTGCTGGTCGGTCTCGGTGACCAGGTCGGCACGCAGGCGCAGCGTCGGGTCGCCCGGATGCGCCAGCGGCGCCAGGCCGTCGACTGGCGCTGCCGCGAGCGCGGCGAACAGATCCAGCACCGCGGACAATTCGGTAGCGAGCACCGCTTCGGCTTCGCTGGGGATGGCCAACCGGGCCAACTCGGCAATGGCGCGCACCTTGGCGCTGTCGACAGACACAGGCATTCACATCAGGATGGCATTGCGCTGCAACATAGCAAGGAAAGGGTGGAGTGGTGTAGGCGCAGCGCTGCCACTCAAGAGCATCGCGCGCGAGCGCGCTCCTACATATGTGTCGAAGTCCATCGGAAGAATGCAGGAGCGCGCTTGCGCGCGATTGGCTAACCCAGTGCCGCCTCGCCTGAACGCCAGCCCCCACTCACACCGTTCGTCGGTCGCATTCTCTGTGTTTATCCTGTAACGTCCGCCTTGCTCGTGTGTTTCTGTTTGCGACAGTCCACGCTTCTCGTTGCACCTTAACTATCCCGCGATCCGCGCAGCCTTGGCACCGCATCGAGATCGCTACCCTCCGATGAGGTTCCAATGTCATTTGACGCTCTGGGGCTTGCCCCTGAATTGCTGCGTGCGCTCACCGCCGCAGGTTACGACACGCCGACGCCGATCCAGGTCAAGGCCATTCCCGAAGTTCTCGCCGGCCACGATCTGATGGCCAGTGCGCAGACCGGCACCGGCAAGACCGCCAGCTTCGCGCTGCCCATCTTGCAGATCCTCAAGGCCAGCGGCGAAAAAGTCGTGCCCAAGGGTGTGCGCGCGCTGATCCTGGTGCCGACCCGCGAACTCGCGGCGCAGGTGCTGGCCAGTGTGCAGCGCTATGGCAACGGCATGCGCCTTTCCAGCGCCGCCATCTATGGTGGTGTCAGCGAGCGCCCGCAGATCGCCGCCGCCGCGCGTGGCATCGATGTGCTGATCGCTACCCCCGGCCGTCTGCTCGATTTGATGACGCAGAACGCGGTGTCCTTGTCCGGCGTGCGCCACCTGGTGCTCGACGAAGCCGACCGCATGCTCGACATGGGCTTCCTGCCGGCGATCAAGCGCATCCTGGCCAAGCTGCCGAAACAGCGGCAGACGCTGATGTTCTCGGCGACTTTCGCGCCGGAACTGCGCGATCTGGCCAACACCATGCTGGTCAATCCGGTATCGGTCGATGTCAGCCCGCGCAACAGCAGTGCGGTCAGCGTCGAACATGTCGTGCACATGGTCGAAGACGCGCGCAAGCGCGATGCGCTGCTGCACCTGCTGCATGCCGAACCGCGGCAGACGCTGGTGTTCAGCCGCACCAAGCACGGCGCCGACAAAGTCGTGCGTTTCCTCGACTCCTATGGATTCAATTCGGCCGCGCTGCACGGCAACAAGAGCCAGAACGCGCGCACCAAGGCGCTGGCCGGCTTCAAGAGCGGCGAGATCAAGGTGCTGGTCGCCACTGATATCGCTTCGCGCGGCATCGACATCAAGGAACTGCCGGCAGTGATCAACTTCGATCTGCCGAACGTGCCGGAGGACTACGTGCATCGCATCGGTCGTACCGGTCGTGCCGGTGCCACCGGCCTGGCGATCTCGCTGGTCGGTCGCGAAGACGCCAACTACCTGCGCAGCATCGAACGCCTGCTGCAGAAGCCGCTCAAGCGCGAATTGCTCGGCCCGTACGTGTTGCCCGAGCGCGTAGCCCCGGAAGCGCCGGCGGCACCGCGCCAGACGCAAGGTCCGCGTCGTCCGCAGCAGCGTCCGGGTGCGGCCGCAGCGGCGCCCTCGTCGCGTGGCCACAATCTGCGCAGCCAGGGTCAGCGCGTTCCGGCGCGCGGCAATGGCGGCGGTCAGCGCAGCGGCAGTTCCACCGCGCGCTGAGTTGGAAAGGCTGGCGTACGACGTGCGTCGCGACTGGGGTCGCGACGCACGTCGTCGTTGCAGGCGTCGGGGTCGCACTTGGCGCGTGGCTGATGGGCGCGCAAAGAACACCTGGGAGCGGTCATGTTGCCGAGAGCCTACGGAGTAAATCCGCTCCCACAGAAAAGCGAGAGCTATTTCCCGGGGCAAATTCGCTCCCACAGTAAAGATCAGCGCTTTACGGGTCTGTTCTGCAAACCCTCGAAGCCGTTGGTGAACAGTCCAGCAGCGGATCGCATCCCGCATCGGGTACGTTGACCGCCTTCATCGCGAAGCGGTCATCGACGGACGCTTGCTCCGGCACCACCTTCAATTCCGAGCCCAGCGCAAAGCGGCCATCGTCGCTGCGTGACTGCGGCTGGATTTCGCCGTGGACCTGAAAGCGGGGCGATCCATCGTCGGCGATGGCCGGCGCAGTCACTGCCATCGACAGGGCCAGCAACGCGCCTAGTTGCATTCGGGCGGCGCGTCCCATCTCAGCGGCTCCGCGCGTCAATCGAGCGCACCAACGCGCGCAACTCGGTCATTTCCGCGCGCATCCCCGCGTTCTCAGCCTCGATGCGTTTGATCGCCTCGCCCTGCAACTGCTCACGCGCAGCCAGTTCCTGCACCGCATCGGCCAGCACTGCGGTCAGTCGATCGTATTTGACGCCCTCGACTTCGCCGTTGGCGTTGCGGGTGACCAGACGCTCGTCCAGTTTCGCGACCTCTTCGGCGACAAATCCGACATCGGCGGCGTGAGTTTCCTTCCACCGGTAGCCGACCGGGCGCAGTTGCAGGGCTGCCGCCAACCCGAGGCAAGTCCTCGATCTGCTCCTTGTAACGCGCGCTCGACGAGCAGGTGGCGAACTGGTTGCTCGCATTTCGGCACACCGCTGGTCGCGCCGGCCGCTCGAGCGCGGCGATCGCCAGCGCGCCGGCATTGCTGAGCGTCATGTGGGTGGTGCTGCCGTTGGCGCGGAATGCAGACTGTCGGTGCTGCCGGCGTAGATGACGCCGCCCTCCGGCGCCGTCGCCGCTGCTGAAGAGGAGGCCGCGCTGCGTCGATGTCGGCCCGACGATGCTCATAAAGCCTTGTTGCTGCTCTCGAAGCTGGCCACGGCGTCGTAGGGCGCGGCGCAGCCGGTTGCGCCACGCCGGAATCGGCCTTGACCACATTGAACACGCCGCGCGGCTGGCGCGCCGAGTGTCTCGCCGGCGACCGGTCGTTGCATCACGATGCCGCCGCTGGCGCGCACCAGAAACTGGTTGGCGCCGGTCGAGGCGAAGTTTGGCATCGTGGCGTCGGCCCAGGCGAAGGTGCCCTCGTCGCCGTTGGCATCGCCGGAAACGGGCAATCGCACGCCGGCGCCGGGGACGCCGTCGGCCCTGGGCGCAAGCTAGGGCGCACATTGGCCGACCACGATCCACCCGCCCAGGAACGGTCGCCGCCGGCGACAGTTCTGGATGCCGCCGGAGTCCGGATCCGCGCCGATGCTGGCGCTGCCCTGTTCGCCACCGAAGCCGCACCGACGGTGGCGCAGTCGCAGGGATGTGGACGGCCGCCGGCGACCACGCTGTGAGCACCGTTGGCGCGGTTGTGCTGGCCGCCGGAGACGGCCCCGCGCTGTCGGCCAGGTTGCCGGTGCCGCCGCCGATGGTGCTGCCAGTGTTCAGTGCGAGGTTGCCAGCGCCGCCGCCGACGGTGCCTCGGGACCCTTGTGCTTGATTGCCGAAACCGCCCGCGACCGTGGCGAAGGGGTTGTCGTTGACTGTCGCGCCGCCATTGCCGGCGAGATTGCTGTAGCCGCCGCCGACCGTGCCGTAATGATCGGACACGAAGTTCGGCCCCTCGCCGGCGTAAATGGGCTCGCTGTCGCCGCTGCGCTGGCGCCACCACCGGAGATCGTTGCACCGCGCACGCCGGCGACGATGAAGTTCTCCGGGCTGCCCTGCAGCACGCTGGCAGTGAAGCCCCCGGCCGGCCCCGGCAGCGCCTGGGCCTCCAGTTGCGTCACCCGCTGGTTGGCCGACCGCAACGCCAGCGGTTGTGCATCGGTGGTGCCAAGAAAGTTGCTGGCTGGATTGCTGCCGGTGTCGCCGGTCGTCGCCCAGCACTGGCCGATCAGTGGCGCGGCGATGGCCATGGTACGCATCGGGATGCGGCTGAACGCTGCAGTGCCCGGGTCGCGCACGCCGACTTCGACCCATGCCTGGTCGGATTGCAGTGGCGGCAGTTCGAACTCCAGCTGGAAGCGCCCGTCATTGACCGGCACGCGCTCGAACACCATCGGTGACGCCAGCGAAGCGCCGGCCGTCTCGGCAGGGAAGGGCGTCAACTGGACGTCGTAGACGCCGTTCGCCGGCTGGCCGCTGTCGTCGAGGCGACCTTCATAGCTGAAGGTCGCCCCCGAGGCGCTTGCGCTACCAATCGCAAGGACGATGGCGACGCTTGTGGTCGCAATGCGAGGAT
>JADKFD010000037.1 GCA_016717705.1 Rhodanobacteraceae bacterium | reverse complement strand
CGTTGTTGCGGATCAGCACCGGGCGCCCTGGATACCACTGGGCGCCGCGTTGGCGCGGCGCCAATGGCTGTCGATGGCGGCATTGAGCGACCTCGGCGCCGAAGGGTCCGGCACGCAGCGCGGTCAACAACTGCTGCGCCCGCAGTGCGACGAAGGCGGCCGCGGGATCGTCGACGCGGGCGCAGGCGGCGTGCAAGGCCGACCATTGCGGGAGTGCCAGCCAATGCTGCACGCGCGTCGCCAGCATGCGCGGATCGTTGATCGCATGGATGCCGCAAGCCTCGATGTGCTGCAAGCAGCGGCGCAGTTCATCGGCAGCGCCGCGCCGCGCCGCGGCATAGGCCAGGGCCAGCTCGCTGCCGGTGCGCCACACGTGCGTCAGTTGCGCCGTGTGCTGCTCGAAGCCGCCGCCCTGCGCGCTGGCGGCGACGATATCGGCCAGCACCGAGCCGGCCGACACCGACACCAGCTGGTCCGGATCGCCGACCAGCACCAAGGTCGCCGTGTCGGCCAGCGCGTCGAGCAGCGCGCGCATGCTGGCCAGATCGACCATCGAGGCTTCGTCGACGACGACGATGTCCCAGGGCAGCGGTTGCTCGCGGTTGTGGCGGAAGCGGTCCTCCGCCGGCAGCGCGCCGAGCAGCCGATGCAGGGTCTGCGCGCTCTCGGGAATGGCGTCGAGCGCCGCCGCCCAGTCCCCGGCCTGGCTCGCCAGGGATTGCTGCAGCCGGACCTTGCCGTCGCGCAGCGCCTGCGAAAGCCGTTGCGCGGCCTTGCCGGTGGGTGCTGCCAACGCGACCGAAGGCGAGCGCCAGGCCGCGCGCGGCGGCGACGCGCTGCTGCAGCAACAGCATGCGCAGCACGGTGCTGGTCTTGCCGGTGCCGGGCCCGCCGCTGAGCACGAACAGGCGCTTGCCCAGCGCGCGCGCAGTGGCCAGTCGCTGTCCGGCGCTGTGGTTGACGTCCATGCCGGCGTACAACTGGTCGAGGTCAGCCTGCCACAACGAATCCGCCAGCGTTTGCGCGTCGCCGATGCGTTGCAGCAGGGACGCGCTGACGCGCTGCTCGTGGCGCCAGTTGCGCCACAGGAAGAAATCGCCGTCCGCAGTCAGCACCGCTGGCGTGACCGCCGTGCCATCGCCGACCCAGGCGTGCTGGCGCAGCGCATCCAGGTCGAATGCGGGCTGGTCATCGCCCAGTTCAGCCAGGCGCACGCAGGCATGGCCGTCGGCCTCGGCGCGCGCGGCCAGCGCCAGTGCACGCGCCAGTTCCGGCGCGGCCTGTTTGCGCAGCGTCCAGGTCGCCAGGGCGTCAGCCAACGCCAGCGGTCGTGGCTCGCGCGAAGCGGAATCGACCAACGCGCTCATGCGTCCACCTGCGCGCCTTCGAACAGCGCATCGACCGCGGCGATCAAGGCCGGCGTGAAGCGCCGTCGCCACAGGCCGGTGTCGCCATCGAGGCCGAGCGCGCGCACGAACAGATACCAGGCTTCGCCCAGATGCCGCGCCGGATCGTAGTCGTCCAGACGCCGGCCGAGATAGCGGTGCAGGGCGACGCTGTAGATCAGCGCCTGCAGCCCGTAATGGTGCTCGCGCATGGCGGCGTCGAGCGCTTCGCTGCGGTAGTCGGCGCTGCGCGTGCCGAGGAAATTGGTCTTGTAGTCGAGCACGTGGTAGCGACCATCAAAAGCGAAGACCAGATCGACATAACCCTTCATCAGCCCGCGCAACTCGCGCACGGCGTCGGTCGCAGGCCACCAGTCGCCATAGCCGTGCGCGGCGAGCACCGCGTGCAATCGGTCCCAGCGCGCGCCGTCGAGGGCAAAGGCGAATTCGAACTCCGGACGGCGAGCTGACGCGGTCAGCTCGCCCAGGGAGAGGCCAGGAGCGAGAGTGGACTTGAGTGTGCGATCGAGCATCGACGCGATGGCTGCCAATTGCTCGCCGGCGTGATCGGGGCTCAAGCGCACGGCCTGGGCGGCGAGCGCCTGAACGATGCGGCCGGGTTGCTGGGCGAAAGGCAACTCCCGGGGCCGGTCTCCAGCAACAGGTGGATGGCATCGCCAAAGCGCGGGCCCTTGATCCGTTCCAGCGCCAGCAGCGCCGGATGCGGCGCGGTTTCCAGGCTGGGCAGCGGGTCTTCGCCGCCGTTCTCGTCCTCCGGCGCCGCGCTCGCCGTCGGCGAGCGCCGGGGCCGAGCGGCGTCAGCGCGCTGAAGCTGTGCAGGCCGTAGGTCTCGCGCGGCGCCGGCATTGGCGTGCGCGCGAGGCGCACCGGGGTCGCCGTGGCCGGCGCCTGATAGCGCGCGGTCGGCGCTGTCCCGCGCTCGATTGCCATGCACGGCACGGCCGCGGCCAGCGCCTCCCACGGGGCCGGGTCGTTCGCGTCGGCGGCGCCGGCCAGCGCCCCGGCCAGCAAGATGCAGAACTGGTGTTCGCGATCGTGGAAGCGCGCCAGCTGCTTGCCGACATCATTGCGCTCGGCGCGATAGCGCCAGGCCATCGGCAGGAACACGATCGGAAACTCCAGGCCCTTGCTGGCGTGCACGGTCAGCAGCTGCACGCGGCGCGCCTCGCTCTCGATGCGCAATTGCATCTCGCGCGCCGCCTCGTGCTGGTCGGCGCCTTCCAGGCGCGTGCGCACGAACCACTCGTAGAGTTCTTCCGGCCCGTAACACTCGGCGGCGGCGTGCTGCAGCACCTCACCCAGATGACGCAGATCGGTCAACGCGCGCTCGCCATCGGTGGCGGCGAGCAGGCGCGGCGCCTGTTCCACCACGATGGCCTCGATCACCGCCAGGATGCCGCGGCGCTCCCAGTCCAGGCGCCAATCGGCAAAGCGCGACAGCGCGCGCTCCCAGGCCGCGGCGTCGGCGGCCAGCGCGCGCAGATCCGCCGCGTTGAAGCCGAGCAGGCGCGTCGCCAGCGCGCCGCGCAGCGCGTATTCGTCGCCCGGATGCAGCAGCGCGAACAGCAAGAGCTGCAGATCCTGCGCCCACTCGGTGGCGAGCACATGGGCTCGGCCGGCGCCAACCACCGGGACGCGGCGTTCAACCAGCAGCGCACGCAAGGCACGCAGCTGGAAATTGGTGTCGACCAGCACCGCGACATCACCGGGCGCCACGCGACGATCGCCGATGCGCGCCGCCGGGTCGTTGAGCAGACTTGCGATGTCGTCGGCGCACGCGGCCAGCGCCAGCTCGTCGCGCACGCCCGCGGTGGTCGACGCGCTGCTCAGCAGGCGCAAGCGCAACGGGCGCTCGATCGCGGCGCCGGCGAAACTGGCCGGACGTCCGGCGCTGACCGCCACGTAGTCGATGCCGCTGTCGGCAAAAGCCACCGGCGCCGCCAGCGCGTATACGCCGTTCAACGCGGCGAGCAGTTGCGGGTGCGAACGGAAATTACGCTGGATCGAATACACGCGCCCGGCCGGCAGCTGCTCGCGCGCGGCGAGGTAGCTGTGGATGTCGCCGCCGCGGAAGGCGTAGATCGACTGCTTGGGATCGCCGATCAGGATCAGCGTGCGTGCGTCATCGCGATACAGACGCTGGAAAATCGCCCACTGGCGCGCATCGGTGTCCTGGAACTCGTCGATCAGCGCCGCCGGCCAGGCATCGGCCAGGCGCGTCGCCAGCGCGTCGCCGCGCTCACCGAGCAAGCGATCGTGAACCTCGGCGATCCACTGCGAGAAGCTGCTCTGGGCGCGTGAGCTCAAGCGCTGCTTGAGCTCGCCACGGGTAAAGCTGGCGCAGCTGCAGGTGGCTTCGTGGACGACTGCCAGTTCGGCGCTGGCGAAGCGGTCGCGGACGCTGATCAGCGCCTGAAACTCGGGGCGTTCGATGAAAGGAACCGTCGGGCTCTGCTTCCAGGCGCGGGCGACCTTGGCGTCTTCCAGCAGCTCGGCCAGCGTCGTCCACGGCACACCATCGGGCGCACCACGCGCGGCGGCCTGCAGTAGCTTGCGCAGCGTCTTGCGCAGGGACGAGCGTTCGGCATCCTTGAACGCGCTGCCGTCGGCAACCGCGGCAGTCAGCTCCCGATGGTCGGTCTGCACAAACTCCGCCCACCACTGTCGCAGCGGCGTCGTCGACGGCGTCAGCAGACGTGCCTGCGGCGCCGCGATCAACAGCCCGACGCGTTCGGCCAGCGTTTCCAGCCCCTGCGGCAACACCAGCGCCGCGTACCAAGGATCGATCTGCTCGCCGAGGAAACTGTGGCGCCACCAGTCTTCGACGCACTCGCGCACCAGTGCCGGTTCGTCGACGATTTCGCCGAGGGTGAACGCCACGCCGGTGTCGAAGGGAAAGTCGGTGAGCACGCGGCGGCAGAAACTGTGGATGGTCGAAATCGGCGCCAGATCGACATCGGCCAGCGCCAGGCGCAGGCGCGCCAACAGGCTGGCGCTGCCCTCCGATTCGATGCGGGCGGCGATGAAGTCGGCCAGTTCGCGCTCGTCGTCGGCAATGGAAAGGCCAGCAGCCAGCGCCGTGGCCAGGCGTTCGGCGTCCAGCAGGCGCAGGCGGATGCGTGACTTGAGCTCGTCGGCGGCGGCGTCGGTAAAGGTGGTCACCAGGATCTGGCGCACGTTCAGGCCGCGCTCGATCAGCAGGCGCAGATGCAGCAAGGCGATGTTCCAGGTCTTGCCGGTGCCGGCGCTGGCTTCGATCAGCGTGGTGCCGCCCAGCGGCAGCGTGCGCCAATCGAGTTCTTGCGGCGTGCTCGCGAGGCGGTGGCCACTGATCAGATCGAACAAGCTCAGCGCGCGCTCGACGAATCGCGCATGGCTGGCCTCGCCCGGCTGCAGGAAGCGCGCGGCGCCAGCCAGCAAGCCGCTGTAGCCGGGCGCGTAGTCGCGCTCGCCGTGGCCGTTGTAGCCACCGGTCCAGGCATCGCGTGCGGCCTTGAGCGCCTCCTCGCGGGCGCGCTCCCCGGCCTCCGGCTGCTTGTCGAGCACCTTGTGCCAGGCCGTGGCATAAGCGTGGCTGCTGCGCGGGAAATAGGCATCTGCCTGGGCGGCGGCGTCGCGATAGCCCGCCAGCAAGCGGTGCAGGCCCTGTTGCAGGTCGGCAGGCGTCTGGATGAAGCCGCTGAGGTCCTGGCGTTTCGGTGTCAGCAGGGCGACTTCGCACAAGCGCCCCGGTTGGCTGGCGCACAGTGCAGCCCACTGGGTGTAGAGCGGCAGCAGTTTGCCGAAGTCCATCGAACTGGCGTTGCTGATGGCGACCAGCCACAGCGTATCGCCCGCAAGATAGATCTCACCGAGGGTGCCGACCAGCCGCTGGCCGCCGAGGGCAAGATCGACCGCCACCGCCGCCGGCCGTGCCGGACCGCGCTCGAAGGGCGGCAGCTTGCGCGCAGCGTCGAGGAAGGTGTGCGCGTCCTCGCGCAACTCTTCCCAGGCGCGCGCGCCGACGATGCCGGCCGCCAGTTGCCCGGAGCGCGCCAGCCGCGGTGGCGCTTGCTGCGGCAGTTCGCTGGCGCCGCTGCGCAGCGCATCCCAGACCAGCTCCAGCGCACTGCGATCGAAGCGCTCGCGCTCGCTGGTCAGGGGCTCGGTGTCGCTGCCAATCTCGTCTTCGAGCGCCGCGCGCGACAGCCCGAGCGCCTGTCGGCACAGGGTCTCGGCCGGCTTGCGGTAGTAGCGCAGCAGCGCGGACAGCTCGACCACGGCGCCGGCCTCGACCTCCGGGCTGGCTGCGCCGGGCGCATCGAAGCGCCATTGCGCCGCCTGGGTCGGCGCGCTGACTGCGGCGAACTCGGTCGAATAGGAAAACAGCCGCGGATCCACGTCCGCATGCATTTGGATCCGGTTGCGGTCGGCATTGGCGACTTCGAAATAGCGCGCATCGAAGGGTTGCAGGGGATGGCGTACGCGCCACGGCCGGTCGACCTGCGGATCGCTGCAGCCATGGCTATCGTCGAGGAAACGCAGCAACTCGGCCAGCGGCAGCGCCGGGTTGCGCGCCTTGCCGTCCTGCACGCCCTCGCCGACGTAACTCAGGTGCAGCGCCCGGCGCGCGCTCATCAGCGCTTCCAGGAACAGATAACGGTCGTCCAGGCGGTTGTCGCGGTCGCCCAGGCGCGGGAACTGCTGCATCAGGTCCAGCCCGGTGTCGGCGCGCGGTCGTGGATAGTCGCCGTCGTTGAGGCCGAGCAGCGCCACCACGGCGAAGGGAATGGCGCGCTGCGGCACCATGCCGCAGAAGGTCACGCCGCCCGCCAGGAAGGGCTGGCGCTCGGGGATGCCATCCAGGCCCTGGCGCAGCACTTCGCGCACCACCACCCAGTCGACCGCCGGATCGACACCGGCCGCCTGGGTGTCGCGCGCCAGACCGGCGAGCAAGCGCTGCACCGCGTTCAGCGCCTCGCTCTCCCCGGCATCTTCGCGATCGGCCGCAAACAGGCGTTCAACCCAGCCCTGCAGAGCTTCCGACCAGCGCGACAGGCTGCGCGGCTGGGCGCAGGCGCTGCGCCATTCGCGCAACAGTTCGATCAGCGTCCACAGCGCGCCGAGGCTCTGGGCGTCGGGACCGGCCACCGGATGCGCCGGCAGGATGTCATCGAGCAGCCAGTCGGCGTCCTCCTGACCGATCAGATAGCCGGCCAGCATGCGGTCGAAGCCGAAGGCAAAGCTGTGCAGATCGACCGGCGCGGCGCCGAAATCAGTCTTCATCGCGCCATCCAGGCCCCAGGCGACGTGGCTGCGTTCCAGCCAGCGCTGCAGCGCCGCGGCGTGGCCGCTGGCCAGTTGCAGGCGCCGTGCGACCGCCGGCAGCGCCAGCAGCGCCAGCACCTGCGAGCGGCCGATGCGCTGGGTGGGCAGATCGAGCAGTTCGCCGAAAGCCGCCAGCAGCGGATGGGTGCCGACCAGCGCGACGTCGGCCAGATGGAAGGGCAGCGGTCCGCGCAGGCGATTGGCGAATACCACCGGCAGCAGCGGCGCGTACAAAGCCATGTTTGGCGCCATCACCACGATATCGCGTGGGTGCAGCGTCGGATCGACGGCGAGTTGATCCAGCAGCGCGTCCTTGAGCACTTCCAGTTCGCGCAGTCGCGTGTGGCAGCAATGCACGCGCAAAGAGGCATCCTGGCGCAGATCGGCCGCCCCGGTTTCAGGCGCAGCGCTGGCCCAATCCGGCTGCAGCGTGCGCACGCTGTGCTGCACGCGCGCCAGCAGCGGCGCGCCCGCGGCGAGCGGCCCGTCGAGGCTGCTGTCGTCATGGTCACGATCGTCGCTGTCCGCGGCCAGCGCATTCAGCATCAGCGCGAAATGCTGGCCCATGCGCCCGAGCGCCGCCAGCAGCGGATGGCCGAGCGTCAGGTATTCGCCGCCCTCGAGCTGCGCCTGGAAGATCTCGCGGCGGCTGCGCAGATCCTCCCACAGCTCGCGGCAGGGGTCCGGGAAATACAGGCAAACCTCACGCGTGTCGGCCAGCCGCTCCAGCGCACGCAGCGCATCCGGCGGCAGGTGACTGACGCCGAACACATGCAGCGCCGGCTGTTCCGCATCCGGCGCCAGGCGCGCCAGTCGCCCGATCAATTCGGCCATGCGCTGGCCGCGATGGCTGCGACCGACGCCCGCGACCAGTGCCCGCCACAGCCTGCCCTGCCAGTGTTCGGGCGACTTGCCGGGGCGCTGCTGCTCCCAATCCTCCAGCCAGTCGCGGCGATAGACCAGGTACTGGCCATACAGCCCGGCCAGGCGGTCGGCCAGCTGGAAGCGCCGACGCGCGTCGCTGTCGTCGTGCAGATAACGGGCGACCTCGGGCGCGGCCAGCGTCGGCAGCAGTTCGAAGATGCGCCAGCGCAGCGCCGGGCGTCGATACGGCGCAATCGCGATCGCCTCGGTCCCGAGCACCGCGTGCGCCAGCCCGTCCAGCCATTCGCTCGGCAACAGCATGTCGAGATTGGCGGCGATCCGCGGCAGCCCAGCCAGCCGCTGATCAGCCAGAAACTGCACCAGCCAGCGCTTCATGCCCAGATGGCCCACCACCAGCGTCTGCGGCGTCAGCACCGAAGCCGGCCGCAGCTGGTGCAGGCGCACCGCCAGCAGTTCGGCCAGCTTCTCGATGCGACTGCTGCGGTAGATTCTGAGCATGGGCCGATGCGTGCGTAGGAGGTAGTGAGCCTTGGCGAACCGCATCGATCGCAGCCCGAGCCCAAGCAGGAAGCGGTGAGCCATGCGCACCGCAGCAATCGCTTGATGCGGTCACCGCTACCCGGTGGGGGGCCGCCTGCCCGCCCCCGGCCCGGTCGACCGCTCCGCGGATTGGCCTTCGCTCGCGCTACCTGCATCCTCCCCGACAGGCGCCCGGCATGCATGGGGGGGGGGGGGGGGGGGGGGGGGGGGGGGGGGGGGGGGGCCGCGGGGGGGGGGGGGGGGGGGGGGGGGGGCGCCCGCCCGGGGGGGGGGGGGGGGGGGGGGGGGGGGCCGGGCCCGCGGGGGGGCGCCGGCCCGGGGGAACCCGGGCCGGCCGGGGGGGGGGGGGGGGGGGGGGGGGGGGCCGGGGGGCGGGGGGCCCCCCCCGGGGGCGGGGGGGGGGGGGCGGGCCGGGGAAACGGGGCCGCCCGGGGGGGGGGGGGGGGGGGGGGGGGGGGGGCGGCCCCCGCCGGCCGCGGGGGGGACCCGCCGGTGGGGTGTGCGGGCGATCCGCCTGGGCGGTCGGCGGGGGGCCCCGGGCGGGGGGGGGGGGGGCGCGCCGGGGGGCGGGGGGGCCCCCGGGGCCCCCCCGGGGCCGGGGGGGGGGGCCCCCCCCCCCCGGGGGGGCCCCCGGGCGGGGGCCGGGGGGGGGGGGGGCGCGGCCGGGGGGGGGGGGGGCCGCCGGGGGGGCCGGGGGGGGGGGGGGGGGGGGGGGGGGCCCGGGGGGGGGGGGGCCGCGGGGGGGGGGGGGGGGGCCGGGGGGGGGGGGGGCGGGGCGCCCGGGGGCGCCCCGCGGGGGGGGGCGCCCGGGCGGCCCGGGGGCGGGCGGGCCGGGGGGCGGGGGGCGGGGGGGGGGCGGGGGCCGCCGGGGCGGGCGGCGCCCGCCCCCCGGCGGGCCCCCGGGGGGGCCGGGGGGGGGGGGGGGGGGGGGGGGGGGGGGGGGGGGGGGGGGGGCCCCGGGCGGGGGCCCCCGCGGGGGGGGGGGGGGGGGGGGGGGGCGGGCGGGGGGGGGGAGGGGAGGGCGGCGCCTGGGGGGGCCGCCGGGCCGGGGGGGGGGGGGGCGGGGGGGCCCGGGGGGGGGGGCGGGGCCGCCGCCGCCCCCCCCCGCCCCCCCCTCCATCCGGTGTGGCGTAATCGTCGCCTGGGGGGCATGCGCACCACTGGAGCACCCGTCTGCTCCGGGATCTTGATCCCCGGCCCCCGCGCCCCGGCCCGCCCGCTCAGCCCTTCCCCCGGGGGCCCCCCCCCCCCCCCGCCCCCCCCGGCCCCCCCCCCCCGCCCGGGGCGCGGCCGAGACCGCTGCGGCCCGCGCTTTCTACGGCGAGGACGGCGGCGGGCCGACCGCCTGCTGCCGATCCTGCACGCCTGCAGCGCTTGACCCTTGTGCCCGCGAGGCGCTGCCGCTGCTGGCCGAGCGCCTGAAATCTCCAAGGCCGATGTGCGCGGCGTGATCAGTTTCTACCACGACTTCCACGAGGCGATGCCCGCCCGGCACGTGTTGAAACTTTGTCGCGCGGAGGCCTGTCAGGCCGGCGGCGTCGGCCGCGCTGGCGGCAGCGCGGGCCCGCCGGCCGGCCGGCGGGGCCGGGGTCCCCTTGAAGAACGCTCTATTGCCTGGGCAACTGCGCACTTGGGGGCCGGCGGCACTGGTGGACGGTGAGTTGCTGGCCGGATTCGACGAGAATGCCGCCGATGCCCTGGTGGCGCGTTTGCAGGGGCGCAGGCATGCCGTTCGGGGGTGGCGCGGGCCGCGCCGTGGGGCGCGCTGGCGGCCGGGGTGGGGAGGTCCGCGCCGGGCGTGGTAACCGCCGGGGTGGCCTGCTGGTCGACGCGTGCCGGCCGACGGCACGCTGCGCAGTTGGAGAATCTTCGTCTCCCGCGACGCCGCCGCGCTTTCGGTGGGCGCCGACCGCACCGCCGCGGCGATTGCCGATCATGCACGCCGACTCGGGCTGGATCTGACGCTGGTGCGCACCGGCACCCGCGGCATGCTCTGGCTGGAGCCGCTGGTCGAGGTGGAAACGCCCGCCGGACGCGTCGCCTACGGTCCGGTGACGCCGGCCGACGTCGAGTCGCTGTTCGCGGCCGGATTCCAGGACGGCGTGGCGCACCCACTCGGCCATGGCCCTACCGAGCAGATGCCATGGATGGCGCGCCAGCAGCGGCTGAGCTTCGCCCGCGTCGGCGTCGTCGATCCGCTGTCGCTGGACGATTACATCGCCCATGGCGGCATGGCCGGACTGGCCCGCGCGCGCACGCTGTCGGCCGACGATGTGCTGCAGGAAGTGGTGAATTCGGGTTTGCGCGGGCGCGGCGGCGCCGGCTTCCCGACCGGCATCAAATGGCGCACGGTGGCGCAGGCCCCCGGCCCGCGCAAGTACATCGTCTGCAACGCCGACGAGGGCGACAGCGGCACCTTTGCCGACCGCATGCTGATCGAGGGCGATCCGTTCTCGCTGCTCGAAGGCATGCTGATCGCCGGGCTCGCCGTGGGTGCCAGCCGCGGCGTGATCTATATCCGCTCCGAATATCCGCACGCGATTGCCACGCTGCACCACGCCATCGCGGTGGCCCGCCATCGCGGCGTGCTGAACCCCGATTTCGACATCGATGTGCGTGTCGGCGCCGGCGCCTATATCTGCGGCGAGGAAACCGCGCTGCTGGAGAGCATCGAAGGGCGGCGTGGACAAGTGCGCGCCAAGCCGCCGCTGCCGGCGCACCATGGCTTGTTCGGCCGCCCGACGGTCATCAACAACGTGCTGTCGCTGGCCGCGGTGCCGTGGATTCTGGCCAACGGCGGAGCGGCCTATGCCGACTTCGGGATGGGCCGATCGCGCGGATCGATGCCGGTGCAACTGGCCGGCAACGTGCGCCGCGGCGGCTTGTTCGAATGCGCTTTTGGCATCACCCTGCGCGAACTGGTCAACGACCTCGGCGGCGGCACCTACAGCGGACGCCCGCTGCGCGCGGTGCAGGTCGGCGGTCCTCTCGGTGCGTACTTTCCCGAGAAGCTGCTCGACACGCCGCTCGACTACGAAGCGCTGGCTGCAGCAGGTGGTCTGCTCGGCCATGCCGGCATCGTGGTGTTCGACGACAGCGTCGACATGGCGAAGCAGGCGCGTTTCGCCTTCGAGTTCTGCGCCATCGAGAGCTGCGGCAAGTGCACGCCGTGCCGCATCGGTTCCACGCGCGGCGCCGAGACGCTCGACAAGGTCGCGCGCGGCATCGAACCCGAGCGCAATCTCGAACTGGTCAAGGATCTGTGCACGGTGATGACCGACGCCTCGCTGTGCGCGCTCGGTGGCCTGACGCCGCTGCCGGTGCTCAGCGCGATCACCCATTTCCGCGAGGACTTTGGTCCGAGCGGAGCGCTGAGACGCCCCGTTTGGGCACCAACGAGATATGCCATGACCCTGCTCAAGGAATTCGACCACGGCACGCCGCTGCGCCTGGGCACCGACACGGTCACGCTGACCATCGACGGCGTGCGCGTGACGGTGCCCAAAGGCACCTCGATCATGGCCGCCGCACGCAGCCACGGCACCGCCATCCCCAAGCTCTGCGCCACCGATTCGGTCGAGGCCTTCGGCTCCTGCCGCCTGTGCCTGGTCGAGATCGAAGGCCGCAAGCGGCACGCCGGCTTCGTGCACGACGCCGGCCGAGGAGGGCCTGGTCGTCCACACGCAAACGCCGCGGCTGGCGACGCTGCGCAAGGGCGTGATGGAGCTGTACATCTCCGACCACCCGCTCGACTGCCTGACCTGCTCGGCCAACGGCGATTGCGAACTGCAGGACATGGCCGGCGCGGTCGGCCTGCGCGAAGTGCGCTACGGCTACGACGGCGCCAAACACCGCACCGAGGCGAAGGACGAGAGCAATCCGTATTTCACCTTCGATTCGTCCAAGTGCATCGTCTGCTCGCGCTGCGTGCGCGCCTGCGCCGAAGTGCAGGGCACCTTTGCGTTGACCATCACCGGGCGCGGGCTGTCGTCCAAGGTTTCCACCGGCACGCTGGATTTCCTGTCCTCCGAATGCGTGTCCTGCGGCGCCTGCGTGCAGGCCTGCCCGACCGCGACGCTCAACGAAAAAAGCGTCATCGAACTCGGCACGCCGACCGGCTTCGTCAACACCACCTGCGCCTATTGCGGCGTCGGCTGCGGCTTCCGCGCCGAGACCCAGGGCAACCAGGTGGTGCGCATGCTGCCGTGGAAGGATGGCCAGGCCAACGAGGGCCATTCCTGCGTCAAGGGGCGTTTCGCGTGGGGCTACGCCACGCACAAGGACCGCATCACCCAGCCGATGATCCGCGCGACGATCAGCGATCCGTGGCGCAAGGTGTCGTGGGAGGTAGCCTTCGCCCACGCGGCGTCGGAGTTCCGCCGATTGCAGTCGCAATACGGCCGCGACGCCATCGGCGGCATCACCTCGTCGCGCTGCACCAATGAAGAGACCTTTTTGGTGCAGAAGCTGATCCGCGCCGGCTTTCGGCAACAACAATGTCGACACCTGCGCGCGCGTCTGCCATTCGCCGACCGGCTACGGCTTGAAGAACACCTTCGGCACCTCGGCCGGCACCCAGGACTTCAAGTCGGTCGCGCAGTCGGATGTGATCCTGCTGATCGGCGCCAACCCGACCGATGCGCATCCGGTGTTCGCCTCGCGCATGAAGAAGCGCCTGCGCGAGGGCGCCAAACTGATCGTCGCCGATCCGCGCCGCATCGACCTGGTGCGCTCGGCGCACGTCGAGGCGGCGCACCACCTGGCGCTGCTGCCGGGCACCAATGTCGCGCTGATCAATGCCATCGCCCACGTCGTCGTCACCGAAGGACTGGTCAAGGAAGACTACGTGCGCGAGCGCTGCGATCTGGCGGCGTTCGAGTCGTGGGCGCGCTTCATTGCCGAGGAGCGCAATTCGCCGGAAGCGATGCAGGCGATCACCGGCGTGCCCGCCACGGAAGTGCGCGCCGCGGCGCGCCTGTTCGCCAATGCGCGCAACGGCGCGATCTACTACGGCCTCGGCGTCACCGAGCACAGCCAGGGCTCGACCATGGTCATGGGCATGGCCAACCTGGCCATGGCCACCGGCAACATCGGCCGCGACGGCGTCGGCGTGAACCCGCTGCGCGGCCAGAACAATGTGCAGGGCGCCTGCGACATGGGCTCGTTCCCGCACGAGTACTCCGGCTACCGCCATGTGAGCGACGACGCCACGCGCGAGCTGTTCGAGCACCTGTGGGGCGTGCCGCTGTCGAAGGAACCGGGCCTGCGCATCCCCAACATGCTCGACGAAGCGCTGACCGGCGGCTTCAAGGGCATCTACATCCAGGGCGAGGACATCGCCCAGTCGGACCCCGACACGCAATCGGTTGTCGCCGGCCTGATGGCGATGGAATGCGTGATCGTCCACGACCTGTTCCTGAACGAGACCGCCAAGTACGCGCACGTGTTCCTGCCGGGCTCGTCGTTCCTGGAGAAGGACGGCACCTTCACCAACGCCGAGCGCCGCATCAGTCGCGTGCGCAAGGTGATGCAGCCGCTGGCGGGGCTGGCCGACTGGGAAGTGACCCAGCGCTTTGCGCAGGCGCTGGGCATGGCCGTGCACTACACGCATCCGTCCGAAGTGATGGACGAGATCGCGCGGCTGACGCCGAGTTTTGCCGGCGTGTCCTACGCGAAGATCGACGCCATGGGTTCACTGCAGTGGCCGTGCAACGACCAGGCGCCGCAGGGCACGCCGATCATGCACGTCGACCATTTCGTGCGCGGCAAGGGCCGCTTCATGCTGACCGAGTTCATCCCCACCGACGAACGCACCGGCGCGCGCTTCCCGCTGCTGCTGACCACCGGGCGCATCCTGTCGCAGTACAACGTCGGCGCGCAGACCGCGCGCACGCCGAACAACCAGTGGCACGACGAGGACGTGCTCGAAATCCATCCCTTCGACGCCGAGAACCGCGGCATCAAGTCCGGCGATCACGTGCTGCTGCAGAGCCGCTCCGGCGAAACCTCGCTGCGCGCGGTGATCTCCGAGCGCATGCAGCCGGGCGTGGTCTACACCACCTTCCACCACGCCCGCACCGGCGCCAACGTGGTCACCACCGACTACTCGGACTGGGCCACCAACTGCCCCGAGTACAAGGTCACCGCGGTGCAGGTGTCGCGCACCAGCGGCATCAGCGAGTGGCAGAAAGAGGATCGCAAGCGCGACGATTTTCTGCGGCGGATCGAACGGAGCGCGGCCGATGTGGCACGTTGATCCCCGACACCGCGAGCTTTGCCTTCCTGTGGGAGCGGGTTCACCCCGCGAGCTTTGCTTTCCTGTGGGAGCGGGTTTATCCCGCGAGCTCTTGGGCCAAAAGATCGCGGGATAAACCCGCTCCCACAACTGCCGCAAGATCGCGGGACGAACCCGCCCGCACCAGAGGCGGCGTGCCGATGAAACTCGAAAAACTCGTCCGCATGGCCAACGAGATCGCGCGCAACCTGCGTTCGCAGCCGGGCGATCAGGCGGTCACTGCCACCGCCGAGCACCTGCGCCATTTCTGGACACCGGGCATGCGCGCCAGCTTGATCGAACATGCACAAGCGGGCGGAGCCGGACTGGATTCGATCGCACTGCAGGCCTTGCGGACCTTGGCCTAGGCTGGGCACGTGCAGCCGGATCGGGTGCACGGACGATGTCAGGGTCGGGGCCTTCCATGTCCACCCTCGGCGCAACGACTTCCGGAACGGCGGGTTCGGCCGGCAGGACGTTCTACGGTTTCCCCGCTCGCATCGCGCGCGCATCCGCGGCGAAACGCCGCGACGCGAGGTAAACGAACAATGCGGTCGCGGCCAGCATCGCGGGCACCAGGTTCATGGCGGCGTAAAGCCCTGCTGCCTTGAAGCCCTCGTTCATCAGGTCGACACCGGCCGCGTGCATGGCGGTCTTGGCCAAGCGGTCCGACAGCGCCCCGACCACGGCTGGGCCGAAGGCGCCGCCGAGCAGGTACATCGCCGCGAAATAGACGGCGAAGGCGGTGCCGCGCAGGCGTGGGGCGACGACATCGTGCAAGGCCGGGTAAACGCAGGCGTAGTAGCTGTAGTAGGCCAGCACGCCGGCCGCAAACAGCACCGTGAATAGCGCCACCGAGGAGCTGCCCAGCGCCAGGGCGGCAGCGGTCGCCAGCGAAGCGCCGACCAACGCGCAGGCACAAAAGCGCAATCGTGCGTGTTCCGAGTGTTGGTGCAGGCGGTCGGCCAGCCAGCCGCCCATGGTCAGGCCGGCAATTCCGGTGGCACCCGTGATCAAGCCGGCGTACACGGCTGCGCTGCCAATCGGCAACCCGAAATGGCGCTGCAGCAAAGGCACGATGAAGCCGTTGATGGCATAGGTGGCGAAGTTCAGCGTGAGCCCCGAGCCGACGATCCAGCGGAAGGTCGGGATGGCCAACAAGCTGCGTATCGGTCGCGCCACTGGCGCGGCATCTTGCTGCATTGCATCGGCCGCACCGCGCGCGGGTTCACGGATGCGCCAGATCGCCACGGCGAGCAGCAGCCCGGGCACCGCCGCCACCACGAATGGTGCGCGCCAACTGCCCAGGGCCTGCACCATCGGTCCCACGGTGAAGAATGCGAGCATCACGCCGAGCGGCAGGGCGAGCATGAACAGCGAAATCGCCCGCGCCCGGGTGGCCGACGGAAACAGGTCGCCGATCAGGGAATTGGCGGTTGGCGCGTAGGAGGCTTCGCCGATGCCCACGCCCATGCGCACCAGAAAGTAGCCGACGTAGCCGCTGACCACCGCGGCGGCGCCCGTGAACACGCTCCACACGGTCAGGCCCAGCGCCAGGATGGTGCGGCGCGGACCGCGATCGGCCCAGCGGCCGAGCGGGAGACCGGCGATCGCATAGACCAGCACGAATGCGGTAGACACCAGGCCGAGTTGGAAGTCGCTCAAGCCCCACTCTTTGCGCATCGGTTCCGCCACAACGGCAGGCAGCGTGCGATCAAAGAAATTCAGCAGATTCGCCAGAAACAGCAGCAACAGCACGCGCCAGGCATTCGCAGCTTGTCGATCGGAAGCCATGGTAGTCCCGGTTGGCAGCGCAAGGCCACGGAAGTCCACCCCAGCCCGGATGGGCACGCTACCATAGCCCCATCGGCACCGTGCATCGGGTGTCCTGCTTGCTTGCGATCAGGAAATCGCGTGAATGCCCCTGGACTTGCGCGACGACGACGAACTGATCGACCCGACCGTTCACTGCAGCGACTGCGAGGCGGTCTGCTGTCGTTTGCTGGTGATCGTCGAGCCCGAGGATCGGGTGCCGCGCGGACCCGCCGACGCCGATGACGAAGGCCTGGTGGTGATGGCGCGCAGCGAAGATGGCTGGTGCGTGGCGCTGGACCGGCAGAGCATGAGTTGCAGCATCTACGAGCTGCGCCCGGACACCTGCCGCCGCTTCACCATGGGCGGCGGCTACTGTCGCGCGATCCGCGAGGATTACCGTCGCACCGCGGCCAAGAGCATTCCGCACGTGCTGGTCGACGCGGGTTTGTAGGATGCGGTGAGCCACGCGAACCGCATCGATCGCGATGCCGTGTCCCTCTTGGCCGATGGGATTTCGCCGATTTCCGCTGCGCTCACCGCATCCTACTCGGTGCCGGAAGCGTTCGAACAAGGTTCGAACCCACCAAAGCCCCCGCTGTCGTGGGTCCGGACCTTGTCCGGACGCTTTCCCTACACCGCCGCCGAGGCCCTCACAGCGCCTGGACTTCGTCCGCCTGCAGCCCCTTCTGGCCCTGAACCACCTTGAAGGTCACTTGCTGGCCTTCCTTCAGGCTCTTGAATCCGTTGCCCTGGATCGATCGGAAATGGACGAACAAGTCCTGCCCGGACTCTGGGGTAATGAACCCGTAGCCCTTGCAGTCGTTGAACCACTTGACCGTGCCGTTCTGCTTTGGCGCCCTTCATGGCGGGGCCTGCTAGCTTTGTCGTGAGGGGGCGGCCGTCTTCGCTACCGCCTGCTTGTTGATGCATCCCGAACCCCCGGCGGCAGCGACGGGAGCCGAGGTCGGCGTCGGCGGGCTTGCCGGAGTCGGCGTGGCGGGGGCGGGAGCAGGCGCCGGCTTGGGCGGAACCGGCGCGGGAGTCGGCGCCAGTTGCGGCGCAACCGCGGGCGTGGGGCGCTGCGCTCGGCGGTTTGGCAGGTTCCGGGCCCGCAGTGGCAACCGCGCCGGACGCATCGTCGGCCGAGCTTTCGCTGTTGCTCGAATCCATTGCCGCTTCCAAGGCAATCGCCTCATCCCACGCCTCGTCGATCTCCGAAGCGTCGGCTTCAGCGCCGGACTCGTCGGCCAGATCGCCGGTCTCGCTGTCGTCGGCGGTCGCGTCTTCCGATTCCTCTTCCTCCTCCTGCACAGCGGCCACGTCGCCGGCGCCTTCATCCTCGCTCTCGGACGCGAATGCCTCATCGCTGCTGTCCTCTGTGTCGGTCATCTCGTCTGTCGCAGCGCTCGTCCCCTCGTCGGCGCCATAGCGTTCAGCCAGATCGGCTTCGTCCTTTGCCCTGTCGCCCCTGAGCCTTCGCCTGCCTGGCTCGTCGCTATCGCCGGCCCACTCATCGTCGGCCTGCATCTCGACATCGTCGCCACCCTGGTCGTCCTGGGCCCCAGGCCACCGGCGCACAACGCTGAACCGACAACATCGCGATCAGCGCGGTCTTCTTGAGCACGGGCGACCTTCGTGTGGGGGGTTTCGGAAGTTGGCCTGCGGCTCGATCATGCGCCGGGCGTGCACGCCGTCAATATGGGTTTCCTGAAGCACCTGCCCATTCGTTCAGGAAACTCGACAAGCCAAAGGATGTGGTGAGCAACGCGAACCGCATCGATCGCGACCGCATTGGATCAGCGCTGCTGCGGGCATACCGCCAAATCCCCGCGATCGATGCGTTTCGCTGCGCGCACCACATCCTACCCGGCGCCGGTTGGGCTAAGCTGCGTCCTGTAGTCGACGACTTGGAGAGGGCGCCATGACACGGATGCGCAGCGGTATCCAACTCGCACTTGCGCTGTTTTCGGCACCGCTGCTGGCGGCCGACGCGCCGGGCTCGGCCAGCGCCACTACCCTGGTCTACGCCTGCGACGAGGGCAAGCAGATCACCTCGGTCATCGACGATTCCGATCCGGACCAGTCGAAGATCACGGTCAGCGTCGCTGGCGATCCGGCACTGCAGAACGTCGAGATGCACTACCAGATGTCGGCCAATGGCGAGAAGGCCGGCAACGGCAAGCTGGTCTGGTGGACCAAGGGCGACGAGGGTTTTCTGGCGCAGGAAGATCCGCCAGCCGGCAGCGGGGATGTGATCATTGGCGGCTGTCGGGAAGTCCCGGCTACCCGATGAGAGTCTGCGATCCATGGTGCTGAACCTTGCGGCCTACCGCTTTGTCGCGATCGACGACGTCGCCGGACTGGTGCTGACGCTGCGCGAGCGACTGGAAGCGGCGAGTTTGCGCGGCACCGTCCTGGTGGCGCCCGAGGGTATCAATCTGTTCCTTGCGGGCGAGCCGCAGGCACTGCGCGATTTCGTCGTGTGGTTGCAGCAGGACCCACGTTTCGCAGAGATGCCGTTGAAATGGAGCGAAAGCGCGGCGCTGCCGTTTCGCAAGTTGCTGGTGAAGTCCAAGCCCGAGATCATCAGCTTTCGTCAGCCCGGCCTGGATCCGGTTGCTGCGCGCGCGCCCGCGGTCGATCCCGCCACGCTGGCGCGCTGGCTGGAGCAGGGTCAAGACGATGATGGGCGCCAGATCGCGCTGGTCGACACGCGCAACCAGGAGGAAGTCGCGTACGGCGGCTTTGTGGGTGCGATCACGCTGCCGATCGACAAGTTCACCGATCTGCCCGCGGCGCTGGAGTCGCGGCGGCAGGATCTGCAGGACAAGACCATCGTCAGTTTCTGCACTGGCGGCATCCGTTGCGAAAAAGCCGCGATCTGGATGCAGCAGGCCGGATTCGGGCACGTACTGCAACTCGACGGCGGCATCCTCGGCTACTTCGAGAAGGTGGGCGGTTACGGCTATCGCGAGCGCTGCTTCGTGTTCGACGAGCGTGTTGCGCTGGATCCGAATTTGCAGCCGCTGGCCGAAGACCTTGGCGGCAGACATAGAAAGGTGTTGACCTAAGTTTTTGGCCGATCAATACTTAGGCATATGCCTGAGCAATCCATGCAATTGAACCGGGTGTTCCAGGCGCTGGCCGATCCAACGCGCCGCGCCGTGCTGCAGCGGCTGGGTGGCGGGCCGGCGCCGATGAGCGAACTGGCGCAGCCGTTCAAGATGGCCTTGCCGTCGTTTTCGCAACACCTGCGGGTGCTGGAAAACTGCGGACTGGTGCGTTCGCGCAAGTCCGGGCGCGTGCGCACCTATGAGCTGGCGCCGGAACCCCTGCAGGCGGCGGAACACTGGATCAGCGCTCAACGCGTGATCTGGGAGCGGCGTCTGGATCAACTCGATACCCTGCTGCTGACCCTGAAGGAACCCCCGCCATGAGCCCAAGCCTCGTGCATCAACCCGATCCGGAACTCGACCTGGTCATGGAGCGCGTGATCGATGTACCGCCCGCCCTGGTCTGGGCGGCATGGACGCAGCCGGAGCTGCTCAAGCGCTGGTTCACGCCGGCGCCGTGGACCACGGTGGAATGCGCGATCGAACTCTGCCCGGGTGGCCGCTTCTACACGGTGATGCGTTCGCCGGAGGGCGTGGATTCCCCTGGCACCGGCTGTTATCTGGAAGTGGTCGAGAACCAGAAGCTGGTGTGGACCAACGCGCTGGCGCCGGGATTTCGACCGCTGCCGGCGCCGGTCGCATCCGCCGACGACTGCAACTCGTTCCTGTTCACCGCCGTACTCACGCTGCAACCGGAAGGGCAGGGCACCCGCTATCGCGCGCTGGTGATCCATCGCGACGCGCAAGGCCGCAAGATGCACGCGGACATGGGTTTCCACGAGGGCTGGGGCGCGGCGCTGGATCAGCTGGTGGCGCTGATGAAGTCGCAATGACGGGGCCGCTGCTGACGCTGAATACGCAGCGTCAGCTCAGCGCGGCACTGGCTGCCGGGCTGGTGTCGCTGGACTGCAGCCTGGACCTGCAGCGATCGCTGTCGCGAGTGCAGTTGCACCCGGACCGCTGGACCTGGCAGGGGCAGGACTTTCCTTTCCCGCAGCGCTGCAAGGAGCGCACCATCTACTACTGGGATGGCAGCGGCTTCGAGCCGGTTGCGCGCTTCGCCGGCTCGCTGATCAAGCTGGTGCCGACCGACTGGGGCGCGCCCACCTTCGAGATCGACGGCATCAAGATGCTGCCCACGTCCAAGGTCTCGCCGTATGCCGATGCGCAGCGCAAGGTCGGGCTGATCCAGCCGCGCGGCAAGCAGATCCTCGACACCTGCGGCGGCCTCGGCTACTTCGCCGCCTGGTGCCTCGCAGGCCAAGCGGCGCAGGTGCTGTCCTTCGAGAAGAATCCAAGCGTCATCTGGTTGCGCAGCCTCAATCCCTGGTCGCCGCCCATCGGTGGCGCCCTGACGCTGCGGGAAGGCGATGTTGCCAGGCAGATCGAGGCGCTGCGCGGCGCTGCGTTCGACGCCATCCTGCACGACCCGCCGCGCTTCGGCATCGCCGGCGAGCTCTACTCGCAGGCCTTCTATGGCCAGCTGGCGCGCGTGATCAAGCCGCGCGGCCGGCTGTTCCACTACACCGGCAGCCCGAACAAGCTCACCAGCGGTCGCGATGTGCCCAATGAGGTGGCCAAGCGTCTGCGGCTGGCCGGTTTTGCCACCGAGTTGATCGGCGATGGTGTGCTGGCCATCAGGAGCTGAGCGACGACGGCGAGCCGCGTAGACTTCTGGTGTTGGTGTTGGTGTTGGTGTTGGCTGAGTCCCGGTCGCCCATGGCGGTGCTCTTGTTCGCGCCCCCCCCCCCCCCCCCCCCCCCCCCCCTCTCCTCTCCCCCCTTTTCCCCCCCCACCGGGGGGGCCCCCGGGGCGTGGTCTGAAAAATCAAGCCAAATCAGGGGGGTAAGTCGTATTCGGTGAGAGCCCCGGTTGGCGGTGACGACGCGTTTGTTCGCGCATCGACGCAGTGGGAGCGGATTTATTCCGCGAACGCTCTCGCGGAGTAAATCCGCTCCCCTGGATCAAGGCTATTGCGCAAAGGTCCTACGGGCCGATGCAATCATGTTCAAACGACTGCTCTTGCTACTCTTGCTGGCGCTCAGCGCGCCGGCGCACAGCGCCATCGAAAGCGGCCTCTGGTACGACCGCACGCACAACGGCCACGGGCTGGATCTGCATCGCGCCGGGCCGCTGCTGTTTGGCACTTTCTACACCTACGACCAGCGCAATGCGGTCGACTGGCTGTGGCTGCAGAGCACCGATTTCGAGGCGCCGACCAGCGCGCTGACGCACTATCGGCGCACGCCTGCCGGGATGGTCGGCAGCGTCGCCGGCAGCATCGCGCTGACCCCAGTGAGCAGCTGTCCCGATGGTCTCCCGCGGCCCGAAGCGCGCGCGTTGCTGCGCATGGACTTCACGCTGAACGGTCTGGCTGCGACCTGGTGCGTCGAGCCGCTGCTGCCGGTTGCGCGGGTGCCGCTGGCGGTGGTGTCCGGGGCCTGGTACGCGCCGGCCGATTCGGGCTGGGGCGTGATGACCCATCTGTTTCCAGGCGCGGATGGCAGCACGCGCTCGTTCCGCATCATCTACTACCACGATGCAGCGGGTGATCCGCGCTGGGCCTTTGCCAGCGGCGGCGGCGATGCCTTGAGCGAGACGCAGACCTATTACACGCCCTACGTCGAATGCACCGGTTGCCCGAGCGGGCCGTTCCTGACGCTGGTCGCCGGTCAGGCGACGGTGACGCTGACCGCGCCGCTGGCGGATGCCGACAGCGCGCGCAACCACGCGCAGATCGCGCTCGACTTCGAGGGCAGCCACTTCGAGAAAAATGCCACGCTGGCCCTGCTGTCGAAGCCGCAACGCGTGGCCGGCGCCGCCGCCACGCGCGAGGGACCGATCGCCGGCAGCGTGCTCGCCGACGGCATCGAGGTGTTCCATGACGTGCCCTACGTGCAGCCGCCGGTCGGTAATCTGCGCTGGCGCGCGCCGCAAACCCTGGCTCCGCGCAGCCAGCTGCGCGATGCGCGTACTGTCGGCCCCGGCTGTCCGCAGCCGCCGGGCGGGCCCGAGCTGATCAGCGAGGATTGCCTGCAGCTCAACGTGTGGCGTCCGTCCACACCCGGGCCGCATCCGGTGATGCTGTGGATCCACGGCGGTGGCTTCGTCGCCGGCTCGGCGGTGCAACCGGCCAACGGTCGTCTGCAATACGACGGCGCGGCATGGGCGCGCCGTGGCGTGGTCTTCGTAAGCCTGAACTACCGCATCGGCGTATTCGGCTGGCTGGCCCAGCGCGACCTGCTCGGTGAGGCGCCCGATCACCCGCAAACCGGCAACTACGGGCTGCTCGACCAGATCGCCGCGCTCAACTGGGTGCGCGGCAACATCGCCAGCTTCGGCGGCGACCCGGCGCAAGTGACGGTGTTCGGCGAATCGGCCGGCGGCGTCAGCAGCTGCGCACTGCTGACCGCGCCGGCCGCACGCGGGCTGTTCCAGCGCGTCATCGTGCAGAGCGGCAACTGCGGCTGGGATCCGCCATCGCTGTCGAGCGGACTGACCCAGGGCGACCGCGTCACCGCCGCGGCCGGTTGCGCCAATGCGACGGATCGACGCGCCTGCCTGCGCGCGCTCAGCGCCGCACAACTTCTGGCCGCGGTGCCGCCGGTCAGCGATCCGGCCAATCTGCTCGACGGCGAGAGCTTCGGGCCGATGGTCGACGGCTTCGTGCTGGCGCAATCGCCGGGGCGCGCCATCGCTGCCGGCAACGCCGCCGCGGTGCCGCTGCTGATCGGTGTCAATGACGACGAGAACACCACGCTGACGCCGGCCAGCCTGCTGCCCGCAACCGTGGCGGGTTACGAGGCGGCCATCCGCGCACGCTTCCCGGCGATCGCCAGTGGAGTACTGCAACGCTATCCCGCGGCGCAGTACGCGACGCCGCAACGCGCCTACCAGGATCTGCTCGACGATCTGCTGTTCACCTGCCCGGCGCGGCGCGCCGCCGCCGATCACGCCGCGCAGGGCAATGCGGCTTACCACTATGCGCTGACCGAAATCCTGCCCGAACCCGGCCTGGCGGCGCTGGAGTCCTTCCACGGTCTGGATATCGTGCTGCTGTTCGGCGACCTGACACTGGCATCGCCAACGGTTCGCAGTTTCGGTGAACGCATGCAACGCAGCTGGGTCGACTTCGCCTTCGGCCGCGCGCCCGGCAGCAGCGATGCGATCGTCTGGCCGCGCTACCAGACGCCAACGCGCCAATCGTTGGAACTCAACAGCGCGCGGACCGCGGTGCTGGACGACTATCGACGCGATCCGTGCGAGTTCTGGAACGGCTTCCTGGTGTTGTGAGTCGTGGTCGGCCCGTCGGCGCGTGTGTTCGTGCATCGGGGACCTGGAAGTAGGTCACGTTGCCTGCGCAGCAGGCTACGTGACGCGGTCCGAGTCACGTAGGCCGAAAAGCACGGCCAACGTGACCTACTCCGAGCCGAGTCACGTAGTCCGCTGCGCGGCCAACGTGACCTACTTGGAGCTACGCGCTCCCGTGGCCGCTGTTGTTCCATGCAGGAAGCTATAGTCCACCGCGACTGCACTCGCGCCCGGTCCGATGCCCGCAAACAACGCTGCCACCGATGCCCTGGTCCGACCGGTCACGCTGGTCGAAGACTGGGCGCAGCTGCCGGCCGATTCGACCGCCTGGGTGCCCGGTCAGCGCCTCGGTCCTTATCGATTGCAGCGCCAACTGGGCAAGGGCGGCATGGGTGTGGTCTGGCTGGCCGAGCAGCTGACGCCGCTGCAGCGCGAGGTGGCGATCAAGCTGTTGCCGCCCGATCCGGATAACCCGCTGACCGAAGTCTATTTCGAGGTGGAGCGCCAGGCCCTGGCGCAGCTCTCGCATCGTTCCATCGCGCAGATCTACGACGCCGGGCGACTGCCCGACGGTGCCCTGTTCTTCGCCATGGAATACGTTGCCGGCGCGCCGCTCGATGCGTTCCTGATGACGCATGCGCTGTCGCTGCCGGACGTCGTCAAGTTGTTGGTGCGGATCTGTCAGGGCGCCCACCACGCGCATCAGCGCGCGCTGATTCATCGCGACCTGAAACCGCTGAACATCCTGGTGCAGATGGTCGACGGCGAAGCGCTGCCGAAAATCATCGACTTTGGACTCGCGCTCGGCACCCTGCCGGGTTCGTCGGCGCGACTGGAGGCCGGCAAGGCGGTCGGCACGCCGGGCTACATGTCGCCTGAGCAGAAAATGCCCAGCCCGGCCGGCATCGACGCCCGCAGCGATGTCTATGCCTTGGGTGCGATCCTCGCGCAATGCCTGTGCTGGCATGCCGGCGTCATCGCCGTGGGCCGCGCAGTCGACAGTGCGAGCTTGCACGAAGGTCTGCAGCTCAGTCTGACCAAGGCCGCTGGCGCGGGCCCGGCCGAGTTGCCGATCGACAAACTCAACGCGGTGCCGCAGGACTTGCGGGCGATTGCCGTCCAGGCCCTGGCGCAGGATCGCGAGCAGCGCTACGACTCGGCCGCGGCGTTGGCCGATGACCTGACGAACTGGCTGCAGAAGCGGCCGGTGCGGGCGATGGGCAGCAGCCGCTGGTATGCCATCCGCTGTTTCGTCAAGCGTCATCGACTGGTCACCGCGGCGGCCACGGCCACCGTGCTGGCGCTGCTGGCCGGCGTGCTGATGGCGCTGCACGGCATGCGCGAGGCGCGCGAGGCCCAGGCCCTGGCCGAGCAGCGGCGCGACGATGCCGAACGGCTGATCCAGTTCATGCTGGGCGATTTTGCCGACAAGCTGCGGCCGATCGGGCGGCTCGATCTGCTCGACAGCGTTGGCCAACAGGCGCTGGACTACTTGAGTGCCCAACAAGGGGCCGAGAATCCGGCCAGCGCGCTGAGCCGCGCGCGTGCGCTGCGGACGCTCGGTGAAGTACGCGTCACGCGGCAGCAATTCGATCAGGCGCGGCAACCACTCGAGCAGGCCGCCGCGACCTTGCGACCCTGGCACGACCAGGACTTTGGCCATGCTGCCGACCTGCACTTCGAATCGGGCACGATTGCCTACTGGCGCGGAGCCATCGCGTATCGTTTGTCGGACCTGGATCAGGCCGAGGCCCACTGGCGCGAGTACCTGGCGTCGGCAATGCGCCTGCAGGCCGTGGCGCCGCAGGATCCGCGCGCCAAGGTCGAGCGCGCCGCCGCGTTGAGCAATCTGGGTACGCTGGCCGAGGGGCGCGACCAGTTCGCCATCGCGCTCGACTATTTCCAGCAGTCCGCGGCGCTGAAACGGGAACAGATCCGCGGACCGGGAGACCGCGCCAATCTGGACCTGGCCAATACACTGTCGTGGATTTCGCGCATACACAACAACCTCGGCGAACCGGCGCGCGCTTGGGCTGCGCTGGAGCAGGCGCTGCAATTGGTGTCGGCGCTGCGCGGAGCGGGCGACGACAACCTGTTGCGTCAGCGGGAAACCAATCTGCACTACCTGCTCGGCATGAACAGCCTCTACCGTGGCGATCCCATCCGTGCTCGTCAGGAGTTCGACCAGGCACTGACGCTGGCCCGGCTGGACGTGACGAACGACCCCAGCCAGCCTCGACGCCAGGCGATGCTGGCGAAGATCAGCTTCGAATGGGTGCGCGCGAACAGCGCGCGCGGCAACGAGGTCGAAGCGGTGTTGGCGGAAGGGCTCGGCGCACTTTCCGGATTGCCTGCGGATGCCCTGGCCCGCAATGAGAGATTGGGGCTGGAAGCCCGTGCCTGCATGGCGCAGGCGGTGCATGCCAGCTCGACCGTGACCCAACTGGACTGCCGGCAACGCGTGTGGCCCGCATTGATGCAGGCGGCGAAGGACGACGCCGATGTGCTGGAACTGGCCGCGGAACTGGCCACGACACTGGCCCGCGAACGGCCAGGCAGCCTGTCCGAAAAGCAGATGCAGGACACCCTGCGACAGCTGACCGAGCTGCCGGCGCCACTGCGGATGAGCCTGGGCTACCTGCTGGTCGAGCGCGACCTGCGTGAGCAGGCCGATCCGGGCTCGGCGCAGATCGCGGAAATTACTGCGCAGATCGAAAGACTGCGTGCATCATTCGTCGCGAATCCACCGGGAAGCTGAATCGATGAGCAAAGAAACCACCTACGAGAACCTTGCCGCCACGATCACCATCTCCGGCGGCCGACAGCCGTACACGGTGTCGGTACCCACAGTCACCGATCTGCGCGTCACCAAGGGCACGCCGAATCCGGCGCAGATCACCTACACGCTGGCCAAGGCATCGATCGATGCAGGCTTCACGCTGGGTGGTGTCGTCATCAAAACGCCCAGTTCGGATATCAGTCTGTACTCGACGACGCCCACGCAACTGGTGTTCCGCGACCAGAACACGGTTTCGCCGGAAACCTACGCCTTTGGTTTCCACTATTACCTTGGCGGGGTCAGCTACTACTTCGATCCGGAGATCGACAACGAAGATCCGAAGTAATCGGGTCGCTCGCTCAGGCAGCGCCCTGGCGTTCCGCGCGAGCGTCGCACGGGCCCTAAATCTTGCTGATTCTCGGTTGATGGCCCCGCGCCGAGCTTCTGTCGCGACCAAGGTCGCTCCTACAATCCTTGCGTAGATTCTCGGTAAATTTGTAGGAGCGCGCTCGCGCGCGATGCTTTTTCAGGCGCCGCGCGCTGCCGGACTACCACTCCATCCACAGCGCGTTGTCGGCCTCGACGTCGACGCGTGCGCCGGGCTCGAGTCTTCGCCACGCCAATGACTCGCCCGGGACGCCGAATGCGAGCCCGTCGACGCGCAGGATCGCGGGTGCAGCAAGGTTGTAGAGGGCCACGGTTTTCGCGACATCGATCGTCGAACCGAGGCTTCCGGCAACGCGCCGCATGCTGCCCGCTGCGCCTGCCCGCAGCATCAGGTTCAGATCCTGGACCGCGCCATCGAGCAGGCTGCATATCACCGGATCCTCGCCGGAAAACGCCAGCGGCGCGCTGCGCGGCGTCAGTTCGACGCTGGCGCGAGGGAAGTCCAGGCGCACGCCGGCACCCGCAAGTATCGCCAGCCAGCGCTGCACCCCGTAAAAGCGCGAGAACGGCCCGCTGCTGGCAACCTCGGCCACCGAGATGCGCCAGTCCCAGTCCTGCGCATTCGGCCACGCCACCAGTTCACGGGTGACCCCGCCGCCATTGCGCCAGGGCGTGGGTGGGATGTCGGCAAGGCGCACCAGCCGTGTGTCTTCAACCCGCATCGTGAGGCGACTCCCCTTACTTGCCCACCGACCGCAGCGATTGCAGGAACTGGGCGGCGATATCCGGGTGGCGCTGCGGGCAGGGCGGAATCACCAGCGTGGTGTATTCCTCGTAGCGCGCACTGGCGAGATCGCGCAGCGCCAGTCGATCGGCGCGGAACGGCTCGATCGGCAGCCGCGTCGCCTCGTAGAGAATGACCTCATGGTCGGCGGGATAATCCAGCAGCAGGCGCTCGACCAGCCGTTCGAGTTCCTCCGGCTCGGCATGGAAACGGGTGCAGGCAGTATCCCCGGTGAGCGCGACCTGCCACAACAGCAGCAGGCTGCGGGTGTCGATCTGGCGGTCTTCGAGCAGAAACTGCGTCGCTTCGATCGACTGCACGCCGCTGCGGCCCGGATCGATCCCGAGGTCGGCGTAGAGGCAGGCTTCGGAGGATATGCCCGGCTCCATGCGGGCGCTGAACCCGGCCTCTCGTGCCTTGCGGATGACGGCATGCGGCACGTCGGCGAAGACGCCGGGGTGGCCGTAGAACACCGCGCAGACCCGCTTGCCGGCGCGCACCTCGGCCATGATCGCGGCATCCATTTCGCGGTAGGTCTGGCGCCGATCCTTGCCCGGTGCGTAGTGCACCCGAAGGTCGATCAGGTCCGGCCGCAACTCGGCAATCATCGCGTGCGCGGCGCCATCGGTCAGCACGAACACACACTCGGCTTCCTGGATCTCCGACAGGCAGCGTGAACTCAGGTGGCGGCCGAACTGGATGCCGCTGCCGACCACCACCAGCCCGGACTCGGCCCGGGTTGCCATCGGCAGATTGGCAGCGTCGATCACGCGATTGCGACCACTGCGCTTGGCCTCATAGAGCGCCATGTCGGCGCTGCGCAGGATCTCTTCGAGCGAGGACTGAGATTCGCTGGCGGCGCTGAGACCGTAGCTCAGGCTGTATTCCAGGCGCTCGTCGTGCATGACCAGATGGGTTGTGCGCCGACGCAGTTCCTCGATCAGATAGCGCGCCTGATCGACGCTGGCATCGATCAGCATGGTGAACTCTTCGCCACCGCTGCGGCCGACCACAGCATGCGCCGGAAACACCTCCAGCAGCAGTTGGCCGAGGCTGCGCAGCACGGCGTCGCCGGCGGCATGCCCGAAGCGATCATTGATCTGCTTGAAGTAATCGATGTCGGCGACGATCGCCGTGAACGGCTTGTGCTCGCGTCGGCTGCGCGCCTGCAGCAAGCGGCCGAGTCGCAGCGTGCTCTGGTGGTTGTACAGACCGGTGAGGCCATCGCGCTCGGACAGTTCGCGATAGCGCCGGCGATCGCTGTGGGTGCGGGCAAGCAGCGAGACCAGCAAGGCGGCGACCAGGATCAGACACATCAGGCCCAGGCCCTGCAGCCACTGGCTGCGCGAGCGCGCCGCAATTTCGGCTGCCTGGAGTTGACGCTCGCCCTGCAAGTCGGCAATGCGCCTTTCCTTGGCTTCGGAGTCGAACTGCGCCTGCAGAAAGCCGAGGCGACGTTCGCGCGCCACCGCGTCGAGGTACTCATGCGCGGCTTGCGCCAGACGCAGTTCCTGCAGCGCTTCGGCCGAGCGACCCTGGCGTTCGAGAATCTCGCTCAGCAGCAGGCGCGTGCGCTCGATGTTGTCGCGCGCCTGTTGCGCCTCGAAGGTGGGCAGGGCTTCATCGAGCAGTTCGCGGGCGCGCCCCAGCGGTCCATCGGAATGCAGCAGCGCCTTGGCCAGCAGCACGCCGGTTTCGAGATAGCCACTGGTGAACCCCGCGCTCTTGAATTGCTTCCTGGCGTCGGTCAGCCAGGGAATCGCCTGCGCGTACAGATCTTGCGCCAGCAAGGCCTTGCCCACGCCCTTGTGGCCGTCGGCGACGAATACCGGGTCCTCGGCGCGGCCACAGGTTTCGATCTGCTCGCGGCTGCTCGACTCGGCCTGAGCCGTGTGGCCGATCTCATCGAGCGCGATGGCAAAATCCGACAGCGCGATGCACTGGTCGCGCACGCTGCCTGCAGCCCGCGCCACGTCCAGTGCCTGCTGCGCGTAGTCCAGTGCGAGGCGCTCCTCGCCCACGCGCAGGTACAGATACGAGGCCATGCCCAACAGTCGCGGTTGCGTCGTCGTCGTCTGGTCGAGCAAGCCCAGGCCCTCGTGCAGCCACTGGAAGGCGCGCGGGTAGTCGGCGACATTCGTGGTCATGTTGACCGCCAGCGTCAAGGCACGGATGCGCAGATCCGGAGCGATTTCGCGCTTGAGCATCGATTCCGCCAGCGCCAGCCCGCCGACGTAGTTGCCACCCAGCGCCAGATTGCGTGCCTCCACCAGTTCGACGCGAAAGCGCAGTGGATCGGTGAGCGTCGCGCGCTCCGCGCCCAGCGCCTCGATCAGCGCGGCGGAGACTTGCCACGGTGCGGTCTTGTTGGTCTGCTCGATAGCCGCGATGCGCTGTTCCAGCGACTGCGCGACAACCGGCGCCTCGGCCAGAGCTGTCGCCGCGACCAGTAGCAAGATGCCAGCCCAGAGGCCGCGGGCCGATTGTCGATGCCGGGTGCACATGGCAGCAAGCCGCTAGCCCGAAGGATCAGCTGTCATAGGCGCTGATCGTGCTGTTGGTCGCGAACTGGCCTTCCTTCAGGCCGGTCAATCGCTTGATTGCCGGGTAGTTCTTGTTCAACAGCGCGTCGCGCTCTTCATCGCTCAGGCCAAAACGGGCGATCACACCGGCTGCGTCCTTCTCGTACTCGCGCGCGAGCGCGGCATCGGCCCCAAGCTGCTTCATCAGGCGCAAGAGATTGGACATGGTGGCTTCCCTGGGTGCCGGCTGCCGCGTCACTTCTGGCTCGCGGCCAACGCGCCGCCACGTCGTGAAAGGGCAGCGCACAAACTATCACAATTGTGTTCGCTGCCGCGCCCTGGCAAGCAAGCTTCGCCATGCCGGCCGATGCCTGGCTGCCGTTCAACTATCCGCCGTGGCTGATGTTCGCGCTGCCGCCCACGTACAATCGGCGGTCCAAGGGGCGGGGCCCGTTTCACCCGGTGCTTCCCGCTGGTTGCAAGCCACGCCGACGGGAGCCCGGGCTTGAAAGTGCTGCTGATCGTGCTTTGCGCGCTGGCTCTGGTATCGCCGAGCCTGCCGGCCTCAAGCTTCGATAACGAGGAAGGCCACTATCTGCTGACGGCGCTGCCGGAGGCGGACCGGGAAGCCGTGCGCATGGACCGCATGCTGCTTTGCGATCAGCAACCGGCCGGCATCTACCTGCGCAAGGGCGAGACGGTCACCCTCGATGTGCGGGGATTGCCGAAGGACTTCTATCTCGGCGCCATGGTCGGTTTTCGCCCGATGTGGGGTTCGCCGCAGGACCAGCAGGAAGAGCCGCTGGAGGAAGGCGAAACCCGCCTTCGCGCCAACCAGGACGGACCGCTCTACTTCAAGTTCACCGCGCCGGAGGGGCGCGATGACGCCCGCGCTGAAGTATCCGTCAGCGTGAGCGGAGGACATCCGCTGCCCTTGTACATCGATGGCAGCATGACCGCGGACGATTGGCGTGCCGAGCTTGCCGCGCATGCCACCGCGCCCTTCGTTCAACTGTTGGGCGATCAGGTCATGATCACCTTGCCGCGATCGGTGCACGAACGCGATCCGGTGAAGGATCCACGGGCCACCTTCGCTACCATCAACCGGATGCTGGATCTGGAAAATGAGCTGGCAGGCTTCGACGGCAAGACCGCACGTGACCGCCCGACGCGGCTGCGCACGCATTTCCTGGTGGATTTTCGCGTGTCGAAGGAAGACGCCGAGACCTTCTACATGTATGCGACGGACCAGTTCATCGGCATGCTGCCGGACAACACCTCGGACCTGACCGATCCGGCGGCCCTGCGCGAGCGCTGGGGGATCTGGCACGAGACCGGACACACGCAGCAGCAGAATTCCTGGACCTGGGACGCGCTCGCGGAAATCAACGTCAACCTGTTTTCGCTCTACGTGCAGGAGGCCTTCGGCCAGCCCAACACCTTGCGCGTGTCCGAAGACGGCGCGCCATCGACGCTGGAGCGGGCGCGCAGCTATCTGGCAAAGGGCGGCCATGACCTGCTGGCCGAGGTCGACGACGAGGATGGCGAGGAGTACTTCATCCGCCTGGTCATGTTCTACCAGTTGAAGGAAGTCTGGGGCTGGGACCTGTACAAGGACCTGCACAAGCATTTTCGTGCCTACCCCATGCCGGAAGACGCCAGTGACCGGGACAAGGCCGATGCCCTGGTGCTGGCGCTGTGCGAACTGACCGGCGTCGATTTGCGACCATTCTTCAAGAAATGGGGGCTGAGAGTCTCGGCGGCGGCCGATGAGCGCATAGAGGCCCTCGAGTACGTGCAGGCGGACGAGGATTTTTCGCAGATCCTCGAATAGGGACCCTCTGAACAAGTTCTGCGGCCGCAGAACTTGTTCAGAGGGTCCCTGGGTCCCTGGAGCATTCGCCTCCGGTCGGCGCGATATGCTCGGCCCCGTGAATACTCCCGACTCCAAGGCGCCCCGACCGCTTCGCGCGACGCCGCGCATGTGGATCACCTCGGTGCTGTTCTGGTCCTACCTGTGCCTGAGCAGCCCGCTACTCTGGGTTCTTGCCGTGGTCCTGTTCCTGGCGACCGCAGCCTTCGATCGCCAGCGCCGCTGGCTGCACCTTTACACCTGTGCCTGGGCGTACCACTACCTCAAGTTGTTGCCGCTGTGGTCGACGCAGATCGAGGGAGCCGCGCGCATTCCAACCGGGCAGGCGTGCGTGCTGGTCGCCAATCATCAGTCGATGGGCGACATCCTGTTGCTGTTCGGATTGTTCCGCCATTTCAAATGGGTATCCAAGCGCGTGATGTTTCGCGTGCCGTTCATCGGCTGGAACATGCGCATGAACAACTACGTCAGCCTGGTGCGCGGCGATGCCGCCAGCATCGAGCGCATGTTGCAGGCGTGTCGAGTGCATCTTCGGGCCGGCTCGCCGGTGATGTTGTTCCCCGAAGGCACGCGCTCTGAAGATGGCGAGATCAAGGCCTTCAAGCGCGGCGCCTTTACGCTGGCGACGGAGCTTGGGCTGCCGGTGATTCCGATCGTCGTCGACGGCACGCGCGACATCCTGCCCAAGCACGGATTCCTGCTGCGCCAGGAGCAGGTGCAGCGCATGCGCGTGCGCGTGCTGGCGCCGGTGCCGGTGGCCGTAGGCGACGATGCGAGCGAATTGGGCTAGCGGGTGCGCGAGCAGATGGTGGAAGAGCTGGCGCGGATGCGGGCTGCAGGGCGTTTTCGCGTTCCGTCCCCCGCCGCCCCCCGGCCCGACCCCGGAACCCGAGGACCCGGTCGCCCCGGCGGCGGCGCGGGGCGGGCCGCCCCCGGCGCGGCGCCCGCGGCTCGTTCGCGCAACAGACTGTGGGAGCGGGTTAGCCCGCAGGGCTCTTGACTCTGCCTATCCCCGCAAGAGCTCGCGCTCCTTTAGTACAATCCGCGCCAAAGACCCACTCAATGACGTGACGGCATTTCCGGTGAGTGCTACGCCTCGTAAAGCTCCGCGCGATCCTTGAAGTAATCCAGCGCCTGCGGATTGGCCAGCGCGTCGGTGTTCTTCACCGGGCGTCCGTGGACGACATGGCGCACCGCCAGTTCGACGATCTTGCCGCTGATGGTGCGCGGGATGTCGGGCACCGCGAGAATCTTCGCCGGCACATGGCGTGGCGTGGTGTTGTCGCGGATCACCTTGCGGATGCGGCCGGCCATCGCTTCGTCGAGTTCGTGGCCCTCGCGCAGGCGCACGAACAGCACCACGCGCACGTCGGAATCCCAGTCCTGGGCGATGCAGATCGATTCCAGCACTTCGGGCAGCTTCTCGACCTGGCGATAGATTTCGGCGGTGCCGATGCGCACGCCGCCGGGATTCAGGGTGGCGTCCGAGCGGCCCAGGATGATGATCCCGTCGTGCTCGGTGAGCAGGGCCAGATCGCCATGGCACCAGACATTCTCGACCTTCTCGAAATAGGCGGCCTTGTATTTGCTGCCGTCGGCGTCGTTCCAGAAGCCCACCGGCATCGACGGAAATGGCTGCGTGCAGGCCAGTTCGCCGGGGACACCGCGCACCGGTTTGCCGTCGTCGTCGAGGATCTCGACTTTCATGCCCAGGCCGCGGCACTGCAGCTCGCCGCGGTAGACGGGCAGGATCGGATTGCCCAGCGCAAAGCAGGAGACGATGTCGGTGCCGCCGGAAATCGAGGCCAGCAGAAGATCCGGCTTGATGTCGCGGTAAACGTAGTCGTAACTCTCCGGCGCCAGCGGCGAGCCGGTCGACAGGATCGTTTTCAGCTTGAGCAACTTGTGCGTCTCGCGCGGACGCACGCCGGCCTTGTCCGCAGCGGCAATCCACTTGGCACTGGTGCCGAACACGCTGATACCGAGTTCATCGACCAGATCGAACAGCGATCCCGGACCCGGATGGAAGGGCGAGCCGTCGAACAGCACCATGGTGGCGCCGACCGCCAGGCTGGACACCAGCCAGTTCCACATCATCCAGCCGCAGGTGGTGTAGTAGAAAATGCGGTCTTCGCGGCGCAGGTCCGTGTGCAGCACCAGTTCCTTCAGGTGCTGGATCAGCGTGCCGCCCTGGCCGTGGACGATGCACTTGGGCACGCCGGTGGTCCCGGAGCTGTAGAGGATGTACTGCGGCCGGTCAAATGCCCCCAGGTGGAAGCTCAACGGCTCGCTGGTTTGCGGGGCAAAGTCGTCCCAGCGGATCGCGTTGGGCACGCTGGCCAGATCGCGATCGGTACCGGCGTAGGGGAACACCACGACATGCTTCACGCTCGGCAGCTGAGCCAGGATGCCGGCAACCTTGTCCAGGCAATCGAAGCGCTTGCCGCCGTAGAAATAGCCGTCGGCAGTGAACAGCACCTTGGGTTCGATCTGGCCGAAGCGGTCGAGCACGCCGTTGATGCCAAAATCCGGCGAGCACGAGGACCAGATCGCGCCGAGGCTGGCAGCAGCCAGCATCGCAATCACCGCTTCCGGACGATTGGGCACGAATCCGGCGACGCGATCGCCTGGCCCGACGCCGGCGCCGGCAGCGCGGCGCACGCGGCGACCTGCTCAGCCAGATCGGCGTAACGGATTTCCCCGCGTGGATCCATCCTCGCCGCGCGCAATGATCGCCAGCCGCTCATCGCGGAAACGCAGCAGATTCTGCGCGAAATTGAGCTGCGCCCTGGGGAAGAAGCGGCAACCCGGCATTGCTTCGAAATGCTCGTAGGCCGGCTCCAATTCGCCGCCGGCGCGGATGCCGCAGAATTCCCCAGGGCCGTCAGAAGCGGTCCGGATGGGCGTTGGAGTAGTCGTAGAGCGCCTCGTAGTCCGGCAACTCGGCGCCCAAGCGCTCGTGGACGAAGCGCATGAATCGACTCAGGTTGGCGCCTTCGATACGCTCGTGGCTGGGCGCCCAGAGGGCTGCGCTCATGGTGATCACT
>JADKFD010000036.1 GCA_016717705.1 Rhodanobacteraceae bacterium | reverse complement strand
TCGAGCGTGAGCTTGCCCGCCTCGACCAGTTTGAGGACCGCCATCGACGTGAACTGCTTGGTGGCCGAGGCCAGCGGAAACACGCCATCCGCGCGCATCGGCAACTGATTTTCCAGATCCGCCAGCCCGTAGGCCTGGCGCAACAGGATCTCATCGCCGCGCTTGACCAGCACCACGCCGCCGGGCTCGCCAGGCTTGAAGAACTGCGCCGCGCGCAGTTCCAGTTGCGCTTCGATCGACGTGTCGGCTGCGGCCAGCAGCGGTTGCATGAGAACGCCCAGTACCGCCAGGACGCGCAAAGTCTTCAGCATTGAATGGTTCACCTGATCACTCCGTTGTGGGAACGAAGCTCAGGCTAGGTGCGTCGCGGCGTTCGAGCGTGGCGAAACAGGATGAATGGCAAATCGGCGCTGTTGCCGCGTTCTGGACAGGATCAGCGGCGAGTGGGGCGACACCCGCCGAATCGGCAGACGTGCGCGCGAAACTGCCGATCCCGGAATCGCCATCGCATTGCCAGGCGCGCCCTCAGGATTTTGACTTCTTCGATGCCTTGGACTTGCCTGAACGGTTGTGCTCGATCGCCCGACGAAGCAATGCCTTGAAGGCGGACTCATCAATGGCGTCGTTTTCGTGGATGTCGATCGCCCGACGCGTGTTGCCGGCTAGACTCGAGTTGAACAGGCCGCTCGGATCATCCAGCGACGCGCCCTTGGCGAAGGTGAGCTTGACGATCTTCTTGTACGACTCGCCGGTGCAGAGAATGCCGTCGTGCGACCAGACCGGCGTGCCCATCCATTTCCATTCCTCGACGACGTCCGGGTCGGCTTCCCGGATCAGCAGGCGCATGCGTGCCAGGGTTTCACCGCGCCAATCGCCCAGTTCGGCGATGCGCCGGGAAATGAGCTCCGACGCGGATGGGTCCGGGCTTGCTTCCGACTCGCGCATGGTCTCATCCTCCGGAAAAGATGCGTGCACGGGAGCATAGTCGCGCAGGCTATCCGGAGAAACTCGGCCGATTCAGCGCGGAGGAAGAGAGCGATGGCAGGCAAGCGTCCGACCACGATCGCCGAGTACATCCAGGCTGCGCCCAGCGCAGGCCAGCCGCATTGCCGACTGATCTACGCGATTCTGAAGAGCGTCGCGCCGGACGCGCAGGAGGCGATCAAGTGGGGAACGCCATTTTTCGTCGAGCCGCGATTCGTGTTCGCCTTTTCCGCGCACAAGGCGCATCTCAGCTTTGCGCCGATGGCGTCGGCGCTGGAGGCGTTCCGCAAGGAACTGGCAGGCCACAGTACAACGGCGAATTTCCTGAAGATTCCCTACGATCAGCCGGTGCCCGAGGATCTGGTGCGCAAGATCGCCGAGTACTGTGTGCGCGTTGTGGGTGAGCGGGAGGATGCAGGGTTCTGGTGAGCCAGACCAGATGTCATTGCGAGTTCCCTTTTCCGGCAATGGGTGCACCGTCCCCCCATCGATTGCCGCTCATTCCATCAGCTTCTGCCATGGGTCCGCGACCGAACGGTCGAACAGTTCCTTCATGAAGATCGAGGACAGCGCCACCAGGGGCTTGCCCGCCAGCTCCAGCACCCCTTGTCCGTGGCTGGCCAGATTGATCGCCTGATTGATCCGCTCGACCGCGCGGAACGGCTGCAGGCCATCGAGGCCAGCGGCAGGCCGCCGTGCAAGAAGTCCTGCATCGCTGCAGTCGATGGAACTGTTGCGCTGCGCGCCTGCTCGATGCGCGCGATCAGTTGGTCGACCTGGGGCGTGATCAGATCGATGCGGGCAAAACCGGTGGTCACGGTGAGTCGGCGCAGCAGCAGTAACGAGCTGTTGCGCAAGTCCACGATAGTGGGCAGAAAGATGCTGACGCTGCCGCGAAGACGGTTCAAGCGGTGACTCTTGAACACCAGTCGATGGGTGGTCAGGTGCAAGCCGCCGCCGATGGCTTCCTTGTCCTGCATGCCGGCAAGCCAGAGCAAGTCGCCGAATGCGAATTTGCCGAGCCCGAAATCCTTGGGTCTCACTACCAGATTGGCCAGGGCCGAATGCAGGATCTGTTCGCCGGCCAGCAGATCGGCATCGTCGAGGCATATCTGCTTGCGAACGTACCGCGAATTCACGAACAAATAGGCTGCCAACGCGAACAGCGGGCCGGCGCACACCATCCAGATCAGGCCGATGCTCATGCTCCGGCCCACCATGCCGGTGTCGGCGAGTTGTTGTGCCGCCTGGATGCCGCCGAGCAGCAGTCCGAAAACCGCGCCTGCCAGGATGGATGGCAGTTTCATCATGGGTAGTTCACCGTGGGGCAAAGGCATCGCGCGCGAGCGCGCTCCTACAAATCCTGCGTGGATTCTCGTCGAAGTTGTAGGAGCGCGCTTGCGCGCGATGCCGTTGGCAGCATCGCGGGATAAACCCGCTCCCACAGGAAGCAAGGCAAAGATCGCGGGATAAACCCGCTCCCACAGGAAGCAATTCCCGGGTGAGCCCCCCCCGCGGGGAGCGACGGTGACGCGACCGCCACTTACCACTCACCACTTACCGCTCTTCCGTCAATTCGCCCGATGAATCGCCCGCTTGTCGACGCCAAGCGCCGCCTCGTGCACCGCTTCGGACAGGGTGGGGTGGGCATGACAGATGCGCGCCAGGTCTTCACTGGAGGCCTGGAATTCCATCGCCACGACGCATTCGGCGATCAGTTCGGAGACCATCGGACCGATCATGTGCACGCCAAGCACGCGGTCGGTGTCGGCGTGGGCGATGACCTTGACCTGGCCGTAGGCCTCGTTCATGGCCATGGCACGGCCGATGGCGGCGAACGGGAAGCTGCCGGTCTTGACCGGAATGCCGGCGTCCTTGCATTCCTTTTCGGTCTTGCCGACCCAGGCGATTTCCGGCTCGGTGTAGATCACCCACGGAATGGTGTCGAGGTTGACGTGACCGGCCTTGCCGGCGATCAGTTCGGCCACCGCGATGCCTTCCTCGGAGCCCTTGTGCGCCAGCATCGGGCCGCGCACGCAATCGCCGATCGCCCAGACGTCGTCGGCGCTGGTGCGGTTGTGTTCGTCGATCTCGATCTGGCCGCGCGGATTCAGCGTCACGCCGCTGTCGTCGGCCAGCAGACCCTTGGTGTGCGCGCGGCGGCCGACCGAAACCAGCAGGCGGTCGACGACCAACTGCTGCGCAACGCCGGCGGCGTCGGTATAGCTGATGTGGACTTCGTCGCCCTGAACCGCGGCGGCGGTGACCTTGCAGCCAAGCTTGATGTCCAGGCCCTGCTTCTTGAACTCGCGACCCGCGACGCGGGCAATGTCGGCATCGACTGAACCCAGAAAGTCGGGCAGGGCTTCGAGGATGGTGACCTCTGACCCCAGGCGCTTCCACACCGAGCCCATCTCCAGGCCGATGACGCCGGCGCCGATGACGCCGAAGCGCTTGGGCGTGGCATCGATGTTCAGCGCACCGACGTTGTCGACGATGAACTTGCCGTCGAAGGGGATGCCCGGAATCTGGATCGGGATCGATCCGGCGGCGAGGATGATGTGATGCGCGGAAACCACCTCGACCTTGCCGTCATGGCCGGTGATCTCGACCTGCTTGCCGGCGAGCAATTTGCCGCGCCCGGCATAAGCGGTGACCTTGTTGGCCTTGAACAGCGTCGCGATGCCGCCGGTCAGCTGCTTCACGATCTTGTCCTTGCGCCCGATCATCGTCGGCACGTCCATCACCGGCTCGCCGGCACTGATGCCGTGATCCTTGAACGAGTGCTTCAACGCGTGGAACTGCTTGGTCGATTCGAGCAGCGCCTTGGACGGGATGCAGCCGACATTGAGACAGGTCCCGCCGAGCGCCGGCTTGCCATCCTTGCCGATGAAATCGTCGACACAGGCAGTCTTCAGCCCGAGCTGGGCGGCGCGGATGGCGGCAACATAGCCGGCCGGGCCGGCGCCGATGACGAGGACGTCGAAGTGCGACATGGTGTTCGTGCCTTTTTTGATTTTCAGCCAGGTAACGGCGGATCGTTTTAGTGAGTGGTGAGTAGTAAGTGGTGAGTAAAACCTCGTGCTGGCGCGGGTTCGTAGGTCACGTTGCCCGCTCGCGGACTACGTGACAGGTGTCCCACGCCGAGTCACGTAGGCCATGAAGCGCGGCCAACGTGACCTACGATGGGCGGCGAATCGTGAGTCCGTCGTTGCCGGCTTTTACTCACTATTCACTACTCACTACTCACTTCTTTGATCGGGCAATGCCCGATCAAAGATGCAACATCAACCGCACCGGATCCTCGAGGAAATTCTTCACCGCGACCAGGAACAGCACCGCGTCCTTGCCGTCGATGATGCGGTGGTCGTAGCTGATCGCCACGTACATCATCGGGCGGGCGACGACCTGGCCGTCTTCGACGACGGCGCGTTCCTTGATCGCGTGCATGCCGAGGATCGCGCTCTGCGGCGGATTGACGATCGGCGTGGAGAACAGCGAGCCGAAGGTGCCGCCGTTGGTGATGGTGAAGGTGCCGCCCTGCAGGTCTTCGAGCTGCAGGCCGCCTTCGCGCGCCTGCCTGGCGAAGCCGCCGATGCCTTTCTCGACGTCGGCCAGGCTCATGGTGTCGGTGTTGCGCAGGATCGGCACCACCAGGCCTTTTTCGGTGGCCACGGCGACGCCGATGTCCTGGTAGGCGTGATAGATCACGTCATTGCCGTCGACGCTGGCGTTGACGATCGGATGCAGCTTGAGCGCCTCGGTGCAGGCCTTGACGAAGAAGCTCATGAAGCCGAGCTTGATGCCGTGCACCTTCTCGAAGGTCTCCGCGTACTTCTTGCGGATGTCCATGACCGGCTTCATGTTGATCTCGTTGAACGAGGTCAGCATGGCGATCGAGTTCTTGCTCTGCATCATGCGTTCAGCAATGCGCGCACGCAGGCGCGTCATCGGCACGCGTTGCTCGGTACGGGCGCCGGCCGGCACGCTGATGGCGGTGCTCGGCGCGGGAGTCGTCGCCACCGCTTTGCTCGGCGCAGCGGCGGGTGCTGCAACCGGCGCGGCGCGCTCTGCGCCTTCAGCATGTCTTCCTTGGTCACCCGATCGCCACGGCCGGTGCCGGCGACGCTGGCCGGATCGATGCCGGTTTCGGCGGCGATGCGACGCACGGACGGCGCTTGATCAGAAGCATCGGGACCCGGGGCCCGGGACCCGGGACCCGGCGAAGCGGCTGCTGCAGCGACGGGGGCAGCGGCAACGGCCGCGCCTTCCTGAATCGTCGCAATCAGCTCCTGGCTGGTGACGTTGTCGCCGGTCTGCTTGACGATCGACATCAGCACGCCGTCGACCGGCGAGGGCACTTCGAGCACGACCTTGTCGGTTTCCAGGTCGACCAGATTCTCCTCGCGCTTGACCGCATCACCGGGCTTCTTGTGCCAGGTGGCGATGATGGCGTCGGCAACCGACTCGGGGAGGATGGGAACTTTGACTTCGACGGTCATGGCGGATCCTAAAAAACGGGTGAGGATGTCCCATGGCCGTCCCGGGGACGGCCACGAACTCTTATTCGGGTTTGGGCAAACTGCCCAGGTCAGCAACCGACAGCGCCTCGTTGACCAGCGCCGCCTGTTCCCGGGTATGCGTGTTGGAATTTCCGGTCGCCGGCGCCGGCGAGCGATGACGTCCGGCGTAGTGGAGCTCGTGGCGTTCGGAAATCGACGCCTTCAGATGATGCCGGATCTGGAACCAGGCACCCTGGTTCATCGGCTCTTCCTGGCACCAGACCACCGTGCGCACATTCGGAAAACGCACGATTTCGGCGTACAGATCGACGCGCGGGAAGGGATACAACTGCTCGACGCGCACCACGGCGACATCGCTGATGTGGCGCTTTTCGTATTCCTCGACCAGGTCGTAATAGACCTTGCCGCTGCACAGCACGACGCGGGTGACCGCGTTGGCGTCTTTTGCCAGTGAATCCGGGATCACGCGCTGATATTCGCCGTGCTCCAGATCGGCCAGTGTCGAGGTCGACAAGCGATGACGCAGCATGCTTTTCGGTGTCATCACGATCAGCGGCTTGCGCGTGCCGCGCAGCATCTGCCGGCGCAGCATGTGGAACATCTGCGCCGGCGTGGTCGGCACGCACACCTGCATGTTGTCGAGCGCGCACAGCTGCAGGAAGCGCTCCAGGCGCGCCGATGAATGCTCCGGACCCTGGCCTTCATAGCCGTGCGGCAGGAACAGCACCAGGCCGCAGAGGCGTCCCCATTTGGCCTCGCCGGAGCTGATGAACTGGTCGATCACCACCTGGGCGCCGTTGACGAAGTCACCGAACTGCGCTTCCCAGATGATCAGCGTGTTCGGCTCGGCGCTGGCGTAGCCGTACTCGAAGCCCATCACCGCCTCTTCCGACAGCAGCGAGTCGATGATGGTGACGCGCTCGGGGGAGTCGACCAGATTGCGCAAGGGCAGGTGGGTGCTGCCATTGTTCTGGTCGTGCAGCACGGCGTGGCGATGGAAGAAGGTGCCGCGGCCGCAATCCTGGCCGGACAGGCGCAGGTTGTAGCCGTCCTCCAGCAGCGTGGCGTAGGCCATGGTTTCGGCGAAGCCCCAGTCCATGCGCAACTCGCCGGTTGCCATCTTCAGGCGGTCTTCGTAGACCTTGGCCACGCGCGAGTGCAGCTTGAGCTCGGCGGGCAGCGTGTTGATCTGTGTCGCCAACGCCTGGATACGCGCCGCGGGCACGCCAGTGGCGACGCGATCGGCCAGCTTGCCGCGCAGATACGGAGACCAGTCGACCGCCACGCCGGCTTCCGACGGATCCACCGTGGTCAGCTCCGCCACCACCGGGTCGCCCTGTTCCAGCGCCGCGCGATAGCGGTCGGTCATCGCCTTGGCTTCGCCCGCGGGCAGCACGCCCTCGGCTTCGAGCTTGCGCGCATACAACTCACGCGTTGACGGCCGGGCGCGGATGTTCTGGTACATCAACGGCTGCGTGGCTGCCGGCTCATCGGCCTCGTTGTGGCCGTGGCGGCGGTAGCAGACCAGATCGATGACCACGTCGCGCTTGAAGGTCTGGCGGTAGTCCAGCGCGACCTGCGCGCAGAACAGCACCGCTTCCGGATCATCGCCATTGACGTGCAGCACCGGCGCCGAAACGATCTTGGCGACATCCGTGCAGTAATGCGTCGAACGCGTGTCGTCAGGATTGCTGGTGGTGAAGCCGACCTGGTTGTTGACCACGACGTGGATGGTGCCGCCGACCGAGTAGTGACGCGCCTGCGACATCTGGAACAGTTCCATCACCACGCCTTGCCCGGAGAACGCGGCGTCGCCGTGGATCAGGATCGGCACCACCTGGGTGCGATCGCCGTTCTGCGGCGCGTCTGCCGCGCGCGCACCGAACCGACCACCACCGGATCGATGATCTCCAGATGCGAGGGGTTGAAGCCCAGCGCCAGATGCACCGTGCCGCCCGGCGTGGTCACGTCGGACGAAAAGCCGAGGTGGTACTTGACGTCCCCGGAGTGCGCCGGATCGGGGTGCTCGTCGTACTTGCCCTCGAAGGCGTCGAACAGATTGCGCGGCGGCTTGCCGAGGATGTTGACCAGCACGTTGAGGCGGCCGCGATGGGCCATGCCGATGACCACGTCCTTGGCGCCACCGGTGCCGGCGCGCTGGATCATCTCGTCGATCAGCGGGATCAAGCTGTCGCCGCCCTCCAGCGAAAAGCGCTTCTGGCCGACATACTTGGTGTGCAGATAGCGCTCCAGACCCTCGGCCGCGGTCAGGCGATCGAGCACGCGCTGCTTCTGCGCGGGACTGAATCCGTAGTTGCCGGCGGTCTCCTCGAAGCGCTGCTGCATCCAGCGGCGCTGCGGGTAGTCGCTGATGTGCATGTACTCGACGCCGATCGAGCCGCAATAGGCGCCTTCGAGTTGGGTCACCGCTTCACGCAGCTTCTTGCGACGCTTGCCGATCAGTGAGCCGGCGTCGAATTCGGTGTCGAGGTCGGCGGGGCCGACATCGTGGAACTCCAGCGACAGATCGGGCACCAACTCCGGCGGCGTCATGCCCAGTGGATCGAGTCTGGCGGCCAGGTGACCGCGCACGCGATAGGAGTTGATCAGCCGCAGCATCGCGCCTTGCTTGTGCTGGTCCACCGAGTGCGCGGCATCGGCGACGATCGCGGTGGCCCAGCGGCCGTGGATGCGCGAAATCTCGGCGATGCGATCCATGATCGGGCCATGCGCCACATCCGGCGTGCCCTCGGTCTGCAGCGTCTCGAAATAGTCGTTCCAATGGTCGGGAACGGCCTTCGGATCGGCCAGCCAGGCTTCGTACAACTCCTCCACGAACGCGGCATTGGCGCCGGACAGTTGCGAGGACTGGTACAACTCGTTCAGGTCAGCACACACGGCAGTAGTGGCTTCAAGGGACGGGAATTGGTGCGGCGCAACATGGGCCGACTTGTCGAAGTATAGCCAGCGAGCGTGAACAGACGGCGTGGTCGAGGGACTGAATCAGGGCAATCTTGGACTAAAGCAGCACGCTCGCGAGGCCCGGGAGTTTCGTCGACGGTCCGGGCGGCCGGCCATCAAGGCCCACTGGAGAGTGGCGTGATGCTGACGGGAGCGCAGGGATGGTGGTTGAACGGACGGGTCGGCACCTCTTTTGCTTCACGATCGTTTACAACAACGAGGCATTCCCTATACTCCGCCGCTTTACCGGAATTGCCGAACCCCACATGAAACCGATCCGCGCGCTATTGCTGATTTTGCTCATTGCCCTATCGACGTCTGCACCGGCGTCAGGGCCGGCCAACGACCCGATCGCCCTGGCGCAGCGGCTGGAAGTCGAGTTGACCATGCTGACCGATAGTGCGGGTCGCGAAGGTGCCGACATCGATGCGACAGCTCTGGCGCGGATCGAGGCCGAGGTCAATGCCGGCACTGGCGAATGGATGCGGCGTCGCGGGCGCGCCGAAGACACGTCAAAACTGGGGCAACTGCTCGGCCTTCTCGCCAACGCCCATCGCTACAACGAACTGCGCCAGTTGAGGACACCTGCCGACCTGCCCTACAGCGAACTTGAGCCGGGTCTTGCGGTGCGCGCGTCCACCGATGAAAGCCTTGGCGCGAACTGCGCCGGCCCGATGGATCTGGCGACCGGCTCGGCGCTTGCCCCCACTTTGGCGGCTGCCGGCACCAAGGGCGATGCTTTCTGGGTGCGCGTGAGGTCAACGGCGGCTGGCCGAACGGCGATTTCGACCTTGGGCTCAGGTGGCGACACGGAAATCGCCGTCTACGGCGGATGCGCGGATGCGCAGCCGCTGATCAGCAACGACGACTATTACGGTTTGCAGGCGCTGGCCCTGCTGCCGACGCAATCAAGGTCCGCGTATCTGGTGCGCGTCGGTAATCGCGATGCGGCTCGCCCGGTGCGTGCGCGGATCGCAGCGATCCTGGCCAGCGGGTTCAGCGGCAAGGTGTCGATCAGTCCAGCTGGCGCGGTTTCTTCGGCTGGGCTGATCGTTTCGAATTTCACCAGCATCAGCGGCTACTACACCGGCACCGTCGGGACCGATGCCAACGGCAATTACGCGATGATGACCAGTTCCAACGGTACCTTCTATGCACGCACCGGCAACGCGTATTCGCAATCCGGCTCGGTGCTGCACGAGGCCTATGGCGATGTGATCTGCACCAATGGCGGCGATACCTACTCGCTGAGTTCGTGTGGCCCGGGTCAGCCGGCGCCGATCACGGTTGCGGGCAATCTGAACACCGACGGTATCGATTTTGACCTTGGATTGGGCCATGCGCTGTCGTTCCGGCTGAGCAACGAGGTCGACGGGACGCCGCTCACCGGCGCGACCGCATTGCTTTCGTGGTCGAACTTCAGCTCCGGGAACCGCTTACGCGGATGGGGCAGGACGAGTCAGCTTCCTCGGCCTGCGGCCGGGCATCGATTACCGTGCGGCGTTCAACGCCGAAGGTTTCCGTCCGGAGGCCTTCGACAACATTCCCTGTGTCAGCTACTGCCAGACCGGGCAGGGAACGCCCATCACCTTCCAGGCGGGCGATCCCTATTTTCGTGAACACGCGGTAGGACTGGCGCCGACGCGCAAATTGGTGGTGTATGTGCGCGATCTTCCGCAGGCCAATTACAGTGCTGCCGTCAATCTGTTGTACGCCAGTGGTCAGGTCGCGCAGAACGCCTACGTCTATTACAGCAGCCCCATCCCGGGATATCGCAGTGTCACTTTCGTCGATGTGCCGGTCGGCACCTATTACGTGCAGGCGGGCTACCCCGATGCCAGCTTCTGGCGCCTTCATCCCAACGTTGATTGTCTGACCGATTGCCAATCCCTGCTCAACCAGGCCAGTGCCATCACCGTCACCGCGAATCAGGGCACACAGGAGTACTTCCTCGACCCACGTCCCTTCCCGGCGGTACGCGGCAACGTGGTCGACCAGCTCAGCGGCGCGCCGGTTGCCGGCGCCACTGCCTACCTCATTCCGCTGTCCGGTGTTGGCAGCCAGTTGACCGTTTCCGTTGGGCAGACCGGCGAATATCGATTCAACTACGCACGACCGGGTTCGTATCTGGTGGCGGTGTCATCACCGCAGCATGTCGATGTTGCGTACCCGAATGCCCCGTGCGTCGTCGGCGGCTACACCCCGGTGTGCCCGAGCGCAACGCCAGTGACGGTTGTCGCGACGCAGAGCGTCTTCCAGTTTGATTTCAGCCTGACTCAAAGCGGTCGAGTCGAGGGGAGTGTCGCGATTGAAGGCATGATCAGCAGCGGCTCGCTGCAGTTGCGCCTGCGCCGCGAGACGGGCACTTTGGCGAACGGTGTGCTGCAACTGGCTGCCGGACGCTACAGCCTCAGCGACGTCGATCCGGGCTTGTATAGCGTCATCGTCGAAGACTCGTTGGTGGCCTACGGCCAGGCCTATCCGGGCGTCGATTGCGCCGGCACTGCCTGCGTATCGTCGGCTTTGGGCCAGCTGCTTACACTCGGCGAACAACCAGTGACCGGAGTGGATTTCAATCTGCGCCTGCAGCGTGGTGCCAAGGGACGCGTGCTGAGTGCGTCGACAGGGGAGCCGTTGGCCGGCGTGGTGATCGACATGTGGTCCGAGAGCACGTGGGGGGCCAACTACGTGCGCTCCGGAGTCAGCGGAACCGACGGGCGATTCGTGCTGCCGGCAACCGATTCCTATGTGACCAGCTACCGACTGGCGACCAGCGTCGGCAACGGTTACATCAACGAGGTGTACAACAATGTCCCGTGCCCGCTTGGACCCGCCTACCTCAGTCTCTGCGATCTGAGCCAGGGCGACACCGTGCCAGCCCTGCATCCGATCAACGGACAGGGGATCACATTCCGGTTGGTGTCGACTGGCGGCGACAGTCTGTTCGCCGATGGCTTGGAGGATTGAGGTTCGACTCGCCGTCGGCGATCTGCCTGCCACGACCGGTCCGACCCTATGCAGGTCGGCAAGGCTGGTGGGCAAATCGACTCGCTTGCGGCCAGATGCGAGCAAGCCCGGCTGCTGGACGCGGTGTGCCGATCGGTTATCCCGGTCGCACGCCGCGTGCGAATCCGATTGCGGCGGCGAGCCAGGACGCGATCAGCGCACTTCCGCCGGCGGGGACGATCGGCAGCAGCAGGGTGCTGACGCCCATCGCTGCCAGGTAAAGGCCGCCACAGAAGACCAGGGTGCCAAGTCCCATCAAGCTGCAAGCGGCCAGCCACCAGCGCGGCGCGCTCAACTTCGCCGACGCTGCGAGCGCGAGCAGGGCGGGGGCGTGGGTCAGGTGCATGCGCAGAGCGGTGTCAAAGCGCAGCGCGGCCTTGCCGACCAGGATGTCGGCCAGCGCGTGCGCGCCAATCGCAGCCAGGGCCACGCCGATCGCGCCGAAGACACCGGCGAGGATCAGGAACCGATTAGGCCAGGGTCCCGGCAAAGGCTCCGACATCGGCTGTTCCAGGCGAGTAGGGCAGAAGAGCACAAGGCTAGCCCGATGTCGGCGGCCAATGCGCGGGCAGCTGGTCAGTTTCGAAACTGCGCATCGGCCACGCCCTGATCGGTTGACTCCGATGTGGGAGCGGACTGATTCCGCGAGTTCTGGCTTTGCTGTTGTGGGAGCGGGTTTATCCCGCGAGCTTTGGACAAAGCATCGCGGGATGAACCCGCTCCCACAATGAAGCAGGGGATCGCGGGATAGACCCGCTCCCGACAATGAAGCAAAGCATCGCGGGATAAACCCGCTCCCTCAGGTTTGCTGCGCGATCAAGCGCACCGCCAGGTGCGACCCGAACTCCGACGGTGCTGCGTCACCGCAACTGGCGTGGCGTCGGGTTGCTCCCGAATCGGACGGTCAGGGCGCCTTGCGCGCCCTGACCGTAACTGCCCTCAGTGCGGCGAGCCAGCCGGTTTTGCCGCCTCGGCCCGCTGCTGATCGTAGGTGCGGTTGTTCTTGCGCGGCAGCACCGGCGAAGTGATTCCACGCGGACCATCGACCTTGTCGCTGACGAACCACGGGTTGCCGTTGGTATCGAGGAAGAAAGCGCGCTGCTCGGCCTCGTTCAACGGACGTGCGCCGATGCGGCCAAGTACCGAGATCTGGCCGCCGGTTTCATCGACCGCGCGGTCGCGTTCCAGGGCGTCCGACAGCGACAGTGCCGCCTTGCCGGTGGCGTAGCTGGCGATCAGCTTGGGCATCGGTTCCGGGCTGTAGCCGTAGAACTTCGGCTGGATGTCCGGGCCGGTCAGTTGCACCACGTGCAATCCGTTGCGACCGTCGGCGATGTAGGCATACAGCGAGGCATTGGTCGAGGCCACCGTGACGTCGCGCGAATCGGAGATGGCGCCGCCGCCGTCGAAACGCTGGTACAGCACGGGCTTCACCGGCTTGGTGATGTCGACGATCACCAGCCCCTCGGCTCCGGCGGCGACGTAGGCGTATGTGCGCGCGACGTGCACCTTGTGTGCGTCCTTGATCGGCACGTAGGCATCGGCCACGACATAGGCCTTGTCCGGATGGGTGATGTCGACCACCTCCAGTCCGCGGCCGGTGGTCACGAACAGGTAGCGGAACTGCTGCTGGCTGCCGCGCACATCCGGCAGATCCACGGTGCGCACGTATTGCGGCTTCAGCGGGTCATTCATGTTGACCACGACGATGCCCTTGGGCGTCGCAAAGTAGAACCAGTAGCCGGCGATGGTCAGATGGCGGGCGCCGGTCAGTACGCCGTTCTCGTTCCAGGTCAGTGCGCGCTCGAGGAAATTGTCGCGCGGTTCGCCATCGTGCAGCGTGTCGATGTCGACCACGATCAGGCCTTCCTCGGCATCACTGATGAACGCATAGCGGTAGATCGGATGCGCCGGCTGTTCCAGGTTCACCTTGCGCATCAGATCGCCCTCGTTGCGCGAGGGCTGCACCGGCTGCGTGGTCGGCAGCACGACACAAGTGGCGTTCTTGGTGTCGATGTGGGTGTCGTGGCCCAGCGGCGAGAAGGGTGCGGTGATGATGCGTTCGCTGATGCCCTTGTTGGCGATGCTGGCCGCGTCGTAGACCCGGAAGCCCTTGCTGCCTTCGGCCACGTAGACGTACTCGCCGCGCAGCTGGATGCAGTTGGCCACGCCCGCGGAATGCTTGTAGGCCTCGGTCAGCTGGCGCCCGTTGTCCTCGTGCTTCTTGTACCAGTCGGGGTAGGCATAGCGATGCAGATAGCTGCCGACCACCGCCTGCGGCTCTTCCCATTCGGTGACGCGCACGGCGCTGATCTCGCCTTCGCCGCCGACCCAGGCATTGAAGCCGAGGAAGTCCATGAACTTGGTGCCCTGGCCGAGCAACTGGGCCATGATGGCGTTGTTGTCGCCTTCCTGGGACAGATGACAATCGGTACAGGTCTTGGTTTCGGTGCGGCGCTCGGTGTGCGGATAGTGCGGTGCCAGAGCCTGCGAGCTGTAGCCGGAAGCCGCGATCGGCGGCTGCTGGATGTAGATGCGCTCGCGGTTGGAGTTGGTCGACGACAGGATCAGGGCGCTGGACGAACGCATCGGCGCGTACTTGTAGCCCTTGGCCTCGCCATGCTTGGCCAGCATGAACACGTCGTCGCGCGCGACCTGCGGGTTGTAGGTCGCGTAGTTGCGCGTCTCGCCGCCTTCGAAATGATGGCGCTCGGTCTTCCAGTTGGCCTGGATCGGCAGATGGCAGCCGCCGCAGCTGGTGGTCCAGCTGGTGTGGCAGCTGAAGCACAGCATCTTGTCCTCGCCATGCGCGTACTCGCTGGCGGCACGTCTGATCCGTAGCTCTGGTTGAGCGGATCCTTGCGCATGGTGTGCGCGCGATCGGCCTTGGCGTTGTAGGCCGGGCTGGCCTTGTCGGAGACGTCCTTGACCAGCGACATTTCCCACTGCAGCCCGCTTTCCATGATCGAGCGCTGGATCAGTTTGCCGTCGATCCACTCGAAGCGCTTCTTGCCGTCCGGATTGCGCAGGTCGCCGAGGTTGCGGCCTTGCTTGCTGGCCATCGGACCTGAGGTGATCAGGTTCGGATAGGCGTCCGGCGTGCCATGGCAGTCCTTGCACTGGATCTCGACGCCCTGGGCGACTTCGCCGACGATATGGCCGTTGCCGTGCATGTCCTGGGCGAAGTGGCAGTCGACGCAATGGAAGCCGAGGTCGACGTGGATGCTCGACATGTGCACGGCTTTCTCGAACTTCTTCGGGTCGTCGTCGGAAACCTTGGCGCCTTCGGCGTCGAGCAGGTTGCCCTTGCGGTCACGCTTGAAGATGGCGCGGAAGTTCCAGCCATGGCCGTGGTAGTCGGCGAACTGGGTGTCCTTCAGCTGCGGATTCAGCGCCGAGACTTCCTTGACGAATTCCAGGTCGGCCCACTTGCCACGGATCACCGCTTCCTCCGGGTTGCGGTCGAGCGCCTTGCGCATCTCGTCGTGGCTCGGGTACTGCTGCTTCTCCGGCCACATGAAGGGCGCGTCGGACTCGTAGTCCCACATGGTGTAGCCGAGGAAGGTGTTGATGAACATGTTCGGCTGGTGCATGTGGCAGTTCATGCACTGGCTGGTCGGGATCGAACGCGTGAAGGCGTGCTTCAGCGGGTGTCCGGGCTGGTCCTTCGGGATGGTCGGGTCGGACTGCTGGCTCAGGCCCATGTGGCCGTGCTGCGCGTAGGGCCCGGAGTGGCGCGGATCGCGATCATTGGCGTAAGGCACATGACAGGCGCTGCAGCCGGACTGGCGGAAGTCGCCCGGTTGGTCGTTGGTGCCCATGAACCACATGTTGGGATCATTGAGGCGGGTCTTGGTGATGTTGATCACCGGCACGCCGATGCGCTGACCGGTACCCGGGCCGCGATTGGATTGCTTGAAGTCGGGGCGCCCGGGTTCCTCAAGGCGCTGAATCTGGCCCAGTGAGTTCGGCAATCCGGTTTCCGGGAAGGTGGTATTGATGTTGCGGCCACCGCGCTCGAACACGCGGAAGACGTCGCCCGGCGGAATCACTTCCCAGGCCGGCAGTGGCACCAGTTGCTCCAGCGCGCCCTTAACGGCCATGTCCGGCGTGACTGGCTGCAGCGCCTTGATGATCGCGGCCTCGCCATCGCGCTCGTAACCTTCGCCGAGGATGTAGCGCTTGTAGGGCAAAATCCCGTTGTTGTAGGAAGCACCACCCCAGAGCATGGCGCTGGTGGCCATGATCGAGCGCTTGGCGCCTCGATGATCGGCATGTGGCAGGCGCCGCAGGCCTCATGGGCGATGCGCAGATCGCTCGGGTTGACGAAGCGGGTGAACTCGGGTGCTTCCCGATTCAACAGCGTGTAGCTGCGTTCGGGATTGGCCGAACTCGGGTAGTGCCAGGTGTGCGGATAGCGCGGCAGCACATGTGCTTGTTCCATCGCCGCCGTGTACTCGGGGCCATAGGCGGCAGCCGCGTGGCCGTGTTCGCCTTCGTTGCCATGTCCCGGGGCGCTGGCGACGTGCCCGTTCCCGTCTTTGGGCCCGTGGATTGTCGGATCGCCGCCGTGGCAGTCGACGCAGCCCAGCACCACCGCTTCCGAGGCGTGCATGGATTTCTGGTCGATCGGATTGTGGCAGCTCATGCAGCCGGCGCTCTTGGCGTCGGCCTGCGCCCAGGTCTGGTTCTTCGGGGCATCCGGCGCCTTGGTGTAGACGCGGTCCACCGGCGTTTCGCCGCCCGAGGCAAGAGCCACCTGCGACAGGCTGGTCGCTCCGATCACCAGCGCCAGCAATGCGGAAATCGTCGTGAGCTTCATGAGCGCCTCAGTACGTCAGAATCACATTGCCCAACACGGTGTAGAACGGGTCGCGTTCGCCGTAGAGGTCTTCGAGGCCGCTGCCGGGTTCGAGCAGGGCGCCGGACAGTCGCACGACGACGTTCTGGCTCATGAACGGGCGCCAGATCCAGGCCACCGACAGGTCGGTGCCGATCTCCTTGTCGATCGGTGCCTGGTTGCGCGCCACTTCGAGCACCGCGGTGTCGTCGAACCACAGCTGGTTGAGGTTGAAGGACACCCGCGATTCCGGCGTGATGTCGAAATCGGCGCCAATGCCAATCAGGTGCAGGCCCGGATTCTCGAAATTCGACTGTCCCTGTTCCTTGGACGGGCGCAGCGACGGCAGCAACCCGTTGCGCCCGGAGAGGGCGACGCCACCGCCACCGATCAGCGGGATGTTCTGGCGGATCCAGTAGCTGGTGTCGGCGCCGGCGAAGATCGGGTTTTCGAAGATCGCGTCGTAACCGTTGCTCTTGTCGTCGAAAGGATCGTCGTCGCCGCTGGCGTAGGCGATCGACAGGCGCGGGCGAATCCAGTCGAAGTCGCGCGACAGTTCGGCGGCAAAGAAGCCGGCGGCGATATCGCTGTTCTCGCCGGTGAAGGTGTTGTCGTTGTCGCCGAAGACGTAGGTGGCGGAGGTCGATAGATTGAAGCGGCCGATGTGGCCATCGCCGTTGTAGCCGATGTAGACCGCATCGTATTCGCGGGTACGCTCGGTGCCGATCGAGGATGGTCGCTGGATGAAGCCATTGGAATCGAAGAACAGTTCGTCCTCGCGATTGCGGTTGTAGGCCACGACTGCCTGCGAGGTGAAACCGAGCAGTCCGAACAGGTCCTGCCAGTAGTAGTTGGCGATGAACACATCGTCGTCGCGCAATCCCTCGGCGACGTCGTTGAGACCGGAATTCAAGTCCTTCTCGACGCGGCGGAACCACGCCAGGTTGTATTGGCGGTGGTTGTTGTCGCGGTTGCCGAACAGGCGCACGCCGAACTGCAGATCCTGGAACAGAAAGCCGCGGAAATCGCTGGAGAAGGGCTGAATGCCGAAGCGGATCGCATCGAAGTCATAGCGCGGCGAAACATCGCGCAAATGGAAGTCGGCGAAAACTTCCTGCACCGCGATGAAGCCGTCGTCGCGCACCGTGCCCTTGCGCGGATCGATGGTGAGCGCGCGCACATCGTCGACTTCGACGCGGTTGTAGTTCAACGCCAGCGTCAGGCGGTACTCGTATTCGGGCGGCTTGAAGGTGGTATTGCCCTTGTAATAGACCAGACCCGCGAGCACTGTCTGCGACAAAATGGTCTGATCGAAGCCGGAGAAAATGTCCACGGCGCCTGGATTGGCGCTCGACTGCGCACCCACCGGCGTCGGCAGCGAGCGCGGTTCGAGCAGCGTATCGGACACTGCCAGCAGACTGAGGAACCACTCATCCTCGTTGATCGGCTTGTCGCCCTTCCAGATATTCTGGTTGTACGGGTCGTACCACGGGTGCTTGAAGCCGAGCGCCTCCATCAGGCGCCAGCGATCGGGCACCGGGACGAATTCACCGACCGCGTCGATCGGCGCCGGGTCGGCGTTGCCCGGATTCTGGTCGGGTCGGGTGCGCGGTCCGGGCGCTGGATGGCCCGGACGCCGGCGCACGACGCTCGACTGGTCCGGATCGTACAGATAGGCCGGCAGCGAATGGCCGATCATCGGCTGCACGCTGGACATCGAATTGGCGGGCAGGGCGGCCGGGCACATCAGCGCGGCCAAAGCGGCGGAGAGACAGAGGCTCATGTCACTTGCCCTCGCACACGTTCTGTTCGGTGGAGTCGATGAAAGGCGCCTGCGGACATTGCACATAACGCAGTCGCGCACCGCGTGGGACCTGCAGATCGGCTCGACGCGTCGTCGGCGCATGGCCGATGGCACCGTTCAGCGCAACGCTGGCGTTGTGCAAACCGAGGAAGGACACCATGTCGTCCTGATCGACGCCGTCGCCGGAAACGCCGATCGCACCGACCAGGCGATCGCCGCGGTAGATCGGCACCGCGCCGGGAAAGATCTGGATGCCATTGGCGAGGCTGGGCAACCCGGTGCAGTTGAAGCCGATATCGGGCAGCGGAACCGGATTCTGGGTCGAAGGCGGTGGCGCCAGCAGTTGCCCATCCAGGTACAGCGCAAGTCCAGCCTGATTGAGATAGTGGGCTACGTGCAGCGCGATCTGGCTGTAGGCCAGGTCCAGTTGCAGCCCGACGTCGAATGGGCTCCAGGAATTGAATTCGTTGCTGAACGGGCCCGCCGCTTGGCCGGTGATGCCGTCCGGATAGTACGGCCGTGCCAGATTGCCGATCGCACGGTCGCTGAATGCGATGGCGCCGTCGGCGAGCGCCGTGGCTGAACCGAGGAACTCGCGGGTGCGCGCCACCGTCGTGCTCAGAGTGCCCGTGCCGACGGTGCGCAAGCGCACTTCCGGCGGGGTCGCACCGAGGTTCACCGTGTCGCCGAAATAGCTTGGATTCGGCAGGCTGTTCAGTCCCGCCGCCGCGTTGGCATTGGAAAAGAACATCGCCGAACGCGCTTTCTGCAGGGAAACATCGAGGCCGAACACCGGCGCATCGCGGGTGCGCGCCAGTGCCAGCACCGCGCCGTTGGTGTCCACGACCGAAACACTGACGCGCGCCTGCGTTCCAAACGGCTGGCGAATCTGCGCGCGGGCGCGGTTGGCGACCTTGAGCGCTTCGCGCAGCACGGTCTGTGCCTCGTTGGCGCTCAGCGCGCCGCTGCCATCGGTGCCGGCGCGCGCCGGATAGCGATTCTGGTTGGCGGCATCGACCACGATGAAGGCGTCGAGGTCCGACAGTTCGCTGCCGGCCGCGCGGATACCCGACAGGGCCGTGCCAAACGCGGTGCCTTCGCGCGGAATCGCGTCGGCATAGGCCGGCACCTTAATGAATGCGCCCATTGTCGCGGTGAGCGCCGGCGCATTGCCCGGTGTGCGCGCCAGATCGGCGAATTCGACGTCGCTGTAGCGGAAGGTCTTGCCATCGGCGGTGATCGCGTCGGCGCGGCGGTTGACTGGCGCGCCAAAGTTGAAGGTACCGGCAAGCGCGATCATCTCGTCGACGTCGCGGTCGCGATCGAAGATGCGTGCGTCCAGGGTGTAGTCGGGGTCAGCGGCAACGCCGATGCCGCCGACCGGAACACCATTCTTGTACAGCGGAAAACCGCCCGGGTCCGCCGACAGTCCGAGCGGCGAGCGCCGCGGGCCGGGGCCGGCCGCTTGTCCGGTCTGGAACCGGGTCATGAAGTCGGAACAGGGCAGTTGCGAGAACTGCACGCCGAACAACGGTCCTGAAGGCGCATTGCTCTCGCCCGGATTGAAGGCCTGCTGGACGATCTGGCTGGCTGTCCGGGTGGTGAAAGCGTTGCCTTCGCTCGACAGGTAGGCGCCGGTCATCGCCTTGGCAATCGCGGCGAGCTCCGACGGCACGATCAGGTCTTCGAGACCACCGGCGACATCGCGCTCGGAGTGAATCGCAACCGTGGGCTGTGCGTTGGTCATCCGATAGACACCGAGCACATTGCCGACACGGTCGACCACCGCGATGGTGGCGGGCAGGTTGTTGGCCTGGGCTTCGGCCACGGCCTGCGCGATCACCGTCTGCACGTCGGCGACGGTCAGGCGCGATTCCGCTCCAGCGCAACTGCCGGTGCAACCCTCGGATGGGGCGTTGGGCGGCGGCGCCGTGCCGGTCGTGTCGCGGCCACTGCCACCTCCGCACCCGGCGAGCAGGGCAACTGCAATCCCCAACGCCAAGCCGTGCATGCGTCTGAAAGCCATCGTGCACCCTCCCAGAAGTTCTATGCGCCGATGGCTCCCCCCGGAGTCATGCGCGGCGTCCAGATCATAACCTCGGATTCACGTCGTTTGCGTGGACTGAGGATATCAATTCAATCAATACGCTTTTGCCTTCAGCGGCGGCGATCTCCAGATCCCTGCGGGCAATGCCGTGGAACGCACTACAGATTCGCCGGGGGAGGGCTTCCGATTTCCCAAGCTGTCGCGCAACCAACTGCGTTTGCTGCCGCACATACCGTGGCTCAGGACCCGCGCTAACATGAGTTTCCCGCGCGGCTGTTCGCCGAGCGCAGTCCCTGGAGACGTGACATGAGATTTGCAGCGACCGTTTTGAAGGCAAGCACGCTCGCATTGCTGTTACTGACGTTTGCATCGATGCCCCTGGCCTTTGCGCAGACACCCAGTGGCAAGACGCCCGCGGTTCAGGAGCCGAACGCAAAGTACGCGCCTGAGGACTTGCGCAAGTTGACGCAGCCGGAGCAGGTGCGCGTGCTGGAGGCGCAATTCGCCGAATTGTCCGGTGGCCGTCCGTTGCCGGAAGACCAGCTGGAGTTCTACCTGGAACAGATTCCGCGTGGCTGGACCTATGCGCAGATCACAGACGACATGACGCAATCGCTGCGCGATCGAGTCGATGGCAACACCTATGCGGGCACGCCCTCGCCGCCGCCGCCCCCGGTGCGGTGGACCACGCCGGGTTGGACCAATCAGCCCCCCGGGCGTGGACAGATCGTCGCCTGCGAGTCCAATGATGGTCGCTATCGCGAATGTGCGACCGGTTTTCGCAATGTTCCGGTGATCGAGCGCCAACTGTCGTCGACCCGCTGCGTTGAAGGCAGCAACTGGGGCCATCGCCCGGGCATGGTCTGGGTTCACGGCGGTTGCCGTGCGCGCTTCATCGAATCGGCACCGGTGGTCGGTCAGCTTCCGGAAGTCACCTGTCAGAGCGTGCGTGGCTATCGCGAATGCAACGTGGCCTTCCGCGGCCAGGTTGAATTGCTGCGCCAGGTTCCGCGCAGCAGTCTGTGTGTGGAAGGCCGCACCTGGGGTCAGAAGCCGGGTGTGATCTGGGTCGATCGCGGTTGCGGCGGCGTGTTCGCCGAGGCCTATCGCCCGAGCGGCGGTTTTTATGACGCCGACGATTACGACGGCTTCACCATGGACTGCGCAAGTCTCGACGGGGCCTATGCCCTGTGCAGCTGGAATGCCCGTTTCGGGACGCCAGTGCTGATCGAACAGTATTCGCGTCAATCCTGCATCGAAGGCGTGACCTGGGGATACACGCCGCGCCGTGGCTTGTGGGTGGATCGCGGTTGCCGCGCGCACTTTGGTTCAAACGTGCATTGAGCGTGATCCCCCGGAGGCGGTCCGCTGGCCGCTTCCGGGGGTTCAGGCTCCTTCAAAGCGCCGGCTTGCCGGCGCTTTGTCGTGTAGGGGGCGGTGGCTGGCCACCGCCCCAAGTAAGAGCATTTTGGAGTGGTCGGCTGGCAGGCGCTTGGGTGCGTTTGCAGGGCGCAGCGACTGCGGCGCCGCTGCTGATCTGGGTCGGCCAGAAGCCCCGCACCCCCCATCAGCGCCTGCGGGCTTCCGGGAGGCGGCGACTGGCGCCGCACTCCCGATTCAAGCGCCTATTTGGCGGCTCGCAACGGCATCGGCGCCTGATGGAATCCGTGGCAATCGATGCAGGTGCTGCCCAGCTTGTGCTTGGCATTCTCGCCGCCGTGGCAGTCACGGCAGGCGTAAGGTGCCACGGCATTGTTGGAACCGACCGCGCCGATATCCGGGATCAAAAGGTCGGCGCTGCTCAGCGAGAGATCTGCCGCGTGGCAGTCCTTGCAGCCCATGGTGGCGTGTTTGGCATGCGTGAAGCTGGCTTTCTCGTACCACGCGCCGGCCACGCGTACCGGCGCAACCACCCAGCCCAGTTGGGTGGCCGCCGGGTCCTTGGAAACCGTATGGCAGACGGTACAGGTGCGGCTGTTGATCAGCGAGTCGGTCATCTCGGTGGCTTTGTCGCGCGCCCAGACCAGGGCATCACGCTGTTCCTGCGCGGTCATCGCGGGTTGCCCCGGACGACGGCGTTCGCGCACGAATACCGGTGCCTTGACGTCATCGTAGCCGCCTTCCAGCGCCACCTTGGAATAGAACTCGGCAAGCGTGAATTGCACCTCCGCCACGTCACCGTGGACCACCTGACGGTCGGGAATGCGCAGATCGAAATCGAGGCGATGGCAGGACTGGCAATGCTGCTCGAAATCGATCGGCGCCAGCAGCGCGCCTCCGGGTTCGGGCGCGTGGCAGTTGGCGCAATCGAGCTTCTTCACACCGTCGGGCGTCTTCAGGCCTTCGGGGTTCAGGTGCTTGGAATGCGGGAACTTGAGGCCGGAACGCTCGGTCAGCGGCTTCTGGTCCATGCTCACGCGTTCGGGCGTGAACTTGCCCTGCGCGTCCCAGGCCGGCAGCAGCACCTTGAATTGCGGATGGTCGGTGCCGAAGTCGCCGACATTGGCCAATTGCGTATCGTTGTTCACGCGCTCGGTCAGATTGCGATGGCAGTCGCTGCACAGTTCCTGGTCGGCGCGCACCAGTCCGGTGTCGCCGTTGTGGTCGCGATGGCAGTGGGCGCAGCGAGCGGCCGCAATTTCGGGCAATGCATAACGCACCGGATCGGCGTGCGCCTTGGTGTTGGTATGACAGACGATGCATTTGTCGTCCGCAATGACACTGAACGGCGTGCCGTGACAACTCTGGCAGTCGTTGGCCATGGTGTGGTGGGCCGACGCCAGTGGCCCGGTGTCCCAGGTCGACATGCCGATCGCCGGCACATCCTTGGTCAGCGAGCGCAAGGTGGGCACGAAATGCGCGGTCACCGGAATCGCCAGTCCGAATGTCAGCGTCAACAGCAGCAGGGCCCATGACCAGCGGCGTTTGCGCAGGCCGGTTTCGGCCAGCGATTGCGGCAGCGCCTCGGATACTTCGCGCGCGGCAACTTCGGCCTTGTCGACCAGACCCACTTCGACCGCCGCTTCGAAATCCGCCGGCGGGTCGACCAGCGTGATGCGCAGGTTGCCCACCTCGATGGCGCTGCCTGCAGTCGCCGTGGCCGAATGTTCGAAGCGGCCATCGATGCGGACGCCTGCAGCCACCAGCGATTCGACGCGAAAACGGCCGTTGCCCAGCGCGACCACGCGGGCATGTTCCAGCGCCGCGCGCAGATCGTTGATGAAGATGGCCTGATTGGCAGCGCGGCCAATGGTCAGGGTTTCGCCAAAATGAATTTCCTCCTCGAACTGCAGGCTGCCCTTGCCCTTCTTGATGACGCGGCGAATGAACCATTTCATGGTGTGCCGGCTCCCTTCGCCTGGACGTCACTTTGCTGGGCAGTCAGTAAAACGTGAAACGTGAAACGTAAATTGGACTTCGTTGCAACGGATGCGATTCGCGCGCTCTTCTTCACGTTTCACCTTTCACGTTTTACCAATCGGCGAAAAGCCGCAAGAAAACAACGCCCACTACCAGTAGAAAAACACCGACAGCACATGCGCGGTCAATGCGCCGAGCAATCCCAGCGACAGCGGAATGTGGATGTACAGCCAGATTTCCATCAGCGCCTGCAACTGGATGTCGCGGGCCACGCGGGTGGCGAGTGCGCGCTTGCGCGAGACCAGGTCGATCAGCCGTCGCAGGTTTTCCGATTGGGTATCGTTGGCCTGATTGGCGAGGAAATCCACCATCATCACCATGGTCTGGCCGGACTTCGATTGCTTGGACTCGCCGTTGGACTTCAGTACTGCTTCCTTGAGCTTGGCCAGGGCGATTGCCGAATCGTCGCGCCGGGTCAATTGTGCCCAGACGCCGCCGCCGAGTTGGCTGTGCTGGATCGAACTCAAGATCGCATCGTGGATGCTCTTGTCGACCTTGTCGGCGAGTTGCAACGTCTGTCCGTCGAGTTCGCGGATCTCGGCAAGCATTGCGTCGCGGGTGCTGTCGGCGCGATTGCGCGTCATCATCGCCGGATAGCGCAGGTAGGCATAGACACCAAAAAAGCCGCTGAAGATCACCAGCAGCATCAGCACCAGTGCCAGCGTGTGGATGTTCCAGCCAACCTGGAAGCCCGCGTGCAGGAAGGCGATCAGGATCAGTGTGGTGCCCAGATACACGTGCGCCGACAACCAGCCGCGCACACTGCCGGTGGCGCCGGAGTAGCGGCGCTTGCGCACGCCGAACCAGAGCAGCCACAGGATCAGCAGGGCGCCGATGGTGCCCAGCGTGTAGCCCAGCCAGGATCCGCCGTTGGGCACGCCGATCGGGTCATGCCAGAGGTAGGCCACGATCGACCCGATGGACAGGATCAACGCCACCCACAGATAGCGGAAGCCGCGATAGTCGAGGATTGAGTCATGCATCGTTACGGCCCCCGGGCAAAGGCGTATTCAGGCAGTTGTTCCGGGCTGATGCGAATCGCCGCGCCGGTCGGGCAGGCGCGCACGCACGATGCACCGCCCTTGATGTCCTTGCACATATCGCACTTGACCGCCTTCTTCTCGTGGCTGTCGGGGTCATAGGGGGATTCGCCGGGCCCCGGGCCGGCGCCGAGCAGCAGCCACTGCAGCAGACCGGGCTTCTTCTTCGGTTTGGCCGACATGTGGATCACACCGTAAGGGCAGTTGCGCTCGCAGTTGCCGCAGCCGATGCAGTTGTCGGCGATGTAGACCTCGCCATTCGGCGCGCGGTGGATCGCATCCGCCGGACAGTCCTTCATGCAGTGGGGATGTTCGCAATGCCGGCACGAGGTCGGCACGTGGACGTTGGCGAAGGTCGGCCCGGCCTCGCGATCCAGCCGCGAAGTGCCGCCGTGGGTCTCGGCGCAGGCCTTTTCGCAGTTGTCGCAGCGCACGCACAGCGATTCGTCGATAAGCAGGACGTCGGTGGCCTCGCCGAGGCCCTGGCCGACCAGGAAGGAGATGATGTCGCCGCCGGAAGCGGCGGCCTGCATGGTGATGTTTTCCGCCGTGCGCTGCTTGACTTCCTGAGCCAGTTTCGCCCGCAGCAGCGGGTTCTGGTTCATCAGCTTGCGGAAGGCATCGCGTTCGACGCGGATGGTCTCGGTGGCGACCGCGGCCTTGGCGGTGGCGGAACGCTTGCTGCCGCCGATCACCGCCATTTCACCGACGTAGTTGCCGGCCGGTACATAGGACAGCACGATGTCGCGGCCGCCGATGGTGCGCGAGATGGTCAGCGAGCCGACCCGCACCAGATGCAGGCAGTCGCCTTCATCGCCCTCGCGGAACAGCGTCTCGCCGGCCTTGAAGCGCTGCAGCGTGGCGCCGGACACCACTTCCTTGATCTGCGCCGCGGTCGCCTCGTCGCCGAAGCGGGCGCGGATGGCGCGCTCGACGAAGGTGCGGTCGACCAGTTTCTTGACCGCATCGACCGAGTTGATCAGCTTGGTCATCGAGCGCCGCGGCGTCTCGATCAGCACACAGTTGGCGCCGGCGAACACGGTGGCGCTGCGGCGGCGTCCGGAAATCAGGCTCATTTCGCCGAAGAACTCGCCGGGGCCGAGCGCCACGCGCTTGCCGGCGGCTTCGTCGACCAGCACTTCCACCTGGCCCTCGACGATGCAGTAGAAACTGTTGGTGTAGTCGTTGCGCTTGAACAGCACCTCGCCGGCCTTGGGCGTGCGGATACCCGAGTCGATCATGAACTCGCGCAACTGCAGCGGCGTGATCGTGGCCAGCAGCGGCACCGCGGTCTGCACCTTCTCCAGCGCCGCGGAAACCGAAGTGAAGCCGGCCATGCTCTGGAACTTCGCGCGCAGCAGCGGTTCGTCGGCAGGCTCCACGCTGCGGCCGAGGATGTACTCGACCACTTCATAGCCCTGGTTCATCGCCTGCTTGATCAGCGGATAGCCGCCGAGCGCGCCGACGATGTACAGGCCCGGCACGTTGCTCTCGTACTTGGCGCTGATCGCCGGCACCGCGGAAGGGTCGGCGTTCGGGAACACCACGCCGCAGGCCTCGACGAAAGCGCGCGGCGGATTGGCGCCGAGGCGACCGATGATGCGGTCGCACAGCACCTGGGCGCGGCCCTTGGGCGTATTCAGGATCAAGCGGCCCGGCTTGCGACCTACCGACAACTTGTCGACGCGCTCGGGTGCGGTGCCGAAGTAGCACTCGATGACGCCGTCCTCGATGGCTTTGCTGATGTTGCGCAGATTGCCTTCCTTGGCGCGCGCAAATTCGTCGCGGCGATTGACCACGACGACCTGGTTCTGTTTGGCCAGCGCAACGGCGTTCTCGATCGCGGCATCGCCGGCGCCGACGACGATGATGGTCTCGCCCTCGTACTCGTCCGGATCGTCGAGCGTGTACTGCACGAAGGGCGCGTCGTCGCCAGGAACGCCGAGCTTGCGGATGTTGCCCTGCAGACCTACGCCGAGCACGATGTTGCGTGCAAGCACCTTGTCCTTGCGCCCGATGCTCAGCTCGAAATGGTCGTCGAGCTTCTTGATCGCGGTGATTTCGGCGCCGTGACGGATGTTCACGCCGAGCTTGGCGACGCCTTCGTCCCAGGCTTCGAGGATCGACTCGCGACTGCCGGCGCTGAAGGTCAGCGGCGAACGCAAGGGCAGAGCCTCGGGCTCGGCCATCACGTGCTTGCCTTTCTGATAGCGATAGATCGTGTTCGACAGGTGCGGCGCCGCTTCCAGCAACACATGCGACACCTTGAGTTCGGCCGCCCGCGCCGCGGCACTGATGCCACCCGGTCCCGAGCCCACGATTGCAATTTCGAAGATATCCGACATCAAAGCCCCGCCTGTGCCTAATCCCCGGGCGTGGAGTGTAGGTATGCGGATGGGTCGGCTGCAATCGGTGATGAGTGCTAAATTTTCAATCGACCCGAGTCGGCCGCAAAACCGTCGAGCCTGCCCGTTGCCGAGTTATCATCGGCAGTCCCAGTGCAGGGAGTTGGACCTATGGCTGACAACGCGTTCGAGTTGCTCAGGGGGGCGCTGCCCAAGCGCGAGCGACCCGGTCGTGATGCGTTTCCGACCACTGGCAAGGCCGTCAAGCTGTGGATCGAGGCGCTGCCGATGGCCAACAGCGGCGCCACCGCGCGCCTGCTGTACAACGGTCTGAAGGAACTCAACCAGCTGGAAGTCGAACCGAATCAGCGCATCGAAATCCTCGAACAGATGCGCCATCCGGTGTCGGTGGTGATCTCCAGCATGGAGCGCCACGTCCTTGGCCAGTCGCTGCCGCTGCCATTGCAGAAGCGCCAGATCGGCGCAGTAATGCGCGATTTTCACCGCGAACTGGCGGTCGGTTTTGCCACCTGTGTGCATGACTACTGCGCGCCGAAAGGCAATGTGCCGTTCCTGCGCGGTCGCAGCACCGCGCTGGCGCTGGTGCGCGCCCTTTGTCATTGCTCGCAGATGCTGAGCAAGTGCTACATCGCCTACAGCGAGATACCGAGCGGTGTGTGGGGCCTGCTGCATCGTCTGGTCGGGTTTGCCTACGAGTCGCAACTGGCCGACAAGGCGGTGACCGACAGTCAGGTCGGCGGTATCACGCTGACCGCCGAGAGCGTCTACCTGCAGACGCTGCTGACCTTCATCGGCAATCCCTATCGCTTGACGCAGAAGGAAATCGTCGATGTCGAGGCGGCCGCCAAGGTCTGGTCGACGCATTGCCGGGTCGATCTGAACGGCACCAGCGGGTCCTTCGTCATCGACCCGCGCTCGGACCTTCCGCCGATGTCGCCGCGCGCCGAAGTCGAGGGGCGCTACTGGCGCCTTGACAGCAGTGGTCTGGTGCAGTCGCTGAAGAACCAGTTGCGCATGCTGTCCTCCCTGGACGCGCCGGTGGCGGTGCGTGGCCGTCTCGGCCTGGGGCCGGACGTGCCCGGTGAGGTGGTCGAGAAGTTGACGGTGGCCTGGAGCTTCAGCGGCGAACGCGGGCATCCGCGACTGCCGGCCAACCACAACATGAATTCCTGCATCGGTCTGCATGCGGTGCACTATCTGGCTGCCGGCAAGCGTGACTTCAACGAGTTCGTCGCGGAGTTGGGCGGCGGTGTGACCCTGAGCGATCGCGAGCGCTCGGCCGCCTGGGCGCAGGCGAGCGCCGAGTCGGCGGCCCCGACCATGTTGCGCGTCCGGGTGGTCGATCAGAGCCTGGGTGGCTACCGCCTGTTCTGGGAAAACGCCGAGGGCCTGAAGGCCAAGGTGGGTGAGTTGGTGGCGCTGTCGGCGCCGGCGACCGACGACGACGATGAGCCCGACTGGATGGTCGGCGTGCTGCGCTGGCTCAAGGGGGGCAACAACGACAGCCTGGAGGCCGGTGTGCAACTGCTGAGCCGGCGCGTGGAGGCGATCGCGGTGCGCGCGACCAGCGAGGCGCACAACAGCCGCGTGATTCTGCGCGGGCTGCTGCTGGCGCCGCTGGCGATCGATGGCTCGCAGCATCCGACGCTGCTGGCGCCGTCGATCCTCGATTCCACCGGTGGACTCGAATTGTTGCGCTTGCCCGATCCCATGGGCATGGAACTTCGAGTGCTGTCCGAGCCGCTGGAATCGCTTGACCTGGTGGAGAACTCCGGCGCCTACAAACAGTTCCGCTATGGCGAACAGCAAGCGCAGGGAGCGACTCTGGCTGCACCCGAAGCGCCGCCGTCGGCGGAGCTGGACGAGATCTGGTCGACGGTGTGAGCGACGGGGCACGGGGCACGCGCGGGCACGGGGCCCGCACCTTCAGCTCTGCCGGTTATCGTCAACACTATTCACCCGCGCGCACTTCGTGCCCCCCCCCGCCCCCTTGTCCCCCATGACCGCTCCAACGCCAACCTACGGCCCCCAGCCCCGTCGCCACACCCTCGCTGTGCGTATCGGTTCGATCAGCGTCGGTGCCGGCGCTCCGGTGGTGGTGCAGTCGATGACCAACACCGACACTGCGGACATCGATTCCACGACGCGCCAGGTTGCCCAGTTGTGGCGCGCCGGTTCGGAACTGGTGCGCATCACCGTCAACACCGAGGAAGCGGCCGCCGCCGTGCCGCGCATCCGCGAGAAGCTGGATCGCATGTCGGTGGCGGTGCCGCTGATCGGTGATTTCCATTACAACGGCCATCTGCTGCTGACGCGCCATCCGGATTGCGCGCAGGCGCTGGGGAAATACCGGATCAACCCCGGTAACGTGGGCTTTGGCAACAAGCGCGATACGCAGTTCGCGACGATCATCGAACTCGCCATCCGCTACGACAAGCCGGTGCGCATTGGCGCCAACTGGGGCAGTCTGGACCAGAGTCTGTTGACGCGCTTGATGGATGCCAATGCGGCGTCGGACGCTCCGCTCGACGCCCCCGCGGTGGCGCGCGAGGCGCTGATCCAGTCGGCACTGCTGAGCGCGGCCAAAGCCGAGGAAATCGGCCTTTCCGCCGATCGCATCATCGTTTCGTGCAAGGTCAGCGGCGTGCAGGACCTGATCGCGGTGTATCGCGAACTGGCGCGGCGCAGCGACTATCCGCTGCATCTGGGCCTGACCGAGGCCGGCATGGGCAGCAAGGGCATCGTCGCCTCGACCGCCGCGCTGGCGGTGCTGCTGCAGGAGGGCATCGGCGACACCATCCGCATCTCGCTGACGCCCGAGCCGGGCGAAAGCCGCACGACCGAAGTGATCGTCGCCCAGGAACTGCTGCAGACCATGGGTTTGCGCGCCTTCACGCCGATGGTCACCGCCTGCCCCGGCTGCGGCCGCACCACCAGCAGCTTCTTCCAGGAATTGGCCAAGACCGTCCAGGACCATGTGCGCGAACGCATGCCGGACTGGCGCCTGCGTTATCGCGGCGTCGAGGACCTGACGCTCGCGGTGATGGGCTGCATCGTCAACGGACCCGGCGAGAGCAAGCAGGCCAACATTGGCATCAGCTTGCCCGGCACCGGCGAAAGCCCGGCCGCGCCGGTGTTCATCGACGGCAGCAAGGTGGCAACCCTGCGCGGCGAGCGCATCACCGAGGAGTTCGTTGCGATGATCGAGGAATATGTGGCGGCGAAGTACCCGGTGATTGGGGCGTGCCGTGGGCAAGTGAGAGTGAACGTGGTAAAACCTGGAAGCCGGGCGCTTGAGCGACGTCGTCGTCGCTGTTCTATTGACGTTGACGTTCATCGTACGTTTCACCGGATGCCCGGACCCTCAATCGCCACCTTCGATTTCGATCAACTTACGCCAGCTCTTACTCACTACACTTTCACCCGCACCCATGACCATCGCCTTCCGCACCGCCACCCACGACGACATCGACGCTCTGCTGGAACTGGTCGAATCGGCCTATCGCGGCGATTCCAGCCGCCTGGGCTGGACCACCGAGGCCGATCTGCTGGATGGACAGCGCACCGATCATGACGGTTTGCGGGCGACCATCGACAAGGATGGTTCGCTGATCGTGCTCGCCGAGCGCGATGGCGAACTACTGGGATGCGCCAATCTCGAGCGCCAGGGCGATGCTGCCTACTTCGGCATGTTTGCCGTCCGGCCCGGGCTGCAGGGTAAGGGCATCGGCGACGCGATCCTGCGCGAATGCGAGCGCATTGCGCGCGATTGGCGCCTGCGCTGCGTGCGCATGACGGTGATCTGGACGCGCACCGAACTGATCGCCTTTTACCGTCGCCGCGGCTACGCGGCGACCGGCGAGCGCGCTCCGTTTCCCTATGGCGACGAGCGTTTCGGACTACCGAAGCGGCAGGACCTGTGGTTCGAGGTCTACGCCAAGGCACTGACCCACTGAGCCCACCCATGTCGATCTATCGCCTCGCACAACCGCTGTTGTTCGCGCTCGACGCCGAGCGCGCGCATGAGCTTGGCCTCAAGGCGATCGAACTGGCCTACCGCAGCGGCTTGAACCCCTTGCTGGCGACGCGTCCGCAGCCATTGCCGACGCGCGTGTTCGGCATCGATTTCCCCAATCCAGTCGGACTGGCTGCGGGTCTCGACAAGAACGCGGCGCACATCGACGCGCTGGGTTCGCTGGGATTTGGCTTCATCGAGGTCGGCACCATCACGCCGCGGCCGCAGGCGGGCAACCCGAAACCGCGCATGTTCCGCCTGGCGGACCGCCAGGCGGTGATCAATCGGCTGGGTTTCAACAATCGCGGTGTCGATGCACTGGTGCGTAACATCGAATGCAGCCGATTCCAGGGCGTGCTCGGCATCAATATCGGCCGCAACAAAGAGACGCCGAACGAGCATGCCGTCGACGACTATCGGCTATGCCTGCAGCGCGTCTATCCGCTGGCGACCTACATCACCATCAACATCTCGTCGCCGAATACCCAGGGCCTGCGCGATCTGCAAGAGGAAACCGCGCTGGCGCGTTTCATCGGCACGCTGCGCGAAGACCAGGAGCGCCTCGCCGCTGTCCACGGCAAGCGCAAGCCGATGTTGCTGAAGATCGCGCCCGACCTGACGCCGACTGAAATGGACGGCATCGCCGAAGTGTTGCTGGCTTCCGGGATCGACGGCCTGATCTGCACCAATACCACCATCGACCGGCATGTCATCGCAGGTCATGAACTGGCCAATGAGGCCGGCGGACTATCGGGTCGCCCGTTGATGGCGCGCTCCACCGCGGTGCTGCGCGGCATGCATGAACGCCTGGGTGAGCGGGTGCCGATCATCGGCGTCGGCGGCATTCTCGGAGGTGCCGATGCCGCCGCGAAGTTCGATGCCGGCGCGCAACTGGTGCAGTTCTACAGCGGCATGATCTATCGCGGACCGGAGTTGATCGGCGAATGCGTCGAGGCGCTGCGGGGGCGGTGGTAGGGGATGCATGAGCGCCGACGACGCAAGGCCGTTGGCTGTTTCTTGGGGACGCAAAGGACGCAAAGGGGCGCAAAGGAAATCAACAGCCTGGAAAGGAACTCAGAATTCTTGGACTTGCTGTTTTGCGTCCTTTGCGCCTTTGCGTCCTTTGCGGCCCCAATCAGTACTCGGTCAGGGCGTGCGCCTTGATATTGTTATAGATCAATTTGTTAAGTCATTTTCTGTGAGGACAGGTGACCCAGCGCTTCGAACTAATCCGCGACGCCGACCTCCAGCGGCTGAACAGTTTCGGTGTCGCGGCGCGGGCGCGCGCGCTGGCGCGGGCTGATACGCGCGACGGTCTGGTCGCCGCACTCGACTTCGCCGCGAGCCAGGGCCTGCGCGTCGAAGTGCTCGGCGGTGGCAGCAACGTGCTGATCGTCAATGATCTCGATGCTCTGGTGTTGCAGCCGCAACTGCGCGGAATCGAATGGTTGCGGCAGGGCGCTGATGGACGCATCCGCGTGCGTGCTGCAGCGGGCGAGAACTGGCATGCCTTCGTCGGCGCCACTTTGGCTCAGGGCGCCTGTGGCCTGGAAAACCTGGCGTTGATACCGGGCAATGTGGGTGCGGCGCCGATCCAGAACATCGGCGCCTACGGTGTCGAACTGGAGCGTTTCGTGGCGGCGGTCGAGGCCTATGACCGCGTCGAGCGGCGCTTTGTCCGCATCGAAGCCGCCGATTGCGGTTTCAGCTACCGCGATTCCCGCTTCAAGCACGACGGCGAGCGCCATCTGATCGTTGCGGTCGAATTTGCGCTGTCGGCTTCACCGCAGCTGCTGCTCGACTACGCCGGCGTGCGCGAGGAGTTGCGCTCGCTGGGCATCGCCAATCCGGCGCCGGTCGATGTTTACCGCGCCGTGTCGGCGATTCGTCAGCGCAAGTTGCCGGACCCTGCACGACTGGGCAATGCCGGCAGTTTCTTCAAGAATCCGCTGCTGCCCGCCGATCAGGCCTTGCGGTTGAAAATCGGGCACCCGGGGTTGCCGGTGTATCCGGCTGCCGCCGGATTGAGCAAACTCGCCGCCGGCTGGCTGATCGAACATTGCGGATGGAAGGGTTATCGCGACGGCGACGCCGCTGTGCATCAGCAGCACGCGCTGGTGCTGGTCAACCACGGCCATGCCAGCGGACGCCAGATCCTCGCGCTCGCGCAGCGCATCCAGGCCGACGTGCAGGCGCGTTTCGGGGTTGAGCTGGAGATCGAGCCGCGCGTGCTGCGCAGCCCAGTTCTTCAGTAACGATAGAACTGGAACGCCGCCCAGGCGTGCGGCGCGCTGCGGTTGACGCTTTCTGCTCCGCTTCGCACCAGGCCGCCGACGTCGCGGCGCTCATTGTCATTCGCCGGCACGCGTGTGGGCTGGAGTATTTCCAGTGCCGCCTCTTCGGCCGCCCAGTCGCGCACCGTCAGGGACGCCTGCAGTTGCTCACGTCGGTCAGTCTGGATGAGCTGCGGCACCGTCCGGTCAATCCTGATCGTTGATATGATGTAATGCATCACGGATTCATGGAATCAATCGGATGCGTACGACCGCAGATCTGGATGAACAGTCCTACCGCAGTGTGCGCGAGCGCGCTCAACGCAGTGGCGTCAGTGTTGGCCGAATGCTCGGGATGCTGGTCGAGCAGGCACTTGCGGCCGAAGCCGCCACGCCCTTGGTGGTCAAGCAATCGCATGGTTTCAACGTCGTTGCAGCGCGGCCGGGCAGTCCGGTGATCAGTGCAACTGCGATCCAGCGTGCTATCGACGACGAAGGCTTCATCTGATGTCGGTCTGGCTGCTCGACGTCAACGCACTGCTTGCCCTCGCTTGGGAAGAGCATGAATTTCACGGCAGGATTCTGGCGCGGATGATGCGTTTGGAAGGCGATCAGTGGGCCAGTTGTGCCATCACTCAATTGGGGTTCATGCGCGTGTCGAGCACGCCGGGATTGTTTCGGCCTGCGCCAACGCCGGGTGGCGCACGCCAGGTATTGCACGCCTTATTGGCGCACACACAGCACCGTTTCCTGACCGATCCGCCGACGGCGCCGGTTGAAATGGCAGCGACGATGGATGCACTGCAGGGCTACCGCCAGATCACCGATGCCTATCTGCTGGCCATTGCGCAGCATCACCAGGCACGGGTACTGAGTTTCGATCGCGGCATGCATCTGCTCGCCGAGAATGTCGTTGAGCTGATTTCGCCCTGACCCACGCATACGCACTGACCGCATCGGTGTGTTCCCGTACAGACCCGCCGACTGCTCTGGCCGAGTCTTGGCGCACTGGCCGCGCTGCAAAACAACCGCCGCGGCGAGCTCCCCCCAGCTATCGGAGTAGTTCATGAACAAGGATCAGGTCAACGGTCGCGTCAAGGAAGCAAAGGGCAAGGTCAAGGAAGTCACCGGTCGCATCCTCGGCGACAAGACCATGGAGAACAAGGGCAAGCTGCAGAACGCCACCGGCAAGGCGCAAAGGCCTTCGGCGACGTCAAGGAAGACATCAAGGACGCGCTGTAAGCGTCGGTCTGCCAGCGCACAGACAGCGACCCGGATTGCGCGCAGAGTAGAGACTCTGGGTGCGGTTCGGGATCGCGCGTCGCGATTGTGGATGCGCACCGTTCGTGCGCGCCCGCAACCGTGGAGTTCTCATGTCCGAATCGGCGACTGATTCTGCTCTGATGGCCGGGGCCTCGAAGGCCGATGGCAGCCAGGAAGCACAGCGGCAACTGGCCCTGCTGAAGGCGGGGGCGCTGCAGAACGCGATTCTGACCAGCGCCAATTTCTCGATCATCGCCACCGACGAGAAGGGCATCATCCAGCTGTTCAACATCGGCGCCGAGCGCATGCTCGGCTACCGGGCCGCGGAGGTCGTCAACCGCATCAATCCCAGCGATATCCACGATCCTTCCGAAGTGCTGGCGCGCGCGCAGGCGCTGAGCGCGGAACTCGGGACCACCATCACGCCCGGTTTCGAGGCGCTGGCTTTCAAGGCCTCGCGCGGCATCGAGGACATCTACGAGCTGACCTACATCTGCAAGGATGGCAGCCGCTTTCCGGCGATCGTGTCGATTACCGCGCTGCGCGACGACTTCGGGCAGATCATCGGCTATTTGCTGATCGGCACAGACAATTCGGTGCGCAAACAGGTCGAACTGGCGCTGCACGAGGCGATGTCGGTAGCGGAGAAGGCCAACCGGGCCAAATCCGATTTCCTGTCGAGCATGAGCCACGAATTGCGCACGCCGCTCAGCGCCATCCTCGGCTTCGCCCAGTTGATCGAATCCGGCACGCCGCAGCCGACGCCCGCTCAAAAGCGCAGTGTCGACCAGATTCTGCGTGCCGGTTGGTACCTGCTGGAGCTGATCAACGAGATTCTCGATCTGGCATTGATCGAATCTGGCCGTCTGTCGTTGTCGCTGGAGCCGATCTCGCTGGGCGAAGTGCTGCACGAGTGCCAGACCATGATCGAGCCGCAGGCCCAGGGTCGCGGCATCCGCATCAGTTTTCCGCATTTCGCGAAGCCCTGCATCCTCAGGGCCGATCGCATGCGCATCAAGCAGATCTTGATCAATCTGTTGTCCAACGCGATCAAGTACAACCGCGTGGGTGGCAGCGTCAAACTGGCATGCACCAACCTGGCCGATCACCGCATCCGCATCTGCATCGAAGACACCGGTCTGGGTCTGTCGCCCGACAAGATGGCGCAGTTGTTCCAACCGTTCAATCGGCTTGGCCAGGAAGCGCACGCCGAAGAGGGTACCGGCATCGGGCTGGTGATGACCAAGCGTCTGATCGAGCTGATGGGCGGCACGATCGGTGTCGAGAGCACGGTCGGGCAGGGCAGCGTGTTCTGGATTGAAATCGACCTCGCCGACAACGACCAACTGGCGCCGGTAAGAGCGGATATCAGCGCTCTGGTCGCGCTGGCGATCGCGGCCGACGCGCGCCTGCGCACGATCCTCTATGTGGAGGACAATCCGGCGAATCTGATGCTGGTCGAAGATCTGATCGCGCGCCGGTCCGACCTGCGGTTGCTCAGTGCCCGGGATGGCTACCAGGGCATCGAACTGGCGCGGGCGGCGCGTCCGGATGTGATCCTGATGGACATCAATTTGCCGGGTATCAATGGCATCCGGGCGTTGCGGATCCTGTCCGAGGATCCGTTGACCCTGCACATTCCGGTGATTGCGCTGAGCGCGAATGCCATTCCGCGCGATATCAAGAAGGGACTCGAGGCCGGGTTCTTCCGTTATCTGACCAAGCCTATCAAGGTCAATGAATTCATGGATACGCTGGACCTGGCATTGAAATTTGCCGAAACCGGAACCGACCTGACTGCTGCGGAGACCAGCACATGATTCTCGATGCTGCCGAAATCCTGCAGGCCCGGATCCTCGTGGTCGACGACCAGGAAGCCAACGTCATGCTGCTGGAGCAGATCCTGGCGGATGCTGGTTATAGCCAGGTGAGTTCGACGATGAATCCGCAAGAGGTCTGTGCGCTGCACCGCGAAAATGGCTACGACCTGATCCTGCTCGACCTGCAGATGCCGGTCATGGATGGCTTCCAGGTGATGGCGGGGCTGAACACCAACACCGCGGATGGCTATCTGCCGGTGATCGTGCTGACCGCACAACCGGGCCACAAGCTGCGCGCATTGCAGGCCGGCGCCAGGGACTTCATCAGCAAGCCCTTCGATCTGGTCGAGGCGCGCACGCGCATCCGCAACATGCTGGAAGTGCGTCTGTTGTACCGCAAGCTGGAGCAGTACAACGCCACGCTGGAAAAGCTGGTGGACAAGCGCACCGCCGAATTGCGCGAGAGCGAGGCCTCCTATCGCAGCCTGACGGAACTGGCATCGGACTGGTACTGGGAGCAGGACGAAGAGGGCAAGTTCACCAGAGTCTCGGGCCCGGCGCTGGAAATGCTCGGCATCCAGGTGGAGCCGTTGGCTGGCGGACCCGCCCGTCCCGATCAATCGGGCTGGGACGAGACCGAGCGTGCCGTGTTGCGTGCCGCGATCGAGGCACGCCAGCCATTTCTCGACTTCACTTTCAGCCGCACCCGGCCCAATGGCTCGCTGCAGCGCTTTCGCGTCAGCGGCGAGCCGATGTTCAATCGGTCATGCCGATTCATCGGCTATCGCGGCATCGGCGTGGAGATATTCGGAGGCGACCGGGCCCATGCATAACCCCAGCCAGAACTTCTTGCTGGGGGCGCTGCCTCCAGCCGAGTTTGAGCGCCTGGCAGCGCACCTGGAACTGGTGGCGCTGCCACTCGGCAGAGTCCTGTATGAGCCGGGTGGCCAGTTGTTGCACGCCTATTTCCCCACCACCAGCATCGTCTCGTTGCACTATGTGATGGAATCCGGCGCATCGGCGGAGACCGCCGGCGTCGGCAACGAGGGTGTGGTCGGCGTTTCGCTGTTCATGGGTGGTGACACCACGCCCAGCTCTGCGGTGGTGCAGACTGCCGGACATGCCTATCGCCTGCCTGGACGCATCCTGCAGCAGGAATTCAATCGCGGTGAACTGGCGCAACGCCTGTTGCTGCGTTACACCCAGGCCCTGATCACGCAGATGACCCAGACCGCAGCCTGCAATCGGCATCACAGCGTCGATCAGCAGCTGTGCCGATGGCTGCTGCTGACCGCCGATCGGGTGTCGACGCGCGAATTGGTGATTACCCACGAACTGGTTGCCAGCATGCTCGGCGTGCGTCGCGAAGGAATCACCGAGGCGGCCGGAAACCTGCAGTCAGCCGGATTCATCAGTTATCGCCGCGGTCACATCACGGTGCTTGATCGCCGCGGACTGGAATCGCGCGCCTGCGAGTGCTATGCCGTGGTCAAGCGCGAGATCAAGCGATTGTTGTCCGACGTCCAGTATCCGCACGAGTTGCTCCCGCTTCGTGCGCCGGGAGCGAACGGCGTCCATCGAACGCCAGCGGCAGAAGCCGATGCGGCGGAGATGTCCTGAAGTCGTGACCGCTATGCATCTTCGCCGGGATCTGGCCGCAGACCGAACGCGCTGAATGCCGGCGCTCAAGCCGCAGCCGAGACCTCTTTGACCACATCGATCGTCGTGGCCGCGTCCGCGCAGCGAGCGACATCCGCCAGCGAGACAATGCCGCACACGCGGCCGTTGGCGTCAACCACCGGCACGCGGCGAATCTTGCTCGATTCCATCAGGGCACAGCAATCGGCCAGGCTGGTGTCGGCGGTCACGGTCACGCAGGGCGTGCTCATGCAGTCGCCAGCAAAGCCTTCCAGCGGATTCTTGCCCGCGGCGAGCACACGGATGGCGATGTCGCGATCGGTCACCACGCCCAGCGGCAGCGCCGAGTCGAGGCCGTCGATCACCGGAATCTGCCCGCAATCGTGGTCGCGCATCAGCATCGCAACCTGATGCAAGGACGAGGTCGGCGTGCAGCAGGCCGGATTCGCGGTCATCACGGATTGGACGGTCATCGGCGGGTTTCCTGTTTCGACCCGCAGATCGCCCCCCCCCCTTCTCTTTTTCTTTTTCTCCTTCCTCCCTCCCCTTCTTCTTTTTTCTCCCTTTCCCTTCCCTTTCTTCCTTCTCCTTCCTTTTCCCCTTTTTTTCTCTCCCCCCCCAGCGCCGGCAGTGGCCTTCCGTGCGCCAGCACACCCCGCGTGCGCCACCGAGCCTTCGATCAAGTCCTGGCGCCGATTGCCGACGACTTCCAGGATCAGTCCTCGAAGCCCTGGCGGAACACCTCATCGTTGATCTCCAGCAACTGGAAGCTGACGCTGTTACTCGACGACCAGCCGCCGCTGGCCGCAGCGTCCTCGACGAACACGCGCAGGTACAGGGTCACGCCCTGGAGATTGGCGTCATTGGGCAGAGCAAGGTGCATCGAGCCACTGCCGCTGCTGGTCAGCGCGAAGTTCTGCGTCAGCACTGCGGGCGCGTCCGCCGACGTCGGGTCCGACAGCGACAACACGGCGCGCGCCGCGGCCAGTGCGCGACCGCGGTCGACGCCAATGGTGAATTCGCTGCTGCCGGCCAGCGGCGGCTCGGCGGCGAACAATCGAGGCGTGGTGGCGCCAAGGCCGGGGGTGCCGGCACTGGCTGGTTGCGGCAGGTAGGGTGACTCACTGAACAACATCGGTCGTTCGAAGGGTCCCGTTTCGTTCTGCGCGCGCGGATCGGTCAATGGACGCTTGAGGAAAGTGACGATGGCCGCGCGTTGTTGCGCGTTGAGGCCCAGCGGCACGATCCGGGGGTCCTTGTTCGGCGCCGTGAAATCGCCGCCGCGGTTGTAGAAATCGACCACTTCCTCGAGCGTGCGGAAACGCCCGTCGGCGAAGTAGGGCGCCGACAGTTCCACGTTGCGCAACGGCGGCGTGCGCATGCGCCCGCGATCGGCATTGTTGGCGGTCACCGCAAAGCGGCCAGGATCGGCGTTTTGCGGGCGCACGCCGATGTAGTGGAAATCATTGTCGCTGAGCAGCGGGCCGCCATGGCAGCGTGCGCAGCCAGCCTGTTGGAAGGCCTGGCGTCCGGCCACTTCGGCCTGGGTCAGGCTCTGCAGGTCATGCGGCGTCTGGTTGGCGATCAGCGAACGCTCGTAGCTGGCGATCGCCAGCGCAATCCGCGCCGGTGTGACTTCGTTGCTGCCGAATACTTCGGCAAACAGCGTCGGGTAATCGCGATTGGCAATCCAGCTCTGCAGCGCTGGCGGCACGTACGGCGACAGTCGCAGCGGACGCACGCCGGCAACGCGGGTGGCGACATCGAGCAGCGTGCGCGCGGTGTGCGCCATTTCGACACCGTTGACCACGGGTCCGAGCGCCTGGTTTTCGAGTGCGCCGCCGTTGGCGATCAGCGTGGTCTGGGTGATCGGGTCGACAAACACGCTGCCGGCGCGGCCATCCCAGAACAAGGTGGTCGGGTAGGCCGCGTTGATCGCCGACTGCGATTGCCGGGTGCCGACCTGCGGCGCCATCCCGAACAAGGCAGAGGTCTGGTACAGGCCGTCGGCGTCGTGGTTGGCGACGCCCATCGAGCCGACGATATCGTCGTTGCTGCCGAACAACTGGTCGCTGCCGGGATTGACGCTGGCGCTGTTGGGCTGCGCCGTGCGCGGCTCATTGCCCCCGGCGCGCGGCATATGGCAGGTGCCGCAGGCCACCGTGCCGGTGATCGACAGCTGCTCGTCCCAATACAGCGCTTGCCCGAGCGCGATCTTGGCCGGCGTCTGCGGATTGCTCGCCGGAATCGGCGGCGCGCCGAGCGGCGGCAGCGGCGGTGGGCCGCCCTGCGCGGCGACGATGCGCGGTGCCAGGGCGAGGGCCGACAGCAGAGCGGTGGCGGCGAAGTTCAGGAATGCGCGCACGGTGTGGCTTCCATCGGGAGACTTGTGGCGCAGCTTAGGGTCTGAATGTGCAGCAAGGATGGAGGGCTGCGTGGGAATGCCGGCAAGTTGCGCCAAGCCGGGCAGCGCTGCAGCCGGTGACGGCCGGCAACGCCGCTTTCTGCAGCGGAGTCCAGTCGCGCGGACGCTCACGCGGATTCGGATTCCGATCGCGGTCTCGGGGCCCTGGATCGCCGATCCGATTCGCTCACGACTGCAACAATCGCGATCTAGCATCTGCCCGCGACGCCAGTAGCCGCCCTCAGATCACCGCCTTCAGGTCACCAAGCACGGGTCTCGCCATGCTTCGAACTTGTTACTGGTTCCTGCTCCCCGTTCTGCTGACCTTGAATGGCGAGGTCGCAGCCTCGCCGGTCTGTGCGACGACGATCAAGGAACTGGAACGCCTGCTGGACGAACCGGCCTTGCCGCAGACGTGGGCAGAGACAACGATGGATGACGGCAGGCCCCTGGTGCTGTCCATCGTTGAAAACCACGGGTCTTTGCTGCTCGGGTTCACCAAGACTGGAGAAGGGCTTTGGGCGGAGAGTTCCGGTGCCATTTGCAGATCGGGCTCGGTTTTCGAGGCTCGGTTCTCCGCCAAGCAGATTCGCATCGGGCCGGCAGCCGGGTGGATTTTGCGCAGCTCATTGAAAAATGGCGGAAAGTTCACACTGACCAAGCTCGATTCAGACCAGTTGCGTATTGCGACCAGCGGCTGGAGCGGGGAATTTTCTCCGGTCGTGGAATAGATTGCTGCGGTCAGTTCTGCCATGAAGTTGTCATCAGGCCAGCATATGCTGCGCGGCCATGCGCATATTGATGCTGTCCGACGTTTATTTCCCCCGGGTCAACGGCGTGTCTGCCTCGATGCGGACCTTTGCCCGAGATCTCGTTCGCCGCGGTCACGAAGTCACGGTGGTGGCGCCGAGTTACGGTCCCGAAGACCAGACCGAGGAATTCGAGCTGATTCGCCTGCCGTCGCGGCGGATCTTCTTTGATCCGGAAGATCGCTTGATCAAGAGCTCGGCATTGCGCGGTCTGCTGCCGCAGTTGTTGGCTCGACGCTTCGACGTGATTCACATTCATACGCCGTTTCGGGCGCACCAGCTTGGGACGCGCCTGAGTCGGTTGAGCGGCATCCCCACGGTCGAGACCTATCACACCTATTTCGAACAGTATGTGTCGCATTATATGCCGTGGTTGCCAGCGCCTGCCTTGCGTTCCGGCGCCCGCTGGATCTCGCGGCGGCTGTGTCATGGCGTTGATCATCTGATCGTGCCGACACAACAAATGTTGCGCGTCCTGAATGGATACGGTATTCGCACGTCGTCGACGGTCATTCCCACCGGAATCCACCTCGACGAGTTCAGTGGTGGCGACGGCGCCCGGTTTCGCGAACTGCACGGAATTGGCCGCGAGCGACCGACTCTGGTGACCGTCAGTCGACTGGCAGTCGAGAAAAACATCGTGTTTCTGCTGGACGTCGCGCGAGTTCTGGTCAAGGAGTTTCCCGACCTTTATTTCGTCGTCGCCGGTGAGGGGCCGGATGCGCCGCGATTGAAGCAGCGCGCACGTGATCTGGGCCTGCACGACCACGTCGGCTTTCTCGGCAATCTGGACCGCAGCACACAACTGCTGGATTGCTACAAGGCCGGCGATATCTTCGTGTTCGCGTCGCCGACGGAAACGCAGGGGCTGGTGTTGATCGAGGCCATGGCGCTGGGGGTGCCGATCGTCTCTACCGCGGTGATGGGAACCGCCACGGTGCTTGAACGAGCCCGGAGTGCGCGGATCAGTGCCGAGAATGTCGCCGAATTCGCCGGTCATGTCAGTCAACTGCTGCGCTCCCCGGAAGAACGCCGGCGACTCTCGGCTGCTGGCCCGGTGGACGCCGAGGCCTGGAGCGCACCCGCTTTGATGCAGCGGGTGGTCGATCTTTACCATCGACTGGCGCGCGCCTGACCCTGGCCGATGATCCGGGCGCTCGCAGGGCCGACCCGCGCAACGCGACGAGGTTGCAACGTGCAGCGTGGCGAGCGCGAACTTCAGTACACCGGTGCGGCGTACACCCGCCAGTGCCACAGCAGCCCGGCAGCGCATGCCAATGCTACGGCGAACACGCTGAAATGCAGGCGTCGCCACAGGCCCCAGCCGGTGGCCAGCCAGGCCGGCAGCAGGGCGAGCAGCATCGCCGCGGCGGCGCCGGCCATGGCCCAGCCGGCGTAACTGACGTGCAGCATGGACTCGTTTGGATAAGTCGCTGCCATGGTGCTGAGGTCGAGGCCGGAAAGCTCGATCGCCATCAGGATGACCATGACGACGAAGCCGAGCACGCACAGCGAGGACAACAGGCTGACCGTTGCGGCCAGGCCAGCGGCAAAGCCTTCGCCGTAGCTCGGCCCGCGACCGAGGCGCCAGCAGAAGCCGAGCAGACTGGTCAGCGCCAGCAGCAGACAGGCGCCCAGGGCGCCAAACAGCGTCATCGGCGCCGTCAACAGTCCGACTTTTTCCAGCGTGTGCACGCCCGAGCTGTCGGCCAGCGCGACGGCGCGACCACCCTCGCGCACGAAGGCGATGCGCGCGCCGTCGGCGGCCTCGAACAGATCGCGTTCCTTGCCCACCCGGCGGTACTGCTTGCTGTCATCGCCGGATTCGAGCAGCAGGGTGTCATCCGAACGCGCTGTAACCGTCGCCGTTGAGTCCAGGCCCAGCACCGCAGCGAAACTGGAGAACACGCGACGATTCTGCAGATAGGTGCCGGTCAGCTCGGACAGGGCGCCGGTTTCGCCGGAGGTGACCGCTGCCGCCGCGACGAAACCGCTGCCATGGAAGTGGTCGACGGTCAGCTCCGGCAACTGGGTGATCGGCAGCCGCGTCTGCGCACTGTTCTGCGAGATGTAGATGCCCAGACGCAGTTCCGGTACCAGCACCATGTTGCTCAAGAAGGCTGCCGTCGCGCCGCCGTGGCCGAGCAGGCGCAGTCCGTGGTAGCTGCGGTCCTGGAAACCGTGCGCCAGGTCCGGCGCGCCCGGACGGTCGTCATAGGCGCGCGTCCACATGCTGGCATGGGTATCGGCGCGCATCAGGCGTACACCCTCCAACTCGCCGCCATTCAGGTGAAAGCGCATCCAGCGCGCCATGTCGGTGGCGGTCGAAGCAATGCCGCCAGCGGGCCAATAGGCGCCGATCTGCATGTAGCCCTGCAGGCCCAGCGCGCCCTGGTCCTTCTTGTAGCCGGTGGCGAGATTGGCGCGCTGCGCCGCGTCGAGTTTCGCTGGCGCGATCCAGGTGGTGGCGTGCATGCCGAGTGGATCGAGGATTTCGCCGCGCAGGAAATCCCCGTAGTCCTTGCCGCTGACGTCGGCGACCACCTGCGCCGCCAACGCGGCACCCCAGTTCGAATACGAGGTGCGCAAGCCGGGTGCGTAGACGCGTTTGGGCTGCTGCTGCGCCAGCACCTCGGCCAGCGTGCGCGGATCGTCGTCGCCCACCGCGAACAGCCGCATGCTGTCCTCGAAGCCGGCGCGGTGGTGCATCAGCTGGCGCATGGTCACCGGCGTGCCGAAGGCTTCGGCGATACGGACTGTCTTCAGGTAGCTGTTGAGATCGGCGTCGAGATCGATCTGCCCGCGCTCGACCAGCAGCATCACTGCGGTCCAGATGAAGGTCTTGGACACCGAGCCGATGCGGAACAGCGTGGTGTCGGCAATGACCGGGCGCGCGCTCGCCAGATCCGCCTGGCCGTAGCCCTGGGCGAGCCACAGGGCGTCGTCCTTGACCACGGCCAGCGTCACCGCGGCCAGTCCGTGCTCGCGCTGCAGGCTCGACAGCACGCCGTCGACGTAGGCCTTGAGCGCGACACGCTCGGCGTCAGCGCCGGCGTCTGGCGCAGGCGGCGGAGTCTCCGCAATCTGCTCGTCGACCGGCATCTCGCTACTGGTGGTCGGCGCCGGCAACTCGGCCAGCGTCGCATCCGGCTGCTCGGCCGGGATTGGCGCTGCGACCGGCTCCGCTTGCGCCGCGCTCGCTGGCACAACGCCCGGATCGACTTCGATTTCGGTTTGCGCCGCCAGCGGCGCCGCGAGCAGCGTCCACAGCGCCAGCACCATCACCCGCTTGCGTGCAGCAGACATGACGCCCGGTCTCCATTTGAGATTGATGATCCTGGAAGCTTCAGTTGGGCGGCTCAAAAGCGTTCAACTGAGGTTTCCGGGATGAATCACGCTACACCAGTTGCCCGCTGCAAGCCGCAACCGAAGACGCATTCGTGGCAGCATGATCCCGCGAGCCGCCCTTGCGCGGCCGGTTCACCGGGAGTGTTCTGCCATGCCGATCCTCCGTTTGACCTTGCTGCCGTGCCGATTCGCCATCATCACCATCCTGGCTGCGCTCGCACTGGCCCAGGCGCCGGCGGCAGGCGCGGCGAACATCTTTGTCGCAAAGCTGAACTTCAGCACGTCCAGCGAGTCCTTGCGGGAAGCGTTCGAGCAATTCGGTGCCGTGTCCAGCGCCAAAGTCATCACCGATAGCGCAACCGGGAGGTCCAAGGGATACGGCTTTGTAGAAATGCCTGACGATCAGGAGGCACGGGCAGCGATCGTCGCCCTCGACGGATCCGACCTCGATGGCCACACCATCGTGGTCAAGCGCGCTGAGCCGAGGGAGTCCGCCGACGCGGGCACCGCGCGCCCCGCCGGTGGCTTTGGTGGCGGCGGTGGTGCACGTCCTGCCGGTGGCTTTGGCGGCGGTGGCAGTGTGCGCGGTGGCCTCGGCGGCGGCGGCGGTCTGGGCCCTGCAGCTGGCCTTGACTCGAGTCCGAAGCCGCCAACACCAACACCAACACCAACACCAACACCAACACCAACACCAACACCAACACCAGCACCAACACCAACACCAACACCAACGGTCGCCGACGTGCCCGCTGTCGGCGACGTCGCAGCCGACGAACCGAGCAGCGACGAGGTGCTCGATGACGCCGAGGTAGATGCCGAACTGGACGCTCTGGACGCCGATCCGCGCCGCGGACGAAGCCATGGATGATGGCGAGGCTGCGCTCGACGCCAGCGAAGATCTTGCGGGCGAAGAGGAAGAGTCCGACGGCGACGCGTCAGCGGAGGTCGAGGCGGTCGACGGCGACGAATCAGCGGAAGTCGACGATGCGCAAGTCGATGAAAGCATCGATGCGGCGGATGAAACCGACGAGTCGGGCGACGAACGCGCTTGAGACGATCGTCGACAGGCTGGCCGCGGCAGCGGTCAATGAGCGGGCGCTGATGCGGCGAGGATTCCCTGCGCTTTGGCCAGCACTTCGCCCGCGGTGGAGGTGAAGAAGGCATTGCTGCAATTGCGCACCACGAACCAGTATCGATAACCCATCTCGGGCCAGTGTTCGGCCGCCGCGAGGGATTGCGCGTCGAACTCCGCGGTGACCAGATCGGGCCGATCCATGGCCGCATGCACCAGCAGGCGCAGGGTTTTCGGCAAGCCTGAGTGTGCACTGTCTGCTGTTGCGATCAGCTCGTCGAGCAGGCCGAGGGCTTCATTGAAGCGGCCTTCCATCAGCAGCACCGCGGCAAGCGCATGGTTGCCCGCGAACTTACCCGCATGATCGATGTGCGCCAGCTGCTGCTCCTCGGGAAAGCCGGTCTTGCTCAGCTCCAGCGCCTTGAAGTACTCGCGTCTGGCTGCGTCGTCTTGGCTATCGCAGCCGCCGCTCAGCGCTGCCAGAAGACACTCCAGCGCTATCCCAAGAACTCGGGGCGGCGGTTTTCCGTCTTTACCCGACAGCCCCGCCCAGCGCTGCGATGAGTCCATTGCGCAGACGCCAGGTTTGCTCGTAGTCAGGCTAACGTGGTGGAATCGGCAACGTTGATTTGTGCCGGGATTGCCTGTCCATGTTTGCAGCCGAATACCCCGCGATCGCCCTTGTGCTGGCGCTGCTCGCCGGGTTGATTGTCCTGATACTGGTCGCCATGGAGTTCGGTTGGCGACGCGGCAACCGGCGTGTCCTGCGCGACCCGGAGGGCGCCGAGAAAGGTACGACCATGATGGATTCAGCGGTGTTCGCGCTGTTGGGGCTGCTGCTGGCGTTCGTCTTTTCCGGCGCGGCTTCGCGTTTTGGCGATCGCCGCGAGTTGATCAACGACGAAGCCAACGCCATCGGCACCGCCTACCTGCGCATCGGCCTGCTGCCGGCGGACAGCCAGCCGGAACTGCGCAATCTTTACCGACAGTACGTGGAAGTGCGACTGAAGTCCTCGGCCATCACGCTTCAGGGCGGGGTCGATGACACTGCCAGGCTGCAGAACGAGATCTGGAAACTCACCATCGCCGCGTTGCAACAGCATCAAGGTCCGCCGATCGTCGACGCGGTGCTCGACCCGGTCAACGAGATGATCGACATCACCAGTACCCGCTGGCTGGCCGCGCGCACGCACCCGCCGATGATCATCTACATGCTGCTGGTCGGTCTGGCCATGGTCTGCGGATTCCTCGGCGGTTACAACATGGGCGTGGCGCGCCGGCGCCATGTGTGGCACGCGGTAGCCTTCGCGCTGACCATCAGCATGGTGCTGTACGTGATCATCGACGTCGAATTCCCGCGCGTCGGGCTGGTCCGCGTCGATTTCGCCGACGCGGCGTTGGTGAATCTGTTGAACAGCATGCCGCCAGCGCTCTCGCCGCCGAAGTAGGCCGGGCACGCGCGTCCTCAAGCTTCGCCAGTGCGCTACGCCCCTTACGCGCGACGCCCGGCGCTCTTGCTTCGTGCGCATTCAGAAGCTACAACGTCGACCTTCATAGGCGACGACTTCGAGGACGACCATGGAAGCCAGTCTGCAGAGCGCGTGGGGTTATCTCAGCACCCAGGGCGTCGATATCGGCCTGAAGATTGTCGGCGCGATCGTCGCCTGGGTGGTCGGTCGCTGGCTGATCGGCATCGCCACGCGCGCCATGGGCGCGGTGATGGAGCGCGCCAAGAAGCTCGACATCACGCTGATCAACTATCTGAAGTCGATCGTCTCGGTGTTGCTGAACATCGTGCTGATCCTGGCGCTGATGGAGATGTTCGGGGTCAAGACGACGTCGTTTGCGGCCTTGCTCGCGGGTGCTGGTCTGGCCATCGGCGCGGCCTGGAGCGGCATGCTCGGCAGTTTTGCCGCCGGCATCTTCATGCAGGTGCTGCGCCCCTACAACGTCGGTGATTTCATCTGCGCCGGCGGCACCCTGGGCACGGTGCGTGAGCTGGGTCTGTTCGCCACCACAGTGGTCACGCCGGACAACACCATCGTGGTGGTCGGCAACAACAAGATCTTCGCCGACAATATCCAGAACTTCAGCACCTTGCCGTATCGGCGCGTCGACTGCGTGGCCAAGATTGCCAACAGCGTTTCGCCGATCGATGCCATCGCGCGGCTGAAGCCGGCGATCGCGTCGATCGCCAATGTTTGCAGCAACCCGCCGCCGGATATCGATCTGCTCGAATTCACCCCGGAAGGTCCCAAGCTCTGCGTGCGGCCGTACACCCATACCGACCATTACTGGCAGGTGTATTTCGACACCAACCGCAAGATCGTCGAGGTGTTCACTGCAGCCGGTTACCCGGTGCCGGAGACGCCGATCGGGCCGCGCAATCGCGATTAAGCTCGCGCGCGAGCGGCGTGCCATCGCGCGCCGCTGCGTTGTTCAGCTGGTGCGCCGACGAACGACGCCGATGATCAACAGGATCACGAAAGCGCCGACAAAAGCGCCGACGAATCCGGCCGCGTCGCCGGGGCCGTACCAGCCCAGCGATCGGCCCACCGCAGTCATGGCGAAGGCGCCGCAGACGCCGAGCACGGTCGTCATGATGATGCCCATGTCATCGTTGCCCGGCTTGAGCATGCGTGCCAGCAAACCGGCCAGCAGGCCTACGAGTATGGTCCAGATCATTTCGTGACTCCTGATCCCGCCTTCTGATGCGGGCATGATGGGCGCAGCGGCGCGGATTTCCGTCCCTGGATGCAGACTAGACGCCGCTGGCGCCGCGGTCGGTGCGGCAGCGAACCGCACTCGGGCAGTTTCGGGCGCGCTCCAGGTGATGCGCGTGCCGTGGCCGCCCGCGCCGATGCCCAATGTTCGCTTGCGCACAGACGGCTGTGGGTATCCGTCCAGAATCAACCGCTCTTGCACGGTTGCGCTCGCCCCAGGGTGGCAGACGCAGCGGCAGACCTTGCCCGCACCCGACTGCCCGGCGAATTACGGGTTCGAAGGGAACTTGAGCAGTCGAATTCCCGGAGCGCGGCGCCCCATGTCCAGTCAGATTTCGAGCGAAGCGGTCGTCGAAAAGCACGGCGGCGTCGATGGCATCCTTGCATCGGGTGCAATGAGCGAGGCCGTCGGTAGCTCCGCTTTTGAGCGCACCGCGCTGGTCGTCGAGTCCGACGACCGCACCGCCGTTCTGATCCGACTGTTGCTGGAGGACGAAGGTTTTGTCGTGTTGCGTGCTGCCAGTGCCGAGGCGGCGCTGCTCCTGGCGTCGCGCAATCGACTGAGTCTGATCGCGCTCGATCATCAGTTGCCCGGCGCTGGCGGCTGGGAGTTTCTGTTGCGTCTGCGCGAAAACTCGACGCTCGCGCGGGTGCCGGTGGTGATGATCGCCGGCCCGGCGGACGCCAACATGGCGCTCAGCGGCGGTGCGGCGGTCTGCAGAAGCCGATCGGCCGGGCCCAGCTGAAAGCGTCGCTGACTGAACTCGGCCTGCAACCCGCGGCCGAACTGGTGCATTCGATCCTGGTGGTCGACGACGATCCCAAAGCGGTTGAGGTGATCGCTGCGCTGCTGCCACCGCCTGCTTACGCGGTGATGCGCGCCTACAGTGGCAACGATGCCATCGACATGGCGCGGCGCAAGCGGCTCGATTTGATCTTGCTGGACCTGACGATGCCCGGGATCAGTGGCTTCGACGTCGTCGAGGCGCTGCGCGGCGACGCCGAGACCGCCAGGATTCCGATCCTGGTGGTGACCGCCAAGGAAGTCACCGCCTTCGATCTCGCAGCCTTGAGCGACCACAACGGGGGCGCCATCCATATCGTCAAGAAGGCCCATTTCAACCGCGCCAGCTTCATCTCCGAAGTCCGGCATGCCTTGCAACAGTGAATTCTCGCTGACTCTGGCCTTGCGCGAGGGACAGGACAGCGCCGGAGACGTGGCGACCGCCATCCGCGAAATCCTGCGTGCGCCGTTCAATCTCGACGGCAACCGTGTGGTCGTGACCGCGAGCATCGGAATGGCGATCTATCCGGTCGATGCCACTGATCTCGATACGCTGATCAAGTATTCCGATGTGGCCATGTATCGCGCCAAACAGGCCGGTCGCGACACCTTCCGCTTTTTCACGCCACAGATGAATGTCGAGATTCTGGCGCGCGCGGAGCTTGAGGCTGCCTTGCGCGTCGCTGTCGATGATGACCAGTTTGTATTGCACTATCAGCCGAAGGCGCAGATCGACAGCGGCCGGATCGCCGGGTTCGAGGCGCTCATTCGCTGGCAGCGGCCGGGTTACGGCCTGGTGCCGCCGCAGCAGTTCATTTCGGTACTGGAAGACACCGGACTGATCATTCGCGTCGGCAGGGCGGTGATCGCTGCCGCCTGCAAGCAGATCGGTCTATGGCTGCGTTCCGATATCGGGCCGGTACGGGTGTCCGTCAACGTGTCCGGGCGGCAGTTCATCGAAGGCGATCTGGAGGGCGATACGCTCGCCGCGATCGAGGACAACTGCATCGCCGGAGAATTGCTGGAGCTGGAGCTGACCGAGAGTTCGCTGATGGCCAACACCGAGCGCACGATGGCAAGTCTCACCAATCTGCGTCGCTGCGGCGTGCAGATTTCGATCGACGATTTCGGCACCGGCTATTCCAGCCTGGCCTATTTGCGGCGATTCCCCATCGATACGCTGAAGATCGATATTGCCTTCATCCGCGATCTGACCCGCAACGCCGACGCCTCCGCCATTGTGCTGGCGATCATCTGCATGGCTCACAGCCTGAAGATCGCAGTGGTCGCCGAGGGCGTCGAGACGCTGGCGCAGCTGCATTCGCTGCAGCAGCATCAATGCGACTACATCCAGGGCTACTACTTCAGCCCGCCGCTGCCGCTCGCGCAGGTCGAGTCGATGTTGCGCGAGGATCGGCGGCTGCCGATGGTCGCTGCCGTCGAGTCCTTGTCGTAGGCCGGGCACGCGCGCGCCGGGGCCGCGCTACGTCTGCTCGCCAGCACCGGTCCAGCGTTGCTGTCGCCACGCCGCGCGCTGCCCGGCATCAAGAAAGGTCCAGGCCAGAAAGCGGCTCTGCTTCTGTCCCTGCGCCATGGCCACGGATTGCACCTGCTGCGCGCCGGCTTTTTGCAACTGCTGCTTCAGCGGCGCCAAATGTGCCCCGTTGGCGATCAGGCTGCTGAACCAGTACACCGAACTGGCCAACTCCGCGCTCTCCTTGATCATCTGACCCACGAAGCCGAGTTCGCCGCCGCGACACCAGAGTTCGTGGGCGTGGCCCCCGAAATTGCGCGCGGGCCGTGATCTGGGGCCGCCGCTGCGGCCCAGGTTCTGCCACTTGCGCGCGCTGCCTTGCGCGGCTTCAGCCGCCGAGGCGTGGAAGGGCGGATTGCACAGCGTCAGGTCGAAGCGCTCGCCGGGCTGGACGACGCCTTTGAGGATCAGCGTCGGATCGGGCTGCAGGCGGAGTTCAACGGCTGCCCTGAGGCCGGAATTGGCGGCAATGATGGCGGCCGCCGAAGCCAGCGCAGCGCTGTCGATCTCCGTGCCCACGAAACGCCAGCCATAGTCGACATGGCCGAGCAGGGGATAGATGCAACTGGCGCCGGTGCCGATGTCGAGCGCGCAGATCGCGCCGCCGCGCGGGATCGCGCCGCCGTTGTCCTGCGCCAGCAGGTCGGCCAGACCGTGCAGGTAGTCGGCACGTCCGGGGATCGGTGGGCACAGATAGCCCGCCGGGAACTGCCAACCGGCAATGCCGTACTGGCTTTGCATCAGTGCCCTGTTGAGCATGCGCACTGCCGTCGGATCGCCAAAGTCGATGCTTGGCTGGCCGTCTGGCGTGCGCACCACAAAGGGCTTCAAAGCCGGCAGCTCGCGGGTCAGCCGGGTGAACTCGTAGCGATCCTGGTGGCGGTTGCGTGGGTGCATCGATTCCCTTTCCAGATACGGATTTGCTGATCGACGCGGCACGAGCCGCAAGCCTGCCGTCGCCGGTCGCTGTCCGGCAGAGACCATGATATGGCGCATTCTGGTCAATCTCGCGCGCGATTGGCGCACCCAGAAGCGCGCCCCGGGGCGGTGCATGTGGCCCGGCTACGCTGTCGCGGCCCGCAGCCGTGCTAGACACAGCGGGCAGGCGTCATCCAGGCTCCAGCGGAACCCGATCGGGCCGCGCAGGCGTGATTTGCATCATCCGGACAACCGCTGGCAACCTGATGTGCAATGCCGGCCGCTTCGAAGCGATAGCGTTGACCCGTCACCCAACGGGATTTGCCGCCATGCGCCTGCCGCACACCGTGCTCGCCTGCCTGCTGTGTCTGTCGACCACCACGATCGCCGCTGCAACCTTCACCGTGACCACCACAGCCGGACTTGGCGCCGGGAGCTTGCGCGAAGCCGTCGATGCAGCGAACGCCGCCGCCGGTGCCGATACCATCGCCTTCGCCATCCCGGGCAACGGACCGCACCGGATCCAGCCCAGTGGCATCGGCTTCGGCACCGTCACCGAAGCGCTGACGATCGACGGCTACACCCAGCCGGGCGCGGCTCCCAACACCCTGGCCGAGGGCAGCAATGCGGTGATCCTGATCGAACTGGACGGCAACGGTGCGGGCACCGGGCTGCGCGTGTGCGGCGGGCCCACGCTGGTGCGCGGATTGTCGCTGTCCGGCTTCATTGGTGACGATCTGGCGCTGCAAGCCACTTGCCCCAATCCTGGTGCGGTGACCGTGCGTGGCAATTTCATCGGCTTGCGCGCAGACGGGGTCAGCAAGCCCAGCACCACCGGCGGACTGGGCTTGAGCATCCCGGCTGCCACCATCGGCGGCACGCAGCCGGCCGATCGCAATCTGATCGCCGGATTCTTCGCCATCGACGTGAACGCCGTGGGTGCGGTGATCGATGGCAACGTGATCGGTGGCGATCGCCACGGGCGTCCCCTCGTCCTGTCGAGCGGAACCGTCGGTATCCGCGTGAACGGTCCGGCGGCCGCCGACCAGACGCTGATCGGCACACTGCGCGCCAATCGCCTGATGGGCTCCACCACCGGCATCGCCGTGCTGCAGTCGGCAAACCGGGTCAACCTGGGCAACAACGATTTCGAAGACCTGGGCGGCCTCGGCATCGACCTGGCGTCCGGCAGCACCACCGATGGCATCACCGCGAACGATCCCGACGACGCCGACAGCGGCTCCAACAACCTGCAGAACCACCCGCTGCCGACGGCCGCCACGCGCAGCGCCAGCGGCATCTCGATCAGCGGCACGCTGGATCGCCCCGCCGGCAACCTTTTCATGATTTACACCATCAGCGCCTTTGCCAGCAGCAGTTGCGACAGCGCCACGCACCGCAGCGGCGAGATCGCGCTCGGAACCTTGTCCTTCGCCTCGGCCAACGGCAGCGTGGAGAGCTTCTCCGGCAACATCACCAGTGCCAGGCCGATTCCGTTCGGCGCCTTCATCACGCTGACCGCCACCGACAACCAGGGCAATAGCTCGGAGTTCTCGCCGTGCCTGGCGCTCACCGAGCCGGCGCCCTTCGTCGTCAGCAAGACCGCCGACACCTCCGATGGCGTGTGTAACGCCGACTGCAGCCTGCGCGAGGCGATCATCGCAGCGAATGCCCAGGCTGGCGCCGACCGCATCCACTTCAACATCCCCGCCGCCGGTGTGCAGAGCATCGCCCCGACCTCGCCGCTGCCGGCGCTGACCGGACAGACGCTGATCGATGGCTACACCCAGCCGGGCGCGGCGGTGAATACGGCGACCACGCTGCCGGGCAATGCGCAACTGCGCATCGAACTCAATGGTGTCGCGGCGGGCGTCTCGGCCACCGGGCTGGTCCTGCAGGGCGCACAAAGCGTGGTGCGCGGGCTGGTGATCAACCGTTTCGACAGCGCCTCGGTGAGTGTGCAGGCGGCCTCCGTCGCGGTGCAGGGATGCATCATCGGCACCAATGCCACGGCGAGCGTGCGCCACGCGCACACCAACGCCGTGGTGGTTGCCGCGGGCGCCAGCAATGCACTGATCGGCGGAAAACTTGACCGCGCAGAGCAATCTGATCGCAGGTGGGCAGTCCTCCGGCGTCATTGTCAGAGAGGCGGGCGCGCGCATTCTCCGCAACGAGATCGGCCGTCCGACCCTGAGCAATGCCATCGGGGTGCAAACCATCGTGCCGTCCACGTCGAAGGCGCCGGTGCTGGTTGGCGACGGAACGCCCGAGGGCGCCAATCTGATCCGCGGAAACAACGTGGGCGTGAAGCACTCAACGGTGGGTTTCGCACCGCTCAGCGTGCGCCACAACTCGATTCTGGCCAGCGCTTTCCTCGGCATCGATCTCGGCGCCGTTGGCGTCACCGCCAATGACCCGGACGACATCGACACTGGCCCCAACGGACTGCAGAACTTCCCGGAACTGCAGCGTGCGGTGGTCGACGGCGCTTCCGTCGAAGTGGATTTTCGCCTCGACGTGCCGACCACTCCACGCCAGCTGCCCTATTACTTCGAGTTTTACCGCTCAGCGGCCTGCGACAGCAGTGGCAACGGCGAGGGCGAAGATCACCTGCTGACGCTGACGATCAACCTGGGCGGCATCTCCAGCGAACAACGTCAGGCCTCGATCGCGCTTGCCGATCTGCCGCTCGGATCCGTGGTCACCGCCACCGCGACGGATCCGGAGGGCAATACCAGCGAGTTCTCTTCATGCGTCACCGTGCAGGCGCAGCAGATCTTTGCCAACGGCCTGGAGTGAACCGACGGCGTTTCCGTCAATCGTGACCGCCAATCGACCCGGCAGCTCTTCTAAGTGTTGCCGGGTCCCGCATCGGCCGGCTGCACCTCGCGCACGATGATCCGGGCGTAGCGTTGGTGGGTCCAGTAGGCCCAGGCGAAAGCCGCGCCACCTGAGTTTGCGGTTCCACCGTCGAATCCGTGCGCGGATTCCGCCGTCCAACCGTCGACACGCTCGCAGCAAGCGGTGGAATCCTCACGATGAGGCGCGTGCGGGTTCCATCCACCCATTTTCCGCCTCACCCGGTTTGCCATAGGCGGTCGCCCAATTGCGTGGACGCATCTTGAGGTCGACGTGAGCGCTTTGGGCGCCAAAGCGTGCTTGGGACTCTGACCGCAGCCGATATCGCCGAGCTTGTCAGCGCGCCGCGCCTGGAAGTTCGCCCGTTTGAGTCGTGTCGGTCACTGCAACGCACTCTGCCCAGGGGAAGCGCCATGTTCGACTATTCAGAATCAGACCCGGGTCCAGGGTCGCTCGCGACAACTCAGCTACAGGTGTCCACCAGCCGGAAGGCCTCCATCAGATCGACCGCCTGGCTGCACGCGCTGCTGCAGTTGTCGCTGCTGGCGAACCCCTCGTTCGCCGCGGACCTGGTCAAGGACCGCGGTGCGCAGGATGTGTACGCCTACATCAGCAACCAGAGCACCGACAATGTCTCGGTGATCGACACCAGCAGCAACACGGTGGTGGCGACCGTCGCCGTCGGCGACAACCCCTTCGGCGTCGGCGTCAATCCGGCGGGCACGCGCGCCTATGTGGGCAATTTCTCCAGCAGCAATGTGTCGGTCATCGACACCGCGAGCAACGCCGTGCTGGCGACGATCGCCGTCGGCACCGGCCCGATCGGTGTCGCCGTGAATCCGGCAGGCACCCGCGCCTATGTCGCCAATCGCACCAGCAGCAGCGTGTCGGTGATCGATACCGCCGACAACGGCGTGATCGCAACCGTGCTGGCCGTGGGCAGCAGCCCACGCGGCCTTGCGGTCAATCCGGCGGGAACTCGCGTTTACGTGGCGGGCGGGCTCAGCAACGATATCTCCATCATCAATACGACCAGCAACAGCGTGATCGCAGTGGTGCCGGTCGGCACCCAGCCGGAGGGGGTGGCCGTCAACCCTGCCGGCACGCGTGCCTATGTCGGCAATTTCAGCAGCAACAACGTTTCGGTGATCGATACCGCCAGCAATGCGGTGATCGCGACCATTCCGGTCGGCACTGCACCCCGCGGCGTGGCGATCAATCCGGCCGGGACCCGCGCCTATGTGGCGAATTCGACCAGCGGCAATGTCTCGGTGATCGATACCGCCAGCAACACCGTGGTCGCCACGGTGGCGGCGGGAACCAGTCCGCGCGGGGTGTCGGTCAATCCGGCCGGTACCCATGTCTATGTCGCCAACACCAGCAGCGGCAATGTTTCGGTCATCGACACCGCGACCAATAGCGTGACCACGACGATCGGTGTTGGTGGCGGCCCCGCGGCCTTCGGACTGTTCATCGCCACTTTGCCCGCCGCGGCGACCGCACCGGGTGCACCGGGGATCGGAAGCGCGACGCCTGGCAATGGCACGGCGACAATCAATTTCACCGCCCCGGCATCCGATGGCGGATCGCCGATCATCGGCTACACCGCCACCTGCAATCCGGGCAGCATCAGCGATAGCGGCGCGGCCTCGCCGATTACCGTCGATGGATTGACCAACGGCACCGCCTACGGTTGTTCGGTCGTCGCTACCAACGGGATCGGCGACGGTCCGGCGTCGGCCAGCGTCAGCGTGACGCCACAGGCGCCACAGGTGCAACAAGCATTTGCCTACATTCCCAACTCGGCCAACAACAACGTCTCGGTGATCGACACCGTGACCAACACGGTGGTCGCGACGGTCGGCGTCGGCGACGAGCCTGGTGGCGTCACCGTGAACCCGGCAGGGACCCGGGTCTATGTGAGCAATTACCTCAACGGCCCCAACTTCATCAACGGCAGCGTCTCGGTGATCGATACGGCAACCAACACCGTAATCGATAACATGGTTACCGGCAGGGGTACGTATAGCCTGGCGGGCAACCCGGCCGGAACCCGCCTTTACGTGACCAATGAGGGAACCGACAACGTCAGCGTCTTCGATGCAGCTACCAACGCGTTTGTGGCAACCGTGGCCGTCGGATCGTTTCCGCGTGGCGTCGTGGTCAATCCGTCAGGCACGCGGGTCTATGTTGCAAACAACGAGTCCAACAGCGTCTCGGTGATCGACAGCGCCACCAACGTGGTTGTGGCCACCGTGGCGGTCGCCAACTCTCCACATGGCGTTGCCATCAACCCCTCGGGCACCCGCGTCTATGTGACCAGAGGCAGTGGCGGCATCGCCTTTGTTTCGGTGATCGATACCGCCACCAACACCGTTGTCGACACCATTAACGTAGGCGGTCCCCAGACCGGTATCGCCATCAACGCCAGCGGCACCCGCGCCTACGTGGCGGTGACCGGCAGCAATACGGTCCGCGTCGTCGACCTTGCCAGCAACGCCAGCATAGCCAACGTCGCGGTGGGAGCCGCTCCACTCGGCATTTCCGTCAATCCGAGCGGCAGCCATGTTTACGTGGCCAACTTAGTCAGCAACGACGTCTCGGTCATTGCCACCAGCAGCAACACGGTGGTGGCCACGGTGGCAGTGGGAACCTCACCATTCGCCTTCGGTACCTTCATCGCGGCGCCGCCGGGAGTCACGCCGCCGACGTTCAGCGTTCGCGATGCCGACCGCTTCGGCGATCCCGCCGCAACTGGACTTGCCGGGGTCAGCGTCACCCTGCTTTCAGGCGCGCAGGTCATCGACACGGCGACCAGCAACGCCCAGGGCAATTTCTCCTTCAACGCGGCGGTCAATCTATCGCAGCCGTACACGCTGAGACTCGCGGGATTCGGGCTGCAACGGGCGTATCAGGCGGTCGTGCCAGCCAATCTGGGCGCAACGTCGCTGGTGCTGCCGGTCGACTTGCACGCGCGGCTGGACGCTGAACTCGTCCGGCTCGAGACCACCGATATCCAGGTGCAGAAATACACGACCACCAACGCGCGGGCGTTGCTGTCGAACTGGAGCTCGGCGCAGCCGGCAACTGCTGCGGTGCATGCTGCCCGCGACCGTGCGCTGGGACGCCTGCTGGTGGCCAGCGAAGGTTTGGCCGATCTGTACAGCGGCACCCAACTGCTGAACGTCGCCAGCGCGCACCACACGGTCGATCTGCAAGCGTCTTATCTGACGGCGGGAAGACTCGTGTGGGACATGTACGACGCCTACCAGCGCCGCGTGAATCACGGGCTGAGCAACCTCCTCGCGGCCATTGTGAGGGCTATGTCGTTGGACGTGCGCGCGGCCAGAGCGTGGACCGAGAAGGAGCATCGGGCCTAACAGGACTTCCATAGCCTGTTGCCGCAGTGGGGCCAGGACCAAGTGGGGACAGGCGTTGCGCTCACTGCGGTGGGGGTGCTCGGTGCCTTCCAGTCCGCAGCGTGGGCGGACATCGACGGCCGCGAGGCGCAGCTCGCGGCGGTCGTCAACACGCTCACCGGGGATGTCGGCGCCGCGGTCAACGGTTCAACTTACGTCGAGCAGACGCAGAACGATTTCAACCTGGCCGTGGCCCGAGCTGGCGCCCTCGAAGGCGTCGGTACGGTCAATGCGGGCTACCTCGCTTCGCGGCAGCACGCAACGATGGTGCTGCAGCGCAACTTCGATCAGGCGCTAGCCTCCGAAGCCGTGGGCTCTGCGCGGGAGGGATGGCGAAGCGCAGCGTTGTTTGTGCAATTGGTCGTTAGCCCGAACGAAGCATTCCCACTGGAGCAGCTGTTCGATTTGATCGGAGCCAGCCTCATCGATATCAGCGTGGCCGATCTGGTGCAACTCGGCGTCCGTGACTACACCATGATCGCCGACACCGCCTTCCACGACGCTTCCGTCGTTGCCGGGCGCGCGTTCGACCCATCGCTGCCGGCAGCCGTCGTCGCGACCGTCGACCAGACAGTTCAATCTTCGCCTTCCGGGGGCGTCGTGCCGTCGGAGTACTCGACCCGTCTGGCCGCACTCAGAGGCCGGCTTGCGGCCAACGACCGGCCGGGCGCCATCGCCGAGGTCGAAGCCCTGGCTGCTGCCGATGCGGCGCTCGAGCTTGCCGTCGAGTCGGAACTGCTGCCGCTGTTGGCGCTTGCCGCAGCCAACCCGTCCCAACCGCTGGCGACGGCGCATCGCGCGGCACTGGCGAGCGCAGGTGTTTTCGCCGGTCAGCGCGTCATCCTGTATGGACGGCTCGCGGGCTATCTCATTTCGGATTTTGCCGATCCCGGCACCACGGATGCTCTCCGCATCGCGCAGATCGATGCTGTCAGCGCGGCAATCACGAATTTCGAGAGCGCGCTCGCCAACGCGCAAGGGGCGGCGGCCGGTTTGACCGCGCCATCCCATGTACGGGTGCCGGAGCACGGTTTGGATAACGTCCGCACCCCGATCGAGACTCCGCCGGGCCCGATCGTCATCCGTGCGCGGGTGGTGAATGCCGGACAACAAGCGGCCACCGGTGTGACGGTCGCGCTCAGCTTCGGATCGACGCCCGGCCCGGTGCCGGTGGCGCTGCTGACTTCGCCGTCCGTGATCGAACTGCAAACGATTCCGGCGGGCGAAACGCGGGAGCTGACCTGGACCGCCAGCGCCAGCGACACCTCGGCAGCCGGTACCGGTTCCGCGGCGACCTACCACATCGAAGTGAGCGCAACCAGCGGAGTAGCCGAGGACGCGGACGGCAGCTTCGAGGTGTTGACGTCATTGGTCAGCATATTCGGAAACGGCTTTGAGGCGCCGCCGTTGTAGCCCGAGGGCGGAACCCGCGCCACCGTAGTTTGCGATTCCGTCGTAGAGAACCGGTGCGCGGATTCCGCCGCCCCGACCGCCGCTACATGCGCGGCGAGCGGTGGAATCCGCACTATGAGGCGCGTGCGGCTTCCGCCCGATTGCGCCTTGCGTGGGTCAGGCCCAGTTGCACGCAAGCGGAACGCAGCACTAAGATGCGCTTGTCATCAATGCATCAAGGTGTTTTCATGCGAACAACCATCGATTTGCCGGCCGATCTGCACGCCATCGCCGGACAACTCGCGCACAACCAGCGTGTGAGCATGAGCCAGGTGGTCGTCGACCTCATGCGCCGAGCGCTGAATTCGCCTCCGCAGCAGGGACAGTCGCTCGGCAAGATCGTCTATCACCCGGTGACCGGATTTCCGACCATGCGTCTGGGCAGTGGTCCGATCACCACAGAGATGGTGCGGCAGATGCAGGATGACGAGTGATGTACCTGCTGGATTCGAATCTGTTGATCGCGCTGTGCATGCCCGAGCATGTGCATCACGAGGACGCGATGCGCTGGCTTGCCAGTCTGGGCAAGGTCGCTCGCGAGCAGCCGACTCTTGCGCTTTGTGCGATCACCGAAGGTGCCTTGGTGCGTCAGATGTTGCGCGACAATCCCGTTGCGGGAATCGCCAATGCGATCGCCATTCTGGCGGCAGTCAAGGCCTGGCCCGGTTGCCATTTCTGGGGCGATAGCTTGAGTTATGTCGATATCGACTGGCGCGGCGTGATCGGCCACAAGCAGGTGACCGACGCCTATCTGGTCGCATTGGCCGGTTCCAAACACGCCCGCCTGGTCAGCTTCGACCGCGGACTGGCAGCGCTGCGGCCAGATCTCGTGAGCCTGGTGCCGCTGCAATGACGCGCTCGAACCGCGACATACCAACGTGCGCCGTGCCGCGCGCGTGGGTGGAGTCCGCGCGTTGCAGCGCGTGCGGGTTCCTGCGACCACCGGTGATTTCGCCGAGTGCCGCCGATTGAACACGCCCCCGTAGGCCGAGGGTGCCGCGCAGCGGCTCACCGGCGCTTGTCGCGTCGCTTGCGTCACAAGCGCCGGTGGGCGCGGTGAAGCGCATACGCGGCCTACCTCGGGCGCGTCTCATTCAACAAGCCACTGAATTCGCGCATTGCGTCATGAACGTGAGCGCTTTGCACGCCGCAGCGTGCTTATGGCAATGACACCCGGGCGCCGGGTGCAGCCATTGGGGAAATTCATGCTCGGACACTCGCCTTCCGGCGTTGCAGGAAACGGGATCGGTTTCTGGATTGGGCTGTGCTGCGCGGGGCTGATCATCGCTCCGCTGCAGTTGCCGGCCGCCGCATTGGGAACCGCCTTCAGTTACCAGGGACAACTGACCGAGTCCGGCCAGCCTGCCTCCGGCTTGTACGACCTGCAGGTCTGCCTGTTCGACAGTCTCGTCAACCCGGTGCAGATCGCCTGTGCGGCGGATGCCAACGATGTGCCGGTCGAATCCGGGCTGTTCGCCATTTCGATCGATTTCGGCGCCGGCGCATTTGCCGGTCAGGAGCGCTACCTTGAACTGCGCGTGCGGGCGGGTGCCAGCACTGGCGCTTACACGGCGCTGAGTCCGCGCCAGTTGGTCCGCGCAGCGCCGGAAGCGCAGCACGCAGCGGTCGCCAACCTCGTACCCTGGTCCGGCGTCAGCGGCGTACCAGCGGGATTCGCGGATGGTATCGACAACGACAGCGGCGGCAGCGTGACCAGCATCGCTGCCGGTGCCGGGCTGACCGGCGGCGTCATCACCGGCAGTGGCACGCTGGCAGTGGACACCACGCTGATCCAGAGCCGCGTCAGCGGCAACTGCGTGGCCGGGCAGTATGTGCGCCAGGTCAATGCCGACGGCACGGTGGTGTGCGGGACGGACGCCAACAGCGGCGGCACGGTCACCAGTGTAGGCAGCGGCACGGGTCTGACGGGCGGTCCGATCAGCGGCACGGGCACCATCGCCATCGCCAACGGCGGCGTCGGGCTCGCGCAGATCAACGTCGCCCAGGTGCAGGCGCGCGTCAGCGGCAGTTGCCCGCTGGGCAGCTACCTGCGCGGCATCAATGCCGACGGCAGCGTCGTCTGTGTCGACGTGCCGGGCGCCAACAGCATCACCACGGTCGACGATCCGGCCGACTATGTCGGCGATTTCACGACGATAGCGGTCCCGGCCGATGGCCTGCCGATCATCGTCTATCGCGACGACAGCAACACGGCGCTGTCGCTGTGGGCCGCCAAGTGCTCCAACGCCCGTTGCACCGGCCCGTCCACGCTGTCGATCATCGAGGATGGCGTCGATGCCGCCGGGCAATACACCTCGGTGGCGATTGGCGCCGATGGCCTGCCGATCGTCAGTTACTACGCTGACGGACTGGAAGTCCTGAAGGTCGCCAAGTGCGTCGACGCTGCCTGCGCCAGTCCGGCGATCATCACCACGGTCGATGCAACCACCGGGGTCGGCACCTACACCTCGTTGGCGATCGGCAATGACGGTATCCCGGTGATCAGCTACGTGGACGAAACCGGCGTGGGCGCGCTCAAGGTGGCCCGCTGCGCCAATGCCAACTGCACCGGGACGGCGACCATCAGCACCGTCGATGCGACGGCGAGCGTCGGTTACTTTTCGTCGATAGCCATCGGCGCCGACGGCTTTCCGGTGATCGGCTATCTGGACGGCAGCGCCGGTTCGCTGAAGGTAGCCAAGTGCAGCAACATGGCCTGCTCCGGTGCGGCAACGCTTACCACCGTCGACAATTCGGCGAACGACGTTGGCGCCTTCTCGGCGCTGGCCATCGGCAGCGACGGCATCCCGGTGATTGCCTATCAGGATGCCACCGCCAACACGGTCAAGGTCGCCAAGTGCGCCAATCCCGCCTGCACGGGCGCATCCACGATCACGGTCGTTGACGACCCCGCCAATTCGGTCGGCGAATACCTCGATCTGGCCATCGGCAGCGACGGTTTCCCGGTGCTGACCTATCGCGACGACACGGTCGGCGCGCTGAAGACAGCCAAGTGCAACAACGCGGCCTGTACCGGCGCCTCCCTGATCACCGTACTCGACGATCCGTCGGGAACCAACGGCGGCTGGTACGGCTCGATTGCCATTGGCACCGATGGGCTGCCGGTGATCAGCTATCAGGGCGTCGGCGGCACGCTCAAAGTCGCCAAGTGCGGCACGCGGAGTTGCCAATGAGCCCGCAAGCGCGACAGAACCTGGCGTGGATGGCTGGCGCCGGTCTGGCGCTGGTGATTGCGGCGCTGCCCGTCGCCGCTGAGCGCGCGCAGCCCGTGGCGGCGCCGGCAGCGCATGCTTTTCCTGCCGCGAGTTCAATCATGCAGGGCAGTGCCTTTGCGGTCGATCGCTTCAGCATCGGTGCGGGCGGCGGCAGTTCTGCCGGCGGCATCTATCGGATTGCCGGCAGTGTCGGGCAAGCAACAGCCGATCCACTGGGTCCAGCCAGTGGCGGTATCTATGGAGTCACCGGTGGCTATTGGGCCGGGGCGCCATTGCCGCCGACGGTGTTCGTCAACGGATTCGAGGGGCCTTGAATGTGCCCGTCGCCTCCTGCCGGAATGCGCGGGTCCGGATCGGCCGGACCCGTGCATCAAGGCGGGGCAGCCGGAAGGCAATCCCACGGGTACTATGGCGGCACCTTTCTCGACAAGTACGATCAGGGTGTCCGCAACCTCCGACTTCACGCAACAGTTCCACGCTGCCCGCGCCGGCGACGAGTCGGCGCTGAATGCGTTGCTGCCGGTGGTCTACGACGAGCTCAAGCGGATCGCCCGCTCGCAGCTCAAGCGCGAGCGAGCGGGGCATACGCTGCAGGCCACCGCGCTGGTGCACGAGGCTTACTTGCGCCTGCTCGGCGTCGCAGCCGTCGATGGCTGCGACCGCGCCTGGTTCATGGGGCTGGCGGCGACCATGATGCGGCGCATCCTGGTCAATCACGCGCGCGATCGTCGCGCCGAAAAACGCGGTGCCGGGGCGGTGCATGTGGAGCTGGCGGAAGCCGGGCAGATCGCCATCGAGGGCCTCGACCTGATTGGGCTGCACGAAGCGCTGGATGCGCTGGCGCTGCTCGACGCGCGCCAGGCGCGCATCGTCGAACTCAAGTACTTCGCCGGCATGGAGATCGACGAAATGGCGCTGGCGCTGGGCGTGTCGAGCGCCACCGTGCGCCGCGACTGGAGCGTCGCCAAGTTGTGGCTGGCGCGCGAGTTGCGGTCGTGACGCCATGAGCATCACCGGCAGGATGCCGATGGATGCGCTGACCTGGTCGCGCGTCCGCGGCGTGCTGGCAGCTGTACTCGAGGCCCCGCCTGCCCAGCGGCAAACCCTGCTGGATACCCTGTGTGTCGACGATCCGGCGCTGCGCGGTGAAGTCGAAGCCTTGCTGGCCTGCGAAGACAAGCTGCCGGAGCAGTTGCCGGAAGCGATTTGGGATTCACTCGCGGAGGCCTTCGCGCAACCCGATCGCAGCGGCGAGCGGGTAGGCGTGTTCGAGCTCGAAGCCTGCCTGGGGGAGGGCGGATCGAGCATTGTGTATGCCGCTCGCCGCGTGGACGAATTCACCCAGCGGGTGGCGATCAAGCTGCTGCGCTCGCACGTCGGCGCAACTGTCGCGCGCCGCTTCGGCATCGAACGTGCGACGCTGGCGCGCCTGAACCATCCGCATATCGCCAAACTGTTCGACGCCGGGACGCTGGACGACGGCACGCCGTACCTGGTGCTGGAATTGGTGCAGGGGCGCAACTGGACACAGTGGCTGGACGACGAGCGACCGTCCTTGCGCGAGCGCATCGAAAAATTCCTGTCGATCTGCTC
>JADKFD010000035.1 GCA_016717705.1 Rhodanobacteraceae bacterium | reverse complement strand
GCCCCCCTGCCCCGCTTTTTTGACAGGAATGACGCCCGCGTATGACCCAAACGCCCACCCCCGACACCCGCCCCAGCGCCCTGCAACTCCTGCTCAGCGTGCGCAAAGACGAGCGCGCGCTGCTCGCCCTGTCCGGCCTGTTCTTCTTCCTGGTGATGGCCGGCTATTTCATCTTGCGGCCGATTCGCGACCAGATGGGTGTGGCCGGCGGTGTCGACAATCTGGCCTGGCTGTTCAGCGGCACACTGCTGGCAATGCTGGCGATCAATCCGCTGTTCTCGATGCTGGTTTCGCGCTGGCCGCGACCACGCTTCGTCGCCTTCAGCTACCGCGCGCTGATGCTGTGCCTGGCCGGTTTTTACCTGGCGCTGGTCGGACTGCCGGAAGCCAGCCAGGTGTGGATCGGGCGCGTGTTCTTCATCTGGGTCAGCGTGTTCAATCTGTTTGCCGTATCGGTGTTCTGGGCGGTGATGGCCGATGTGTTCCAGAGCGAGCAATCGCGCCGCCTGTATGGGGTGATCGCCGCCGGCGGCAGCCTGGGCGCCCTGGTCGGCGGCCTGTTGACCTCCAGTCTGGTCGCGGCCATCGGCGCACCGGCGCTGCTGCTGGTCTCGTTGGTCACGCTGGAACTGGCGCTGTGGTGCATGTTCGCGATCAACCGCCGGGTCAATCTGGTCGCCGCCGCGGCGCAGCGGCCGCAGGACGAGGTGGTCGGCGGCAGTGCGCTCGACGGTTTCCGCATGGCGCTGCGCTCGCCCTATCTGCTCGGCATGTGCGGCTACATGCTGCTGTACACCATCGGCTCGACCTTTCTTTACTTCCTGCAGGCGCAGGTGGTCGCTGGCACGATCGACGGCAAGGCGGCGCAGACCGCCTACTTCGCCAATGTCGATGTCTGGGTCAACGGGTTGACGCTGCTGCTGCAGCTGTTCCTGACCGGCCGGCTGATGGCGCGTATCGGCGTCGGGCTGACGCTGGCGGCGCTGCCGCTGATCAGCATGGTCGGCTTCGCCGGGCCTGGGCCTGATGCCGGTGCTGGCGGCCGTGGTGGTGTTCACCGTGGCGCGCCGGGTGACCAACTTCGCGCTGTCGCGCCCGGCGCGCGAGACGCTGTTCGTGCCGCTCAGCCGCAGCGAGAAGTACAAGGCCAAGAACCTCATCGACACCGTGGTCTACCGCGTCGGCGACCAGCTCGGCGCGTGGACCAACGGACTTCTGGTCTGGCTCGGTTTCGGCATCGCCGGCATCGCCTGGAGCGCGGTGCCGCTGGCCGGGCTGTGGCTGCTGTTGTCGCTGTGGCTGGGGCGGCGTTATCGGGAGTTGCAGGGGTCGGGCAATACCTCGTAGCTCAGCTTGGCCGCGCAGCGCCGCGACTCGGGCCTTCTGTGGGAGCGGATTCATTCCGCGATCCCTGCGCCTTCTGTGGGAGCGGATTTATTCCGCGATCTCTTGCCCCAAGAAGCCAAAGGCTCGCGGAGTAAATCCGCTCCCACAGGAATACGCCCTGTCCCAAGCTATCCTGACTCGATCGAACCCGCACACCGGCAGCCGATGTCTCCACGCCAGCTCGTACTCATCCTCGCCGTTGGCACTGTCGTGGTGCTCGGTTTCCGTCACTCGCGCGACCCGCATCGCACCGCCCTGCCCTTCGGCAGCACCGATCTGTCCAGCGTGCAGGCCGAACTGGCGCGCCTGCCGGCGGACGAACGCACGCTGGTCGAGGACTACGTCAAGCGCAGCAACGGCGACGTGCTGCCCGCCCAGTTCGCCGACCCCGACGACCCGCTGACGGCGCGCACCTTCGGCGAGGCGATCGAACTGCAGCGCGCCTGGGTCGAACGCATGAAGGTCGAGGATGCGCGCATGGCCGATCTGCGCGCCGAGCGCGACGCGCGCCTGGCGCCGCTGCGCGCGATCGCCGATGCGCGCGTGGTCAAGGCGCAGATCGTCGGCGCCGACGGCTTGCCCGTGGCGGGCGTCGGCGGCAATTTCGTGACGCGCATCCGCATCCAGAACCTCGGCAACGAGAGCATCGTCGGCCTCAGCGGATCGCTGAAAGCGCGCGACCGCGACGAATACCTGCCGCTGGACCTGTGCTGGATCGACCTTGGCAGCCAGCAGACACTGGCCGCCGGGGCCAGCACCGAGTTCCATTGCGGTCGCGGCAGGGGTGGCGCGAGTGACCAGCAGCGGGCCTATGTGGAGAACCCGCCTGGCCGGTTCATCGTCGAATGGGAACCCCGCCACATCAAGCTGGCGAGCGGGCGCGAGCTCGATTCTGGGTTGTAGCAGCAAAGCTCGCGCGCAAGCGCGCTCCTACTAAATTCTCCGTGGATCCACGGCAAGATTGTAGGAGCGCGCTCGCGCGCGATGCTCCTGGTCGCGACGTACACGTCGCTGCAACGGTCTCTCACTGGTCCTCCAGGTCCTTCAGATGCAGATTCAGGGCATCGCCGGACAGCTGGATCTCGCGCACCGACAGGGCCAGCGAGGCCAGCATCAGCAGCAAGGCAATGCCGAACACGAGCTTGCCGGCCTCGACCCAGCCGGCGAACAGCAGGAACATGCACAGTACGCAGAAGAACAGGCTGAGCACGCCGAGCCCCTGCATGTGCTTGATCAGGCTGACGCGATGGCGAAGGCTCTGCAGTTCCTGGCGAAAGTGGATGGGCGCGTTCTTGATCTGCGCGTGCAGCTGGCGGATCACCGAGGCCACCGCCAGGAAGCGGTTGGTGTAAGCCAAGAGCAGCAGCGACAGGGCGGGAAACAGCATCGCCGGGGTGGTCAGGGTGAGTTCCATCGGGAAGGCATCGCCGCGCTTGAAGTGCCCAGCATGCAACACGCATCAACCCGGAGCGTCAAGCTCAAGGCCAGCGGCAAATTCGACGAAGGACCGCGCGACTTCCGCGGGCGCCTCGATTTGCGGATAGTGCCCGACACCGGCAAGCTCGATCACGTCAGCGCCAGCGACCAGTTCGCGATAGCGCCGCACCAGGTGCGCACCGGAGATCGGATCGTCGCTGCCGTTGATCACGCGCACGGGCAGCGGCGCGCGCTGCAGGGCGCCGACCCAGCGCTCGCGATGCAGCCGGCGCTGCGCCATGTAGCCGATCAACTTCGGCATCACGCGGCGGCCGTCGTGGTGCTCGATCAGCGCCCACATCGACTCAAGCTCGGTCTCGGCCAGAGGCCTGGTGCAGATCTTGCGCATCGACGCCGCAAAGCGCGAGTAGTTGGTCAGCCGCGCGATCAGCGGACCGAGCGGCGAAGCCAGCAGCTTCTGGATCAACCGCGGCCGATGGCATTCGGGGATCAGGCCACCGTTGAGCAGACATAGTTGCTGCATCGCGAACGTGGCGCTGCCGTCGATCTGCCGCGCCAGCAGTTCCTGCGCCACGGTGTCACCGTAATCGTGGGCCAGCACGCGGCATCGGCGGATCCCGAAATGCGCCAGTACCGCCTGCGCCAGATCGGCCTGCGCCGCAATCCGGTAGTCGCCGGCGAGCGGTTTGTCCGACAGTCCAAAGCCGAGCAGATCGAAGGAGATCAACCGGAAGCGATCGGCGAGCAGGTCCTCCAGCAGATGCCAGTCGAGCGACGAGGTCGGGAAACCGTGGATCAGCAACACCGGATCGCCGCTGCCAACGGCGCGCACGTAGATCTGCTGGCCGCGCCAGGTGATCAGCTCGCCGCCGGCGGCCCAGTCATCGATGATGCTCATGGACTCTCACCAAACATCCCATGACCCATCGATTCTAATGTGGGAGCGGATTTACTCCGCGAATGCTATCGCGGGATAAAACCGTTCCAGGCAGGGCCCGCTCCCCGAAAGCGTAAGAGCTCGCGGGGTAAACCCGCTCCCACAGAAAGCAGATCAAGAGCTCACAGGGTAAACCCGCTCCCAGAAAGCGGATCAAGAGCTCGCGGGGTGAACCGGCCCCCACAGGTGTTCGCTACTTGCGCAGCGCCGCCGCAAGCGCCAACTGCGCCCATGGCCGCATCGCGCGCGCCGACTCCAGTGCCTCGTCCGGTGTCGACCAGTAGCTCATCGCCACTGGCTTGCCCTGCTTGCCATGGTAGACGAAGGGTGTGCACCCGGCGCGTTGAAACTCCGCCTGGCTCAGTCCGTCGACCTTGAGGTAGAGCTGGTCGTCGATGACGATCGCCATGAACACCTCGTCGCAATAGATGCCATGGCCGCCGAACATCGCCCGCGAGCGGATCGCGCCGAGCGGGGCGAGCAGTTCCTGGTAGTGCTTGAGCATGTCGGGATACCTGCCGGCTGGCGTCAGTCGTTGCCGCCGGCGACGCGATTGCGGCCGGCGCGCTTGGCTGCGTAGAGCGCGCGGTCGGCGCGGGCGAGCAGCGTGTCGGCGTCGTCGCCGGCCTGCAGTTGGGCGCAGCCGATGCTGACCGTGACCACGCCGCCAGGCGCGTGCAGATGCACCCTCGCGCGCTGCTGCACCGCGTGGCGCAGGCGCTCGGCCTGGGCGATGGCCTGTTCCAGGGTCTGGCCCGGCAGGATCAGGGCGAATTCCTCGCCGCCATAGCGCGCCGCGCGCTGCTCCTGGGTGTCGAAAATCTCGGCCATCACCGTTGCCAGTTCGCGCAATGAAGCGTCACCCGCCGGGTGTCCATAGTTGTCGTTGTAGGCCTTGAAGTGGTCCACATCGACGATCAGTAACGCCAGCGGCTTCTCATCGCGGTGCGCGGCGAGGATGCACTCGCGCAGTCGCGCGTCGAACCAGCGGCGGTTGCCCAGTCCGGTCAGGCCGTCGCGACGGGCGATGCCGTCCAGCTGCTGATAGGCGGCCTGCAACTCGTCGTGGGCGCGTTGCAACGCCGCATGCAGGCGCGCGGCCCGCAGTACACCGGCGATCTGGTCGGCCACCGTTTCCAGCAGCGCGCGCTGGCCGCGGAAAGCGCCTACCGTGCGGCTCTCGGCGTTGAGCACCGCGAGCACCTCGCCGCGATGCAGCACCGGCACGCACAGTTCCGATCCGGTGCCGCTCAGGGTGTCGATGACGTCGGGATGGCCACGCGCATCATCGATGTCGAAGGTCTGCCCGGTCGCCGCACAGCGCCCGACGATACCGCTGCCCAGCGCGCGGCGGTAACCGACCGCGACCTCGCTGTCGATGGCGCCAGCCACCGCGTCGCAGACGAAACAATTCTCGGCGCGGTCAATGGTCGCGCAGGCAACGAATTCCCAGCCGAATTCCTGCTTCAGCGTGTCGACGATCCGCTGCAGCATCGGCCGCAACTCCAGATCGTCGATGGCGATCCGGGCGATGCGATTGATCGTTGCCAGCTGGCGCGCCGTATTCGCCGGACCTGCCTGCATCGCGGACACCGGATGGACCCACCTCTGCACAGACGTCAGGAGTGAAGTATTGCAGGCTTCGACGCACCGATATCGGACAGGCGTGTCCGCATGCGCACGCGAGCGGTCGCCGCGGATCGTAGGTTGGGCACGCGCGTCCTCGCGCCCCGCCCGTGCCGCCAGATGATTGCGCGCGACGCCCGGCCGGCCTTGCGGCAAGCCCGCGCGGCCGTCGGCGCGATCTGCCCGGTCGTACAATGGTGCCGCCCGCGCGCCGTGGCCGCGCTACTCCCGGCAGGCCGTCGGCGCGAATTGCCTCACCGCGCTGGCACGTGACTTGCTCAGCTGCATTCTGATCGGCCCTCATCAGAACGCCACCGAACCATGCCACTGACCATGCCGCTGCGCCGACTGCTGGATGCACCTGGATTCGCGCTCGGCGTGCTGCTGACGGTGGCCCTGGTGGTGACCGTGAACGCCAGCGCCTTTGCCGGCTGGTGGGCGCTGCTCTACAAGCCGCTGGCCTTCGCGCAGGCCGAGCGCTGGGCGGAATTGCGCATCGACTTGCGCGACATCGACTTCCAGGTAGGCCTGTCGCCGTCGTTGTTCGAGGCGGTACGCGGCGCCACCCGGACCTTCGACGCCGCCGTCGGCGCGCCTGAAATCGGCCAGCCGGCGCTCGACGAGCAGGCGCGGCCGTGGCGCGTGCAGCGAATCACGCCGGATTTCACCTCGTTGCTGGGCGTACTTCCGGCGCGCGGCAGCGACTTCGCCGCCGATACCCCGCTCGACCACGGCTTGCTGTTGTCGGACCGCGTCTGGCGCGAGCGTTTTGGCGCCGATGCCAACATCGTCGGACGACTGCTGCGCATCGGCAACACGCAGTACCAGATCCAGGGCGTGATGCCGCCCGGCTTCGCCTGGCCGGACGCCGATGTCCAGGCCTGGACGCCATGGCTGGCCAGCAGCAGCGAGCGCGAGCAGGATGCACAGGGGGGGTTCGGACAATTCCATGTCGCCGCGCGCCTGGCGCCCGGGGTGAACCTGGTGCAGGCGCAGCAGACTTTGAGCGAGCTGCTCAAGGGGTCCAGCAACCGCTTCCTCGCCAGCGAGACCGAGCGCGTGCGCGCGCAGGTGCGGCCGTGGCGCGATCGCTTCACCGCCGGACACCTGTCCGCACTGTTGCTGCTGCAGGCAGCGGCCGGCTTGCTGCTGCTGGTGGCGGCCGCCAATCTCACCGGCTTGACGCTCGATCGCCTGTGGTCCAATCGCCACGGCTACACCATTCGCGCTGCACTCGGCGCGCGTGCGGGCGATCTGTGGCGACTGATTCTTGCCGATCTGCTGTTGCCCACTGCGCTGGGCACCGGGCTCGGACTGGCGCTGACGCCGCTGGCGATCGATGTGCTGGCCACGCGCGGCCTGTTGCCGGCGGCATTGCCGATGGCAGTCGGCGGCGATCTGCCTACATTGGCCATGGGTATCGCTGCCGCGCTGCTGGTCATCAGCATAGCCGGCCTGGCCGCACAGCTGGCGCTGCGTCGGATTGCCGCGGCCGGCTCGCTCAACGAGCGCGCACCCATGCACGGACTCGGGCGCGTCCAGGCGCTGGCCCTGGTCACCCAGGTCGCGCTGACGACGGCGCTGGCCGGTGCTTCTGGCCTGCTGTTGCGCAGTGCGCTGAATCTGGCCGGCGAGGAGCGCGGCTTCGACCCGAACGGCGTCGTGCTGACGCAGCTGGAATTGCCGCCAGACACACCCGGACAGGCCACTCTGGGCAGCACGATGAAGCGCCTGCAGAGCAGCATCGCCGCGATCCCCGGCGTCGAGCGCGTGGCGATCGCCAACATGCCGCCCTTCGGTGGCGCCGAGTTCCTGATGACGCGCGACGTGGCGGGGAGCGCCGAACCGGTGCAGGCGCGCGCGCCCATGGTCGGCGCCGGCTACTTCCAGGCATTGCGCATGCCGATCATCGCCGGACGCGATTTCAGCGCCAGCGAAATGGCCAACGGCGGTGCCGTGATCGTCGACCAGAACTTCCAGCGCCGCTGGCTCGGCGCAGGCGCGCCCGACGGCAGCCTGCGCATCATCGATCCCGATGGCGAAGAACCGCCGCAGGAGGTGCGCATCGTCGGCGTGGTCCCTGCGGTCAAGCAGAAGGCGCTCGACGAGGCGCTGGGGCAGCCACTGGTCTACCGCCCGCTGGCGTCCGCCGGCAACAGCGACTTCCTGATCACGCGCACCTCGCTGGACGCGAGCGCGCTGTCCGTGCAGATTCGTCGCGTCCTGGCCAGTCAGGCCGCGGAGGCGAAGCTGATGGTCAATGTGCCGCTGGCCGATGCCGTCGCCCGCACCCTCTCCAGCCGCCGTGCGCTGCTGGAATCGGTGACGCTGTTTGGCGTGGCCACGCTGCTGCTGGCGGCGCTCGGGCTGTATGCCGTGCTCAACGCCGCGGTCAGCCGTCGCCGCGCCGAATTCGGCGTGCGCATGGCGCTCGGTGGCGCACCCAGCCGGGTGCTGCAACTGGTGTTGCGTCAAGGCGCCAGCCTGATCGCAATCGGCGTGGCACTTGGGCTGCTGTCGGGACTGGCGCTGTCGACGCTGCTGGCCGGCCGCCTGCACCGGCTGGAAGCCACCGATGCCGCCACCTGGATGCTCACTGCGCTCACGGTAGCGGTGGTCGGCCTGCTCGCCTGCGGTTTGCCCGCCCACCGCGCCACTCGGGTGCCGCCGCGCATCGCGCTCGAGCAGTCGCCCTGATCGCCGACTGCCGTGGGATGGGCATCGGCGGTGACGGAAAGCTTGCGCCGAGACCGCTCTGATCGGACACTTGCCGGTACTGGCGGGCTCCCTGTTCCCGGCGCGACGGCGCGTTGCCCAGACCTGCAAAGACGCGCGCCATCAGGCTGCGACCGGAGGATTCTCGTGAGCAGTGCAAGCATCGACGATAGCGGACCAGTGGGCATCGGCGGCTGGCTGCTCCTGCCCTTTCTCGGCCTGCTGGTGTCGCTGGGCATTACCGGGCTTTCGCTCTATTCGGACGTGCTCCCGGCGCTCGGCTCGGATATCTGGCCGGTACTCACGACGCCCGGCAGTGCGGTCTACCATGCCTCCTGGGGGCCCTATCTGATCGCTGCGCTGGTGGTCAATGTGGTGGTCATCCTGGCCGCGCTGACGCTGCTCTTCCTGGGTTTTGGCAAGCGCAAGGTCTTTCCCCTGGGAATGATCGGCTTCTATGTGCTGTGCGCGATCGCCATGAGCCTGGATGTCTGGGCGGCGGAGGGTTTCCTCGCCGAGGCGATGCCCGCCGAAGCCGCCGAGATGAAGCCGGAGGCCTGGCGCGATTTTGTTCGCACGATCACCACCGGGCTGCTGTGGAGCGCCTATTTCCTGGTCTCGAAGCGGGTGAAGAACACCTTCGTGCGTTGATTGCGGCGGTTGCCGGCTGCCATCGCGGAAGTCGACCGGAGGACCCATGACCGACAATCCGATGTACCACGCGGGTATGCGGCAGTTGCAGGACATCCGCGAAACGCGCGCGCTCGCGGACCGGCTGGAACAGGTCATCGTGCGCAGCGCATTTACCGAGGAAGACCGCGCCTTCATCCAGGGCTGCTCGATGTTCTTCATCGCCACCGCGGACGCGCAGGGGCAACCGGATTGTTCCTACAAGGGTGGTTTGCCCGGATTCGTCCGTGTGCTGGACGAGCACACGCTGGCCATTCCGGACTACGACGGCAATGGCATGTACCGGAGCTGGGGCAACGTGCTGGTAAACCCGCAGGTCGGGCTGCTGTTCCTCGACTTCGAGCGGCCCAAGCGACTGCGCGTAAATGGCGTGGCGACGGTCGGCGAGGATGATCCGCTGCGCAGCGAATTCCCGGGTTCGGTGTTCATTGTCCGCGTCAACGCGATGCGGATCTTTCCCAACTGCCCGCGCTATCTGCACCAGATGCAACTGGTAGAGCCCTCCGTCCACGCGCCGCGCCCGGACTACACGCCGCCGGTTCCGACGTGGAAGACCTTCGAAGCCTTTCGCGACGCGCTGCCGGCGCGTGATCGGGGCGCGGGCTAGTCGTAGGTCAGGTTGTCCGCGCAGCGGACTACCTGACGCGCGTGACTGCCGCGTGGCTCGCAACGGCTATCGCCAGTGCAGCCAGTACCAGTGCTGCAGCCACCGCGAAGCAAAGATGCATGCCGGCTGCCAGTGCCGCCGCGGGTGCCGTCGCGGTGTCGGCCGACGCCGTCCCGAATGCGAACACCGCGCCCATCGCCGAGGCGCCGCTGACGAGTCCGAGATTGCGCGCCAGATTGAGCATGCCGGAGACCACACCGCGCTGCTCTGGGCGGATTTCAGCCATCACCGCCGCATTGTTGGCCGCCTGGAACAAGGCATAGCCGGCGGTGATCAGGCTCAGCGGCGCGAGGTAGCCGGGAACGCCCAGCCGTGTCGACACCAGCGTCAATGTCGAACTGCCGACGGCCATGGCGACGAGCCCGGCGATGGTCGTCCACTGGCTGCCGAAGCGGTCGACCAGGCGGCCGGCGGGCACGCCGACCAATGCAGCGACCACCGGACCGCAGGCCATCACCAGTCCGACGTTCATGGCGTCGAGCGCCAGCGCGCCGGACAGGTAGAACGGCCCGATCACCAGTGTCGCCATCATCACGCTGGTGACCAGAGCGCTCATCGCCAGACCTGCACTCAGCACGCGGTCGCGGAACAAGGCCGGGCGGATCAGCGGGGCGGCCACTCGAGTCTCGACCCACGCAAACAGTCCCGCGCCGACGAGTGCTGCCATCAGCAGCGCCTGATTGAGCGGGCCGAAATGGCCGCGCCCCAGCGTCATCGCAAGCGCAAAGGCGAGCAGGGTCAGCGCCAACAGCAAGGTGCCTGACAGGTCGAATCCGCCGACTTCGCTGCGTGAGGACGGGCGCTCAAGCGGCAGGTGGCGATACGCCAGCACCAGAGTCAGCAGACCCAGCGGCAGGTTGACCAGGAAGATCGAGCGCCAGCCAAGGTTGGCGATCAGCAGCCCCCCGAGTGAAGGACCAAGCGCGGTACCCAGCGCCGACATCGTGCCGAGCAGACCCATGGCGCTGCCGATCCGCGCCTTCGGCACGGTCTGCGCGACGAATGCCAGGGTCAAGGCCATCATGATGGCTGCGCCCAGACCCTGCGCGACGCGCGCGACGATCAGTAGCCCCAGGGTCGGCGCCACACCGCACAGTACCGACGCCAGCGTGAACAGGCCAAGGCCGCCGAGCAGCAGGCGGCGACGGCCGATCACATCGCCGAGGCGGCCAACGCTGACGATGACGCTGGTGATCGCCAGCAGATAGGCGATGACGATCCACTGGACGCTCTGGAACGAGGCCTCGAAGGACTTCGCCAGGCTCGGCAGGCCGACATTGGCAATGCTGGTGCCGAGCGCGGCGAGCAGCATCGACAGCGAAAGGCTAGCCAGCACCCAGCGCTCGGAGGGAGCCTGCCCAGCGCCTGCGATGTCGTCTGCGGCAATGGCTGGCATCGATGCGGATTTCACGGTCGTCGGCTCCTGCATGTGGGCTGTATGCAGCGTAGTCGTCGAGTTGACATGGCGGAAGACGCAGCATTTGCACATGACAAGTGCACTGGACGCCATGCCAGCTATAGGGGCACCATGTTGCGCGGTCGATCTGCTGTCGCGCGCCTTGACCGGCGGCAGCCGTAGGACCGGCTTGCTCTCTCACCGAACATGCCGTAAGTCTTTGATTCTTATGTTGGAGCGGATTTACTCCGCGAGAGCTTTCGCGGGATAAACCCGCTCCCACGGTTCGTGCGCGAATAAGCGCACCGCCATGGGCGACCGGGACTCTCACCGAACACGCCGTGACGCATTGAATGACATGGACTTCGTCGCATGAGCACCCCCGACCTGAACCAGTTGCTGACCCTGGATGTACTGCTCGCCGAGGGCAGCGTGGTGCGCGCTGCACGGCGCTTGCGGCTGAGTCCGTCGGCGATGAGTCGGGCGCTGGCGCGCTTGCGCGAGACCCTCGGTGATCCGCTGCTGGTGCGCGCCGGGCGTGGCCTGGTAGCCACACCCCGCGCGCTGGAACTGCGCGAGCGGGTCGCTCAGCTGGTGCAGGACGCCACATCGGTCTTGCGACCGGCCGAGCACATGAAACTCGGGACACTGCTGCGCAGCTTCACGCTGCGCAGCAGCGATGGCTTCGTCGAGAACTTCGGCCCCGCGCTGATCAACCGGGTCGCCGAGGAGGCGCCCGGCGTGCGCCTGCGCTTCGTGGCGAAACTCGACAAGGACAGCGCGGCGCTGCGCGCTGGCAGTGTCGATCTGGAGACCGGCGTCGTCGGCGAAGCCACCGGTCCGGAAGTGCGCACGCGCACCCTGTTCCAGGATCGTTTCGTGGGCGTGGTACGCACCGGGCACGCGCTGAGCCAGGGCGAGATCACGCCCGCCCGTTATGCGGCTGGCCGGCATGTGCTGGTTTCGCGGCGCGGTGCCGATCAGGGGCCGATGGATGCGGCCTTGAATGCCATCGGACTGCAGCGCGAGATCGTCACCGTCGTCGGCGGCTTCTCGGCCGCACTGGCCTTGGCCCGCGCCACGGACCTGATCGCCACCGTTCCCGAGCGCCACAGCGGCGAGTTGCGCGCGGGAATGCACAGTTTCGCCCTGCCTTTCCCGATCGCACCGATCCGCGTCGCCATGCTCTGGCACCCGCGCATGGACGCCGACGCCGCGCACCGCTGGCTGCGTGCTTGCGTGCACGACGTGTGCGCCGGGCAGCGGCCCCACGGGAGCGCAGCATGAAGCACGCGGGCGACTGGCTGTATCACGACGACGACTGCCTGTGCGGCGCCTGCACCGACGCATATTGCAATCGCGGTGGATACTGCTGGTCTTGCTGTGGAGCCTGCGCCGAGGACTCCGAGTGCAGCGCGCCGCGGCTGCATCCAACGCACTGGAGCCACTTCAGGCACCACGAGACGATCGCTTCCTGGTCCAACCACCGACCGGTTTACCGCTCCGCGCAGGAGATCCGCGCGCTGCTACCCGAGGCTTTCGCGGACTCAGGGGATGGCGCTGGCGTGACGACCTAGCTGCAGCGGCTCGCGTTTGAAACCAGCGCGGCTCGCATTCAAGGCCGATCTCGGCTCAGATTAGATGCAACTACAGGAGGGCCTCTGCTTACTCTAGTTGCATTTGAGCTTGCATTGGATCGGTCCGGCTTGCCTTTCCTCTCCGCGGGCTCACATTAGTTGCAAGTGACGGCATGTCGCGCTTGATGCCGCGCGGCAGGGAAGCCAGAACTAGCTCGGGCGGGTGGCGCTGGCTGAGCCAAAAAAGAAAAAGCCCGCCAGCCGAAGCCGAGCGGGCCGTCCCTCTCTCACGGACGCCGGATAAGTCTACCCTCAGAGCTTGATTCCTAGCGATCGCGCGACTTCTTCCACTTCATGGAGTTCAATCGTGCTCGCCTTCTCTGCCACCGGGGGAGTTGGACAACTCGCCATCGCGCCGGCATCGTTGAAACGAACCTCCCCTAACGTCTGCACGGATGTACTGGGAACCGGTGTCATGGTATCGCCGACGTCCGGAGTGTTGAAGGTGCTGGCGGACGAGGTCACCCAAGCCACCGGCTGCAGCCGCGAACCCAGCATGACTTGGCGCCGACGCTGCAAGGGATCGTTGCACCAATATTCCTCGGTGGTCGGGAGCACATTGTTGCAATCTGCTTGAGGACTGGATTGCGTGGCGGTTGAAATGAATTCGCGATTGCTCTGAGCGATCCGTCCCACGGAGGTTAACTCAAGCGGTCGAATCTGGCCGTTTGGACCTGCAGTCGTGATAACGGGCGTGGCCTTTACGCGGAAAGTATCGGCAGGAGAGTTTGGCTTCGGCACAATCACGGCAATGCGAGTCGATCCATAATTAAACATCGCATTGCCCGCCAATGGCGGCGCGAACCAGTATCCCAAGCGCTCATCGTTAGTCGGACCGATGCAAAACCGAAAATATCTGATCGCTCTAAGCGGGTAACTGGAGTTGAACGTCCGCCACGGTGGCGTCGTTGTATCTAGGAAATAGTCAGTGTTCTCCCAGAACGTCATGATGGTTGGTTCGCGGACATCGAGCATACCGAGAGCGACGCTCTCAGGCTCCTCACCCAATGTTCCGCGATAGACGACCTGCAAAATCAAATCTGTGGCATTTATCGGAATTGGGTCATTAATAAAATCAAACGTCTTTTCCACTCCCATGGGTAGAGGTGCGCCGCCACCGCCTGGCAGGTCACCGATCCCATTGATTGCAATCGGCTCGGAAACAGAGATGTCCTGAAACACTGTTCGAGGGCCAAGATCACCGCACGTTGGCGATGTTATGATGCCGACCAAAAGCGGCGGCGCGGCAAACGTTTGCGTACGTTCGCCGCTTAAGTCCGCCTTGTAGCACAAGTTGCGATGATATCGCGCGACAGCATACAGTTGACCACCAGCCGCGACTGACTGTGAAATTGGCGCGCCTCCGGGCTCAGCAATAGGGTCGGAGCGGTCTTGCGCGGCCATCCCCCGGCATCGATCGTATGTGGTTCACCCTGATTAACGACTGCGAACATCTTCTGTTCGATTGGTTCGATCTCAAGCGTACCACGGAAGAAGTAATTGATAAGGCCTGCGGAGTACGCGATGGCACGGGGAATAAGAACATTTGCATGATTTCGCAAATGGCGCTCCCGTATGCTTACCTTAATCGGCTGACTTTCGTTAATGATGCTTCTTAGACTTATTTGCCCAAGCGGGACTTTTCCCATATAGGCGGCGTCCAGAGCATCAGCGTAGCCTGGGCTGACAGTGTCGGGAGCATTCCACGCTATGTCGATGAAACCGCGACCCCGGTCGGTAACGGGGACTTCCTGCGTCCCGGCGAGACCGACTGGTGGTGAAGGCATAACACGAAGTTTGAGATTTGGGCGCCCATTCGCTGTCCCTTCGCTAAAGAACCCGCGATTGGCATAATCGATTAAACCTTTTCGTTGGTTGTAGTCGTCGCCGCCAGCCTGCTCGCGAGTCGTAAAAAATCTTCTAGCTAACGAGAACTGTGGGATCGGATACGCACCGACGGGCGGAAGCGCGGGTAGCTCCATATTCCCACTTTCCACCGTAAACATCGCACGCAACGGTTCTCGATCCTCGAGCGGAGACAGGTTAATGTCGCGCGTAACTCGAATATTAGTGTATACCTCCATCAAACGACGGGGCAAATCAGCATTTAGGAAATCCCATGTCACGTTGCTGTGATTGTGTCGATCGATGCGCGCGTGCTGTGGTTGTGAGCCGTCTTGGAGGATATGTACAACTTGACCTATTGCTTTGATGGTAGTGGCCAGGAAAAACAAACGCACCTCGGACTCGAACCCGTCGGCCGCACTGGACTGAGTGGCGTTTGCAGTTTGGTAGGTGAGAGCTTTAAAGTACGCTCTGCGCGCATCAACCCAAGTAAAGTGATTGTCGCGGGACAGTAGCGGGGCGGGGGTTGGCGATAGGGCATCGGTCAGTCCAGTTGCCCAGTTAATTGCTTTTACGCGAGCTTCGTTGATGAAAGGTAGAAAGTCTGGAATGCCGTCGTTGTTGATTGGGTCATAAAAATGACCAAACACCCGCGTCTTGTCGCCGTATGGGTCGGGATCTGGGATTGGCGCGGAGATATACTCACCGCTATCCAAGTCATCCTCTCGAATGACGCCACGCATTAGCCATGCTTCAAGTCGAAGGTGTGGAGTGGTTCCGAGTGCGCCAGGGCTTCCACCCAACCGATAGCCCTCCGGGAAACGTGAGTATTCCCAGTTGTTTGGAAACCGGTTCGATTGCGAGGGAACTACTGGGTTTGGTTGTGACTGATCCCAGTTCGGTAGGAGATCAAAATACTTGTCAGATGTCCCAAGCCCAAGGGATTCTAGGCCAGGGCTTCGGAAGGTTGCCTTTGGGTCAAAGCGGTCGAAACCGAGGCGGGTAATAAGCGCATCGCCCCCTGGTCCAGAGGCGTTTAGGTTCGAGCGTTCAAACGTCCTGAGCGTTATCCAAGCGTGGGTATCAACCTCCCATGCGGCGACGTTGCATGGGATCGCGCAGGTAGCGAGCAGCGGTATGAGGTATCGCATGGAGGATTTCATCACTCACATATCCGTGATTCGCCAGACACCATCAATCGATCGCTCGAAACTCACGGATGCATGGGTGGGTTGGCTTCGAAATGTGACCGCGAGCGTCAGTGTGGCAATCTTTATACCGATCGTGCCATCGACCACTGTGCCTAGGCGCTCGGCACCAAGCGTGGTGCTCGGAAGGGCCTCGAAATCCTGCTGTACCTCGCTGCGCAGTTCTGCGTTGACAGATTTGACAGCATCTGGAATATCGTTGGCGGCCAATCGATCCTTCATGCGGTAGAACACGTGACATAGGATTGCGCGTGTAAGAGGCAGAGGCAACACGGCAAATTTGCGATTGATGATTTCGTTGACAGGAGGCGTCATTGGATCGCCGTCGTCCAAGGTGAGGGTTGCAGTTGCAGTAAAGAACCCAGGAGTTCGGTATTCGAATCGCAAGTTGGCAGGGACGGTAGGCGTGTTGAGGTCGATAGTGCTGTCGCCGTCAAAGTCTATTTGTAGTTGTGTAACTGTCAGCCCAGCCTTCGGCGTTACGGTGAACTTTGGTTTGATCGGTGCGTGTTCGCCTTGAATTTCAATCTGCAGGTCAGCATTCGGTGCCTGCTGTGCGTCGTACGTAACGGTTCGTGTTTGGGTTTCGGTCTCGCCTGTGAGCTTTGTCACCTTGACGGTGATGACGTTGCTCCCGGGCTTGAGCACCACAAGCCCGATGAATTCACTGGCCGTCTGTACTGCGGCGGAGCGGTTGATTGCCACGCCGGTGGCCGGTGGACCCGCATAGGTTCCGTACACCTGAATCGTGCGTGTTCCCAACACCGCGCCCTCGCTTGGTGCCGTGATCGAAAGGGCCAGAGGCGTGTTCGCTGGAGGCAGCGGAACCGCAGGTTCCTCGACGAAGCTCACATCCGGAGGGCCGAACCCGTCCTTCAGCAATGGGCCGTTGTAGGTGCCGCACTGCTGAGCGTGCGCCACGCTGCACAGTAGGAAAGCAGCGCACGCGAGGGTTTTTTTCATGATGTTGTCTCCACGGTTGCCCCGGATGGTAACTGATCGTGCGAAGTGTCATTTGCGCGTGTCGCCGGCAGGTGTCGGCTAGAAGGCCGGCGAAAGGGGAAATCGAGGTTCATTTGCGTCAACGCGGATCAAAAATGAAACCCAGTGACCGTGCGACCGCGCAGCGCAGATCACAGGCCGAGCAACAACATCCCTGGCGCCGCTGCCACCAGGGCCGTCCAACAAACCATGGCTTGATGGACGGTGATCACCACAGCGTGCCGTGATCGAATTTCGTGCCTCCGGATCGTCCAATATCTGTCTCCAACTTTCAATATCCGATTACACTGCTGTTTGGCGCAGAAGTTGGACGGATGGCCATGTTGATCGGATACGCGCGGGTCTCAACTGACGACCAGCACCTCGATCTGCAACGCGATGCCTTGGCCAAGGCTGGCTGCGAGCGGGTGTTCGAGGACACCGCCAGCGGCGCCAAGGCTGAGCGGGTCGGATTGAACGTGCTGCTCGGCATCTTGCGCAGCGGCGACACGGTCGTGGTCTGGCGGCTCGATCGCCTGGGGAGATCGCTGAAGGACCTGATCCACCTGGTCGAGCGCCTGGACGGGGTTGGCGTCGCTTTGCGGAGCGTCCAGGAAAACATCGACACCGCGTCGGTCGGTGGGCGGCTGGTCTTTCACGTGTTCGGCGCTCTCGCCGAGTTCGAACGCAATCTGATCCGGGAGCGCACCCAGGCAGGTTTGTCGGCCGCACGCGCACGAGGGCGCAAGGGCGGACGGAAAAAGCGGCTCAGCGCCGAAAAACAAGCGCTCGCCTTGCGGCTCTATCACGAGCGCAAGCACACGGTGGAGGAGATCTGCCGCTTGATGGGGGTCGGAAAATCGACGCTGTACAACTACCTGACCCAGGCAGAACGTGATGCCCGGAGCGCGTAGTTCGATTCCGACCGACTCGTTGATGCAGTTGCGTCAGCGACTTGATCGCCTGCCGCGCAAGAGCCCGGAGCGTGCCGCCCAGGTGATCGCCGTGGCCTCGCTCTACGGGGTCTCGGCCACCACCGTCTATCGCGAATTGAATCGCTTCAAAAAGCCACATGCGGCGCATCGCGCCGATCATGGCAAACCCAGGGTGCTCGATCAGCCCGCCCTCGAACGCTACTGCGAGTTGATCGCGGCACTCAAGCTTCGCACCACCAACAAACAGGGCCGACACCTTTCAACCCAACGCGCTCTGGAACTCTTGGAAGATTACGGCGTTGAAACCGACCTGGGACTGGTTCAGGCACCCAAAGGCCTGCTGCGTCGGCCGACCGTGAACCGCTACCTTTCGCTCTGGAAGCTGGATCAGTCGCGGTTGCTGCGTGAGCCGCCGGCAACTCGCTTTCAAGCCGAGCACAGCAACGACTGCTGGCAGTTCGACTTGTCTCCGTCCGATTTGAAGCACATCGACAAGCCGGAGTGGATCGACCTCGCCAAAGGCCAACCAACGTTGATGCTGTTCAGCGTGGTTGACGATCGCAGCGGCGTTGCCTACCAGGAATACCGCTGCGTCTACGGCGAGGATGCGGAGTCCGGCCTGCGCTTCCTGTTCAACGCGATGGCGCCGAAGTCCGATCCGGCATTCCCGTTCCAGGGAAGGCCCAAGATGATCTACCTCGATAACGGGCCGATCGCCAAGAGTCAGGTCTTTCAGAGCGTGATGCGCGCTCTCGATATCGAGTGGCTGACGCACCTTCCCGCCGGCAAGGACGGCACTCGAACAACGGCGCGTGCCAAGGGCAAAGTCGAGCGCCCGTTTCGCACGGTGAAGGAGGCGCACGAAACCCCGTATCACTTCCACAAGCCCGAAACCGAGCGCCAAGCGAACGAGTGGCTGTTCCGCTACTTGCTTCGTTACAGCGACCAGGAGCACCGCTCCGAACCGCATTCCCGGCTGAATGACTGGCTTGGCCATCTGCCGGCCGACGGCATCCGTGAAATGTGCACCTGGGAACAATTCTGTCGCTTTGCGCGCGAACCGGAGCGGCGCAAGGTCGGCATCGATGCGCGCGTCACCATCGATGGCACCGGGTACGAGGTCGAGCCCGACATGGCGGGCGAAACCGTCGTGTTGCTATGGGGCCTGTTCGACGAGGAGATGTTCGTCGAGTTCGACGGCCAACGGTTCGGGCCGTACTACCCGATCTCGGGTCCGGTGCCATTGCACCGCTATCGGGCTTTCAAGCGCGGCAAGGCTGACGATCGCGCCGGTCGCATTCGAAAGCTTGCCGACCAGCTGGGCCTGCCGATTGCCGCGCTGTCCCGAAAAGGTGTGCGGCTCTCGCCAGCCGCACCGGCACCGTTGCCGAGCCAGCCGTTCGATGCGCAGGCACATGAGTACCATTTTCCCAGCGCCATCGCGGCCAAGCTCGCTATCGCCGACGATCTCGCAATGCCGCTGGCGAAGCTGTCGATCGAGGATCGGGAATTCATTGAGCAGTTGCTGACCGAAACCCTGACTCGCCGCATCGTGCTCGCGCGAGTCCGAGACCATTTCCGACAGAAGAAGCCCGGAGAAGAACATGCGCGCTGAAGTGATGCAGCACTACGGACTGAAGGTTCCGTTGAACCAGGCAGGGTACTTTGAGACCGCGCATCACAAGCAGCTCACCAAGGACATCAAAGGCGCGATCGTCGAAGGGCGCCTGATCGCGATCTGCGGCGTCATCGGCTGCGGCAAGACGTCGCTCCTGCGCCAACTTCAGCACGCGCTCGAGGAGGAAAAACGGATCAGGGTGTCGAAATCGGTGGCCATCGAAAAGCACAGCATCAAGCTGGCCACGTTCATTGCCGCGTTGTTCTACGACTTGTCGCCTGAGAAACAGGTGCGGATCCCGACGCAAGGCGAGAGGCGCGAGCGTGACTTGCGCGAGCTGGTCAAGAAGAACAAGCGTCCGGTCGCTTTGTTCGTCGACGAAGCTCACGATCTCAACGGCAACACCCTGACCGGATTGAAACGATTGATGGAATTAGTCGAAGACGGCGGTGGCCGTCTTTCGGTGGTACTTGCCGGGCACCCGAAGCTCAAGAACGATTTGCGCCGACCGACGATGGAAGAGATCGGCTACCGCACGGACGTGTTCTCGCTGGACGGTATCGCCGGCAGTCAGCGCGAGTACCTGCATTGGTTGCTCACTGCCTGCACTGGCGGCGACACGAAGGTCGAAACCATCTTGACCACGGAGGCGATCGACCTGCTGGCCACGAAGTTGCGTACGCCACTGCAGATCCAATTGCACCTGGCGCTGGCGCTGGAGGCCGGCTATCAAGTCGGCGTGAATCCGGTCACCGCCGAGCTCGTCGAGTCCGTGCTGTCCCGCCAGCTCGACGATCTCGAGCCGACGCTCACCCGGCATGGATATCGCATCAAGGACCTGATCGATCAGTTCGACGCCAAGCCTGCGGCGATCAAGGCGCTCTTTTCCAACTCGCTTGATCCGGCTCGTGCAGCGGTGCTGCGCGACAAGATGTTGGCCGCTGGTCTGCCGATCTGAGCTGTCGTCACTTGCAACTAATGTGAGCCGGCGGCGATGAAACGCGAGCCTTGCCGATCCAATGCAAGCTCAGATGCAACTAAAGTGAGCCGACGCCGCTTGGTAGTTGCACTTAATCTGAGCCGAGATCGGCCTCGAATGCGAGCTCGACCGGTTTCAAACGCGAGCCGCTACACCTAGCCCGGATTGGGCCGGACGCGCCGCAGCCAGCGGATGGCATACCCGATCAGTATGGCGGCGACGATGAGCAGCATGCAGAATTTGGTCATCTGGTCGCTGGCTGGCGTGATGAAGATCGGTCCGGCGGCGACGCTCCAAAGCATCGCCGCGCAGGTGGCGAGCGCCAGTGGCAGCTCCAGGCGCCGCATCAGGGGCGGCCAGCGACCGTTGACGATGCCGCTGAGCAGCAGCGGGATGTTCAACAGGATCAGCCCGAGCAACACCGGACCCTGGCGCTGGCGAAATCCCTGCGCATAAGTCAGCGCCTCGTAGGCTGCTGGTGCCGCGCGGCCGCTGAAGACGACATCCAGCAGCCAGCGCGGTTCGATCAGGATGGACACGCCGCAGAGGATGCCAACGATGGCCATCGCCAGGGCCGTGCGGCCGCCCTGCAGGCGATCGGTATCGCGCGGCTGCCACAGCGAGGTCTGCGGCCAGCGACGGCGCACCCAAGCGGCCATGCCATAACGGGCTGACCAACAGGCCCGGCCACCACGGTGAAGGCAGCGCCGTGCCAACCGACCAGCGACCCAGCGCGGCAGCAACAGGTCCCAGCCACTGCCGATCAGCCGTTCAGTGCCGACAACAGTCCCAGGGACCAGATCAGGGCCACACCGACGATCGCCGCACGCCAGAATGCGTGTCCGTCAGCGGCATCGATGATGATCAGCGTCGGGCGATAGCGCGCTGCCACCTCGGCAGGGCGGCCAAAGGCGTTGAGGAATTCGGTGGTCATGGCCGCGTCGGCGACACGCCCGGCTGCCTCGCTGCGGCCCTGCAGTTCTTCGTGCAGCAGCGCGTGCAACTCGTAGGCGACATCGTTGCGCTGCTTGCGCGGCAACTGCAGCGCGACCTCGGCGACGTAGGCCTCGATCACCTCATTGGCGTTCATCGCGTGTCCTCTTTCAACAATCTGCCCATCGCGTCATTCATGGCCTGCCACGACGCCGTCAGCCTGCCCAGCAGACTGCGGCCGTCCGCATTCAGTGCGTAGTAGCGCCTTGGCGGGCCGTCTTCGATCCGCCACTCGCTGCTCAGCAGGCCCTGGGTTTCCAGGCGCCGCAGCAAGGGATACAGCGTGCCCTCTTCGATCGGCATGCCCTGCTCGGCCAGCGCCTGGCGCAACTCGTAGCCGTAGCGCGGCGTGCGCAGCTGCGACAGCGTGGCCAGCACCACCACGCCGCGGCGCAGTTCCAGTTCCAGCTTGGCGAAGGCGTCCGCGTCAACCATGGCGCGCCAGCCGCCGGATCGCCAATCCGCCACACAGCACCGTTACGCCGAGCAGCACGCCGGCGGCAAATGTCGTCGGAATGAAGCGGAACTGTTCGACGCCGGCCAGGCCGAGTGCCAGCTGGCTCAGGTGAAAGCTCGGCCAGATGACCACCCAGGCCTCGAGGAAGGCCGGCAGCGGGATGAACAAACCGGACAGCCACATCATCGGCAGAAACAGAAGATTGCCCCAGGCCGGCGCGGCGGATGCGGACGAGATCGCGCCGATCATGAGGCCGATGGCGCAGAACGGAACGCTGCCGACGATCAGCACCGCCCAGATGACGGCGACTTGCGTCAGCGAGATCGTCAGCAGGCCGCCAGCGAGCGCAGCAATGACCACCAAAGTCACCGCGACCGCGGCGATTGCCATCGCCATCAGCAGCTTGGCGACGATGGTGGCGCCAGGTGGCAGCGGCTGGGCGCGTTTGAGCCTGAGCAGATTGCCCTCGCGCTCCTGCGCCAGGATCACGCCGCTGAAGATGCCGGGCATGGCCACCGCCAGCACCGCAAATCCGGTGAACAGATAGTTGGCGATGGCGGGCCCGAATTCGCTGACGCTGCCGGCATTGCGATTGATGACCACGCCGAACAGCACATAGATCAACAGCGGCAGGGCGATGAACGGAATCGCGAAGGCGGGCGTGCGCAAGGCGCCGAGCGTGTCGAATCTGACTTCCATCAGATAGGCGCGCAGGGTGCGCCGCAGCGACAGCGGCGCGCGTTCGATCGGGACCGCGGTGGACATCGTCGGCACGCTGCTCATGCGGCCTCCCGTTGAAGTTCGGCGAGTGCTTCGGCGAGGCCGGCTTGCTGGACCTCCAGGCGACTCAAGGCCGGATCGGCGTCCAGCAGTCTCCGTACCACGGATTCGGCGACGGAGGTGGTTACTTCGACCACGCTGGCCGCGCGCACTGCATCGAGGACGCCCGGCCAGCCCCGGATCTGATCGACCGCAAGCGCGCTGGCACAGCGGATGCGCGTGCGCGTGACCAGAGCGCGCACCTGGTCGACGCTGCCCTGGGCGATCAGTTTGCCCCGCGCGAGCACCACCACGCGGTCGGCGAGCGCCTGCGCTTCCTCCAGATAGTGCGTGGTCAGCACGATTGAACAGCCCTGCTGGCGCAGCGCGCGAATGGTCCGCCACAGCGCCTCGCGCGCCTGCACGTCCAGCCCCACCGTAGGCTCGTCGAGGAACAACAGCCGCGGACGGCCGCAGACGGCAATCGCGAACTGCACCTGGCGCTTCTGCCCGCCAGATAGCCGGGCGTAGCGCTGATCGGCGAAGGCTTCGATGCCGGTCAGCGCGACCGTTTGCGCCACCGACAGCGGCGCGCGGTAGTAGCTCGCCGCCAGCGCGATGTGCTCGCGCGCACTCAGGTTCGGCGCCAGGCTGACCTCCTGCATGACGACGCCGACCTGCAGCCGGCTGAGCACGTCGAACGGCGAGCCACCCATCAGGCTGACATCGCCGCTGTCCGCCTGCAGCGTGCCGAGCAACAGGCCGATCGCGGTGGTCTTGCCGGCGCCGTTGGACCCGAGTACGGCGAGCAGTTCGCCGGGCCGCAGGTCCAGGCTGAGGTCATCCAGCGCGAGGGTCTGGCCGTAGCGCTTGCTCACCCGCGACAGTTGCGCCAGCGGTGCGTGCCCGGCGTGTTGCGGATCTGCGGGGAGTGCTGCCGCGGCCGGCTCGACGCGCGGCCGGCGCGGGTACTTGCGGCCATTGAGGATCTCGCCGATGAAACTCGGCCGTACCAGAAAGTGATAACTCGGCAGCAGCACGCCAAGCGTGATCGCAAGGATCAGCGGAAACTTCAGGGACCAGTGCAGCGGCCAGTCCAGCATCAGCACCTGCAGGCCGAACACCAGCGGCAGGTGGACCAGATAGAGCCAGTAGGAGGCGTCGGCGAGATAACGGCGCAGCGGACTGGCGTCGGCGCAAAAACGCTGCGCCGCGCCGATCAGTCCGGACACCCAGTACCAGATCGACACGGTGTAGCTCAGGGCGTAGATCAGCCGGCGCCACGGCGGCCCGGCGATGGTGAACGGGTCAGCGCCCGGCAGCGTGCCGACCAGCCCCACACAGAGCATGGACAGACTTGCGGCGAGCAGCAGATTGACCGCCCACTGGCGACGCCAGACGTCGAGCAGTTGCGTTTGCCGCTGCAGCAGCCAGCCGAGCGCGAAGGCGGTGCCGAAGCCGACCATCGCCGGCAAGTGCGGCACAAGCCCGTAGTCCGGCGTCGGGATGCCGAACCACACCGGCCAGGCCGGATCGACATAGAGCAGCGCAAACAGCGGCGCGGCCAGGGCCAGCGGTGCGAGATAGCTCGACAGACCGGCGGCCAGCCAGCGGTCGATCTCTTCGCGCGCCGCACCGCTGCGGTCGACCCAGGCGACGAACCCACCGCGCAGCGCGAGCGCGAGGACGTAGAAGATGCCGAGGTAATAGAGAAACCACAGGTGCGTCAGCGGAAACCCCTGCGGCGCCAGCGCCGCGACATCCGCGCCGGCGGGCGCGCCATCCGCTGCGCCCCGCGTGATGCCGAAGATCAGGATCGCCAGCGTCGGCGGTGCCAGCAGCAGCCAGCCGACGATCAGCGGCACGCCGATCCGCCGTGCGCGGTCCTTGACGAAAGCGCGGGTGCCGCGGCGGTGCAAGGCCATCCGGGCAAAGAAGCCGGCGATCAGGAAGAACAGGCACATGCGAAAGCTGTGGATGACATAGAAAGTCAACGCCAGCACGCCGCTTTGCGAGACGTCCTGCGCCGGGATCGGCAGGAAGAAGGACATCGTCGCGTGCAGCACGATGCCCAGCAGCAGCGCGAACGCGCGCGTGGCGTCGAGAGCGTGGAAGCGTTGTGGAACAGCGGTGGTCACGGGACGGGCACCTCAGCCAGAGCGCCCCGGAACCGGGCGGCGCATGTGGTGCACAGTACTGTGCGTCACACAGTGCGTCAACATGACCAATGGGCTGGCGGGAGCGCCAGAAGGGGTCGCGATCGCGCGCGATAACGCCAGGCTCGCGCAACTCGCAGAGGGCATCTGGAGCCGGTGAATCAGGTTGAATGCACCGGGTCGGCCACCTGAGCGGTGACCGGCGCGGCAACCGGCGGGCTGCGTGCGGTGAACCCGCGCTGCGCGCGTACACCGGGCTACAAGGCGCGCCCGCGCTTGCTCCAGACTGCCGAGGAACAGCGTGTCGTTGTTGCGCGGCAAAGGCATTCCGGACACGAAGTCGTTGGCGCAGTTGTCGGTGTCGTCCGCCGCCTCCAGGGTGCCAGCGCCACCGCTGATATCCAGCCGTCGGATTGCCGCCGCACCCGGCACCAGGCCCGTGGCGACATTGAACGGGGTGCCGACGCCGGTCGCGCTGCCGCTGTAGTTGCCCCAGGCCAGGCAGTCCACCGGGATCGCGTCGAAACAGACTTTGCCGCCCGCCGATGGCAGCACCGCCGTCATCGTCAGGTCGGCGCTCATGCCGAACAGCGCCACCGCCTCGGTCGTCGCGATCAGGATGCGCGCCTGGGCGCCGCCATTGGCCACCGCGGCGTTGAAGGTGAAATTCTGAATGGCAGTGCCGCTGGCGTTGAACACGGAAATCTGGTGACCGCTGAGCTGATTCTGGCCACCCGTGTACATCTGGATCATCACGTACTGCGCGTTGGGCGCCGCAGCCGTGCCGGGAAACACCTGCACCACTTTCATCAGGTGAAAACTTGCCTCTGCAGAGCCCCCGAACAGGGCCATACCCAATGCAATTGCAGTTGCCGTTGCCTTCATCGTCGTGGCGCCCTTCGGATCGAGGTGGCATTTATTAACATATAGACGGCCCGCGCCGCGAGCGTCACGGACGCGAGACTCCGTCTGCTCAAGGGGCGGCGGCGACGGCCTGCTAGACTGCGCCGCTCAACTGGCAGTCGGATCTAGTCGGTGGCCCGAGTCGACAGACGCCCACCACACCAGCGCTTGACGACAACTCCCGGCGGCTTGCGTTGGCTGGTTTTGCTGGCATTCGTGTGGCTGATTCCCGCCGCCGCGCTGAGCCTCGGAGACCCACCGGCTCAGCGCATCCCCCTGCCGCTGGCACCCGAAGCCGCGACCTACGATCTGGCGCGCGATGCCCAGGGGCTGCTCTATGTCGCGTCCGAGCGCGAAGTCCTGGTGTTCGACGGTGTGCGCTGGGAGCACATTCCCACGCCCGGTTTGCTGACGCGCTCGCTGGCGCGCGGTCCCGGCGGCCAGATCTACGTCGGCGGTTACAATCACATTGGCGTGATTGCTCGCGATCGCGACGGCGTACTCGCCTACAGCGACTGGACCGAGCATCTGCCGGCGCCACTGCGCGACGGATTCGACGACGTCTGGGAGGTTTGCAGCGATGCCTCCAATGTCTATTTCCGGACCCTGCACCAAGTGTTCGCCTTCGACCACGCCGGTCGTTTCGCCGAAGCCTGGAGCGCGCCCGGTCGCTTCGGCGCCATCGCCTTCATGGGCGACGAACTGTGGGTCCAATGGCGTGGTGAGGGTCTCAAGCGCAGAGTTGCCGGGAATTTCGAGATGGTGCCCGGCGGCGAGCAGTTTGCCGACACCCAGATCTACCACCTGTGGCCACACCCGCTGGGCGGCCAGATCGTTCTGTCGCAACGTCCGCACCTGCAATGGCTGCGCGACGGCAAGCTCACCGAATTGCCACTGCTGCCGCCCCAGGCGCCACCCACCGCCCTGACCACGCAGGCGACACTGGCTTCCGGCATCGCGGCTTCCGGCGTCAAGGACGGTCATCTGGTCGAGTTGGATCTTGCCGGCAATCAAGCGCGCATCAGTGCGATTTCCAATGACTTCATCAGCGGTCTGGTGCCGGAACCCAATGGCGATTTGTGGGCGGTCGACGACGAAGTGCTGGTCAATGTGCAGCTCGCTTCACCGTGGCGCGTACTCGACGCTGCCGACGGCGTTCGCGGCATCCAGTCCGAACTGCGCGACATCGGCGGCAACTGGTATGGCCTGTCCTCCGCGGGCATCTATGTCGCACGCGAGGTTGCCGCCGGCCATCCACGTTTCGAGCGCATCGATCTGCCCATCGGCGAGGCCTGGTCGATCGCTGCCGATGGCCCGGCCCTGCTGGTCGCCGAGACTTACGCGCTGTGGCGCCTCCCGGCGCCCGGATCTGGTGCAGCGCATGCCATCACGCACGACCGGCTGCATCCGCGTCAGCTGCTCGCGGCGCAGTCGACGCCACGCCGCTTTTACGTCGGCAGCGAAAGCGGCGTCAGCGTGCTCGATCTGGCCAGCGACCCGCTGCCGCCCGAGTTGCCGCAGATCGGCCTCGGCAGCACCGCTGACAGCCTGGTTGAAATCAGCCCGGGTCGGCTGCTCGTTGCCACCCAGACCAACGGCCTGTTCGATGTTTCGGTAGCGGCGGACGCCAGTCTGAGTTCGGCAGCGCTGACCGACGCCGCCGGGATCCGCTACGGCGCGGACCGCGGCTCCCACGTTTTCCGACTGGGAGCGAGCGTCTACGCGGCCACCACGGCTGGCCTGTTTCGTTGGGACGCCGTGCGCTTCGTCGATGACGGCCTCGATGGCCTGGGCGCCCTGCTGCAGTCCGGCGCGATACCGATGGTGGTCCAGGGCAGCGACGGACGGCGCTGGGCGTTGAGCGCCGGGCGCGCCTACCTGCATGACGGCGCCAGTTGGCGCGAGCTCGAACCACCGGCAAGGACCGGACCGGGGCTGCGCAGCCTGCACATGCTCAGCGATGGTCGGGTGGTGTTTGGCGCGGCAAGCCGCCTGTACCTGTACGAATCGGAGCGTCCGCCGCGCCCGGCGACAGAGCCGCTGATCGAGTGGCGGCGGGCGTGGCTGGAGGGCGACGGGCAGCGCACTCCCTTGCCCCTCGCTTCGGATCATCCGGGCAACCTGCCGGCGCGGCCGACGCTGCGCGTGCAGTTCGCCGCACCCGCGGCTGCCGGTGAGGCGCAGGTGCTGTTTCGCCAGCGCGTGCTGGGGATCGACAGCCGCTGGTCGGACTGGTCGCCGGTGGCCGAGGCGCGGCTCGGGACACTGCCATCGGGGCGCATGCAGTTGCAGATCCAGGCACGCGCGGGCGCCGGGAAACCGGGTCCGGTGCGCGCGCTCGAATGGGAGGTTGCGCCGCTCTGGCAGGAGAGCCTGCAAGCGCGCCTGTTGCTGGTCGGCGCCCTGCTGCTGCTGGGCGGCCTCGGCGCTGGCGCGGTTACCCGTTGGCACGTCAACCGCCTGCGCGCACGCAATGAGCAACTCGAGCACATCGTGCAGACGCGTACCGCGGACCTGGAGCACGCCAACAAGCAACTGCGGGCGCAGACCCTGCGCGACGGCCTCACCGGAATCGCCAATCGCCGGGCCTTCGATGACAGCTTGCACGAGGCCTGGCAGCAGGCGCTGCGGGAGGGCTCGTCGCTGGCTTTGCTGATGATCGATGCCGATCACTTCAAGGGCTACAACGACCGCTTCGGCCATCTGCAGGGCGACGAGGTGCTGCGCACGCTGGCGCGAGCCCTGAGCGCCGACGACCACGCCGATCGCCTGAGCGCACGCTGGGGCGGCGAGGAGTTTGCGATCTTGATGACCCACATGGATCTTTCCGGCGCCAGCGCCGAAGCCGAGCGGGTGCGCCGTTTGATCCAACGCTACCCGCTCGGCGTAACCGTGAGTGTCGGCGTCGCCGCCACGGTCCCGGTTCCGGGCGTCGCCGTCAGCGCATTGATGGCTGCAGCGGATGGCGCGCTGTATGCCGCGAAAACCGCCGGCCGCAACCGGGTCAGTACAGCCGGGTCCTTAAGTACCCTCTGATTCTGGTCAAGGTCGCGCAGAGCCGCGCGGCGCACGCTGCCACCCTAGGGACCCTCTGAACAAGTTATGCGGCCGCGACGGCGGCTGAAACGGACGCCAGCAAGGATGACACCGAAGGCCATAGCCGCGCCTGGGCCAGGTGTCAGACGCAGCGAGCCCCTTCCCGTCCCGCGCGTTCCGGTCCTCGGCCGTAGGCCCTGCCACGACCTGACCGCGCCTAGCGGCAGGCAAATGGACCCACAACGCGCGCAACTGTTCAGAGGGTCCCTAGATTCCACGGAGCGATCTCATGATCCTGTTCAACCCCAATCAGCGCAGCCGTCGATATCCGGACAGCAAGACCGACAAGATCATGCAGGAAACCATTGCGTTTTTTGAGCGCAAGGGTCTCAAGCAACTCAAGCATGACTGGCATGAGAGAAAGTGGAATCACGATTATGTGGATTTCCTGAAGGAACAGCAGGTCTTCGCCACGCTGATGACCCCGGCGGGCTACGGCGCCGCCGATTCACGCTGGGACACTTATCGCAACTGCGAGTTCTCGGAGATCAGCGGGTTTTACGGCTGCACCTACTGGTACACCTGGCAGGTATCCATGCTCGGCCTGGCGCCGATCTGGTGCGGCAGCAACGAGGAGATCAAGCAACGGACCGCCCGGATGCTGCAGGAAGGCGGCGTGTTTGCCTTCGGGCTATCGGAAAAAGAACACGGGGCCGACATTTATTCAACCGACATGATGCTGCAGCCGACGGGTGCCGACACTTATCTGGCCAATGGCGACAAGTACTATATCGGCAATGGCAATGAGGCGGCTCTGGTTGCGACCTTCGCCAAAATGGCCGACAGCGGTGAATATGTCTTCTTTGCGGTGGAATCGAAGCATCCAAACTATACCTGCGTGCGCAATGTGGTGAATGCACAAAACTACGTCGCCGAGTTTGTGTTGCACGATTATCCGATCACCAAGGCGGACATCCTGGAAACCGGGCCGAAGGCCTGGGACGATATGCTCAACACGATCAACATCTGTAAGTTCAATCTAGGCTGGTGTGCCATCGGCCTTTGCACGCATGCGCTCTACGAGTCGATCGACCACGCCGCCAACCGCCGCGTCTACGGTCGTTACGTCACCGATTTTCCCCATGTGAAGCGCCTGTTGATGGACAGCTACTGCAAGCTGGTGGCGATGAAGCTGTTCGCCGAACGCGCCAGCGATTACATGCGCAGTGCATCAGCCGACGATCGTCGTTATCTGCTGTTCAATCCGATGGTGAAGATGAAGGTCACCCGCGAGGGCGAGGAGGTCATGAACCTGCTGCACGACATCATTGCCGCCAAGGGTTTCGAGAACGAGCCCTTCTTCGAGATCGCCAAACACGAGCTGCCGATGCTGCCCAAGCTGGAAGGCACCGTGCACGTCAACATGGCGCTCATCGTCAAGTTTCTGGCCAATTATTTCTTCAATCCGAAGGAATACCCGGAAATCGCGCGCCGGGACGATGCCTGCAACGACGCGTTCTTGTTCAACCAGGGTCCCACCAAGGGCCTCGGCAAGATCCAGTTCCATGACTACAAGATCGCCTACGACAGCGTCGATCTGCCCAACGTCAATCTGTTCAAGAAGCAGATCGAGTTGTTCAAGCAGTTCCTGGTCAAGGCCGCGCCGAATGACCGCCAGAGCGAAGACATCGATTACCTGCTGGCGCTCGGGGAGATACTCACCATTGTCGGCTACGGGCAGTTGATCATTGAAAGTCGCAAGTATTTCCCGGTGAGCGAAGACCTGCTTGAGGAGATTTTCGACTTCATGGTCCGCGACTTCTCGAAATTCGCACTGAACCTGCACATGAAACCATCCAACAGCGACCGCCAGCGTGAACTGACGCTGCGCATCATCCAGTCGCCGGTTCCGGATGCCGAGCGCTTCGGCAGAGTGTGGACAGAGCAGGTCTATGCGCTCAAGGGGGCCTACAAGATGCGCGACTAAGGACGCGGAATTTGTTGAGAGCCACGGTCGCCCCCTGGTCGGTGGGCTTGTTCGCGCAGCGAACTTGTGGGCCAGTGCGGCGATCTGTTTTTTGTCCATTGCGGAAAAATATTGTTTTTCAGTTACTTGCGTTATGTTCGGTGATAGTGGCCTGGTCTCAATGCGCCGGCTCCGGTGCATGCAGCGGAATGCGGATGAGGAATTGCGCACCTTGGCCCGGAGCGGTGGTCAGTTCGATGTCGCCACCGAGCAGTTGCGTCACCAGATTGTGGATCACGTGCAAGCCCAGACCCGAGCCGCCGCTGCCACGACGGGTGGTGAAGAAGGGGTCGAAGGCACGGCGGGCGACGTTGGCATCCATGCCGCGGCCGTTGTCGCTGAAACGCAGTTCGAGTTGGTCGCCCTTGGCCCGCGCCTCGATGCGCATCTGTCCTGGCGCGTCGTCGTCGAAAGCGTGCATCAACGCGTTGTTGATCAAGTTGGTCTGGATCTGGAACAGAGCGCCCGGATAGGAATCGAGTTCGATGTCGGCGGCACAGTCGATCTGCAACTGGTGCGGGCTGCGACGCAGCGTTGGCAGCAACGTGGTGTTCACCTCACCGAGGAACTCGCTCAATCGGAAGCGGCGTCGCTGTCCGCTGGACTGGTCCACCGACACCTGCTTGAAGCTGGCGATCAGGGTGCCGGCGCGCATCAGGCTGTTCAGGATCAGGCGCGCGGCGTCTTCCACTTCCTGCTTCCAGCGCAGCAGGTCGCCGCGCGTCAGCTTGTTCTCGGCCATCTTGGCGCTGCCCTGCGCGGCCAGTTCCTGCAGATGCGAGGCGGCGGTGATGGCGATGCCGACCGGCGTGTTGATCTCGTGGGCCACGCCGGCGACGAGTTGTCCGAGCGAGGCCATTTTCTCGGCGGCGACCAATTGCCGTTGCGCGCCCTTCAACTCGATCAGCGCCTCCTCGGCACCCGATTTGGCCTGCGACAGTTCACGCGTCCGCCGTTCGACCAAGGCTTCGAGCGCCTGCGCCCGGCGGCCGATCTGAACCACGCGCAGGCGCACCCCGGCGAGTATCAGCGCGACCAGCAGCAGCACGGCAATCACCGCCGCCAAAGGCGTTTGCCACCACGCGGCGATCACCGTCAACGGCAGCATCATGGCCTCGTTGACCTTGCCATTGCGGGTCTGCGCACGCACCTGCAACTGGTAACTGCCGGGCCACAGATTGTGGTAGCTGGCGACCCGCTGACTGGCTTCCGTGGCGATCCAATGCTCGTCGAGCCCGAGCAGGCGGTAGGTGTAACTGATGCTCGACGGCGATGAATAGTCGAGAGCGGCAAACTCGATGGTGAGGCGCGCCTCGCCGGGGCGCAACTGCACGCCGTCGGCGGCCCCGCCGGGAGCCCGCGAATGGCCGTCCACATCGATCGACGTCAACAGCAGCGGCGGCTGGTATTGCCACGGCACAAAGCGTTCGGGGTCGATGATCAGCAAGCCACGCGTGCCGCCGAAAAACAGCAGACCGGATGACGACATACTGCCGGAGCCGATCTCGACGCTGCCGATGTCGATGCCGTCTGCGACACCCAGCGGGTCGGCGTGATCGCTGCGCGGGTCGATGACGAGATGCGGGTTCCATAGCCGCCCGCTGCGGTCGGGCACCACCTGCTGTCCCAGCCCCTGCGCCGACAACGCCAATTTGCGCCCGTAGTCCTCGAAGACTGGCTCGCGGTTCTTCCACTCGATGAGGCGGGCGATTCCGCGCGGACCGCAGGCCCACAACTGTCCGCCGGCGTCGATCTGCAGATCGGCGATGGCGCGCAATACCACGTCCGGGCTGATGATCTCGGCCGGGTAATCGCTGCCAGGCCGCCATAGCAACAGGTTGTTTGGCGTCCCGATCCAGAGATTTCCGAGGCCGTCCTCGGCCAGGCTCCAGACGGCATCGGTGAAGACCTGGTCGGCACCCAGGTGCATGCGCCGCACCTTTCCGCTGTGGGGATCGAGAATGACCAGCGCGGCCTGCATGCCGACCACCAGCGTGCCGTCGCGCCGCGGCAACAACTGGCGGATCGGGCCGCGCGGAATTCCCGGCACCGGCTCGGAAAACTGATCGAGTTCGGGCAGGTAATGCTGCAGCCCACCGTGCTGCGTGCCGACCCAGATGTGGCCGTCCTCCGCCCGCACCAACGCACGGATCGTGCCGTCTCGCAGCGCCCCCGGCCGGGTTGGATCTGCGCGGTGCCCGCCGATGATGCCCTGCTTGAGATCGAGGATGTCGATGCCGGCACCGCCGGTGCCGATCCAGACTCGATCGTCGTCCAGCGGGAGCGTGCTGAGCACGCTGGCGTTGCTGAGCCCGTTGCGCAGCAGCGAACTGTGGCGAATGCCGCGGAAGGCCTGCGCGTTGAGCGGATTGTGTCGCTGCAGGCCAGCGCCCCAGGTACCGATCCAGATCAGCCCCGAGCGGTCCTTGAAAGGTTCGGTCAGCCGATCCAGCGCCAGCCCGCCGGGCACCGCCAGATCGCTGTGAATGCGCTGGACAATGCTGTCGCTGGCGGCGTCGACGACATCGATGCCGCCGCCGTAGGTGTGAATCCAGATGCGCCCGGGCATCGGCTCGACGAAGCCGGATACCCACGGATGGCTGGTCGCGTTGTCGCCCGTCTCCAGGCGTGTCAGCTTGCCGCTGCGCGGGTCGAGCACCGCCGCACCCTGCGACTGCGTACCGATCCAGAGGCGGCCGTCACTGGCCTCGAACAACGAATAGACGTACTGGCGGTCGAAGCTGCCGGGCACACCCGGTTCCGAGTACACCGTTTCGGCGACGCTGCTGCCGGCGCGCACCCGACGAATGCCGTCGCCGGTGCCGATCCACAGATCGCCGGCACGGTCGAACTGCAGGGCACGCACGGTGAGCGGCGTTCCGGCATTGTCGGCGTCAACGATGACATGCTCGTAGCGACCAGTGGCACGCGACCAGCGCGCCAATCCGGCATTGCCAAAGCCGACCCAGACATCGCCGCTTGCGTCTTCGGCCAGCGTCAGGCTGGCTACGCTCGGCAGCGAGTGCGGATCACCCGCTCGCGGACGGTGGTTCTCGAAGCGGTCCGTTCGTGGGTCGTAAATGGAGATGCCCCCGCCCTGGGAGGCTATCCACATGCGGCCGTCGGACGCCGGCATCATGGCGCGGACATAGTCGTCGCTGATCGAGTTCGGGTCGTCGATCTGGTTGCGAAAGGCGCGGAAGCGGTAGCCGTCGTAGGTGTACAAGCCCTCCGAGGTACCAAACCAGAGCAATCCACGTTTGTCCTGGTTGATCGCCGTGACCACGCCGTTGGCGATGTCCTCGGTGCCGGAGATGCTCTCGAAGTACGGCTCGCCAATCTCGCGCACGGGCGTCGCCGATACCGTCGCTGCGGCAATCAGCAGGCACAGCGCGCCAAGAAACCGGGCAATGGGCAACGGACACCACGCAAGCTGGGGGAGGGAACGCCGACGTCGTCACGCGCTCCCACTATGTCGCGGCGGCTGCGGCACCGCAAGCAGCGACGCAGCAGAGTCGCCCCGCTGACGGCCATACACGCAGTGTTCACATGAGAATCTCAATCATTTGCCTGAAGTTTCAGAAATTACTGAAACATCGGCATTCACATGAATCTGCATCCCTTGAGCCAGGCTTTCGTCCTCCACTTCGGCGAGATGGGCAGCCGCTGGGGCATCAACCGCACGGTCGGTCAGATCTACGCCGCACTCTATGTCAGCCGCGAGGCATTGACCGCCGACGATCTCGTCGATCGCCTGGGCGTCTCGCGCTCCAACGTCAGCATGGGCCTCAAGGAGTTGCAGTCCTGGCGACTGGCGCGACTGGAGCACCGCCCGGGCGATCGCCGCGAGTTCTTCAGCGCGCCCGAAGACGTCTGGCAGATCTTCAAGACGCTGGCCGAAGAGCGCCAGCGGCGCGAAGTCGACCCAACCCTGTCGATGCTGCGCGACGCGCTGCTGGAGACCGCCGCCTCGCCCGAGGACGCCTACGCGCAGGAACGCATGCGCCGCATGCACGAGCTGATCGAGCAGATCACCGACTGGTTCGCGGAAATCCGCAAGCTGTCGCCGGAAACGCTGCAGAGCCTGATGAGCCTGGGCGGCAAGGTGGTCAAGCTGCTGGAGTTGAAGGAACGCGTGCTGGGTGGACGGCGTGCGCCTGATGCGCTGGCGGCAAATGAGCGGGATCAGGGGGATGCGTAGCCCGCGGGCTTTGCTCGGCTGTTGTGGGAATGGGTTTGTCCCGCGAGCTTTGCTGGGCTGTTGTGGGAGCGGGTTTATCCCGCGAGCTTCTTGGCTTCAGAGCAAAAGCTCGCGGGGTGAACCCGCTCCCACAGTGAAGCAAAGGCAAAAGCTCGCGGGGTAAACCCGCTCCCACAGTGAAGCAGAAGCAAGAACTCGCGGGGTGAACCCGCACCCACAGGAAGGCAGCGGCCTTCCGGTCGCAAGGAACCCCATGGACAGCCTCGACCCCGTCATCCTCGCGCGCATTCAGTTCGCCGCGAACATCAGCTTCCACATCCTGTTTCCGACCATCACCATCGCACTCGGTTGGGTGCTGCTGTACTTCAAGCTGCGCTGGCGCGGCAGTGGCGATGTGCGCTGGCAACTCGCCTACCAGACCTGGGTCAAGGTGTTCGCGCTGAGCTTCGCGCTCGGCGTGGTCAGCGGCATCACCATGAGCTTCCAGTTCGGCACCAACTGGCCGGGCTACATGGAAACCGTCGGCAATATCGCCGGGCCACTGCTCGGCTATGAAGTGCTGACCGCGTTTTTTCTGGAGGCGGCCTTCCTCGGCATCATGCTCTACGGCCAGGGGCGGGTGTCCGATCGCATGCACACGCTGGCGACCTTCCTGGTGGCCTTCGGCACCACGCTGTCGGCGTTCTGGATCCTGGTGTTGAACTCGTGGATGCAGACGCCGGTCGGCTTCGAGATGATCGATGGCAAGGCGCACCCGACCGACTGGGCGGCGATCGTGTTCAATCCCTCGTTTCCGTACCGATTGGCCCATGTGCTGCTGGCCTCCGGGCTGACCGTGTCCTTCCTGATTGCCGGACTGTCGGCCTGGCGGCTCCTGCGCGGTGATCGCAGTGCCGAAGTGCAGGCGACGCTGCGCACTGGCTTGATGCTGGCGGCGCTGCTGATTCCGCTGCAGATCCTCGCCGGCGATCTGCACGGCCTGAATACGCTGAAACACCAGCCGGCCAAGGTGGCGGCAATGGAAGGCATCTGGGAGACCGAGCGCGGCGCCGGTATGCGCCTGTTTGCCTGGCCGGATGCGGCGACCCGCAGCAATCTGTTCGAAGTCCAGGTGCCCGGGATGGCCAGCTTCATCCTCACCCATCACTGGGATGGGGAGGTGCGCGGACTGAACAGTTTCGAACACCATCCGCCGGTTGCGCCGCTGTTCTGGGCCTTTCGGGTGATGGTCGGCGTGGGCATGCTGATGCTGGCGGTGAGCTGGCTCGGCGTCTGGCAACTGCGCCGCGGCGGCGAGCCGGCTCGGTGGCTTTACCGGGTGTTGGTCGGAATGAGCTTCGCCGGCTGGGTGGCAACGCTGTCGGGCTGGTACGTCACCGAAATCGGACGCCAGCCGTGGCTGGTCTACGGCACGCTGAAGACCGCGGATGCCGCATCGAGCGTGCCGGCGCCACTGATCGGGATCAGCCTCGGGTTGTACCTGACGCTGTATGTCGTCCTGCTGCTGGCCTATGTCAGCGTGCTGTTCCATCTGATGCACAAGGCAATGCACGCCGCGAGCGACCAGCCGTCCACCGTTGCACAAGGAGCACTGGCATGAGCGCGCATCTGCCGGAAATCTTCCTCGCGTTGATGGGCCTGGCGATGCTCGCCTACGTGGTGCTGGACGGCTTCGATCTGGGCGTCGGCATCCTGCTGCCGGGTGCCGACGACGCCGAAAAGGACACCATGATCGCGTCGATCGGGCCGTTCTGGGATGCCAACGAAACCTGGCTGGTGCTGGGCGTCGGCATTTTGCTGGTGGCCTTCCCGATGGCCCATGGCGTCATCCTCAGCGCGCTTTATCTGCCAGTGACGCTGATGCTGATCGCGCTGATCCTGCGCGGCGTCGCCTTCGATTTCCGCGTCAAGGCGCGTGCCCGCCACAAGCATCTGTGGGACCGTGCCTTCTTCGCCGGCTCGGCGCTGGCGGCTCTGGCGCAGGGATTCATGCTCGGCGCCTACATCCTTGGCTTCGACTGGGGCGTGGCCAATTTTGCCTTCGCCAGCTTCATCGGCGTCTGCCTGCTGGCCGGCTACAGTCTGCTCGGCGCCAGCTGGCTGCTGATCAAGGCGGAGGGCGAACTGCAGCGCAAGGCGATGCGTTGGGCGCAGCTTGCGCTGTGGCTGACGGCGATCGGCATCGCCGCGGTGTCGGTGGCCACACCGCTGGTCAGCGAACGCATTTTCGCCAAGTGGTTCAGCCTGCCGGCCTTCATCGCGCTGCTGCCGATTCCGCTGATCACCGGCGTACTGCTGTTCATCGCCGATCGCGCGCTGCGGCGCATGCGCCGCGGCCTCGATGTGGCCGTGTGGCAACCCTTCGCCTGCAGCGTCGGTTTGTTCGTGTTCGCCTTCATCGGCCTGGCCTACAGCCTGTTCCCGTATCTGGTGGTCGATCGCATCACCATCTACGACGCGGCGTCCGCGCCGGGCTCCCTGTGGATCATCCTGTTCGGCGTGGCCGTCACCCTGCCGGTCATCCTGATCTATTCGGCGTACACCTATCGCGTGTTCTGGGGCAAGGCGACGGCGTTGAAGTACGGGTGAGCAGGTGCGGCGCGGCGATGATCAAAAGCATCGCGCGCAAGCGCGCTCCAACACAACGCCGGAGTTCTTCGGAGAATTTGTAGGAGCGCGCTTGCGCGCGAGCTTCTAAAGGCATCGCGCAGCCCTCTATGCCGCCGAAGATCGACGCAGGATCTCAGGAGCGATCCTGGGCGCGATCGGTGTCCGCTCAGGGATTGGCCTTCGCGATCTTCTTGTGGATCTCCGGCGTCGCCATCAGCGAGGCCGAGCCGTACCAGGGCGTCATCTCGACCACAAAAATGCCGGCGTGCACCGCCGGATCGGTGTCGACCAGGACGCGTGCTTCCTCGATGGTTTCGACGTTGAGGATGAACAGTCCGCGCATGCCTTGCTCGTTCTTGCGGAACGGGCCAGCCACCGCGAGTTTGCCCTCGTCGGCCAGCCTGCCGATGTTCTTCATGTGCCCGGCGAAGATATCGGCGCGCGCCTGATCCTTGATCTCGGCATCTTTGGGCCCGGTCTTCAACAACACCAGCACGTATTTCTTCATCCCGTAGTCGTCGCCACCCAGCGTCTGCGCCAGTTCGGCGTCGTACTTGGGCGCGGCATCAGACTTGGTGTCCTGAGCCTGCACGGGGACAGCACACGCCAGCGCGAGGGGAATGGCGACAAGCAGGGAAACGAATGGCTTCATGGAACCCTCCGCGGGACGTGGCTGGGGTTTGCGATGCAAGCATAAGCAGAAAGCCACGTATCCGCCGCATGCCATCAGCCATGTGCCGAGGCGGGGACAGACGGCTTGCCAGCTCTTGTAGAGCCGAGCTTGCTCGGCTTGGATTGCGTCAAAGCAGCGGAGCAAGCTCCAATCGAGCGCCGCGGGCAGCTCCGCTCTACACAGTGCGCGAAGCTGGTGCCCCGGCGGCATTGCCGTCGGGGCACCTGATCTCAGCGCAGCTCCGCCGCTTCCATCACCCAGCCGGTCGCCACCGCGCGCGCGCTCCAGCTCAGCGTGGGTTCGCCGGGCAGGCTGCGCCAGGCCTCCAGCCGCAGCTGGCCGTTGCTCGCGCGCCGCGCCAGGGCGTATTGCAGACTGTTGTCGTGCAGGCGAGCGTACACCCGCAGCGCTTCGCCCTGGGCGTCCCTGAGGCTCAGCACCACCCGCGCCTCGTCGCCGAGCTCGCGCGCCAAGGCCAGGGCCGGTATCCGGGCGCTGCCGCTCGGTGCGCTGACCGGCGGGTTCTCGAAGCCGTCGCGGAAGGTGAAGTCGATCACGTCGGTGTCGGTGGCGCTGTTGTTGCCCGGTACCGGATCGTCGATGGTGGTGTCGGCCGGCAGCACGATCGATGCCGTGTTGGCGATCACCAGCGGTGAACCGGCGACGTTGCCGAAGAAGGTGAAGTTCAGCAGCGCGCCGACACGCACATTGGCCAGCACCACGTCGAAGTTGCCGGCGCCGCCGGCTGCCGGGCAGACGCCGCCGCCGCTGGCGTCGCAGCTCCACACCACATCGGTCAGGCCGGCCGGGATGGTGTCGACGACGCGGATGTTCGCCGCGTCATCCGGCCCCAGGTTGCGCACGATCACCGAGTACACCAAAAGGTCGCCCGGCTCGTAGTAGCCGACGCCATCGGTCTTGCTGATGCTGAGGTCGGACAGTGCGTACACCAGGGTTTGCGCATTGCCGGCGCCGCTGCTGGTCGATCCGCTGAAGTTGCCGTCGCTGGCGTAGCTGGCGGTCACCGTGCGTGCGCCCAGGGTGGTGAACGTCAGGTTGCAGCTGGTCGCCGGCAGCGTCGCCGTGCAACTCGCCGCGCCGCTGCTCAGCGTCACCACGCCGGTTGGCGTGCCGGCACCCGGCAGCGTCACGCCGAGCGCGAAGCTGAAGCTGGTCGCCTGGTTGATCCGGCTGCGCGCCGGGCCGCTGACGCTGATCGTGGTCGCCGCAGCATTGACCTGATGGGTGTCGGTGTCGCTGCTCGCGGCGAAGGCACTGCTGGCCGGCGTGTAGCTCGCGGTCAGCGTCTTGGCACCGGCGCTGGTGCTGGTCAGCAGGCAGGACATCGCACTGTTCGGTGCCGCGCCGGCGGTCAGCGTGGCCGTGCAGCTGGCGCTGCCGTCGCTGATGGTCACCGTACCCAGTGGCGAGGTGGTTTGCGCCACCACGCTGGCGCTGACCGTGTACGGCTGGCCGACTACCGTCGGATCGGGCGTGTCGCCGGTGATCGTGGTCGTGGTCGGCTGCTGGTCGTCGTCGATGATGGTGCCGGTGCCGATCAGGCTGGCTGGTGTCGCGTTGGTGACGGCGCTTAGATTCAGACTGAAGGTCTCGTCGCCCTCGTACGGCGTGTCGCCGTTGATCGTCACCGGGATGGTCAGGCTGGTCGAACCGGCCGGGATTGTCAGCGTTGCGGCGCTCAGCGCCACGTAGTCGTTGTTGGCGACCGTCGCCGTGCCGTCGGCGGTGGCCCGCGTGAAGCTCACATCGCGGCCGGACACCGCGTTCAGACTGACGACGAAGTTCATCACCGAGGTGCCGGCATTGCCTTCGTCCAGACTCGGGCTGGTGACGCTGATCGTCGGCGTCGGGTCATCGTCGAGGATGGTGCCGGTGGCCGTCGCCGCGCCCAGCGTCACGTTGCCGGTGGCGGTCAGGCCGGACAGGGTCAGCGTGTAGCTCTCGTCGTCCTCGTCCAGCGCGTCGTTGTTGATGACCACGTTGACCGTCTGGCTGGTCGTGCTGTTCGCCGCAAACGTCACCGTGCCGCCGCTGATCGCGGTGAAGTCGGCCGCCGTGGCTGTGCCAGGCGCCGAGTTCAGCGTCAGCGTCACGCCGGACTGCACCGGCGCACTCAGCGTCACCGTGAATGCCATCGGACTGGTGGCTTCCGACTGGCTGACGCTGATCGGCGCGAACTGCACCGTGGCGCTGTCGTTGTCGGTGATCGTCAGCAGGCCGCTGCCATCGCTGACGGTGGTGGTGCCATCGACATCGACCACGGCCCCCAATTGCACGGTGGCGGTCTCGTTGCCCTCGACGATGAGCTCGCCGATCACCGGCACGTTGATGGTCTGCGTCAATGGGCCGCCGGCGCCTGCGGCAAAACTCAGCGTGCCGCTGACCGAGGTGTAGTCACTGCCCACGGCGGCGCTGCCGGCGGTCAACGTGTACGGCACGGTGAACGCGGTGAGCGTGCTGCTGCGGGTCACGGTGAATGCCGCGTTGCTGCTGCCGGCATCACTCTCGGTCAGCGTGACGTCGTCGATGCTGACACTGGCGGTCGGCTGGGCGCGCAGTACCACATCGTTGCCGTCGCCACCGGTATAGCTGATCGAGACGGTTACGCCATTGAAGGCGAACGCGGCGTTCTGCGGCCTGCCGGCGAAGGTACCGATCACCGGGACGCTGCCCTGGTTGTTGATCAGCACGAAGCTGTCACCCGGCGCTGGCGTGTAGCTACCGACCAGCGCCAGCGTCGCACCATTCAGCGCGATGCTGCCGGGCACATCGAGTCGGTCATGTTGCGTTCCCGGCGTGGGCCCGTTGATGTGGAACTGGAGCACGCCGCCAGCGCCGAGACCCAGGCTGCCGACGACGAGGACACCGGGCGCCGCAACACCCGGATTGACCGCGGCCCCACTCTGGACACTGACGCTGCCGCCGACGCTGCCGGTACCGGCGAGCGTGCCGGCATTGACCGCGACTGCGCTGGCCGGCGCGGTGGTGCCATTGACCTGCAGGATGCCGCCATTGACGGTGGTGGCACCGCCGTAGGTGTTGGTCTGCGCCAGCGTCAGCGTGCCGGCACCGACCTTGGTCAGGCCCGCACTGCCCCCGACCGCACCGGTCAGGTTCAACGCCGCGCCACCGGAGATATCGATGGTCGCCGTCGCCGTGTTCAGCGTTACCGGCCCGGGAAAGCTGCTGCTGCCGCTGTTGTTCAACAACTGGCCACCGTTGATGATCAGCGGTTCCAGACCCGCGTAGCTCACATTGCCGAGATTGAGGCTGCCGCTGGCAGACACGATGGTGTCGTTGCCGGCACCCGCGGCACCGAGCGCGTTGGTCCCGTATGCATCCAGCGCGCCGTTGACGGTGGTCGTGCCGACGTAGTTGCTGGTCGCGCTGCCGAGCCGCTGCGAGCCGCCAGCGGCCAGGACCAGATTGATCGGGCCGCTGAGTTGACCGACGAAATTGGCGGTCCCGAACGTCGAACTGCTGCCGGCCACGCCCAGGGTGAGGTTGCTCGGTCCACCGGTATTGGCGATGGCGCCTGCGCCGATGAGGGCGTCCAGACTCTGGCTGTAGCCGTTCAGTTGCAGCGTCGCCGAGTTGAAGACGTCGACCTGCGGCGGCAGGCCGAAGTTCGCGCCCAGCCGCGTGGTACCCGAGGCCATGTTGATGCGCGCGAAGCTGTTGCCGCTGTTGGCAAACTCGTGCGTTCCGGCGCCAAAGACGCGCAGCGTGAAATTGCCGCTGATCGCGCCGTTGAAGCGCAACACGGCGGCGTTGGCGGCGATATCGCTGTCCGCCGTCAGCACCACGGCGCTGTTGACGATCGCATTGCCGGTGCTGCGCAGCGTGCCGCCCGAGAGCGCCACCGGCGCGGTGGAACTCAGCGCGGCGGCGCCGATGTTCATCGTCGCGCCCGTGGCAACGACCACGCCGCCGCTGGCATTGATGGCGATGCTGGTGATGCCGGCGAGACTGAGATTGCCGCTGCTGCCGGTGACCAATGCGCCGCCGTTGACACTGAAGCTGCGCCCGGCTGCGGACAATGCGAGCGTTCCGGCAACCGGCTCGGTCGCTGCCAGCGGATCGCCATTGGCGCTGTTGTCGCTGACGCTGATGCTGGTCGCGTTGGTGGTGACGATGAAATCCGGCACGTCGTTGTCGGCCACGCTGACAGCGACATCGGCCGCAGCCAGACCGTTGAATATGGGCGCTGCGCTGCTGCTCGCCGAAGTGACGATGGTCACGCTGTGCGGATTGGCTTCCGGCAACAGATCGTCGACCGCGCCTACCGCCACGCTGACGCCGCCCACTGCGTTGGCAGGCGTCAGCGTCAGTGTCTGTGGCGAGGCGCCGAAGCCCGCGCCGGCATTGACTTCGACATTGGCATCGAAGGTCAGCGCGATCGTGACATTGGACGGCGGAGCCTGGTCGAGCGCCACGGTGAAGCTCTGTGAAGTCGGTCCGGTTTCGCTGACCGTGAGATTGGTCGGCGTCACCATGACCTGCGGCGGCGGCACCAGGGTGTCGCTGTCGGTAGCACTGTTGTTGCCCGGCACCGAATCGGTGACGCCGCCTGCCGTAGCGACGGTCGCGGTGTTGACCAGCGTGCCCGAGGCACCGGCCGAGATCGGACAGATCGCGGTGTACGTGACGCTGCCGCCGGTCGGCAGATTGTTGTTGCTGGTGGCGATATTGCCACTGCCGGAGGCTGTGCAAGTGCCGCCACCAGCACCCACGCAAGACCAGCTCGGGCTCACACAGAAGGCCGGGAAGGTGTCGTTGACGCTGCTGCCGGGCGCATTGCTCGGACCGCTGTTGCTGGCGACGATGGTGTAGGTGGTGGATCCGCCGATCACTGCCGATGTGCTGCCATCGGTCTTGGTGATGCTCAGGTTCGCCTGCGGCGTCAGCGTGTCGCTGTCGGTTGCGCTGTTGTTGGCGGCATTGGGATCGGTCACCGCACTGCTGACCGTCGCGGTGTTGCTCAGGGTGCCGGTTGCCGCAGTGGCGATCGCGCAGCTCGCGGTGTAGGTCACCGACGCGCCGGATGGCAGGTTGACCGTGTTGCCGCTGATATTGCCGCTGCCCGAGGCCGGGCAGGTGCCGCCACCGGCCCCGACGCAGGTCCAGGTGCAGGTCAGCACGGCCGGGAAGGTATCGGCAACCGTGGCGCCGGTGACCGCCGAGGGGCCGGCATTGCTGGCGGTGATGGTGTAGGTCACGCTGCCGCCCGGCACCGCGGTGGTGACGCCGTCGGTCTTGGTGATCGCGAGGTCGGCCTGCGCCGTCACGCCCACCGTCGCCGATCCCGAGTTGTTGCTGGTGACCACCTCACCGCCACCGGCGACGTTGGCGGTGTTGGTGATCGACGCCGGCGTGGTGGCGGCGATGTTCACCGAGATGGTGATCGTCGACGACGCCGCCGCAGCCAGTGCCGTGCTGCGGGTGCAGCTCACGACTGTCAAGGTGGATGCGGTGCAATCCCAACCCGCTGGCGTGGTCACGCTCGATAGAGTCAGGCCCGTCGGCATGCTGTCGGTCAGGGTGTACGCGGCACTCGTTGGACCGGTGCCGGAATTGGTCACGGTGACCGTGTAGCTGGCCGATCCGCCCTGCTGGAACACCCCGTTGGCGACCTTGGTCACCGTGAGGTCTGGAGTGCTTGCCGGCCCCAGCACGCGCGCCTCGATATCTCCGAAATAGGTGTTGGCAGCAATGCTGGCGCCGGTCACGTCGGTCCAGGTGGCGAGGAACAGATCGCCCGCCAGCGGTGCCAGCGCCGGGTAGTTCTGGTCGTCGAGGCGGTGCTGGTTGATCTGGAATTCGGACGCATCGACGGCGACTGCGGTGGCGCTGTAACGACGGCCGAAGATGCCGCTCAGATCGAAGTCGCCGGTGTCGGCACCCCAGCCGACGATGAAGCCACCGCCGGTCAACGCGGCCACCGATGCCGCGTAGCGATTGCCGGTGCTGACCGTGTTGACCTGGAATTTCGCCGTTTGCACCGCGCCGGCGTTGCTGTAGCGGATGGCTTCGATCTGATAGCGCGTGCTACCGGCGTTATAGGATTCCGAGGCCACCACGAAGCTGCCGTTGCTCAAGCCGACCACGCGCGGCGGCGTGTAGCCGCCGGTGATGATGCCGGTATCGATCACCGTGCCAGGCGTGCCGCCGGGCGCCATGCGTACAAAGATGTGCGAGGCGGCGTAGTCCGCCCAAGCCAGTGCATAGTCGCCATTCGACAAGGCTGCGACAAACGGATAGTAGCCACCGGCGACGTTGCCATCGGCAAACAGCACCTCAGCCGTCACCGCAGCGCCCGCCGTGTTGAACTTGCGTGCGCGGATGTCGCCATTGTCGGAGTTCCAGGCCACCACAAAGTTGCCATCGAGGGTGGTGACGATCGCCGGGTAGGTCTGCGCGCCGGCCGTGGTCGAATTGGCGCTGAATTCGCCGCCGACCGTGCCATTGGCCTCAACCAGGCGGAACCTGATGTCGTAACCGCCGCCCGCATTCGTGGCATAGGCGACGACATAGCGACCGCTGGCGAGCGGCGCGACCACCGGCGTCAATTCGTCGATGTTGGACGACACATTGCTGATCACAAACTCGCCACCCACCTTGGCGCCAGCGCTGGACAGCAACTGCCCGTAGATTCCGCTGACGCCGCTGCCATCACCACCACCCTGCGCAGCCGATTGCCAGACGACGGCAACGTTGCCGGTGCTGAGCAGCGCCACCGATTGTCCCGACTGATTGCCGGTGGTGAAGGTGTTGACCGCCACATCGTTGCCGAGCGTCAGCGCATTTGAGGTCTCGGCGACCACCGTGAAGGTCAGCGTCGTGCTGAAGCCCTGTCCGGCGATCGGATTGCCGATGGCATCGGTCTGGTAGACGTCGTGGTAGCGCACGGTGACCGTCGGCGCCTGGCCGATGGCCGGCACCGCAGCGCTGCCACGGGTCAGTGTGGCGGTGTTGCCGGTGGTGCGGTTGAAGCTGAGCGCGAACAGATTCGGCACCGACTGGCTTTCCAGCGTCCAGAAGCCGCGCAGCGTGTCGCCAGTGTCGGTGGGCGTCAGCGTGGCGATGGTCGCGCCGATGCCGGTGTTGTCAAACAGCGTGGCTTTGCTGGAGCTGATATCGGTCGGGGCGTTATCGGGGATGATCGTGCCGCCGCTGCAGGTCGTGCTGCCGGGAGCCGACACCAGATGCCAGCAATTGCTGAAGCTGTTGGTGCTGGTGCTGTCCCCCGGCGACGTGTCGACGAAGCGCCAGATGCGCCCGGACACCGTCAGATAAGTGGTGATGTTGTCGGTGAGCACCGCGTAGGGCGTCCAGTTGGCGCCGCCGTCGGTGCTGGACTGCAGGCCGCCGCGGGTCAGAAACCAGTTGAAGGCGGTGATGTTCTGGAAACCGATATCTTGAATGGCCGACATCGCGCCACCCGCGCCGGCGCCATTGACGATGTTGAAGCTGTAACTGGTGCCCCCTGGCCTGACAAAAACGGCGATCGGCGCATCGATCGCCTTTTGCGGCGGCAAGGCGTGCGCCATCGGAACGGCGAAAGCGAACAGTCCCAGCAGCAGGACCAGAAAACGCAGCGGTCCAGAGGCCAAAAGATGATGGGCAACGCGGTTGCAAATGCGGGGGCTGGGCATGGCAGGCTCGGGCAGGCGGGTGGAACCTAGGGGTCCGAAAAGCCAAACCGTGATGCTTGCGCCAGCGCGCGGCGCAAACATGAGTGCAAGGCATTCGCGTTTGCGACGATAGCTTAGGTTGGTGAAGGTTTGGCTGTGTCGCCAGTCATGCGAGGGCCGGTCCCGTGCCAGGTAGACGCAGTCGATGTCCTCAGCGCGGACGGCGGTGCGACAAACGCAGCGGTGGCAGCGGGCGGTGCCCGCGATCCTCTCGCGCAACCAGGGAAAGGCTCGCGGGCGGAGCCCGCTCCCACGGACCGAGAATGACAGCCGTTACTCGCGATCGAGATTGATGCGCACGCCCTTGACCGTATTGCTGACCACTTTCAGATCGAAGTTGGGCTCGCCGCCGCGCTTTTTCACCAGCACGTCCTCGCCGTCGTCGACTTCGACCTTGTAGCGCTTGGCGACGCGTTCATCGGCTTTCAGCGCGTTGCGAATGGCGCGTGCGACGGCGTTCTCGCCGGTGTCCTTGCTGATCGCGATCGCGACTTCGATCGCCTCTGCACCCTTCGGGCTGAGCAGCAGCGTGACCACGCCATCGGAATCGGCGTCGCTGTTGCACTGAATGCGCCACTTGTTGGACGGGCGCGCATCGGCGCTCCCGGCAATGCCCAATAGCAGCAAACAGATGGCGGCAAGAATCAGGCGCAGGGTGGCGGACATGGGACTCCTCGAAGTCGATGGTCGGCAAGCGCCGATGATGCCATTCATGCGCTGCTGCGAGACTGCAAAGGTGGCCGCCGGCCGCGGTGTCGGTCGGCGCTGTGCGGCCATCGTGAAGTTGTTGCAACGGCCATGGACGGCTCGCCTGCGATTGGCCAGCATCGGACTATTGCCCTTGGCACTCGGGAGGCCAGATGAGGCCGTTCAATTTATCGGGCGTGCGCGTCGCGCTCGGCGCCTGGACCCTGCTGCTTGCCGCCACATTGAGCGGCTGCTCGCGCCCCGAGAGCGTGGCGCCGGTCGGCGGCGACGCCACGGCCAGCGTGCGCCAGGCGCATGCGGCGCTGGCCACCTCGCTCGACCTCAGCGATGCGCCCTCCTTCGCCGACGCCAAGCGCGGCTTCATCGCTGCGCCCACAGGGCAGGTCAAGGACGAATCCGGCGCGGTGATCTGGGACTACGACGCCTTTGCCTTCGTCCAGGGCGCGGCGCCGGAAACGGTCAACCCCAGCCTGTGGCGCCAGGCGCTGCTGAACAACCATATCGGCCTGTACCAGGTCACCGAGGGCATCTGGCAGCTGCGCGGCTTCGATCTGGCCAACATCACGCTGATCGAAGGCGCCAGCGGCTGGATCGTGGTCGACACCGCCACCTCCAAAGAGACCGCAGCGGCGGCGATGGCCTTTGCGCGCCAGCACCTCGGCGACCAGCCGGTGTCGGCGGTGATCTTCACCCACAGCCATGCCGACCACTTCGGCGGCGCGCTCGGCGTGATCTCGGCCGAAGAAGCCGCGGCGCGCCAGGTGCCGATCGTCGCGCCGGCCGGCTTCATGGACGAGGCCACCAGCGAGAACGTGCTGATGGGCACGGCGATGGGCCGGCGCGCCATGTACATGTACGGCAGCCGCTTGCCGCGCGATGCCAAGGGGCTGGTCGACAATGGCCTGGGCAAGGCGGTGGCCTTCGGCAGCATGGGCATCCTGCCGCCGACGATCACGATCAGCAAGCCGAGCGAGGAAGTCGTCATCGATGGCGTGCGCTTCGTGTTCCATGACGTCGGCGGCACCGAAGCACCCTCGGAGTTCGTGTTCTACCTGCCGGAACTGAAGGCCTTCGGCGGCGCCGAACTGATGGGCCATACGCTGCACAATCTGTACACGCTGCGCGGCGCCAAGGTGCGCGATGCGCTCAAGTGGGCGGGCTACCTGGACGCGTCGCTGGCCCATGCGGCGCAGGCGGAGGTGGTGTTCAACCAGCATCACTGGCCGGTCTGGGGGCAGCCGCGGATTCAGGAGTTCATCACCAAACAGCGCGACAGTTACCGTTACATCCACGACCAGACCGTGCGCCTGATGAATGCGGGCTTGAACGCCGCGGAGATCGCCGAACAGTTGCAGATGCCGCCGTCCCTCTCCAGCTACCTCAACGTCCACGGTTATTACGGCACCGTGCGCCACAATGCCAAGGCGGTGTACCAGTTTTACCTCGGCTGGTACGACGCGCATCCGGCCAACCTCGATCCGCTGCCGCCGGTGGAAGCCGGCCAGCGCTACGTGGCGCTGGCCGGCGGCGCCGACAAGATGCTGGCCGCCGCGCAACAGGCCTTCGAGGCCGGCGATTTCCGCTGGGCGGCCGAGATCCTCAAGCACGCGGTTTACGCCGATCCGGACAACACCGCCGCGCGCGAACTGCTGGCGAAGAACTTCGAACAACTCGGCTATCTGGCCGAAGCCAGCACCTGGCGCAATGCCTATCTCACCGGCGCGCTGGAGTTGCGCGTGGGCCCACCGGAGCAGGGCGTCAGCAAGGCCTTTCTGATCGACCTGCTGCGGCAGGCGCCGATCGAGCGCTTCCTCGACGCCATGGCGGCCTCGCTGAATGGACCGAAAGCGGCGGAGGTCAATCTGGTCATCAATCTGGTGTTTTCCGACCTTGGTGAGAGCCATGTGCTGAAGATCGAGAACGCCGTGCTGCATCACCACCAGGGACCGCCCGACCCGCAAGCCAATGCCACGCTGACGCTGACCAAGGCCTTCTTCCTGAAGATGGTCACCGGCAGCGCCGGCGCCAGCGATTTGCTGCTGTCGGACGAGACCGACATCGAAGGCAGCCGCATCGATCTCGGGCGCTTCTTCGGCCTGATCGACAAGGCGGCCGGGACCTTCCCGGTGGTGACGCGGGAGCAGCCTTGAGCTGCGATCCTGCTGCAGGAGCGAGATGGCTACGTCAGGACCCGGCATTCGACTGGGAGTCGCGGCGCACCTGTGGCTCTAACCGAACAGACCGCTAATCTCTGAAAGTAGGTCACGTTGTCTGCGAAGCAGACTACGTGACTCTCAGCGGTGTCACGTAGGCCGCTGCGCGGCCAACGTGACCTACGTCCGAAGCTTTGGTGCGCGAATAGGCGCACCGCCGGCGTCGACTCACAGCGTGTCGACGAATTCCAGCAACTGACGCTGTGCGGTTGGCGTCAGCTGGCGATAGCGATCGCGCACTTGCGCGGCCTCACCGTCGTGCGCGCGAATCGCCTGATCCACGGTTCCGGCGCGGCCGTCGTGCAGGTATGGCGCACTGACGCGCGCGCCCCACAGCGGCGCGGTCTTCATCTCGCGCGGACCGGCGGCGCCCTGGGCGATGCCATCGCCGAGCGCACCCATGTCGTGCAGCAGCAGATCCGAATACAAGGCTACCGGCTTGCGGTCGAGGGCGGCGATGGCGCTCGGCCCGGTCTGGTACACCGGCGTGTGGCAGGCGGCGCAGCCGACCTGCTCGAACACGAATTCGCCGCTGCGCGCTGAGGGCGACTGCGGATCGCGCGGCGGTGGCGCCAGCAGCCGCATATAGTCGCCGGCCAGATCGATATCGCCTTTGCCGGTGGCCGGATCGACCACGTCTTCCGGATCGGCCACGCTGTCGAACTGCGCCAGCAGCGCGGCGCTGCCGTTGGGCGCGTTCTCGTGCGGGAACAAGCGGCTGGTCACGCCCATTTCGTTGAGATAGGCGTCACCGGCAAAGTCCAGCAATGATGCCAGTTGCGCCTTCCAGCCGAGCCGGCCGATGCGCATCTGGCCCGTGGCAATGTCGCTGATCTCGGCGGCACGCCCGCGGATGCCGAAGGGCTTCGGGCGGCGCGCGGCAGCGATGATCGCCGCATCCGGGAATGGCCTCGATCAGGCCGAGCCCGAACAAGGGTGTGGACTGGCGCCTGGCAATGACATTGGCGCCAGCCGGCACGCGCTCCTGCGCCGCCGGATCGATGGCGAAATCCTGCAGCAGCGAACCGCCGAGTTCGACCAGCGGATCGTAGGCGTTGCCGACCCGCAGTCCGAAACGGGTGACCAGGGTCGTGCTGCTGCCGCCCACCGCGGGAATGCCGTGGCAGGAGACGCAGGAACTGTTGTTGAAGATCGGGCCGAGGCCGCCTTCGACGTCCTCGACATTGAGAAACTCGGCCTTGCCCTGGGCAAAGTCGGCCATCTGTGCGGCATTCAGACCGGGCAAGGCATCGCCGAAGCGGCTGCCGCCGGCCCGCGCGTCCACCTGCCCGGGGTCGGAACGCGGTCGCTGGGCCGGTTGTTGCTGGGCGAGCGCCGCGCTGTCCCAAGCCAGCAGGCCTGTGCACAGACCGGCGCCAATCAGGATTTGTGAAACGCGCATGGTTGCAACTCCGTC
>JADKFD010000034.1 GCA_016717705.1 Rhodanobacteraceae bacterium | reverse complement strand
TCTATTGGCGTCCCCACGGGGATTCGAACCCCGGTTACTGCCGTGAAAGGGCGGTGTCCTAGGCCTCTAGACGATGGGGACTTGTGTTTTTGGTGGAGCCAGACGGGATCGAACCGTCGACCTCTACAATGCCATTGTAGCGCTCTCCCAGCTGAGCTATGGCCCCACAGCTGAGTCAGCCAAGATAGATTCGTCGGATGAGGTTGTGTCAAGTGGTTTGCGCAAAAAATCGCCTTGGCTGATGCACTCGATCCCCTGCGCAGCCCCCCCCCGCCCCCTCTCCCCGCGCGTCCGCGCGGGGCGCGAGCGACCTCCCGAATCCGGCATGATGCAGTCGGATCCCTGTCGAGATTTTTCATGGCCGAGCGCTTCCTGCAACTGGATGTTTTTGCCGACCGTCCGGGTGGCGGCAACCCCTTGGGTGTGGTCATCGGGGCGGCGCACTGGTCGGACTCGGCCATGCAGTCCTTCGCCGCCTGGGTCGATCTGGTCGAGACCACCTTCCTGCTGCCGGCGAGCGATCCATTGGCGAGCTACCGGCTGCGCATCTTCACGCCAACGCGCGAAATTGCCTTCGCCGGTCACCCGACCATCGGCAGCGCGCATGCGGCGCTGGCGACGGGTCTGGTCGAACTGCCGGCGCAGGGTTTGGTGCAGCAATGTGCGGCCGGGCTGTTGCCGATACGGGCGCAGGGCGAGGGCGCGCAGCGGCGGCTCTTTGTCCAGGCACCTGCCGCGCGCGTGCTGCTGGACGGCGACGCGGCGGGCGCACGGCTGCAGCCGCTGCTCGCGGGTCTGGAACTCGGTGCGCTGGCGCCGGCATTGGTCGAGGGCGGTCGCCGCTGGTGGATGGCAGAACTGGCCAGCGAAGCGCAGTTGCGCGCCTGGCGCCCGGATCACGCGCAGATTGCCGCGCTGGCAAAGGACAGCGACAGCCTGGGCCTGTGCGTATTTGCGCGCGCCGCGGACGTGGATTGCGACTACCAACTGGTGGTGCGCGCGTTTCCGGCCGGCGTCGGGATCATCGAGGATCCGGCGTCCGGCGCGGCCAACGGGCTGATCGGCGCCTATATCGCGTTGAGCGAGCCCGCCGGTCCGTTGGCGCGCGGCTATCGCGTCAGCCAGGGGCGTGAAATCGGTCGCGATGCGGTCATCGATGTCGAGTTCGACAGCGACTCGCGCGTCTGGGTGGGTGGTCGCACGCACCTGGTGATCGAGGGCGCGCTGCATTGGCCGCCTGAGGCCCGTTCACAAGGTCCCCAGCGGTCCCCGAATGCCTTCTGCGGCTGCTCTGCCTGCTCGGTGGGCGGCGGAGTGAGGTCCTCCATACGCATTCCTTCGCCCTCGGCGGCCGGCTGACTCAAACGGATGCGCAGCGCCAGATCGGTGCGCGAATCGGCATTCTCCAGCGCTTCCTCCAGGCTGATGCGGCCGGCCAGGTAAAGGCGGTACAGCGATTCATCGAAAGTCAGCATGCCAAGGTCGATGCCTTGTTTCATCGCATCCTTGAGCAGATCGATTTCGCCTCGTGCGATCAGATCCGAGACATACAGCGTGCGCAGCATCAATTCGATGGCCGGCAAACGTTTGCCGTCGATGCCTCTGAACAGGCGCATCGAGATCACCGCCTGCAGGTTGAGCGAAAGGTCGACCAGCAATTGATGCCGGGAGCTGTCGGGAAAGAAGTTGATGATGCGATCCAGCGTCTGGTTGGCGTTGTTTGCGTGCAGGGTCGACAGGCACAGGTGCCCGGTTTCGGCATAGGCGATCGCCTGTTTCATGGTCTCGCGATCGCGGATCTCGCCGATCAGGATCACATCCGGTGCTTCGCGCATCGCGTTCTTCAAGGCGTTGTCGTAGGACAAGGTATCGAGCCCGATTTCGCGCTGGTCGACGATCGAGCGCTTGTGTCGGTGCAGATATTCGATGGGCTCTTCGATCGTCAGGATGTGCCCGGTGTGGGTCTGGTTGCGGTAATCGATCATCGACGCCAGCGTCGTCGACTTGCCTGAGCCGGTGCTGCCGACCACCAGCACGAGGCCGCGCGGCAGCATGATCAGATCTTTCAGCTTGGCCGGCAGATTCAGCTGTTCCAGCGACGGAATGTCGGCAGTGATGTAGCGCACCGCCATCGCCACGTCGCCGCGCTGGCGATAGAGGTTGACGCGGAATCGACCGATATCCGGCAGACCCAGCGCCAGATTCAGCTCCATCGTGGACTCGAATTCCTTCTGTTGTTTGTCGCTGAGCGCCGAGTAGGCCAGGTTGCGCACCTGTTCTCCGCTCAGCGCGAGGTCGCCGATATGCACCGTGTTGCCTTCGATCTTGATCGACGGCGGCGCACCGGCGCTGAAGAAGCAATCCGAGGCCTTCTGCTTGGCCATCAACTGCAGGTAATGGTTCAGTTCCCACATGGTCGCAATTCCGGTTGCACGCCTGCACGAATGGTAACCAGCGCGTCGCAAGCGAATGCCTGCCGACGCGCGCTACGCTTGGAACAGCAAACCAGATAGCTTCGATCAGGAGCGTGCATTTTGATCTGGATCGCATCTGGTGCCAGTGTCCGGCCTAAGATACCGAGTGCGGTCAGGCTTGCGTGTCGCCGCACGCGCTCTGAATGCTGATGTTGACTGGCGGCCGCGTCCCATGTGGACGCGATTGAATTCGCATCGATGTCCACCGAGGTGATCCCATGGCATTCGCCTTCACTCAGGAACAACGTGACGGTCTGTTTGTTGCGCTCGGGCGCGATGACAGTGGCGCCTGGCATCTGGTCGAAGATGTGGAATTGGCACTCGATGCCTTTGCTCAGGCTGCCCAGGCCGCAGAGGGTACGGTCGACCCGGCAATCGAGTTGGCGCAAATTCGCGGACAGGCTGGACATCGGCCTGCGCATGCAGTTGTACGGGCTCCCCGAACGAGTTCGGCAGTTGGCCGTGCTCGGAGCGATCGGCAGCGACTACGCGGCCGATGTGGCGCGACTGGCGCAGGTCGGCGGCGAGGCCCTGGAACAACTGAGCCTGAAGCTGGCCGAGGTCGGTACGCCGGTGGCCGACACTCGCGAGCGCGCGCATACGCCTGCCGAGCGCTTTGTGCATGCCGTCGGTCAGGCCTTTCGCAATCGATTGAACACCAAGCCGACGATCGATGCGCATGGGCTGTTTCGTCGCTTCCTGACTGCCTTGATCGATACCGTCGGTCGGCGCCACACCGATCTGGACGATCTGTCGCGCGGCATGGACGATGTGCGTCTGGCGCACCTGTTGGGATCGGACTGAGTAACTCCGGAATTGGTCAAACCAGCCATGATTTGGTGGGGTTGGCCATCTTGCGACTGTGCAAATCGTCTCACTGATGCTGTTGCGTCAGGTTAGTTCGGTGCAACGACCTACTTTAAGACCACGGTCTCTGCAGGGAGCAATGCCGTGCCCCAGGATTGGCGTAGCGCGGTTCTTGCGTGAGTTTCAGGCCAGGCGGGGCCGCTCCAAGCCCGGCATCAACGTCAGGAGTATCCGATGAGTGCAGGTCAAGGCTCGGCTGGCAATGTGATTGCGGCGCTGGCCAGTTTCTTCATTCCCGGCCTGGGGCAGTTGCTGCAGGGTCGCGTGGTGATTGCGGCAGTGCAGTTCGTGCTGGCCGCGGTGCTGTGGTTGATCCTTTTGGGCTGGGTGATCCATCTGTGGTCGATCATCGACGCGGCGATGTTCGAGCCGCCGCGACGCTACTACGCCTGACGCGGCAGTGCATCGGGGGAGGTCGGTCCCGTTCAGCGCTTGCGGATTGAGCGCAAATGGACCCGAGCGCCATCGATGGCATCGTGGGTGCCGGTCAGGATCAGCACATCGCCTTGCTGCAGCGCCTGTTTGCCGTCTGGCGTCAGCACGGCATCGTCGCCGCGACGTATGGCCAGCACCGTCGCGGCGGTTACGGCGCGCAGGTTGACCTCGGCCAGAGTGCGTCCCAGCCAGGGATTTCCGGGTTCCAGCGCGAACGACGCCAGATCACCAAGACCCGGCAACAGTTGTTCCATCTGATCCAGTGCCTGTGCCTGCTCATCGGCGGTAGCGCCCGGCACCGCGACCGCTGCCACCAGTGCTTCCGCGCCGGCGCGCACATGCCCCTGCAGCTGCGTCGCGCTGCGCCAGAAGGCATACCCGGCAACCAGCACCAGCAGCAGCAAGGGCAGGGTCCCGCGAATGCCGGGCAGGAATGGCTGCAACAGGGCCAGACAGGGCAGCGCCACCAGCAGCATCAAACCCAGTTGCAGGGCGACGACGAATGCGCGTCGCGGCGCCTGCGCGAAATCGACGTGGCCCTCGGGAGCGGCCGGCAGTGCGGCCAATGCCAGGGCAACGCCGAGTGCGCGGATCAGGCGGAACAATCCCAGAGCCAGCGGTACGGCCAGAGCGACGAATCCGAATGCCACCGACCAGCGCACCGCGTCGGCGGCAAACGGCAGTTTGCGCTTGAGAAAGGTGGCCACTTCGTCGCCACCGACGCTGGATGCAATCAACAGGGCCACCAGCAGGGCCGCATCGAGAAGAATCAGTCGCGTCAGTCGGCCGACGCGGGCACCCAGTGTGCCGCGCTGGCGTGCCCTGCCCAGTTGTTCGATCCAGCTGCCGTACAAGGACACGAAGGTCTGCAAGGGTCGCGGCAAGCGGCCGTCGATCCACTCGCCGATGCGGCCTGAGTGTTTTACTGCGAAGGGCGTCAGCAGCGTGGTGACGCAGGAGACGCCGACCGCGATCGGGTACAACGACGAGTCGATCGCCCCCAGGCTGACGCCGAGCCCGGCGATGATGAACGAGAATTCGCCGATCTGGCCCATGGCCAGGCCGGCCTGCGCCGATGCGCGGACCGCGCTGCCGGTGGCGAAGAAGCCGATGGCAACACCGATGAACTTGCCGACCACCACCAAAGCCGAGAACAGGACGATCCAGCCGCTCTGCGCCAGCAGTTGTGCCGGATCGATCGACAGGCCGACCGAGACGAAAAAGACCGCCGTGAACATGTCCCGCAGCGGCCGCACCTGCGCCGCGATCCGCTTGCCCTCGCCGGATTCGGCCACCAGGCAGCCGGCCAGGAACGCGCCGAGGGCCACCGAGTACTGATATTGCTGCGCGGCAAGGGCCGCGGCGAAACACACGCCAACCGAGGTGACCAGCGTGGTCTCGGGCCGCTTCAACGAAACCACGAAACGGATCAGCCGCGGCACGATCAACAGACCGACCATCATCAGCACCGTCAGGAAGATTCCGAGCCGTCCGGCGGCAGCGGCCAGACCGGCGAAATCCAGGCTGCGCGTGGTCGCCAGCGTGGTCAGCATCGCGATCAACAGGATGGCAAAGATGTCCTCGATCACCAGCGTACCGAACACCTGCTCGCGCATGCGCGCCGGGACCTGCTGCTCCTCGAACGTACGCGCAATGATCGTGGTGGACGAAATCGCCAGCATGGCCGCGAGAAAGGCGCATTCGATCGGGTTGAATCCAGCCAGGCGACCGGCAACGTAGCCGAGCGACAGCATCAGGCCCAATTCCACCAGCACCACCGCAAATCCGCGCGGGCCCACTTCGGCGAGCTTGCGCAAGGACAATTCCATGCCGATGTAGAACATCAGCAGGATCACGCCGAGTTGCGACAGCGTGCCGATGATCGCGGCGTCCGCGACCAGCAAGGGTGGGGTATGCGGCCCGATCAACACGCCGGCCAGCAGGTAGCCCAGCACCACCGGAAGGTGAACGCGCTGGCACAGCACCGTGGTGGCCGCCGCCACGCAGAGCACCACCGCCAGACTTTCCAGGAAGAGTGAGTCACCGTGCATGGCCCGATATTAACCTTGGCCGGATCGGTGAATGCAGCAGATCGTGTCGCCGCGCCGGCGATTGACCTGCGACAAGCCGGTTTGCGACGCCGCGGCTTATGTTGCGGCGAATACCCGTTTCGACTCGGTCATGCCCACCGCCACGCCACCCGCGCATCCGGTTGTTGCCGCACTGAGCCGCTGGCAGTCGCTGCGCCAAGGCGCGTGGTCTCTGACGGAAGCGTCTGCGGTACAAGATGAACTGCTTGCCGCGATCGATGAGCTCAGCGACAGCGACAGTGGCCCGCTGGCGCGATCGCTGACTGATCTCGCCCTGTATCTCGGCTTTCTGGTCGATGGCGACAGCGCCGGGCCGAATTCCGCGCAGAGACAAAAGCTGGCGCAACTGGAGGAGGCAGCGCTGGAGGTGTTGCGCGGCGTGTCCGGCAGCGATCCGCGTGCCATGACCCGCAAGCAGATTCTGGTACTGGCGCCGGATCTGCCGCTGTGGCGAACTCTGGTCGAGCGCCTGGCATCCGGATCGCATGCCATCGAGCGCTTTTCCGACGCCGGCGAACTGCTGTCCCGGCTCGATCCCGCCGCCCTGGCCGCGCTGCTGATCGACCAGGATTTCCTGATGGACCTGGGCACCATCGCCGACCGCCTGGAGGCCGCGCGCGGCAGCGGGGCGCTCGGTGCGACGGTGATCTACGTCAATCGCGGCCGCGATGTCCGCGCGCGCCTGCTGGCGCTGTCGTCGGGCGCGGACACCTCGCTGGAGGGCGATGACCTCGACTATCTGGTGGCGCGCGCCAGCGAACTGGTGCAGGTGCGCCAGCGCCAGGATCATCTGCGCGTATTGATCGTCGAGGACGATCGATCGCAGGCGCTCTACTGCGAGGCGATCCTGCGCAAGCAGGGTATCGAAACCCGGTTGGCGATGGATGCGCGGCAAGTGCTCGACGAGATCGGCAAATTTGCCCCCGATCTGGTGCTGATGGATCTGCACATGCCGGACATCGACGGCACGCAACTGACGGCATTGATCCGCGAACAGCCGGAACTGGCGTTGTTGCCGATCGTCTTCGTCACCGGCGAGCAAGATGAGCGCATCCGCTTCGACGCGCTGCGCGCGGGTGGCGACGACTATCTGGTCAAGCCGGTGCGACCGCTGCATCTGGTGACCGCAGTGGTGACGCGGGCGCGGCGTGCGCGCCATCTCAAGCACCAGTTCAGCCAGCGTCCGCCGCAGGCTTCGGCGCAACTGCTGCATGCCGGTGAGTTGGTCGGCAGATTGCGCACGCTGGGCGTCGACAGAAGCTGTCACTGGTCGCTGTTGATGGTCGCCGCCGACGAGGGTCGATTGCACGCCCGCGACGCCCACCTGGTGGTCGAACGCGAGAATCAGTTTCTGATCGGCTCGCAGATGCGCGCGCTGCTGGCAGACGACGAGTTCATCGCGCCGTGGCAGAGCGATGCTTTTGTACTGTTGATCAATCATGCCGCCGATGACGCCCTGATGGCGCGCGCCGAGGCACTCCGGCTGCAGTTCTCCGCCTTGCTGGCGGAACGCGGCTGCGGCGATGTCAGTGCCGCCCTGGTGGTGTTGGCACCGGATACTCCGCTCTCGGCAGAAACGCTCATCGATCTGGCCGAGCGCAGCATCGCCGTTGCCCGGCATGCCGGCGGCAAACGCGTCACGCGCGCCTTGGCCGAAGTCCAGTCCGATCTGCCGGCCGAACTGTCATTGGCGATCCAGAAAGCCCTGGCAGTCGAGGTTTCCCCCGCCGCCACGGCGGTCCTGTACCAGCCGATTGTGCCGTTGCATGGCGCCGCGCGGGCGCAATACCACCTGCACCTCGGCCTGCGTGTAGACCTCAATGGCGAGCGCATCATCACCCGCCGCCAATGGCTGTCGCTGGCGCGCCGCATCGGCCGGGTCGAGGCCCTCGATCGCTTTGCCGTTGCCCAGGCGCTCGATTGCGCGGTCGAGTTCCGGCAGCGTCTGCCTGGACTGAGAATCTTTGTCGCCGTCTGCGTCGAGTCCTTGATCGATCCCGGTTTTCGCAAGGCACTGTGCGACGGCATGCGCCAGCGCGAGCTTCGTGACGCCGGTCTGGTGCTCAGCATCGACCACAGCGAGGCCCAGGCGCGCCTGCATCACCTCGGCGATGTGCGCGAGGAATTGCGCGCGTGCCGGGTATCGCTGTGTTTTGGCCGTACCGGCCTCGACGCCAGATTTGACGCGGCCATCGACGCCTTGCGTCCGGAGTTGATCGCGGTGGATGCAACGGCGACCGCAACGCGGCGCAGATGCCGCCGATTCTCGATTTCGCACGCGATCGCGGCGCGAAATCGTCGCCCATTTCATTCCCGACGCACAAAGCCTGGCGCGCCTGTTCACGCTGGGCGTCGATTACGGACTGGGTAGCTTCATCGGTGCGCCGGCAGCCCGGCTGGACTATGACTTCGGCGAGTACGAGTTGGCCTGAGCGCGCATGCGCCGCGCGCTGGCAAGCGCACCCGGAAGCCAGAAATATCGATTGCGCCTGAATGGCGGGCCCGGAGGGACTCGAACCCCCGACCACCTGGTTCGAAGCCAGGTGCTCTATCCAACTGAGCTACGGACCCACAAGGAAACAGCGGCTGTACGCTGTCCCGGCCGGGTAACCGGCCAAGGGATGTTGCTGATGCTACCCGCGTAAAGGCCTGGGTGGATAGCGACCGCGGTCGAAACAGGCAGTCTGTTGCGGTGAAGTCGGACCGGCGTTGCGCCGGTCCGACCCTTCCGGATGACTCCGGATCACTGATTCCCGGGGGCCAGGGCGCTGTTCTTGCGTCCGTAGAGTGCGTACACCACCAGACCAACCACGGCCCAGATCAGGAAGTACAGCTCCGTGGCGCCGGAGAGATTGAAGAACAGGAACACGCACCCGGCCATCGCCAGCGGACAGACGATCCACGCCAACGGCGTGCGGAACGCTCGATAGCGATCGGGTTGGGTCCGCCGCAGCACCAGCACGCCGAGTGCCACCAGGAAGAACGCGAACAGCGTGCCGCTGTTGGATACGTCGGCCAGCACCCCGACCGGAAACATGGCTGCGAACGCAGAGACACACACACCCGTGATGATGGTGATCACGTGTGGCGTGTGGAACTTCGGATGCACCTTCGAGAACACGGCCGGCAGCAGGCCGTCGCGCGACATCACGAAGAAGATGCGCGTCTGACCGAAGATCATCATCAAGATCACCGACGGCAGAGCCAGTCCGGCCGCCAGGGCGATGAAGTTACCGGTACTGGCAAAGCCGAGCTGGCGGAGGATGTGAGCCAGCGGCTCGCCGGTGCACACGAGCGCCTCTGAACCCTTGCACGCGGCAATGAACTCTGCGCTGCCGGTCTCCAGGGCGATGCCATCGGGACCGAAAAGCGGCTGCGCGCCGCCGGCGCCGACAGCGCCGTAGCCCACCAGCAGGTAGAAAATGGTGCACACCGCCAACGAGCCAATCAAACCGATGGGCACATTGCGCTGTGGGTTCTTGGTTTCCTCGGCCGCGGTGGACACCGCGTCGAAGCCGACGTAGGCGAAGAAGATCGAGGCGGAGGCGGCATAGACGCCGAGCATGCCGGTCGGCAGGAAGGGCTCGAAGTTCTGCACCTGCGCCGCGGGTACGGCGATGGCGATGAACGCGGTCAAGGCGACGATCTTGATTGCGACCAGAACCGCGTTGACCTTGGCGCTCTTGCTGGTGCCGATGACCAGCAGACCGGTGATCAACCAGACAATCACGAAGGCGAGGATGTTGAAGGAACCGCCGTCGTAGGGGCCCGAGCGGAGCGCCTCGGGTAATCCCATCCCGACACTGTTCATCAATCCATTCATGTACTTCGACCATCCCACCGCCACCGCACCCGCGGCAACGGCATATTCGAGGATGAGCGCCCAGCCAACCACCCAGGCGATCAACTCGCCCATGACCGCGTAGGTATAGGTGTAGGCGCTTCCCGATACCGGCACCATTGCCGCCAGTTCGGCATACGCCAAAGCCGCCAGCGCGCAGACCACCGCGGCAATCACAAAGGAGATCATCATGCCGGGACCGGCTTTCTGCGCTGCCTCGGAGGTCAGCACGAAGATGCCGGTACCGATGATGGCGCCGATGCCAAGCATGGTCAGCTGAAAGGCACCGAGCTGGCGCACGAGGCTCTTCTTTGCGGCGGTTTCCAGAATCTGGTCGAGCGGTTTGACGCGCCAGAAAAGCATGCGGGGCCTCCTTGAGGTGAACATCCGCGCGCCGACCAGGGTTGGGATCGGACTGGCACGCGGCGGTTGCAGCGAGTTTGGAAAGGCAGCTCCAAGCGGATGTGCGCGCGGACGTGTTCGAGCGCACTCGCGCCGATGGCCATTTCACCGCGTCGTGCTGGCTGGTGTCGGCCGATGGCCAACGCGTACTGTTGACCCACCATCGCAAGCTCGGTCGCTGGCTGCAACTGGGCGGCCATGCCGACGGCGACAGCGATCTGGCGCGCGTGGCGCTGCGCGAGGCGAAGGAGGAGTCCGGTCTGGCCGAGTTGCAGGTCGAGCCGCAGATTTTCGATATCGACGCGCACCTGATCCCGGCGCGCGGCAGCGATCCGGCGCATGTGCATTGGGATGTGCGTTATCTGGTGCGCTGCCTGGGTTCGGAGGAGTTTGTCGTGTCGCCCGAATCATTGGCGCTGGCCTGGATCGCGGTCGCGACGCTGATCGACGATCCCGCTGCCGATCCGTCGCTGCGGCGAATGGCGGGCAAATGGCAGTCGCGCCAGGAATCGGCTCAAAAGTTTGTCGGAGCGCAAACCCCGGTGGGGCTTCAGGGTTAGTCTCGACGGCATTCCGATCACGGCGCTGGAGGGCGCGATGACACTGGCTTACATCACGCACCCTGACTGCCTGCGCCACGAAATGGGTCCCGGCCATCCGGAGTGCCCGGAGCGCCTGCGCGCCATCGAGGACCGTCTGGCCGCTGCCGGCATCATCGACTGGCTGCGCCACATCGAGGCACCGGAGGCGCCGCTCGGCGCTTTGCAGCACGCCCACAACGCGCTCGATCTGGCCGAACTCGATGCCGCCCAGCCGCGCAGCGGCTATGCGCACCTGGATCCGGACACCTACATGAATGCCTATACCTTGCGCGCCGCCAAGCGTGCGGCTGGGGCCCTGGTGCGTGCCGTCGATGGCGTCATGGCGGGTGAATTCGAGCGCGCCTTCTGCGCCGTGCGACCGCCCGGCCACCATGCCACGCGCGGCGAGGCGATGGGCTTTTGCTTCTACAGCAATGCCGCCGTGGGTGTGTTGCACGCGCTCGAGCAACATGGGCTGGCGCGGGTGGCCCTGGTCGATTTCGACGTGCACCACGGCAACGGCAGCGAAAACATCCTCGCCGGCGACGAGCGCGTGCTGATGGTGTCGACCTTCCAGCACCCGTTGTATCCGGCCAGCGGTATCGATCCGCTCGGCTTCAACATGGTGAACGTGCCGTTGCCGCCCTACAGTGATGGCAGCGCTCTGCGTGGCGCAGTGACGCGCGACTGGCTGCCGGCGCTGGAGCGCTTCCAGCCGCAGCTGATCGTGATTTCCGCCGGGTTCGACGCCCATCGCGACGACGACATGTCGCAACTGCTGTGGACCGAATCCGACTACGCCTGGGTCACCGAACAGATCGTCGAAGTGGCCCGGGAGCACGCCCATGGGCGCGTCGTATCGACGCTGGAAGGCGGCTACGATCTGCCCTCGCTGTCGCGCAGCGTGCTCGCCCACATCAAGGTGCTCGGCGGCTTTGTCTGATGCAAAGCTCGGCAGCTCTTGGCGTAGGCTGCTGTGCAGCAGTAGCCAGCGTTGACGACGGCCTGATTCGGAGGGAGCAGGGTCGATCGTCCTGACCAGGAATCGCCATGCAGAAGCACTCCCTCACCGCCTTGTTCGACCCCGAACTCATCTGGGTCCTGTGCGCCCCCGGATCCGCCGATGTCGCGGTCGCGCGGGAAGCCCTGGCCGAGCGCCTGGCGGACGGCAGGGCGCGTGTCGATGAGCTCACGCCGGCGCTGCTCGCCAGTGCGCAACCGGCGGTGCATGCCGATGTGGCCTGGCTGCTGATGGATATCGGCGACGTTGCCCGGGTGCTGCCGGCCTTCCAGCGGTGGCGGATCGAATTGGCCGTCCTGAGCGGCGAAGTGCAGGATCCTGGCGAAGTCGAAAACGTTCTGGCTATGGCGCGTCAATCCGGGTCGCTGGCGGCGTCGACGGTCGACTGGGCGCTGGACCAGGGCGTCGGATTTTCGGCGGTGATCACGATCGGCGATCAGCGCGACATCGACCTCGCCGAAATCCTCGATTTTCTGGCTGCAGATGCGGCTACCGAGAGCATCGTGTTGTATCTGGAAGGCGTACGCGAACCACGCAGCTTCCTGTCGGCACTGCGCGCCGTGGCGACCGTCAAGCCCGTGGTCGTGCTCAAGGCTGGCCGCCATCCGGCCACCGCACTGGCGGCGCAGACGCATTCGCGCGCGTTGGTCGGCGACGACGACGTCTTCGACGCCGCGTTGCGTCGAGCCGGCGCCGTGCGCGTGCGTTTTTTCGTGCAGCTGTTTTCCGCGGTGAAGTGCCTGGCATCGCGCTATCGGCCGACCGGCAGACGCCTGGCGATCGTCGCCAACGGTGGTGGTCCGGGGGTGCTCGCCAGCGACTGGGCCGAGGAGTCCGGACTCGGGTTGGCCACGCTGTCCGACGCCACCATCGCGCGACTCGGCCAGTCCATTCCGCAAGCCACGCGGCACAATCCGATCGACGTTGGCGAGCGCGTGCTGGCGCCGGACTTCGCGCAGGCGGTGCAGACGATCATGGACGACGACGGTGTCGACGGCGTGCTGGCGCTGTTCGCGCCCAAGGCCGACCGCGACCCGCTGCAATATGCACAGGCTTTGGTCGACCGGCGCGACGGCTTCCGCAAGCCGCTGATCGCCTGCTGGCTGGGCGATCGGCGCGTGCTCGAGTCACGCGCGTTGCTGGCACGATCGAGGATCCCGACCTTCCGCACGCCGGAGCCCGCGGTCGATGCCTTTGGCAATCTGGCCAGCTTCTACCGCAACCAGCAGCTGAGCTGGCAGACGCCGCCGGCGCTGACCGAGGGCGAGCCACCTGACCTCGACGGCGCGCGACTGATCCTGGCGCAGGCGATTGCATCAGGCCGCAGCCTGCTGTCGGGAATGGAATCCAAGGCGCTGCTGGCGGCGTTCCACATTCCCGTTGCGCGGACGCTGATGGCGCGCACGCCGCAGGAAGCTACCCTGATCGCGCAGCAGCTGGGCTATCCCGTGGTGCTCAAGGTGAGTTCGCCGGACATCGCCCACAAATCCGATGTCGACGGCGTCATGCTCGATATCCGTGGAGCCAGACAGTTGCAGTCGGCCTGGGCCGAACTGGTTGATGGTGTGCACCAACGGGCGCCGAATGCACGCATCGACGGCATCGGCGTCGAACCGATGATCGCTTCCAGGCATGCTCGCGAGCTCTACATCGGCGTGGTCAACGACACCCTGTTCGGCCCGGTGATCCTGTTCGGCGCCGGTGGACGCACCGTCGAGGTGTTTGCCGACAAGGCGATGGAACTGCCGCCGCTGAACCGCTTCCTGGCCAGGCGCCTGATCGAACGCTCGCGCGCATCGCGCATGCTCGGTGAGTGGCGTGGTGCTGCGCCCGCGGCGGTGGAGGCGATCGAGGCGGCATTGCTGCGCATTTCCGAACTCGTCTGCGAAATGCCGGAAATTGCCGAGATCGATCTCAATCCCCTGATCGTCGACGACCGCGGCGTCACCGTGGTCGACGCGCGCGTGGTGCTCAAACAGGATCAGCGCCCCCCGGAATTGCCTTACGGGCACATGGCGATCATGCCGTACCCGACCGGGCTGGAACACGAGTACGCGCTGACCGACGGCAGCGTCTGTCTGTTGCGCGCGATCCGGCCGGAGGACGCGCCCACCCTGCAGGACTTCGTGCGCGGCCTGTCCGACCAGACGCGCTACTTTCGTTTCGTCGCCAGCGTCAAGGAGCTGTCGCCGCGGCAACTGGCGCGCTATTCGCAGATCGACTACTGGCGCGACATGGCGCTGGTGGTCGAAGCGCCGGTCGACGCCGGCTCGATTGACGGAACCGTCGAATCGGCGTCATCGCATCGCTTCGCCGGTGTCGCCCGCTACATGCTGAATCCCGACATGCGCAGCTGCGAGTTCGCCATCGTCATCGACGACCAATGGCAGGGCAAGGGCCTCGGCGCGATCCTGATGCAGGCGCTGATCGACGTCGCCCGCGAGCGCAAGTTGCAGCATATGGAAGGCACCGTGATCTCGCAGAACCGCAAGATGCTGAAGCTGATGCATCGCCTGGGTTTCACCTCGCGCCTGGATCCGGATGACGCGACGATGACGCTGGTGGAGTTGGCGCTGTAGGAGTGCTGGTCGCCCTGGCGGTGCGCGTGTTCGCGCATCGAGTCTGTGGAGCGGGCTTGTTCTGTTGTTGTGCGAGCGGGTTTACCCCGCGATCGCTTTGCTCGCCATGGCGAGAAGCTCGCGGAGTAAATCCGCTCCCACATTAAAATCAACGGCTTACGCAAAGTTCGGTAAGAACCGGCCGCAGGCCGGTCTCAGTCGTTGGCCCGCGTGCGCAGGGCCAGATCCTCGGCCGGGTCGCGGCTGGCCAGCTGCACGCGATTGCGACCTTCGCGCTTGGCGCGGTAGAGGGCACGGTCGCTGGCGGCAATCCACTCGTCGGCACTGCTGAACCTTGCTGCGTCGAGCATGGCGACCCCAATGCTGCCGCTGCAACGAATGGCGCTCTGCTGCCACTCGACGCTGTCGTCCAATCGTTGTCGCAGCCGCTCTGCGATCGCCAGGGCGTCCGCTTCGGCGACGGTCGGAAGCACCACGATGAACTCTTCGCCGCCCCAGCGACCGAGCAACGCCTGGTCGGGCAGGGCAGTGAGCATGCGCTCGGCGGCAGTTCGAAGCACGGCGTCACCCGCCAGATGGCTGTAGCGGTCATTGACCAGCTTGAAATGGTCCATGTCGATCAGCATCAGGCAGCCGTCGCCGCCAATCCTGCCGCGCTGCCAGAGCTCTTCGATACGACGCATCACCGCATGCCGGTTGGCCACGCCGGTCAGCGCATCGGTATTGGCCATATGCTCCAGGCGCTCGCTGGTCTTCAGCAGGGCCGCATGCAGTTGCGCCAACTGGTCGCGATTGGCGCGCAGTTCGGCGTTGGTCCGGCGCATCGTGCGCACGCGCCAGAACAGCAGCAAGAGCACGGCAACCAGCGCGATCATGCCGCTGACCAGCGCCAGTCCGAGGTAGCGCTGGCGCGTGATGCGCAGGTCCTTGATCTGGTTCTCGCTGGTCAGCAGCTGCTTCTCCATGTTGCCGCGTTCCTGCTCGAGGCTGGCCTCGAGCACCGCAATACGGCGCCCGGCGATATCCATCGCCAGCTCCTTGTCGAGCTTCTGGTGCGTCTTGCGGGTGGCATAGGCACTGGCGGCATCGCCGAGCCCAAGCTCCAGGTCCGCGACCACATCGAGCGCGGCCCGCTCGAGGATGCGGTCACCAATCTTGCGCGCGCCTTCGAGCGTCGCGCGCGCCTGTGCCAGTGTTTCCGGGGTGGCGCCGCGCGCGCTGAACACGCGCACCCGGCTCAGGCCCAGCAGCACCTGGTCGCGCACCGCCACGTGGTCGTATTCCAGCCAGGCGCGATCGACCCAGCGCTTGGCGCTTTCCCAATGGCCGCGCACCAGTTCCAGGTCGGCCATGCGGCTGTAGGCGTTGACCTTGTTCTGTGCGTTGCCCGACTGCTCGGCCATCGCCACCGCTTGCTCGATGAATCCGGCGGCTTCGTCGAAGCGCTCCATGTTCATCAGCGAAATCCCGAGTTCGGCCGTCAGGATGATCGCTTCGCGGTGATTGCGGGCCTGCACCTGGGCCAATGCTTCGCGCAGATACTCGGTGCCGCGCTCCTCGTCGTCGAGATTGCGGTAGAGCACGCCGAGCAGGCGCAGACTGCGCGCCATTTCCGGCTTGTCGCCGGCTTTGCGCGCCAGCGCCAAGGCTTCGTTGTGCACCAGGGCGGCATCACTGAAGCGACCGGTGCGTCCATGCAGCATGCCGATCGAATTGAGTTCGCGGGCCAACAGGGATGGATTGGATCCATCCTTCTGCAGTTCGGCCGCGGCTTCGAAATCCGTCAGCGCCTGGTCAAAACGCCCCAGTTTGCGCTGCAGCACGCCCTCGTCATGCCGTAACAGCGTTTGCCATTGCCGGTTGGGGAACTGGCTCACCATCTGTTGCATTTCGTCGAGCGCGGCGCGCGACTGCTCGACCCGGTTGCGGTGCATGTAGACGACGGCGCTGAGTTCGAGCGTCGCAAAGCGCAGGTCGTGAACCTTGAGGGCGACGCTGCTCGCGTTCAGCTCGTCCAGCAAGGCAAAGACCTCGGGCTCGTGCTCGAGTTCGTTCTCGAATTCGATCAGGGCCAGGGTGGCCCAGGCCCGCGCGACGGGATCGACCTGCTGTTGGCGCAAGCTCAGCGCGTGCAGGCGCAGTTGCTCCGCCGACAGATCAAAATTGGCGCGCAAGTCGCGCACGGCCGCCGGTTGCGACGGAAATCCCGTGTCCGGCGGCAGCGGTTGGGCCGGCGCGCCCGTTGCCAGCAACTGGCACAGCAACAGAAACAAGCACAAGACGGCTGATCGGGCCATGGACCGAGTATGCGCCAAGGGGGAAATGGCCGGCGCGGGAAACCGGAGATCGGGGGGGGGGGGGGGGGGGGGGGGGGGCCGGGGGGGCGGGGGGGGGGGGGGGGGGGGGCCGGGGCGGAAAAAGGGGGGGTTTTAAGGCGCCCCCCCGGCCCCCCCCTCGCCGAAGCGGCTAACGCCGGTCCCGGTCGTCGAGGGGGCCGGAGCCGACGTAAACCTTTGATTCGGCGACGGCCGAGATCGCTGCCAAAGTCGCGTGTTGCGCGCAGATCATGTGCCGCGGGTGCTGCGATGGACGCAAGCGCCGGCGCAACGCCTGGCGCCGGTCAACGCGCAAGCACCAGCTCCAGCACCAGCTTGCTGCCGAAGAATCCGAGCAGCAGCACGCCCATGCCCGCCAATGTCCAGTTGACCGCGGTGCGGCCGCGCCAGCCAAAACGCCAGCGGCCGAAGATCAGCATGCCGAACACCACCCAGGCAAGGATCGTCAGTACGGTCTTGTGCACCAGATGCTGGGCCATCCAGTCTTCGATGAACAGCGCGCCGCTGAGCACGGTCAGGGTCAGCAGCGCGAATCCCGCGATGATGTACTGAAACAGCAATTCTTCCATCGCCGACAGCGGCGGCAGCGCGCGCAAGGCGAGCGACAGATGTTTGCGCCGCAGGCTGCGTTCCTGCCAGGCCACCACCACCGCTTGCAGTGCGGCGATGCTCAGCAGGGCGTAGGCGGACAGTGCAATCACCACGTGCAAGCGGATCTGCCAGCCGGAGAGCGCGCTGGCGGTCGCGTTGGGAACCAGTGCGCTGGCCGCAGCCGCCAGCAGCGCGATCGGCCAGATCATCGCCAGCAGCACGCGCGCGCGCGATCCGGCGCTGGTGATGGTCATCACCGTGGCCATGGCCCAGGCAACCAGCGATAAGCGCGCCGAAGAAAGCTGGTGCTCAGCGGCACGCCATGCAAGGTCGGAACGAACAGCATGCCGCGTGTGCCGCGAGGGCAACCGCCCCGGCACCGATCGCCCACCCGGGCGGGTCATTGCGCACGCCGAACGCCGCCAGCAGCAGCAGCGTGGAACCGGCGCCATAGCCGAGGATGGTCAGAGTGAGCAAAATGGCATCAAGCATGGCTGGATGATGGCACAGGGCAATCGAGAGACGGTCGGTATTCGATCAAGAAGCATCGCGCGAGCGCGCTCCAACGAATTTGACGAATGACTCCGCAAGAATTTCAGGAGCGCGCTCGCGCGCGATGCATTTCGACCAACAACAGAATCCATGAACCGCAGTCCGCTCGCCGCTTCCGGCTTCGACCGGAAGCCCGTAGAGTGCGCGTCCTTCGAGTCCGCTTGACGAAGTGCCATGTTCGAGAATCTGCAAAAACGCCTCACCGAGACCGTCAACCGCCTGCGCGGCCGCGGCCGCCTGTCTGAAGAGAACGTGCGCGAAGCCTTGCGCGAGGTGCGCATTGCCTTGCTCGAGGCCGACGTGGCGCTGCCGGTGGTGCAGGCGCTGATCGAGCGCGTCAAGGGCCGGGCGATTGGCCAGGAAGTGCTGCAGAGCCTGACACCGGGCCAGACCCTGGTGAAGATCGTCCACGACGAACTGGTCGCGGTGATGGGTTCGCGCAATGAGGAACTGAACCTCAACTGCCCGGCACCTGCCGTGGTGCTGATGGCGGGCCTGCAGGGCTCCGGCAAGACCACCACCACCGGCAAGCTGGCGAAATTGCTGCAGGAACGGCGCAAGAAGCGCGTCATGGTGGTCAGCTGCGACGTCTACCGTCCGGCGGCGATCCAGCAGCTGCAGACGGTGGCAGGGCAGGTCGGCGCCGAGTTCTTTCCCAGCACGCCGGAGCAGAAGCCGCTCGACATCGCGCGCGCCGCGCTCGAGGCCGCGCGGCGCCAGCTGATCGATGTACTGATCGTCGATACCGCCGGTCGTTTGGCCATCGACCAGGCGATGATGGCCGAGGTCGCCGAGCTCAACAAAGCGTTGAATCCGATCGAAACCCTGTTCGTGGTCGACAGCATGACCGGCCAGGATGCCGCCAACACCGCCAAGGCGTTTGCCGAAGCGCTACCGTTGACTGGCGTGATCCTGACCAAGACCGATGGCGATGCGCGCGGCGGCGCCGCCCTGTCGGTGCGCTATCTGACCGGGCGGCCGATCAAGTTCCTCGGTGCCGGCGAGAAACTCGATGCGCTGGAACCGTTCCACCCGGACCGCGTGGCCTCGCGCATCCTCGGCATGGGCGACGTGCTGTCGCTGATCGAGGATGTCACCCGCAAGTCCGATCAGGACAAGATGGAGAAGCTGGCCACCAAGATGGCCAGCGGGAAGAAGTTCGATCTCAACGACATGCGCGAACAGTTGCTGCAGATGCAGAACATGGGCGGCATGGCGCAACTGATGGACAAGTTGCCGATGATGCCGAAGATGGGCGACACCGCCGCCGCAGGTGCCCTGGGCGACAAGGAAGTGCGCAAGATGGTGGCGATCATCAATTCGATGACGCCCAAGGAGCGCCGCTTCCCCGACCTGCTGAACGGCTCGCGCAAAGTCCGCGTCGCGCGCGGCTCCGGCACCCATCCCTCCGACATCAACAAGCTGCTCAAGCAGCACATGATGATGGAGAAGATGATGAAGAAGCTCTCCGGCGGCGGCATCAAGGGCATGCTGCGCGCGCTCAAGGGTGGCATGGGCGGTGGGATGCCGGGCGGCGGCATGCCGCCGGGCGGCGGGTTCCGGCGCTGAACCGGGTGGACCTGCAGCCTGCTGCGGGGGTGGCGTTCGCGCTAAGCCCAACTGCATCGCAGGAAACGCAAACGCCTGCGTCAAAGGCATGCGGGTTATCCGTCGCGACCCTCGCCTGTTACGGCCCGGAGCCTGGAGGCCAGCAAGGTGGCACCCGTTCGATCCGCAGCGGCGCCGAATCGCGAGGCTGAAACCGTTGGCGCGGCTGCCGCCAAGGCCGGGCGACGCCGCTGCGCCTGGCGACCATCCGCCATTGTGAATGCATCCGACGGCATAGGTGGTGGTGCGCGACCGGATCATCGGATGTCCGCACGAGGAAGGCGTCGACGCGCCGCGGTGAGGGCGGCCAGCGCTATTGGGCGGGCGGATCGGTTTGCAGGTTGAATTGCTCGGCGGCCGAGCGTCAGGGGCTAACCGCAATTCGCGCGTTTCAGCGGCGCGGTGACGTCTCGCCGAGTGTCGGCGGTCCGCATGATGCCATCGATGTCACGGCCGGCATCACGGTGACCTCGGCACCGGCCAGCCGGCAACCAGCAACCAGCAACCGACCCAACGCCCCCGACTTTCGTCCGGTTTGCGCACTCGGTAATCGTCCGTTAGGCTCGGATTCATCTGCTGCGCAGGCTCTGGGAGGGGGCTGCGCAGGGCCGCAAACGAGAGCAGCCTATGAATCCGGATTCGCCTGCGCAGGCCACGCGCCTGTGCATTGCTGCACCTCCCGTCGCCGATGCCGCGCGCATCCTGACGCCCGCCGCCTTGGCTTTCCTCGAAGATGTCTGCGCCCGCTTCATGCCTGAACGCAAGCGGCTGCTGGCCGCGCGCGCGGCCCGGCAGGAGCGTATCAACGCGGGCGAACTGCCGGGTTTCCTGCCCGAAACCGCGGCCATCCGCGCGGGTGACTGGAAAGTGGCGGGCATTCCGCTGGATCTTTGGGATCGGCGCGTGGAGATCACCGGGCCGGTCGAGCGCAAGATGATCGTCAATGCGCTGAATTCCGGCGCCAAGACCTTCATGGCCGATTTCGAGGATTCCAACGCGCCGACCTGGGACAACCAGATCGGCGGACAGGGCAATCTCTTCGACGCCATCCGCCGCCAGATCGACTTCGTCTCGCCGGAAGGCAAGGCCTACCGGCTGAATCCGCAACTGGCGACGCTGATCGTGCGTCCGCGCGGCTGGCATCTGGACGAGGCGCACGTAACTCTGGATGGCGAGCCGGTCTCCGGTTCCCTGTTCGACTTCGCGCTGTTCCTGTTCCACAACGGCCACGAGTTGATCGAGCGCGGCAGCGGTCCGTATTTCTACCTGCCGAAACTCGAGAGTCATCTCGAAGCGCGCCTGTGGAATCTGGTGATCGACCATTGCGAGACGCGCCTTGGCCTGCCGCGCGGTTCGGTCAAGGTGACGGTGCTGATCGAGACCATCCTCGCCGCCTTCGAGATGGACGAGATCCTCTACGAACTGCGCGAGCACATCGTCGGCCTCAACTGCGGACGCTGGGACTACATTTTCAGCTACATCCGTACCTTCCAGACCGACGCCACCCGGGTGCTGCCGGAGCGCGCTCAGGTGACCATGGCCAAGGGCTTTCTGAAGGCCTACTCGCAGCTGCTGATCAAGACCTGCCATCGCCGCGGCGCCTTCGCGATGGGCGGCATGGCGGCGCAGATTCCGATCAAGAACGACCCGGAAGCGAACGAGGCAGCACTGGCCAAGGTGCGCGCGGACAAGGAGCGCGAGGCCGGCGACGGCCACGACGGGACCTGGGTGGCGCATCCGGGCCTGGTGCCGATAGCCCGCGAGATCTTCGATCGCCACATGCCCGGCGCCAACCAGCTCGGCAAGTTGCGCGACGATGTGGTGGTGAGCGCCGAGGACCTGATTCGCCCGCAGGAGGGCACGATCAGCGAGGCCGGCGTGCGCCTGAACATGAACATCGGGCTGCAGTACATCGGCTCCTGGTTCTCCGGGAACGGCTGTGTGCCGATCCACAACCTGATGGAAGACGCCGCCACCGCCGAGATCTCCCGCGCCCAGTTGTGGCAGTGGGTGCGCACCGGCGCGCTATTGGACGATGGTCGGATCATCGATGCGGCCAAGGTTGAGCAGTGGCTCAATGAGGAAGTGCTTAAGCTCAAGGCTGGCAATCACTCATTGAGCGCCACCGACCTTGACGCTGCCGCAGACATCCTGAAGCAGCTGGCTCTGGCCGAGCGTTTCGAGCGTTTTCTTACCCTCCCGGCCTACGGGCTACTTTTGCAACGTGAGCGAGGCTGAACCATGGCTTTCTTGACCCAAGAGCAGTTGGAACACGATTGGAAGACCAACCCCCGCTGGAAGGGCGTGACTCGCCCCTATAGCGCGGCAGACGTCGTCCGCCTGCGTGGCACGGTCCCGGTCGAGCACACGCTCGCCAAGATGGGCTCCGAAAAGCTTTGGAAGTCGCTGCACACCGAGGACTATGTGAATGCGCTCGGCGCGCTGACCGGCAACATGGCCATGCAGCAGGTCAAGGCCGGCCTCAAGGCCATTTACCTGTCCGGCTGGCAGGTCGCCGCCGACGCCAATACCGCCGGTGCGATGTACCCGGACCAGTCGCTGTACCCGGTCGATTCGGTGCCGAATGTGGTGCGCCGCATCAACAACGCGCTGCTGCGCGCCGATGAGTTGCACCACGCCGAAGGTGACGCCGATTTCGACTGGCTGCAGCCGATCGTCGCCGACGCCGAGGCGGGTTTCGGTGGCGTGCTCAATGCCTTCGAACTGATGAAGCACATGATCGAAGCCGGTGCTGCCGGCGTGCATTGGGAAGACCAGCTGGCCAGCGCCAAGAAGTGCGGCCACATGGGCGGCAAGGTGCTGGTGCCGACCCAGGAAGCGGTGCAGAAGCTGATCGCCGCGCGTCTGGCGGCCGATTGCGCAGGCGTGCCGAGCATCATCGTCGCGCGCACCGATGCGCTGGCCGCCGATCTGGTCACCAGCGACATCGACCCCAATGACAAGCCTTTCCTGACCGGCGAACGCACGGTGGAAGGTTTCTACATGACCAACATGGGCCCGGACCAGGCGATCTCGCGCGGCTTGGCTTATGCGCCGTATTGCGATCTGATCTGGTGCGAGACCGGCAAGCCGGACCTGGAATTCGCCAAGCTGTTCGCCGATGCCATCCATGCCAAGTTCCCGGGCAAGATGCTGGCCTACAACTGCTCGCCGAGCTTCAACTGGAAGAAGTACCTGGACGACGCCACCATCGCCAAGTTCCAGCGCGAGCTGGGCGCGATGGGATACAAGTTCCAGTTCATCACGCTGGCCGGCTTCCACGCACTGAACTTCTCGATGTTCCAGCTGGCCAAGGGCTACAAGGCACGCCAGATGTCGGCCTACGTGGAACTGCAGCAGGCCGAGTTCGCCGCCGAGCCGCTGGGTTACACGGCGACCAAGCATCAGCGCGAGGTCGGCACCGGCTATTTCGACCAGGTCACCCAGGTCATCGCCGGCGCGCACTCGTCGATCACCGCGCTGAAGGGCTCCACCGAGGACGAGCAGTTCCTCGACGAAAAGGCTGCCTGAACAAGAATTGGCTGCCGGTCCGGAGGCTGTCCCGGCCGCTAGCCTGATCGCGTTTCATCAGTTATTGCACCCTCCGCCCCGGCAGGTTTCTGTCGGGGTTTTTCTTTTCCGGGGCATCGATCTTGCCGCTTTGGTAGGCTGGTGTACGGCGCAGCCGTTCACCGGCTCGGGCTTGAGACAAGCACCCGGTGAACGCGCTTTCGCGCGTACACCGGGCTACATGGGACGCTGGCGCATCCAGCACGCCACGCTGTAACGGTCGCGCCGCGTCGGCAGCACTTCGTGCTCGATCTCGCCGCTGAGGAACAGCACCAACTGGCCTGGGGCAGGGGGCAGATCGATGCTGGTTTCGCCGTCGGGGCCTTCGAGGTACAGGCGCAGCTCGCCGCCATGCTCGCCCAGCCAGGGCTCGCCCAGATGGATCACCGCCGACAGCGCCCGTGCATCATCGCTGCGGAAGCGATCCAGGTGCCGCTGGTAGCGCGCGCCCGGGGGATAGTGGGCGAAGTGGGCCTCGATCGCGACCAGACCCAGGTACAGGCGTTCGTTGAGCGCCGCACGCAATTCGTCGAGGCGTTGCAGCAGGCTGAGCACGCAGCCGGCGGAATCGCTGGCTTCCAGCCACTGGATGGCATCGCCGCGGACGTCGGGAGCGCGATGCAGAAGGTCCGCGCGTCCCACGCGTGCCGGGCTCAGCAGTCCCGACTGCGCACGCTGCCGTGAGGTCGCCAGCAGGGCTTGCTGCAGCGGCGGTTCCAGCCAGTCGGCAATCACCAGCCAGCGTTCGCCGGCCAGGCGGTCGGCGATCAGATCGAAGGTAGCTTCCTGGTCCACCGACATCAAGCCGAATGTGGCTTCCCGGCGGCATCGAAATCGAGGAAGTAGATGCCGGCATAGACCTTCGGATCGATCGCATAGCCCGCGGCCATTTTCGCGGCGACGAATTGGGCGATGGTCGCCCGCGGGACTTCGTGGACGATGATGTTCTCGCTCGGGTCGCCGCCGCCGGCGTTGACCTGGCGCAGGCCGCTGGCGCGCACGAAGTGCATCATTTCGGTGGTCATCCCGGCGGAGCTCGGGCCACTCATGATGCTGTCGATACGTTCGGCGGACCAACCGGTCTCCTCGAGCAGCTCGCGCTGCGCCGATTCGCGCCAGGACTCGTCGGCAAAATCCTGCTGGTCGCCCACCAGGCCGGCCGGGAACTCCAGCGTGCGCGACTGGATCGGTATGCGGTACTGCTCGACCATCAGCACGCGATCACCCGGCGTGATCGCCACGATGACCACCGCGCCCTGCGGATTGGTGCGCTCGGCGAATTCCCAGCTGCCGCGCTTGCACAGGCGCAGGTAGCGGCCGGCATACAGGGTATCGATGGCATTGTCGGTCATGTCGGGAACTTATCCGCTGGCTCAGGGTCTTTTCCGGTTCGCGATGACGGCGAACGCGGGCGATAATGCCATGCGCGGCCGCCGTGGCAGCGTCAACGCTGTTTTCCACCAACCCGTCACACCTCAAAGCCTTGCCCCTGGAACCATGAATTCAAAGACCCTCGCTGTGTGTCTGTCTGCCGCCGTTCTCTGGTGCGCCGCCTCGTCCGTGTCTGCGCAGGCCCTGCGCAATGCGCCGCCGCCGCCGCCGACCGACACCGAGGTGGAACTGTCCAAGTTGACCGATCCCGCCATCGTGTCGCAGCGCGCCGAAGGCTGGAAGCTGGAAAAGGACATGCGCCGCTACACCTACGCCATGGAGCGACTGGTGCAGTTGCGCCCGTACAGCCCGATCTTCCAGTACCGTCTCGCTGAGGCCTATGCGATGCAGGATCTGAAGACCAAGGCCTACAATCAGATGATCAAGATCCAGAAATCGGGTCTGGCGATGAATCCGGATGCGGACAAGGACTTCGAACCGATTCGTGCCACGCAGGCCTACAAGTACATCGTCGATGGGCTGAAGACCAACGCCAAGCCCTTCGGCGAAGGCGCGGTCGCGATCACCCTGAAGGACGCGCCGGAACTGATCGAAAGCGTCGCCTATGACGCCAAGCGCAAGCGCTTTTTGGTCGGCAGCGTGCGCACCGGCGAGATCCTGAGCGTCAGCGACGACGGCAGCACCAGCGTTTTTGCCAAGCCGGGAACCACGCCGGGACTGAAGAGCGTGTTCGCGATGGCAGTGGACGAGGCACGCGATTTTCTCTGGATCGGTACCGCCGGCGCGCCGCAGTACGCGCAGCACAAGCCGAATGAACTGGGCTTTGCGGCGCTGCTGAAGTTCGACCTGGCCAAGGGCGAAATCATCGAGGCTTATCCGCTGCCTGCCGACGGCAAGCTGAAGAACTTCGGATCGATCACCGTGGCCAACAACGGCACCGTGTATGCGACCGATGCCATCGCCAACGTCGTCTATCAGGTGCAGGGTGGCAGCTTGCGCACACTGTTCGATGTGCCCGGCGCCACGAGCCTGCGCGGTATTACGGTCAGTCCGGACCAGAAATTCCTCTACTTCATCGACTACGAACTCGGCCTGCGCGTGGCCGATCTGGGCAAGAGCGAAGTGCGCGAACTGGCGAAGGAAGGACAGAACCTCGGCGGCATCGATGGCATCTACTATTTCGAAGACCATTTGATCGCCGTGCAGAATGGCAGCATTCCCACCCGCGTGATCCGCATCAAGCTGGATCCGGTGAAGGGCATCATCGAATCGGTGCAGCCGCTGGAGGCGAACAAGGACGCCATGGTGATGCCGACATTCGGCACGCTGGCAGGCAAGGATCTTTACTTCATCTGCAACAGTCAGCGCGATGTGTATGGCGCCGACGGCAAGCCGCTGGAGGGCGAGATGCCCGAAGCGCGTTCCTTGTACAAGGTCTCCGCGCGCTTTGCCTGGGATGCCGAGCCCCAGGGCGCCGAGATGCTGATGCTGCCGGGCAAGTAGGAGCGACGTGCACGTCGCGATCGGGCCACATCGGAACCCGGCGCGCGCCCCGCCCCGCCCCCCCCGGTCGCGACGCACGCGCGTCGCTCCCCACATCGGCGCGAGAGGCCGCTCGTCGCGATCGCGCGCCCCGACCGCCTCGGCACGGCGGCGCAGGAAGGGCCCGAAACCGAGCTCATCGAACAGAGCAGCCAGGGCGGACAGGTCGGGGCGTTGCGGGCGCAGCACGCTGATGTCGTCGGGCACCGGCGCGCGGCAGTGGATCTGCGTCAATTGCCGCGACAGGTAGGCCTGCTCGCGCTGTTCGATCAGGCGTGCCTGCAGCGCCTTGGCGCCGCGCAGACTCAGTTGTCCGACTTCGGTGATGCGCCGATAGAGTTCGTCCAGCGTGCCAAAGTGGCGCAACAGCCGGGCGGCGCTGATCTGGCCGACGCCGCGGACGCCGGGAATGTTGTCGATCGGATCGCCGGCCAGGGCCAACAAATCGACCATCTGCTCGGGCCGCACGCCGAAGCGCTTCTCGACGGCGTCGCCGTCGTAGCGCGTTTCGCGGCCGAAATCCCATTGCGCATCGCCATCGCCGAGCAACTGGGTCAGGTCCTTGTCGGCCGATATCAGCAGGACTGGATGACCGTTTTCGCGCGCCACGCGCGCCAGCGAGCCGATCAGGTCGTCCGCTTCATAGCGCTGGTCGGAATGGGCGCTGATTCCCAGGTGCCGCGTGATCGCCCGGCAATGCGCGAACTGGCGCACCAGGGCCTCATCGGCCGGCTCGCGATTGGCCTTGTACGCGGGGTAGATCTCATTGCGGAAACCGCTGGCGAGTGACTCGTCGAAGCACACGGCGAGGAACTCGGGGCGTATGTGCTCCAGCAATTGCAGCAGGAAGCTGGTGAATCCTTGCGCCGCATGCGTCGGCCAGCCCTCTCGATCGCGCCAGTCCGGCGGCAGCGCATGCCACGAACGAAAGATGTAGAGGCTGGCATCGACCAGACAGACACGCTCCTTGCTCACCCTCAGATGGCGGGCATGTCGGCCGGACGCCAGTCGCACACCAGTTGCTCATATCGTGGTCGGTCGCGTTCGACGACTTCGCCCTGCGGCGTGCCGATATGGATGAAGGCGACGATTCGTTCGTTGGCCTCCAGGCCGAGCGTGCGCTGAGCCTGGGAATCGTAGGCCGGCCAGCCGGTCAGCCACTGGGCGCCATAGCCCAGTGCGCAGGCGCCGATCAGCAGATTCTGTGCGAGCGCCCCGGCCGACAGCAGTTGTTCCACTTCCGGAATCTTGTGCTCTGGCGTGATCCTGGCAATCACCGCGAGCACCAGCGGTGCGTGCGCGAAACGCTGCAGATCCTTGCTGCGCGCGGCTTCGTCGAGCACCTCGCCACGCGCCTCGCGCAATGCCACCAGAGCGCGCCCGAGGGCGCCACGGGCCTCGCCGTGAATGGCCAGCAGGCGCCATGGCTGCAGGCGACCGTGGTCGGACACACGCGCCGCAGCCTCGACCAGCGCCCGTACTTCCTCTTCGGTGGGCCCCGGTGCTCCCAGCAGTCGAGAGGGGGTCGAGTGGCGTGCGGTCAGTGGTTTCAGTTTGCCTTCGATGCTCATGGCTGCCGACTTTGCGTGTGATGCTGCGAGTCTACTTGGGTAACTCGTCTCGGTGCGGCCCGAAAGTCGTAGCATGCACGCCAAAGCCGAGGATCGGAGCGACGCGACCGGCACTCAGGCGGCGGTTTTTTGATGCGCGTCAACGGGGGAGAGGGATCGCATGGGTAGCTTGCGGTCCGGACCGTATTCTCAATGCTTACGAAGCGAGTCATGGAGATCTGAATGTCACTGACTATCGGTGTACCACGAGAGGTCATTGCGGGCGAGAAGCGCGTCGCGACCGTCCCCGAAGTTGTCGAGAAGCTGATCAAGCTGGGTTTCAAGGTCGCCGTTGAATCCGGCGCCGGCGATGCGGCCAATTGCAGTGACGAGACCTACAGCGCCGCAGGCGCGAAGATCATCCAGGGCGCGGCCAATCTGTGGGCGGCGTCCGACATCGTGTTCAAGGTCGGCGTTCCGACGACCGAGGAAGTCGGTCTGCTGCGTCAAGGCGGTACGGTGATCGGCTTCATCTGGCCGGCGCAGAACCCGGAACTCATGCAGCAACTTAGCGCCAAGAAAGCCACCGTGCTGGCCATCGACTCATTGCCGCGCATGCTCAGCCGCGCGCAGAAGATGGACGCGTTGACCTCGCAGGCCGGCGTCGCCGGCTATCGCGCTGTCATCGAAGCCGCCAACGCCTTCGGCCGTTTCTTCAACGGCCAGATCACCGCCGCGGGCAAGGTGCCGCCGGCCAAAGTGTTCATCGCTGGCGCCGGTGTGGCCGGACTTGCGGCGATCGGCACGGCTGCGGGCCTCGGCGCCATCGTGCGCGCCAACGACACCCGTGCGGAAGTGGCCGACCAGGTGGTGTCGCTGGGTGGCGAGTTCGTCAAGGTCGAGTATGAGGAAGAAGGATCTGGCGGCGGCGGTTACGCCAAGGTGATGAGCGAGGGCTTCCAGCAGGCCCAGCGCGAGATGTACGCCAAGCAGGCCAAGGAGGTGGACATCATCATCACCACCGCGCTGATTCCCGGCAAGCCCGCGCCCAAGCTGATCACCGCCGAGATGGTGAAGAGCATGAAGCCGGGCAGCGTGATCGTCGACATGGCGGCCGAACGCGGTGGCAACTGCGAGCTGACCGTGCCCGGCGAGGCGGTGGTCAAGCATGGTGTGACCATCGTCGGTTACACCGATCTGACCAGTCGATTGGCCAAGCAGTCGTCGACCTTGTACGCCACCAACCTGTTCCGCCTGACCGAAGAGCTGTGCAAGACCAAGGACGGCATCATCGACGTCAACATGGACGATGACGCCATCCGCGGCCTGACCGTCATCAAGAACGGCGAAGTGACCTGGCCGCCCCCGGCGCCCAAGCCGGTCGCTGCTCCACCGGCGGCGAAAGCCGCGGCTCCGGTGCAGAAGAAAAGCGGTGGTCACGGCAAGGCCAGCGCCCCGGCATCAGCGAAAAGCACGGCCATCATGTTCGGGGTCGCCGCGTTGCTGTTCTGGTTCATCGGCTCCGGCGCTCCGCCGGCCTTCCTGGCGCACTTCACGGTGTTCGTGCTGGCCTGCTTCGTCGGCTACATGGTGGTGTGGAACGTGACGCCGGCGCTGCACACGCCGCTGATGAGCGTCACCAATGCCATCAGCAGCATCATCGCCATCGGCGCGCTGGTCCAGCTCGGACCTGACGGATGGATACGCTGGATGGCCGTGGCGGCACTCGCACTGACCGCGGTGAACATGTTCGGCGGATTCGCCGTCACGCAGCGCATGCTGCAGATGTTCCACAAGTAGGGGACACACCAATGTCTGCAAGTCTGGTCACTGTCGCCTATATCGGCGCAATCATCCTGTTCATCCTCAGCCTGGGTGGGCTGTCCAATCCCGAGACTTCGCGTCGCGGCAACCTCTACGGCATGATCGGCATGGCCATCGCCGTGCTGGCAACGGTCTTCGGACCGCGCGTCACCATGGCCGGCATTCCCTGGGTCATCGGCGCCATGGTTGTGGGCGGGGCGGTTGGCCTGTATGCCGCGCGTACCGTGAAAATGACCCAGATGCCCGAGCTGGTCGCGCTGATGCACAGCCTGGTCGGTCTCGCGGCGTGCCTGGTCGGTTTTGCCAGCTACATCGATCCGTCGTCTTCGGCGGGCTTGAGCCCCGTCGAGATCAGCATTCACCACATGGAGATCTACGTCGGCATCCTGATCGGCGCGGTCACCTTCTCGGGCTCGGTCATCGCTTTCGGCAAGCTGTCCGGCAAGATCGGCGGCAACCCCTTGCTGCTGCCCGGGCGCCACTGGCTCAATCTGATTGGCCTGCTGGTGGTGATCTGGTTCGGGCGCGAGTTCCTGAACGCGCATTCCATCAGTGACGGCATGACGCCGCTGATCGTGATGACGACGATTGCGCTGCTGTTCGGCGTTCACATGGTGATGGCCATCGGTGGTGCCGACATGCCGGTGGTGGTCTCGATGCTCAACAGCTACTCGGGCTGGGCTGCGGCAGCCACCGGCTTCATGTTGAGCAACGATCTGTTGATCGTCACCGGCGCGCTGGTGGGATCGAGCGGCGCCATCCTGTCGTACATCATGTGCAACGCGATGAATCGCAACTTCATCAGCGTGATTGCCGGCGGCTTCGGCACCACCAGTGGCGCGACGCCGGGTGGCGCGGCTGCGCAGCCGGCGGGTGAGGTAGTGCCGATCAGCAGCGTGGAAACGGCCGAACTGCTGCGCGAGGCCAAGAGCGTGATCATTGTTCCCGGCTACGGCATGGCGGTGGCGCAGGCCCAGCACACCGTTTACGAGATCACCAAGCATCTGCGCGAAAAAGGCGTCAAGATCCGCTTTGGCATCCATCCGGTGGCGGGGCGCATGCCCGGCCACATGAACGTGCTGCTGGCCGAGGCCAAGGTGCCCTACGACATCGTCATGGAAATGGACGAGCTCAACGACGACTTCCCGAGCACCGACGTGGCGATGGTGATCGGCGCCAACGACATCGTCAATCCAGCAGCGCAGGACGATCCGACCAGCCCGATTGCCGGCATGCCGGTGCTCGAAGTGTGGAAGGCCAAGACCTCGATCGTGATGAAGCGCAGCATGGCCTCCGGTTACGCGGGCGTCGACAACCCGCTGTTCTACAAGGAGAACAACCGCATGCTCTTCGGCGATGCCAAGAAGATGCTGGACGAAGTGCTGGTTGCCTTGAAGGGCTGATTGTCGGGGGAATTCCGCGCCCTGCGCGGAATTCCCCAAGTTGAGAAGCCAGGTTCGACTTGCCCAGGCGTCTTTATGGGGTGGGTTTACCCGCAAGTTCCGGATGAGCACGGCGCAGGGCATTTGGAGCGCGGTGGCTTGCCACCGCTCTGGATGCAGTTGCCGCGCGATTCGAAAGTGCATCCAAAGCGCCGGCGAGCCGGCGCACTCCAAATTCGGCGATCTCCGCGCTCCGGCGCGCTCCGATCCCTACGACTTGCGGCGTTTGGGTTGACCATTGGACGCCAATTCCCCTGGCTGCCGAAATCCCAGCAACAACGCAAGCACCAGCGCAATCGCGTAGGCAATGGCATCGCCGCGGTCGGTGTGTGCGCGGGCGACCGAATAGGCCATGTCCAGCCCGATGATGCGCAGCGCATCGAGCAGTTCCAGCCCCATCTGTCCGGCGATGAAACCCGCGGCCATCAGATAGTTGGCGTGGGCGGCGGTCAGTGCCAGCAACAGCGTGCACACCAGTGCCCGCAGCCCGCCCGGGGCATGGTTGTTGAAGCGCAGCACCAACGCCAGTACCACGGCCGCCAGCGGCGCAAACCAGGACGCGCGACCGGAACCGGCCAGCCCGGTCAGCGACCAGATTGCGCCCAGGGCTGCGGCAACCAGCAGCGCAGCGAGAATGCCGAGCAGGAAATTGATGGCGCGCATGCATGGGTGGTCGAATCAGAGCAGCGCATGATGCCATTCACGCGACGCCGGATCGCGCGGCAATCGTCGGGGCAGATTCCGCTCCAGCGTGCGCTCAGCCGCCATCGCCTGACCGCGTCCGGCGCGGACTGGTTTCCAGCAGGACCAGCCCGGCGGTCGCCAACTCGCGCAAGCGACCGCTGAACCCCGCGCCAAAATCGGCGACGCGCGCATGCGCACGCGCATGCACGATGGCCCAGCCGTTGCGTCCGCTGGACTTGATCAGATACAGGCCCGCGTCCGCCAGTTCCAGCGACAGATTCCAGTCGTCGGCGTCGCTCTGGTCGGCCAGCGCCGGGAACAGGGCGTAGCCAATCGAGGCGGTTACGCGACTGACACGGTCGCCGGAGTGACGCAGTTCCTTCTCGCTGATGCGCAAGCGCAGGTTTTCGCAGAACAGTGCGGCATCGGCAATCGCCTCGGCCGGCATCAGCAGCATGAACTCCTCGCCGCCCCAGCGCAGCGGATAACCGTCGCTGCCGGCATAGTCGACCAGCACGGCGGCCAGTTGGCGCAGGACCTCGTCTCCGGCCAGGTGGCCATGCAGATCGTTGACGCGCTTGAAATGATCCAGGTCGATCAGCACGAAAGCCAGGCGCTGGCTGCGCGCCTGGGCGCCACTGCGGCGCCAGTCCGCCATGTAGTGGGCGAGGAAACGACGATTGCGCAAGCCGGTCAGCGCGTCGGTGTGCGATTCCTCGACCAGCGCCCGATTGGCCGAGCGCAGACGCTCGTTGGCGCGATCGAGTTCTGCGGTCCGTCGCTGGATCTGCTGTTCCAGCGCGCGTTCGCGCGACTGCAGACGTTGCCGGTAGGCCAGCCAGCCGAGCAGCCCCAGGCCCGCCGCCAGCAGTCCGAGCATCAGCTTGAACCAGAACGCGCGATAGAACGGCGGGACCAACTGAAAACGCACGACCGCCGCGGTTGGGCTCTCCAGGCCGGCGCTGCTGGTTGCGATTGCCTCAAAGCGATACGCGCCTGGGGCCAGATTGGTGTAATAGACCACCCGGCGATCGCCGGCCGAACGCCAGCGCTCGTCGTAGCCCACCAGTCGATAGCGAAATCGCAGACCGATCGGGTCCTGCAGCGCCAGTCCGGAATACTCGATCGACACGTCGCCGCTGGCGCCGTCCAGTTTGAATGGCCCCGGACCTTCGTAGGTCACGCCGAGGTGTTCCAGCGACTCGGCGACGGCCGGCGGCGACAGCGTGCTGCGACGGATATGCCCGGTGTCGATGCGCAATACGCCATCGAGTGTCGGCAACCAGAGGCTCTCATTGATGCGGGCGATGCGCGCCTGGGCGCCGCCGTTGCAGCAACGAGCGCGCAGCGCGCCCGGATGGTTGGAGCCGGTCTGGGTAATCGTGTCGGCGAGCAAACGGCCACCTTCCACATGAAAGCGGTCGATGTCGCTGAGCGCCAGCCGGTAGACACCGTCCGGGCTGCTGACATAGACCCAGCCACCCTCGCTCGCCAGGGCGAAGGCGCCGTTGTAGGGCAAGCCGTGGGCGCTGGTGATCTGGCGGAAGCTACCCGGGGCGCCGATGAACAGGCCGGCATCCATGGTGGCCACCAGCAGGCGCGAGTCGCTCCATGGCAGGATCGCGGTGATCAGCGCCGGGGTCAGCTCGGGCGGTTGGTCCATGCGCCGAAAACTGCCGTCGACACCGCGAAAGAGCCCGCGTTCACTGCCCACCCACAGATCGCCGCGATCGGTCTGCAACAGCGCGCGGATCCGCGATTCCTGCAGGCCGTCGGCTTGCCCGTAGTGCCGCAGCGTGCCGTCGATCTGTTCGTACAGGCCGAGGCTGGTGCCGATCCACAGATGGTTGCGGTCCTCCTCTACGATCGCATGGATGCCGGCGGTGGCAATGGCTTCCCAGGCCGGGTCGCGCTCCAGCCGGTGCCCGTCCCAGCGTGCCATTCCCGAGCGTGTGCCGATCAACAGATCGCCGTTGCCCGTCCGGAACAGGTTGTAAACCGATGAATCGCGCAATTCGCGCGTGCTGGTGACCAGGCGCACCGAGCCGTCGGCGTCGACCGTCTCGACGCCACTGTTGGTGCCGATCCACAGACTGCTGCCGTCGCTGAGCACGCTCCAGACGAAGGGATCGGACAGGCCCTCATCGACGCTGATGCGCGAGACCCAGCCATTCCAGACGCGCGCCAGGCTGTGGGTCAGGCTGCCAATCCACAAGTTGCGCTCGCGATCCTCGAAGAACGCGCCGATCCAGGCCGATTGCGTCAGCGCGGATGTCAAACAGTGTTCCAGGCCATGCTCGGCGTTGTATCGGTACAGGCCTTGGGTGGTGCCGATCCACAAATTGTCGTCGGAGTCGCGAAACAAGGCTTCGATCCGATGCTGCGACAGGTTCCGTGCCCAGTCCGGAACTTCCCAGCGACCGTCGAGCAGGCGCTGCAGACCACGCCGGGTGCCGGCATACAGACCGTCTCGCGTGGCCAGCAAGGCCGTGACGGCGGGCGCATCGGCGTCGCCCGGGAGCGTATGCACTTGCGTGGCTGCGCCGCGAATTTCGTACACCATGCTGTGGCTGCCGGCATAGACCACCTTCCCGGTGCGCGCCAGGGAAAGCACCGCGATGCCCTCCAGACCGGCACGCCGAACGCCTTCGGTGCCGATGCGGAACAGCCCCTGGTCGGTGCCGACCAGCAGTTCGCCATCAGCGTCGTTGAGCAAGGCGCTGACCATGACGTCGCGCCCGGGCACCAGATCGATCGCCGTCCACAGGCCGTTGTGATAGCGCGTCAGCCCTCGTGCGGAGCCGAACCAGAGACTGCCGTCGCGACCCAGAAGCGTGCGGTCGATGATGTTTGCACGCAAGGCTGGCGTATTCTCGACATTGAACACCCGGAAGCGGACGCCATCGAAACGGGCAACACCGTTTTGCGTCGTAAGCCACAGGTAGCCTGTAGCATCCTGGGTAATCGCCAGCACCGACAGTTGCGGCAGGCCGTCTTCGATGCTCCAGCGATCGAATACATAGTGGCGAAAGGGCTTGTCGGGATCGAGCGCGTGGGCCGCCAGCGCCGGGAAAAGCAGAGCGATGGCGCACAGCCAGCGGAGTGCCAGCTGGACCCGCCATATGCTTTGCGGCGCCGTAGAATGCACCGTGTGTCCTGCCTGGCACGCGACCGATCCGTCGATTGTAGTCGGAATGCAAATGTCGATGGCGCGGCCGCAGCAGGCGGCGCCTGTCACCCACGAGAAAAGCGATCGCATGTACAGCAGAACCAGCGAACCGGTGAAATTCGAACGTGACTGCCAAGCGGTCATGGTACCCAGTGGCGACGTCGTCTCCCTGCCGGCGGGCAGCGTGGGCTACATCACCCAGGCGCTGGGCGGCAGTTTCACCGTGTATGTGGAAGGCAATCTGTTCCGCATTGCCGGCACCGACGCCGACGCCATCGGCAAGACGCCGTTGCCGCTGCCGGTGCTTTCCGAGAGTGCCAGCGACGCCGACGTCGAGGCCCTTGTATGGGATCAGTTGCGCACCTGTTTCGATCCGGAAATCCCGGTCAACGTAGTCGAACTGGGCCTGGTCTACGAGTGCAACCTGTTCCGTCTGGACGACGGCAACCGCCGCGCCGAGATCAAGATGACCCTGACCGCACCCGGCTGCGGCATGGGCGAAACCCTGGTCAGCGACGTCCGCTCCAAGGTCGAACTGGTGCCGACGATCAGCGAAGCCGACGTCGAACTGGTATTCGATCCACCCTGGAACCAGAACATGATGAGCGAGGCGGCGAAGCTGGAGACGGGGATGTTGTGAGGGTGCGCGGGGGAGGGCAGCTGCTCGATCTCCGCGAAGCTCACGGCAATGTGCAGGCGCGCGCTTGCGCGCGATGCATTCTGCGTCAATGACGGGAAATCGCCAGACCGCGCGCCAGTTGCCGCTCGGCCAGCGCGAGACGATGAGCTACAACGCTGCCGGTGAGCAGTTCGCCAAGCTCACCTTCAACAACGAAGCCATCGCCATGGCCTACGACGAGGTCAGTCGTCCGCGGACCATCACGCTGCCTGACCGCACGCGTAGCTTCAGTTACACCGCCAGCGGTCAGATCCGTCAGATCGTCGACGGCAGCGACACCTGGACCTTCGCCTACGACGCCCGCGACCGCCTGAAACGTGCCGAGGACGCCTTTGGCCGCGCCATCGACTACGACTACGACGCCGCCGGCAACCGCACCGAACTCAAGACCTGCGCTTCTGTGGGAGCGACGTGCACGTCGCGACAGGTAGTCCAATACGCCTTCGACGACCTCAACCGCCTGCGCGAAGTCGTCGCCACCCTCGACGGCGGCGTTCCCCAAACCACCCAATATCGCTACAGTGACGTCGGCTCCCGCAGCGGCATGACGCACCCGAACGGCACCGTGGTCGACTACACCTATGACGCTCGCAATCGCCTGAAGACGGTTCGCTCCGCTTACCTCGCTGCGCTCGTTCACAAAGCCAGCGCGATCGCCAGCGCCGCCACGCTGCTGGCGTTGAGCTACACCGTCGACGCCAGCGGCCTGCGCACGCAGATCGCCGAAGAGCGCCCCGGCGACGCCACGACGCCGATCTACACCCGCGTCACCGACTACACCTACGACGCCGTCCAGCGCCTCACCCGCGAGCAGGTGTCGGGCAACCACGGCAATCCTGACCGCGTGCATACGTGGACCTACGACGCCGTCGGCAACCGTCTGACGCAGATCGCCACCGTGGGCGCAGCGCCATCCACGATAACGTCGACGACGACGTACGACTACGATTCCAACGATCGTCTACTGTCCGAAGCCGATGTAGGAGCGCCCTCGGGCGCGACCACCACCACCCACACCTACGACGCAGCTGGCAACCTCACCGCCACCCGCGAAGGTACGACCACCGTTGCGCAGTACACATGGGATGCGGAGGGGCGGTTGAGCGGGGCTGTTCTCGGGAACGGGCCGACGCAGAAGAGCATTGCGTATCGGTATGACCCGAATGGGATACGGCGGAGTCAGCAGGTTACCGAGGCGAGCGGTGCCGTCGCACGCACTGAATACCTGGTTGATCCGAATCAGGCCTACGCCCAAGTTCTGGAAGAGTGGACTTCGACGGCGGCCGGGCCGTTGCCCGACGAGACGTTAGCGACCACATACGTCTACGGCGATGACCTGATCAGTCAGACCAAGCTGGCGCTGGCTGGGCCGTCGGTGACCAGCGTCTATCACTACGATGGGCTGGGGACGACTCGGGCGCTGAGTGCCTACAAGGTCGATGCGGCCGGCGTTCCGCAGGCGGGACACGGCGAGATCACGGATCGGTACGCGTACACGGCGTTCGGGGAGAGCGATCCGGCCGGGACAAGCGGAGATACGTCAGGTTCGTCCGAGAACAACTACCGCTACACCGGCGAGCAACTGGATCCGAACCTGGGGTTCTATTACCTCAGGGCGAGGTATATGGATCCGAGCCAAGGGCGGTTCGTCGGGATGGACTCGTTTGTTGGGGACCCCGTGGAACCCTTGAGTCTGCACAGATACGCGTATGCCAATCTAGACCCTGCAGATCGAATTGATCCCCATGGGCGTTTCTCACTGAGTGAGGAGGGAGTTGCTAGCGATATTCGGAGTATCCTTGCGAATCTTCAGACGGACACTGGTTTTGCATTGATGGATGCCTCCCTGAATCGCGGGGAGTTTGATCCAGTTTCATTCTTTGGCACAGCTGTAGCGCGTTAGCGTACTCGTGAGAACTGCGCCCGCTGCAAGTGGCCTCTTCTCGCGTGGATGTCGCGGAAATAGCCTTGATGGCGCGACATTGGTCCAAACCTCTGGCGGTTTAAGGAGATAAGCAAAGTACGTGAGGGTGATTTGGTACTCGGTTATAACGAAGATACCGGGCAGACGGATTTTTACCCAATCACGGAGTTGATCGTTGGAGATCAAGAGTATCGAATGGTTGCGATCCGCCTTGACTCCGGCGAGACTCTGATTTTGCTCACACGTTCTATGTTGGCAAGTCCAGTGTGCTCACGCATAACGCCAATTGCATATTCGGTGGCGGCAGCCCGCTATAGTATTATTGGCTACGCATGGGGAAGCTATCGAGTATCTGGCCTCGCCGAAGGGGTTGTATGAGATTCAGCATATTCCGCCAAAAGCTGCGGGGAGGTTGCTGTCGGGTTATACTGATTATACGGGCCCTGCCATCGCAATGGAATTTAGGCACCATCGGATCTGCTGTCGTCACAAGGTAATCGTGCCTATATTGCTCGACTTCAAGCCTTGGTTAGAGACGGAAAATTCACCGAGGCTTTTTGGATGGAGGCGGCTGATATCAGGTGTTGCCGCTCGTTGAAAATTGACCATCAAAACGGGGTTCTGCTCGTTGAAAATTGACCAGGGTGTTCAGGCCTAGCCTGCGGTGGGGGACCACTGTCAGGAGACGAGGTGCACACCATGGCGATGTACGCGAAAGTGCGACGGATGCGGTTGCGCGAAGGGTTGTCGATCAGTGAGATTGCTCGGCGGACGAGTCTGTCGCGCAACACGATCAAGCGCTGGCTGGTCGAGCCGGTGCTGAAGGAGATGCGCTACGAGCGGCCGGTTGGTAGCAAGAACCTGGACGCGCATGCGGGAGTGGTTGCGCAGGGCGCTGGAGACGGATGCGCGGCGGCCGCGCAAGGAACGGCGGACGGCGTTGCGGCTGCTGGAGCAGCTGAAGGGGCTGGGCTATTGCGGTAGCTACAGCCGACTGACCGAGTTTAGTCGTGCTTGGCGATCTGCGGCGGGATCGGTGACGGCGCGCTCGGCGTTCGTGCCGCTGAGTTTTGAGTGGGGTGAGGCCTTCCAGTTCGACTGGAGCGAGGAAGGCATCGTCATCGGCGGGATCTATCGCAAGATCCAGTTGGCGCACATGAAGCTGTGCGCGTCGCGGGCGTTCTGGCTGGTGGCGTATCCGAGCCAGGGCCACGAGATGCTGTTCGACGCGCATACGCGCTGCCTGGCAGGCCTGGGCGGGGGTGGCCAGGCGCGGCATCTACGACAACATGAAGACGGCGGTGGACCGTGTGCCGGGCCGCGGCAAGGCGCGCATCGTCAACGCGCGGTTTTCAGCGCTGTGTGCGCACTACCTGTTCGATCCGGACTTCTGCAACGTGGCTTCCGGATGGAGAAGGGCCGGGTCGAGAAGGAGTTCAGGACTCGCGGCGGCGGATCTGGCAGTCGGCGCTGGAGCAGCGCTTTGGCAGCTTCGTCGAGATCAACGAATGGCTGGCGAGCCAGTGCGTGGCGGCACGTCAGGCGGCGCATCCGGAGTGTCCGGGGATGACGATTGCCGAGGCGCTGGAGCACGAGCAGCCGCACCTGATGCCGATGCCGGCGGCCTTCGACGGCTACGTGGAATCGCCGGCACGGGTGTCCAGCACCTGTCTGGTGTCGGCAGCCCGCAACCGCTACTCGGTGCCGTACGCTGGCCGGACAGCGGGTCAGTGTGCGGCTGTATCCGGATCGCGTGGTGATCATCGACGATCACACGGTAGTCGCCGAGCACGTTCGCGCCAGCGATCGCGATCACATCGTCTACGACTGGCAGCACTATGTGCCGCTGGTGCAGCGCAAGCCCGGCGCGCTGCGCAACGGTGCGCCGTTCGCCGATCTGCCGGACTCGCTGCAGCGCTTGCGCCAGGCGCTGATCCGCAGGCCTGGAGGTGATCGGGTGATGGCGCAGGTGCTGGCCGCCGTGCCGACCTTTGGCCTGGAAGCCGTGCTGGTGGCGATTGACCTGGTGCTGCAAACGGCCGGCCAAGCGCGGAGCACGTCCTCAATGTGCTGGCGCGACTGCACGAGGGGCCGCCGCCCGAGCGGGTCGACACGGCGCTGGTGATCGCCGATGAGCCGATCGCCGACAGCAGTCGCTACGACCGCCTGCGCGAGGAGGTGGGTCGTGGCTGATCTCATCGCCGAACCTGGGGAACTGCGTCTGTATGGCATGGCCAGCGCCTATGCCGAGAGCCTGCAGCAGCGCAGCGCGATGAGCCTGCAGGTCGAGGATGCCCTGCTGCGCCACCTGCTCGAAGCCGAGCGCACCGACCGTGGCCTGCGCTCGATCCGCTACCAGATGCACACGGCACGCTTCCCGGTGCATCGCGATCTGGCTGGCTTCGATTACACCCAGAGCAAGCTGGACCGCCGCCAGATCGAGCAGTTCGCCAGCACCGACTTCACGGAAAAGGCCGAGAACATCGTGTTCATCGGCGGCACCGGCACCGGCAAGAGCCATCTCGCCACCGCCATCGGCGTGCAAGCCATCACCCGCCACGGCAAACGCGTGCGCTTACTCCTGCGTGGAACTGGGCCAACGCCCTGAGCAAGAGAAAGCTACCGGCCGAGCCGGACGACTCGCCCACCAGTTGATGCACCTCGATCTCGTCATCCTCGACGAACTCGGCTACATGCCGTTCTCGCAAGCCGGCGGCGCGCTGCTGTTCCACCTGCTCAGCAAGCTCTACGAGCACACTAGCGTGATCATCACCACCAACCTGATGTTCGCCGAATGGGTCAGTGTGTTCGTCGATGCTAAGATGACCAGCACTGCTCGATCGCCTGACGCACCACTGCCACATCGTCGAGACCGGCAACGACTCGTACCGGTTCCGGCACAGCAGCAGCGCCGCTAAGGCACGCATCAAGTCACGCGAAGCGAGCAAAAATCAGGGCAAGCCGGACGACAACGCCGAACCGTTCTGACCCATCAGCACCGGCCAACAGCCGGTAACCAAACACCGCCGAGGGGCGTTCCCTCGGCGTCCATCCCTGGTCAATTTTCAACGAGCAGAGATGGTCAGTTTTGGGTGAGCAGCAACACGCTGTTGGCCTGAGTGCCTCGTAGCCCGGCCTCGTCAAGGGCGCGCAGCGGCGTAGCGAACCCTTGACGAACAGGGGTCGAGTAGGCTGATCTTCGTGGAATGCTCGGGCATTCCGCCTGGCGACTGCTGTGTACTTGATTGCTCATGTTGCATGAACTGTTCACTCCAAGCCCTGGGGCTCGTCAGCCCTGCCGCAACGATGTCGACTTCAACCGACCGAGGGCGCGATCCATTTTCGCCCGCACTATGACGGCAAGCGCGGTGCGTGCCCAGTCTGTGGTGCGCCGGATCAACTGATCCATGGATCGTCTTGAGCGCACCTGGCAGCATCCCAGCTTCTTCAGTATCGAGCGTTCCTGCATGCAGACGTGCAGCGTACCGCCTGCCAGTGCGGCAAGACCACGCAGATCGAGGTCCCGTGGGCAAATCCGCGGAGCGGCTTCACCCTGCTGTTCGAGGCCGCGCGCTTGCCCAGCGCCTGCCGGTGGCCGAGGTCGCACGAATGTTGGGCGTGCGGCCGCAGCGGCTGGGAGCGCCTGATTGAGCAAGTGTTCAAAGCCTACGATGCGAGTCCTTCTCCGACGTCCGCGAGGTCTGGTCGATGGACCGCGATGCGACGATCATCAGTACGTCACTGGCTGCCGATGCCACGGCGCGACGAGGATCTTCGCCACCGAGGGCAAGGATCAGTGACACTGAGCGACTTTGCAAGCGAACTGCTTGGCCACGGCGCGACCCCGGGCAGATCGAACATATTGCGATGGACTTTTCGGGCCTTCATCGCCGGTGCGCAAAAGTATCTGCCGAATGCGTCGATCAGCTTCCACCTTCTGGTGGCGCTGGCCAGCGATGCGGTCGATCAAGTCCGCCGTGCCGAGGTCAAGCATGAGCCGATGCTGCGCAAGCAGCGCTACAGCGTGCCTGGCGATTTATGAGGCCAACTTGACTACCAAACAAGCCGAGTTCATCGCCCGGTTGAGAGTCGCGAAACACCGAGGACGGCTTGGCGATGAGGGAAGCCGTCCGCGATATCGTGCGCGCCAGGGCCGATGCCGCGACCACCTGAGCCAACCCTGGTGGCATCGTCAGTTGGGCGCAGCGGAGTCTGCTGGCGCCGATGGTCACCTGGCAGGACTCCGACGAAGCACCTGGATGGGGTAGTCCGCGCCATCGCCGATCGTCGTTCCTGAACAGCCTCCAAGCCGCCAAGCAACGAGCCCCGCGGCTTTGATCCGCCGTGATCTACCTGATCGCGGCCAGACTCTCTGCCACCCAACCCAATGCGCACCACCGGCGCCGTCACGCCCGGCTTTGCGTGAACGCGTTTCCACACTAAATCACACAGAACCACCTTTCGCTGCGTGTCGCGCTGCGTGCGGCGGGCGTTTCTGTGTGGTGAGGATCGGCTGACGGGTCGCTCGTTCGCGGATATTTGGACACCCAAGAAGCGGGTGGTCATAAGGGTTGATCTGCGGAATGGTGGTTGCGGGTGAATTCGTATGTGGGGCTCAGCGGCCCTGATTCCAGTTGGTTCTAAACTGCAGTTCTCGAAGCATGCTGAAGGTATCGATGCAACGCAGGCCGAGGGTGTTGCATACATCAGGAATGCGGCGATTTTGGCGTTGTTTTCTGGGTTTGGATACTTCGGTGGTGACCACGCAGTAGTCATTGGGTGCTGCCAGTGCGTAGGCGATCAGAAATGGGTCGCGGCCCAGTTGTTCGAGTTCGTCGTCTGTCAAATCGTTGGCATAACCTTCTGCGATGACGCGCTGAACCATTGCGGGGTCGACATCTTTGGATAAGACTGTCGCCTTTTTGTGATCTGAATCCTGTATCCATGCGTAAAGCAGGTCTTGTTCAGCGTCGTTGCTGCCGTCTTTGATTTCTTCATAGATTTCGACCGGAATCTTGATTTTGTTGTTGGCGGCTTGATGTGCTATCCATGACCAAAATTCGGGTACGGCGTCCACTGGATAGTAATAGCTATGGGCGGTGATTAGAACGTTGGCATCCAGAAGGTAGATCACGGCTTAGGCCATTTGCGGATGCAAGGTGCTGAGCAGCGCAGCCACGCTGCGCGGTTTGACGCCGAGCACCTTGCCCGCTTTGGTGGGCGTCAACGCGCCGTCACTCATGTTGCGATCGACGAATTTCAGCAGTGCCGCGCCGAGTTTGTGGCGTCGGACAACGTAGTAGTTGGGTCCACCTTTTTGCTCTCGGCTGCGGACGCGTTGGGCGTCGCGTTGTTGTCGCCACTGGTCTCGAAAATCTTGGGTCAGGCTTTGCCAGGAATGCTCAGAAAGGCGTCGGGTTTGGAACAGCCGATAGGCAACCAGTGATCGGCTCAACAGGCGTTCTTGGGCGAACTCACCAATCCGCTCGATGACGGTTTGGCGGTCCAAGTTCGGTTCGAGCTGCAGGGCCGCTAGTTCGTCGCTGGGGAGCAGAAAAGCGCTGGCGACATCGTTGCAGAACTTCTCCAAGCGGCTCTCGCCCCAAGCACCGCTCACGCCGGATGCGCCGATCCACAGGTGGCAGACTTCATGCAGCAATGTGAACGCCCAAGCTGACTTGGCGTCTCCTGATTAGCGCCGAACCTCAGCCGCGAGTCTCATGATCTGAGACAGGCAGCGCCGAGGGTGTACCCACAACCGATCGGAGGTGGGTCATGGCGATGAACAAGGTGCAGTTCCAGGCGGGTCTGTCGTTGCCGGCGTTCACGGCGAAGTTTGGTTCCGAGGCGCAGTGCCGGAAGTCGCTCTTCAGTGCTCGCTGGCCCGAAGGTTTTCGCTGCCGGCGTGCGCCGGTTCCGCGCACTCGACCTTCAAACGGGATGGTCAGATCTACTACCAGTGCACCGATTGCCGCCATCAGACCACCTTTGCTCGCCGGCACGATGTTCGAAGCCACCAAGTTGCCGCTCTCCATCTGGTTCCTTGCGCTGCACTTGTTGACGAGCGCCAAGACCAACCTGTCTGCCCTCGAGCTCAAGCGTCAGTTGGGTGTCTGCTACCGCACCGCTTGGCGCCTTAATTGCAGGTGATGCATGCCATGACCGAACGCGAAGAATCCAGGAAACTCAATGGCTTGGTGCAGATCGATGACGCCTACCTCGGGGGTGAGCGCAACGGCGGCAAGGCCGGCCGCGGCTCCGAGAACAAACAGGCGTTCCTGGTTGCCGTTGAAACCGACACCGATCTGGAGCGTCCCAGATGTGCGGTCATCGAGCCGGTGCGCGCGTTCAACAACGACTCCATCAGTGACTGGGCCGAGCGCCGATTGCAGCCAAACGCCGAGGTCTATACCGACGGCTTGTTTGCTTTCCGTCGCTTCATCGACGCCGGACATGCGCAGACCGTCCTGGACACTAGCGGCGGTCGCGCGGCCACCGAAGCCAGGGGCGCGCGCTGGGTCAACATCGTGTTGTCCAACGTGAAGCGTTCGATCAGCGGCGTCATCACTCGATCCGCCAGGCCAAATACGCACGTCGGTTTTGCCGGGCGAAGCGGCCTACCGATTCAACCGCAGATTCCGACTCGGCGAAATGCTGCCCAGACTCGTTCATGCAATGATCCAGTGCGACCCGAGGCCCGAAACGCGACTGCGGCTGGCTTCCAACTTTCTCGGCTGAGGTTCGGCGCTAATCAGGTGGCGTCTTGGTCGTTGATGACCACGAACGGTGCCAGAGGATCGGCCAAGGCAAAGCCACGGAAGGCGGACACATCCAGATTGGTGTGATGGCTGCCGAGATTGCCGATGAGCAGCACAAATACGCCGACCGCTTCGACGCGACTGCGCAGGTAGGTGAAGGCCGCTTCCGGCGTCCCTTGGGATCGAAAAGTGGCCAAGTCCAGATCGATCGTCGATTGAATGGAGCTCAGCACTTGGGGAACGCCAGCACTTACGCTCATGGAGCCGATAAACGGGAGGGCCTCGGCATCGTCGTCTTCTTCCAGCAGCGTGCGTACCATCGATTGGCGGGCGCGGATGTCGCGCAGCAATGCATCGACGAGCGGTTCGTCGGCTGTGTGCTGGCTTGGCAGGGTGCGGAAATCTTCGCCGCGATCACCTTTTCGCGGCGGCGCATCCAAGTAGAAGGTCAGCAGCGACCGGCGATAGATCTTGGACATCTTGACCAACGTGGTCCGACTGAGTGGTTGTTCGCCAGACTCGTACGCACGTAGACGATCCAGAGGCGATACGCCTCGCGCTTCGGCGATGCCGAGTTTTTCTGCCGCATCGTCGATCGACAGCCCCGCCGTTTCTCGGGCCCAGATCAATATGTTGGGGTTGATGGCGGGCATAGCGGTGGGTAACAGGTCTGTTTTTGGTTGTCGAATCAAGCCTAACTCAGATGCAAATCGAGCCAAAGCAAATCAAGTGCTGGGGACTTCGGCGGCAAGGACTCTTTGATGATCAAGGGTTCTGCTGGCTGGCCTCGCGCGGACCAATCCGCTTTGGCCCAACGCTTCGGTTGACCGTCCGCGTGACCTGCGCGCTCTTCACTAACCCGTCTATCACCACAATCAGAGCCTGCTGCTCGCGATCAGGTAGTTCGTCAACTTCATGGACCAGCTGTTGCAGTTCAGCATTGCGGATCGCGGGTGCACTGCTGACGGCTTGACGTCCGGCCAGTTCGTCCAGGCTTACCTGGAGGATATCGGCGGTCTTGATCAGCATTTCCAAGCTTGGCGTATGGCCGCCACGCTCCCAGCGGTTGTAGCTGCGCGCCGCCATGCCTAGTAGTTCGGCTAAACGGGTCTGTGTCAGTCCGCGTTCTTCACGCATCTGTTTGAGGCGCTCGGCAATGCCTTGCATGTCCAGGTTCACCAACCAGAGGGGGTGACGGTCATCCTAAGGCGCTCCTTCGTGGTGGTTGCCATAATATCACATAGACATCTATAGTAAAGATCACGTATGCGTCTATTGACGTGTTTTTGTCCGAAGGAGCTTCTCATGGCGCGCATCCCGGATCACGAGATCGAGCGGCTGAAGCGGCGGGTGTCAGTGGAGCGGCTGGTGGAGTCGGCGGGGATCGAGTTGCGCCCGCACGGCAAGGATCGGGTGGGGCGGTGTCCGTTCCACGACGACAAGACGCCGAGTCTGGTGGTGAGTCCGAAGACGAACCTGTGGCATTGCCTGGGCGCGTGCCAGGTCGGCGGGTCGGTGATCGACTGGGTGATGCGGTTCGAGGGCGTGTCGTTCCGGCGGGCGGTGGAGTTGTTGCGGCAGGACCTCGGCGAGGCGCCGGCGCTGGCGATGTGCCGATCCGGTCCCTTGCCGCTTCGCGCCTGGTGCTGAAGGGCCGCGCGTTCGCCGCCCGAAGCGGTCGGCTGGGTTGGCGACGATCAGGCGCTGCTGGGGCGGGTGGTCGACTATTACCACGCGACCTTGAAGCAATCGCCGGAGGCGCTGGCTTACGTGCAGGCGCGTGGGCTGGATCATCCGGAGCTGATCGATGCGTTCCGGCTGGGCTATGCGAACCGCACGCTGGGTTATCAGTTGCCGGAGAAGCAGATCAAGGCGGGCGCGGAGATCCGCGGGGCGCTGCAGCGGATCGGCATTTTGCGCGAGTCGGGGCATGAGCACTTCAACGGCTCGCTGGTGGTGCCGGTGTTCGATGCGAACGGCGGCGATGTGCTGGAGGTGTACGGTCGCAAGATCACGCCGCGGCTGCGCGAGGGCACGCCGCTGCACCTGTACTTGCCGGGGCCGCACCGCGGGGTATTCAACGAGGCGGGACTGGTGGGCCAGCAGGAGGTGATCCTGTGCGAGGCGCTGATCGATGCGCTGACGTTTTGGTGCGCGGGCTATCGCAATGTCACGGCGAGCTATGGGATCGAGGGGTTTGCCGAGGATCACCTGGCTGCGTTCGCGCGGCTCGAGATCAAGCGAATCTTGATCGCGTACGACCGCGATGAGGCGGGCAATGCCGCGGCGGAGAAGCTCGCTGGCCGGCTGATCGGGGCAGGGTACGAGTGCTATCGGATCCAGTTCCCGCTGGGCATGGATGCCAACGAGTACGCGCTGCAGGCGGGGCCGGAGGCGTTGGGCGTGGCGATCCGGCAGGCGGAGTGGCTTGGCAAAGGAGCGGCGCCGAAAGTCGAACCCGGCGCGGCAGCCGCGCAACCAACGCCCGTCGAAACGTCGCCGCCACTCAAACCCAGATCGGCATCCGAACCCATTCCCTTTTTAGTCGCTGCTGTTGCTGCGCCGGCAGCCGTCGAGGATCAACAGCCAGCGGCTAAAGAGAAAACGGTCAGCGCGACCGTGCTGCCGGCGCTGCCGAATCCGCCGGTCCCGGAGATCACCGATCGCGATGTGGTGTTGACCTTGGGCGATCGGCGTTACCGCGTGCGCGGGCTGGACAAGAACCTGGCGTATGACGTGCTCAAGATCAACCTGCTGGCCTCGCGTGCCAGCGGGTTGCACGTGGACACGTTCGACCTGTACCAAGCGAAGGCACGAGCGGTGTTCGCGCGGCTGGCGAGTGTGGAACTGGGCATCGAGGAAGCGGTGATCCAGCGCGATCTCGGTCAGTTGCTGCTGGCGCTGGAGCAGCAGCAGGAAGCGCTGATCAAGAAGCAGTTGGGCGGTGGTGACGGTGAGCCGGAGAACGCGCCGGCGCCGCTGGCGCCGGCGGACGCGGCAGCCGCGCTGGCGTTCCTGCGCGATCCGAACCTCTGCGAACGCATCGTCGCCGACTTCGAGCGCTGCGGGCTGGTTGGCGAGCCGACCAATGCGCTGGTCGGCTATCTGGCCGCAGTCAGCCGCAAGCTGGCGGCGCCGCTGGCGATCCTGATCCAGTCGACCAGCGCGGCCGGCAAATCGGCGCTGATGGACGCGGTGCTGCGGTTCGTGCCGGAAGCCGATCGCGTGCACTACTCGGCGATGACCGGGCAGAGCTTGTTTTACCTGGGCGAGAAGGATCTGAAGCACAAGATCCTGGCGATCGCGGAAGAGGAGGGCGTGCGGCAGGCGGCGTATGCGCTGAAGCTGTTGCAGAGCCAGGGCGAGCTGACCATCGCCAGCACGGGGAAAGATCCGATCACCGGCAAGCTGGTCACCGAGGAATACCGGGTCGAGGGCCCGGTGATGCTGTTCCTGACGACGACCGCGATCGATGTCGACGAGGAGCTGTTGAACCGCTGCCTGGTGCTCAGCATCAACGAAAGCCGCGAGCAGACGCGGGCGATCCAGCAACAGCAGCGCGAGCGGCGCACGCTGGCGGGGTTGCTGGCGGACAGCGAGGCGCAGGCGATCACCACGCTGCATCGGCATGCGCAGCAGTTGCTGCGGCCGCTGGCGGTGGTCAACCCGTATGCGGATCGGCTGGGGTTCCTGGACGACCGCACGCGCACGCGGCGGGATCACCAGAAATACCTGACGCTGATCGACGCGATCGCGTTCCTGCACCAGCACCAGCGGCCGGTGAAGGTAGCGCAGGCCGGCGGCAAGGCGGTCGAGTACATCGAGGTGACGCCGGCGGATATCGCGCTGGCGAACCGCCTGGCGCACGAGGTGCTCGGGCGCAGCCTGGACGAGTTGCCGCCACAGACGCGGCGCCTGCTCGGCGTGGTGCGCGCGTTCGTGGCCGAGCGCTGCGTGGCGCTGGCGATGCGCCAATCCGAGTTCCGGTTCACGCGGCGCGAGCTGCGCGAGCGGGCGACGCTGAGCGAGGCGCAGTTGCGGCTGCACCTGGATCGGCTCGTTGACCTCGAATACCTGCTGCCGCACCGCGGCCAGCGTGGACAGTCGTTCGTCTACGAACTGATCTTCGATGGTGTAGTAGCGGACTCGGCGCCGCATCTGCCGGGGCTGATCGAGATCGAGGGCGACGCTACGACGACAAGTTCGCGGGAGTCTGAGGCCAGTTCGCGGACCGCCGAGCCGAGTTCGCGGGGTCTGGAGGGCGAGTTCGCGGGGCCATCGCGGGGCTATCGTGGGCGGTTCGTGGCCGGTTCGCGGATCGTTGAAACACCGCAGGAATCCAGCACTGGCGCGGGTTCTGATGATGTTCCCGCTGCGCTGATCGAAAATGCACGCCCAGGGAAGGCGAACGGCGCCAACGGCGCGCATCGCGTCGTACCTGTCGCCTCTCTTTAGCCGCCGCTTTTGAACGCGTTCGAGCGCGACATCGCCGAGTACCTCGAACATCGGCGCGTGCGCGGCTACAGCGAGAAGTCGACCACGGGCGGTCGCCAGTGAGCTGGCCTGTTCGACGCTGGCTGCGCCGAGCGGGGCGTGATGGCCGCCGGCGAGATCACGCGGCCGATGCTCGAGCGCTACCAGCGGCATCTCTACTACACCCGCAAACCGAATGGCCAGCCGCTGTCGCTGCTGACCCAGCGCAAATACCTCGACACCATCAAGAGCCTGTTCCGGCACCTCGTGCGCCAGCGCCGGATCGCGCACAACCCGGCGGGTGAACTGGAGCTGCCGCGCGCGCACCGGAGGCTGCCGCGCGGGATCCTGAGCGCGGACGAGGTCGAAACCGTGCTCGCGCAAACCAGCGCGTTCGGCCTGCGCGGCGTGCGCGACCGCGCCATCCTGGAAGTGCTCTACGCCACCGGCATCCGCCGCAGCGAGCTGGCGAACCTGGCGCTGTACGACCTCGACTTCGCGCAGGGCACGTTGATGGTGCGCAAGGGCAAAGGCGGCAAGGATCGGCTGATCCCGATCGGCGAACGTGCGCTGCGCTGGACGGATCGCTACCTTCGGGAGGTGCGTCCGCAACTGGTGGTCGACGGCGGCGATACCACGCTGTTCCTGACCGATCACGGCCAGCCGTTCGTGAACAACCGGCTGTCGGACCTGGTGAAGAGCTACCTGGAACGCTGCGACCTCGACAAACCCGGCGCGTGTCATCTGTTCCGGCACACGATGGCGACGCTGATGCTGGAGAACGGCGCGGACCTGCGCTACATCCAGGTGATGCTCGGCCACGCGCGGCTTGAGACCACGACGATCTACACGCAGGTGGCGATCCGCAAGCTCAAGGAAGTCTACGAGCGCACGCATCCCGCGCGGATGGAGCGCAAGCACGATGGCGAGGCTTGACGCCGACGCCGGGCGATACAATGTCAGCAACGTTGGAGAACAGAACCATGAGCACGTTGACGTTACCCGAGCAGGTCCACCAGATCGCCGACACGTTGCCGCCGGGCGCGACCTGGGACGACGTGCGCTACCAGATCGAGCTGCGCGCCTCGATCGAGCGTGGGTTGGCGGATAGCCGGGCGGGCCGGCTGATCCCGGTCGAAGAACTGCTCCGAGAGTTCGGCATTGCCGAATGAAGGTCTACTGGTCGCATGAAGCGACGCGGCGTCTGCGCGAGCTGACGGCCTATATCGCAAAGGACTCGACGCAAGCCGCAAAGCAGGTGGCCGCGGGGCTTCTGAAACGCTCGCGAAGCCTGGCGGCGCCGCCGTTGCTGGGCCGGAAGGTGCCCGAGTACCCCGACAGCGCGCTTCGAGAAGTGCTGGAGCGGCCGTATCGCCTGATCTACCAGGTGACGGACCGCGGCATCGAGATCGTGACGGTAATGCACTATCGCCAGTTGCTGCCTGAGGATCCCAAGCAGTTGTCGGGAAGCAACTGAGCACGACCCGGCGACCCGCGCGGCGCGGCTTAACGCCTGCGGCGTTGAAGCCGACGTCGATCGGTCCCTTCGGCCAGCCCGGAGGAAAGCGCGCTTCGACCGGCGCTTGCTTCCCCCATCCCCGCATCGCCGCGGTAGCCAGCGCTCCGCTCAGCCTCAATCGTGGCGGCTCGCGGGGCTTTAGGCTAAGCGTTCGACATAACGCCAAAGATTAGGCGCAGCGGCCGCCGCTGCCAACGCTGCCGGGTGGCTGGCGCGCATCCGAAGCTATCGATGCGGCAGCGCTGGCAGCGCCGTCCGCCGTTCGGCGCTGCGCGCCCGCCCAATCTGCGTTATGTGCAAACGCCCGCCAGCACATCCCTGTGCTTCTTTTGCGTGCTGCTCCTGCAGCACATCTTTGAGCGTCCTGCACTCGCTGCGCTCGTCTGCGCGCCATCCATGGCTTGCCGCCTCGTGCGAGTGCGCGGGTTGCGCGCGGAACCCGTCCACGGCTTCGTAAAGTCCACGTGCCGCGCGCCGGCACCGCTCGCCGCGGCTTGGCAAGCCAAGCGCGCAGCGTGCGGCGCCTGCGGAAGGGCAAAGTGCAACCGGCCATCTCTCTTTAGCCGCTAAAAGGAAAAGCCTCACCTGGCCGCGCTGGCGCGGTCTGCGCGGCATCCGACGGGCTTAGACTGGCGTCGCTCCGCCGGAGACCGACCGCCGCTGATGTTCGCACGCTGGATCGCCACCGTTGCCGCACTGCTGCTCGCCTGCGCGAACCCGCAAGCGAGCGCGCATGTGCGTGCGGAGGCCGCGTTCGGCCGGGTCAACGCGATCGAGCGCGCCGCGTTCCCCGAGAACGCTTCTCCAGGCGAACTCGCGCAGCACTCCAAAACCGCACCTCCCGCGCGCGCGAGGTCGGCGAACCTCGCGCCGGGCGAAAATGCAGCGCTAACCCATTGCCACGTCTGGCAAAAATCCCTCTCCGAGCAAAAGCGCACGTCCGGCGTCGCTGTTTACACATGGGATGCGGAGGGGAGGTTGGTCGGGGCCGTACTCGGGAACGGGCCGACGCAGAAGAGCGCCAGTTACCGATACGATCCGAACGGCATCCGTCGAAGCCAGCAGGTGACCGAGGCCGGCGGCGCCGTTACCCGCACCGAATACCTGGTTGATCCGAATCAGGCTTACGCCCAAGTTCTGGAAGAGTGGGCCGCTTCGGCGGCGTCTGGTCCATTGCCGGATGAGACGTTGGCGACCACCTACGTCTACGGCGATGACCTGATCAGTCAGACCAAGCTGGCGCTGGCTGGGCCGTCGGTGACCAGCGTCTATCACTACGATGGGCTAGGAACCACGCGGGCGCTGTCGGCGTACAAGGTCGACGCGGCCGGCGTTCCGCAAGCGGAACACGGCGAGATCACTGATCGGTACGCGTACACCGCGTTCGGCGAATCAGATCCGGCGGGGACCAGCGGCGACACTTCAGGATCGTCCGAGAACAACTATCGGTACACCGGCGAGCAACTGGATCCGAACTTGGGGTTCTATTACCTCAGGGCGAGGTATATGGATCCGGGGCAGGGAAGGTTCTTGGGGATGGATGGATTTGGAGGGCGTACGGCTGATCCGCCGAGTCTCCATAGATATTTTTATTCATATGATAATCCGATCAACCACATCGATCCAAGTGGCCGGTTGACACTCGTTGAGGTGGGTAATTCCGTCAACATCGCGGGAAATTTGTACACGGCCGCATCTATAACTTTCAATGTCTTAGTGAACTACGTGGGCGCCGGCAGGGAAATTGTGGAAGAGGTCGTCTATGCCAAGTTAGGGCAACTAAAGAAAGTCGCCCAGCTTAGTGAGGCGGCCATGAAGCTGTTCGGTCGTATTTGGGGTAAGACGGTAAGGCTGAAGCTCGGATATCCAAAGAGCGGGCCAGTCTTAAGGCACAACATGGAGGAGTTGCTGGGCAGAGCGCCAGCAAATCACCAAGCTCACCATATCGTCGGCGAGGCGTTTGAGGAGGGTCAGCAGGCGAGGAGAATTCTCAACGATGTTGGCATCGACGTCAATTCGGTGTCCAACGGTGTCTTTCTTCCAGATTGTACCTTGATTGGCGCAGCCTCTATGGGGTCCATTCACTGCGGGAAACACAATCGCGCCTACGAAAAATTAGTGCTTGAGTCATTGCAAGCAGTTGGTGGTTCGCAAGCAAGCAAGGCCGCGATCGTAAATGCACTTGATGATATTCGTTTGCTACTGCTCTCGGGTGAAAAGAGTCTGAATGTTCACTAAGGCGTGCTGTGGGGGATAAATGGAAGTTTTAACTCTCGGAGAGCGGGACGATTACGCGGGGTATAATGTTGGTGAAAAGGAAGCGCTTGAACGTGGTTTTTTGTCGGACAAGGTCAATCTTCCGAAATTGGGGCGCCGCCATTAGTATTTTATGAAGGTGTTGGAGGTGATGATCCAAAGCGAAAGCCTAAGAAGAAGGGTGACTACCATACTGCATATGGGAACATTGGGCTTTTCAGTCAGCGTGCAGTGGATGCGCTTGGGGATG
>JADKFD010000033.1 GCA_016717705.1 Rhodanobacteraceae bacterium | reverse complement strand
TGTTCGCGCGTGTGCAGATCGGCGCCAAGCGCAAGGCGGCGCTGGACAGTTTCCGCCACATCCATCAACTCGGCTTGCGCTTCCACCTGGAACGCCGCACCGGCGGGCTGGCGCGCATCATCGAGCGCGGTACCGGTGCGATCGAGGACTTCCTCTATTACTGCGTGATCACCATCGCGCCGACGCTGTTCGAAGTTGCCATTGCCACCGGCTTTCTGATCTGGGCCTACCCGAACGTGTTCGCCGTGGCGACGCTGGTGACGCTGGCGACCTACGTGGTGGTGACCATCGCCATCACCGAATGGCGCACGCGCTACTACCGGCGCATGAAGGAAGCCGACAAGGGCCGCCGGCGCCGCGGTCGACAGCCTGCTCAACTACGAGACGGTCAAGTATTTCGCCAACGAGGATTACGAGGCGCGCCGCTACGACGAGCAACTCGGGCGCTGGCAGGCGGCCGCCGAGAAGAGCTGGCTCGCGCTCGGTCTGCTCAACGGCGCCCAGGCCATCGTCATCGCCAGCGGACTCACCGTGCTGATGTGGCTGGCGGCGAGCGAGGTCGCCGGTGGCCACATGACGGTCGGCGATCTGGTGCTGATCACCACCCTGCTGATCCAGTTGTTCCTGCCGCTGAACATCCTCGGCATGATGTATCGCGACATCAAGCAGGCGCTGACCGACATGGGGCGCATGTTCGAGTTGCTCGGCGAGAAGCGCGAGATCGAGGATCGCGATCAGGCGCCCGCCCTGCGCATCGAGGGCGGCGCGCTGCGCTTCGATCGGGTCGGATTTGCCTACGACCCACGCCGGCCGATCCTCTTCGATGTCAGCTTCGAGGTGCCGGCCGGGCACACCGTGGCGGTGGTCGGTGCCAGCGGCGCCGGCAAGAGCACGCTGGCGCGATTGCTCTACCGCTTCTACGAAGTCGGCAGCGGTGCGATCGAGATCGACGGCCAGGATCTGCGCGGCGTGACCCAGCACTCGCTGCGCCATGCCATCGGCATCGTGCCGCAGGACACCGTGCTGTTCAACGACACGCTGTACTCGAACATCGCCTACGGCCGGCCCGAGGCCAGTCGCGCCGAGATCTTCGCCGCTGCGCGCGCGGCGCAAGATCCACGAGTTCATCGAGCGCCTGCCGGATGGCTACGACACCGTGGTCGGCGAGCGTGGCCTGAAGCTCTCTGGCGGCGAGAAGCAGCGCGTCGCGATCGCCCGCACCATCCTCAAGAACCCGCCGATCCTGCTGTTCGACGAAGCCACCAGCGCGCTCGACACCGCCACCGAGCGCGAGATCCAGGCGCAGCTCGACGCCATTGCCAAAAACCGCACCACGCTGGTCATCGCGCACCGGCTGTCGACCGTGATCGGCGCCGACCAGATCCTGGTGATGGACGCCGGCCGCGTGGTCGAGCGCGGCACCCACGAGCAATTGCTGGCGCGCGAGGGCGCCTACGCCAAGCTGTGGGCGCTGCAGCAGGCGGAGGTGGAGGCGGTGGTGTAACGGGCTTCGCCCGGAATCAAGAGCTTCGCGCGCGAGCGCGCTCCTACAGATCCTGCGGGGACGCAGAACGAAGTTGTAGGAGCGCGCTTGCGCGCGATGCTGTTGGCCATTCCCGGCTCAGAGGCCGCGCCGTCACCTAGCTCGCTTCGCGAGCAACGTGACCTACAATGGCGTCATCACATCCGCCCGATACCCTCCCCATGTCTCACAAACCGCCCAACAACGCCAAGCTGGACCAGATCGTCGCCCAGAGCCGCAAGGCGGCCGAGGCGCGTGGGCATGGTTATCGCGAGCAGGCGCTGAAGATGTACCCGTGGGTATGCGGGCGTTGCGGGCGCGAGTTCACCCGGGTGAACCTGATCGAGCTGACTGTGCATCACCGCAATCACGACCACGACTGCAATCCGGCCGATGGCAGCAACTGGGAGTTGCTGTGCGTGTATTGCCATGACAACGAGCATTCGCGTCTGCTCGACCATGGCTACGGCAGCCTGACCGGTGATGGCGCGGCGCCTGCGGCGGCGTCGCAGAATCCGTTTGCGGCGTTGGCGGGGTTGTTGAAGAAGTAGTCGCAGAGCATCGCGCGCGAGCGCGCTCCTGCAAATTCTCCGGATGTCCGCGAACGAACTGTAGGAGCGCGCTCGCGCGCGAAATGACTTGCCGCAGCATCGCCAAGCGCGTTCAACTCGAAAAGGTGTCCGAGTCACCCCAACCACACCAACCACCCGAGCGGATGGTGGGCTCGCGCCACCGTCAGCATGAAGGCAAAGGTCGCGAGCGCCAGGGTGTAGCTGATCAGACGCGCACGCGGGGTGCGTCCGCGCTTGAGGGCGAAGCTGCCGAGCACGACGTAGACGACCAGCAGGACCAGCTTCACCGCGAGCCAGCCGTTGGCGTACATCGCGTGCGGCAGGATCGTCACCAGCATCAGCGCTGCGGTCAGCAGCACGCTGTCGATGCTGTAGCTGAGATAACGCAGTGGCGCGGCGTTTGCCCAGGTTTCGCGCTTGAGTTGCACCAGCAACCCGCGCAGCAGAAACAGCCCGCCGCTGGTCAAGCACGGCGGCGACATGCACCCATTTGATCTCTGGATAGAATTCGATCATGACTTGCTCGTCCGGCGACTCCCTCGACGCCGTCGAGGGAGTTACCAAAGCTTGAAGCATTGCTTTCGTGGATGACCACAAGCTACCGCTTCGCGGCCGCCGAATCAGACGACTTCAGTGGCACCCGCCAGCACTTCGCGCTTGGGGCTCACCCACAGCCGCAGCACGAACCAGGACAGCGCCAGCGCACCGATGCTGAACAGGGTGTCGCCGGGAACGCGCATCCACACCAGCAATTCGACGATCGGCTGCTGCATGAACTGGGCCGAGCGTGCGTAGGCGTAGCCGTGGCTGATCGCAGCGATCAACTGCATGATGCCGAGTGGCAACAGGGTCAGCAGCGCCATCAGCGAGAGCCCGATGTTGAGCGACCAGAACGCCACTTTCAGCGGGCGCGTGTCCCACACCATCTGGCCACGCAGACCGCGGAGGCAAAACAGCATCAGTGCGATGCCGAGCATGCCGTAAACGCCGAACAGCGCCGTGTGGCCGTGCAGCGGCGTCAGGTTGAGGCCCTGCATGTAGTACAGCGAGACCGGCGGATTGATCAGGAAGCCGAACAATCCGGCGCCGACCAGGTTCCAGAACGACACCGCGACGAAGAACATGATCGGCCAGCGGTAGCGCGCCATCCACGGCGTGGCCTGCCCGAGTTTGTAGGTCTGCCAGGCCTCGAAGCCGATGAAGGCCAGCGGCACCACTTCGAGTGCGCTGAAGCTGGCGCCGAGTGCGACCACTGCGGTGGGCGTGCCGACAAAGTACAGGTGGTGCAAGGTGCCGAGCACGCCGCCGGCCATGAAGATGATGGTCGCGAAGAGCACCGCCACCGTCGCTGTCGATGTCTTGATCAAGCCCAGGCGGGTGAAGATCAGCGCCATCACTGCGGCGGCGAACACTTCGAAGAAGCCCTCGACCCACAGGTGCACCAGCCACCAGCGCCAGTATTCGACTTCGGAGATGTGCGTGTGCTCGCCCCACATCAGCGCGGCGCCGAAGAAGAGGCCAATGGCCACGGTGGACAGGAACATCAGCGCGATGATCGATTTGGATTCGTGCGCCGGACCGCGCAGCAGGGGCCACAGCGAACGCCCGACCAGGGTCAGCCACAGCAGCAGGCCGATGAACAGGTACCACTGCCAGAAGCGGCCCATGTCGGCGTATTCCCAGCCCTGGTGGCCGAACCAGAAGTTGTGTTCCAGGCCGAGTTTCTGCATCACCGCGAACCACTGTCCGGCAAACGAGCCGACCACGATGATCAGCAGGCTGACGAACAGGAAGTTGACGCCGAGGCGCTGGAACTTCGGCTCGTGGCCGGACAGCGCCGGCGCGATGTAGAGGCCGGTCGCCAGCCAGGCGACGGCGATCCAGAGCACGGCGAGCTGCGTGTGCCAGGTGCGTGCGAGCGAATACGGCAGGTACTCGGCGAGCGCGAATCCGTAGGCTTCCTGGCCTTCGACCTGGTAGTGCGCGGTGATCGCGCCGAGCAGGATCTGCGACAGGAACAGCGCCAGCACCACCCAGAAGTACTTCGCCGTGGCGCGCATCGAGGGCGTCACTTTCAGCGCGGAGAACGGATCACTCGCGGGGATCGTGTGGGTGCCGTCTTCGCGCGAATGACTGACCGCATACCACCAGCCGAGCGCACCGATACCGGCGATCAGGAACAGCACGCTGAACACCGACCACAGCCACAGCGAGGGTGGCGGCGTGTTGCCGATCAGCGGATCGCTCGGCCAGTTGTTGGTGTAGGTGACCCGCGCCGCCTGCGGCTGCGTGCTGCTCGTGGGAGCGCTCGCATCCGTCGACGCCGGACGTTCGGTCCCGGCGGCCCATGCGGTCCACCAGATGAAAGCGGTCAAGGCGCGCCGATGTTCCAGCGTATCGACGGTGTCGTTCTTCATCGCATAGGCCTCGCGCAGCGTGGCCGTCGCGGGGTCGTTGCCGAACAGGCTGATGTAGTGCGCCGCCACGTTGGCGGCCGCGATCACGCGTTCGCGCGGCAGGGTGATCGTGGCGCTGTCCGGGTCATAACGATTGCTGCGCATCAGCGGCAACAGGCGCGCGCGCAGCGTGCCCTGCTGCTCGCTGCTCAGCGCATCGTAACCGGCGGCGCCAAAGTCGCTGCGCGCCCACTGATCGAGCACATCGAGCGCTTCGCGGTGCAGCCAGTCGGCGCTCCAGTCGGGCGCCACGTAACTGCCGTGACCCCAGATCGAGCCGAGTTGCATGCCGCCGATCGATTGCCAGACCTGGCGTCCCTGCTCGATGTCGGCGCGGCTGAAGACTTGCTCGCCGTCGACGCTGACCACGCGTTCCGGCATCGGCGGCGCCGCGCGGAAGATCTCGGTCCCTGCCCACAGCAGGATCGAGAATGAAACCACCAGCAGGGCCGTAAGGCCCAGCCATAGCTTGCGAGTCGTGCTCATGACATCCTCCAGATCAATTGAGGATAAGTCTCAGTTGCACGGGCTTCCCGCCTCAATGACGCGGGTCAAGTGGGTGCCAGAACGTGGTGGGGTCAGGTCGGCAACGCGGTGTGCGGAGAGTCGTAGGTCACGTTGCCCGAAGGGCTAGGTGACAGGCCGCCTCGATATCACGCGGCCCTGGCGAGGTTGCTGGAGAAGTAGCGGTGTCAGTTGTCGGGGTTGGTGTTGGAAAAAGCGGCACCCCGGCGAGGATTCGGCCTCTTCCAACACCAACAGCCAACAACCAACACCCGCTCTTCAGTCCGCAACCCCCAGCCGCTTGCGCTCCAGCCGCCTGAGGAACTCGTCCATCACCCGCCGGTACAGATCCTCGCCGAGGTAGGCGTCCTCGATGCCCCAGTCGATGTTGGGGTTGTCGTTGACTTCGATGATCACCACGCGGTCGCCGACCTGCTTGAGGTCGACGCCGTACAGGCCGTCGCCGATCTGCTGGGTCGCGCGCAGCGCCAGCTTGATCACTTCGTTGGGCACTTCGCGGATCGGGAAGGTCTTGAAATCACCGCTGCGCGCTTCGCCCTTGGCGGCGTGGTTGTAGATCTGCCAATGCCCGCGCGACATGAAGTACTGGCAGGCGTACAAGGGCTCGCGGTTCAAGATGCCGATGCGCCAGTCGAAATCGGTGGGCATGTATTCCTGTGCCAGCACCAACGCGGTCTGGCCGAACAGTTCGTCGGCGCCGCGCTTGAGCGCCTCGGCGTCGGCGACCTTGACCACGCCGCGCGAAAACGAGCCGTCCGGCACCTTGAGCACCAGCGGAAAGCCCAGCGTATCGCCGAGTTCTGCCAGTTTCCTCGGCTCGTCGCGGTACAGGATCTCGGTGCGCGGCGTCGGCAGCTTGCGGCTCTTGAGCAGATCCGACAGGTAGATCTTGTTGGTGCAGCGCAGGATCGACGTCGGGTCGTCGATCACCACCATGTCTTCCTTCTCCGCCTTGTTGGCGAAGCGGTAGGTGTGGTGATCCAGCGCGGTGGTCTCGCGGATGAACAGTGCGTCGTATTCGGCCAGCCGCGAATAGTCGTTGCGCGTGATCGGATCGACTTCGATGCCCAGATCCTTGCCGGCTTCGACGAAGGCCTTCAGCGCCTTCTTGTTCGACGGCGGCCACTGCTCGACCGGGTCGTGCAGCATGGCAATGTCATAGCGGTACTTCTTGCGCGTGCGCCGGCCGCGCCACAGCTTCTTGCTGAAGCGATCGAGGGCGGCGGCGAAGCCGTCTTCCTGGGCGTCGGTCAGCGTGTGCAGACCGGCCGGCCGGATCGCATCGATCTGCCATTTGCGGTCGCGTTCGAACTCGATGCGCAGGATCGGGCACGGGAAGGCTTCGAACACCTGCCTGGCCATGTCCTTGAGCGGTTCGTAACCGGTCTCGCCGAAGTACACCAGAATGCCGAAATCGGTGGTGTCGCGACCTTCCTGTGGCAGGAAGCGCGTCAGTTTCTGGTTGAGGTCCTCGATGTCCAGGCCGTACAACGAGCGCCGACGCAGATCGTTGATGGTGCGCACCGACGGGATCACCTTGTGCCCGCGCGCTTCCGCCAACAGCGAGACGTAATAGCCGGTACCCAGATACTTGTAGCTGCGGCAGAGGTTGATGACCTGGGTGCGCTCCTCGTCGGAGCGGATGGCCTCCTTGAGGTAGTCCTTGGCCGTGACCACATTGTCGGAGGGCGAGTAGCTGCTCCAGTCCGAGGCCTTCTCGACAACGATGACCAGACGACTCATGGTGTCCTGCGCACACTCGCCGACGCCGCAGCTGAGACCTGCAAGCGCTTGTCGCGAGATCGGGGGCAACGGCGACCGGCCGTCGCGGTGGGGCGCCCGACCTGCCAAACCGGGCAGCGCTCGGCGCATAGTCTTGCACAGGCCAGTCAAGCGATGACATGGGATGAGCGAAGGTCGATTCAGCCGCCGTGTGGCGATTCGCGGGCGATTGTCGACAACTGCGACCGAGTCGGCGCCGCGACCGCGTTCGGTGCGCCTGCGACGCGCAGCCGAATGCGACCTTGAAGCACTGGTCGAGCTGGAACAGGCGGTGTTCGCCGGCGACCGCATGGCGCCGCGCCAGTTCCGCCATCACCTGGCGCGCCCAGCAGCGATCTGATCGTTGCCGCCAGCGGCAGCGGCCTGCACGGTTACGCGCTGCTGTTTCACCGTCGCGGCAGCCTGATCGCGCGGGTCTATTCGATTGCGGTGGCGGCGAGTGCGCGTGGACAGGGCCTGGGCGATCGGCTGTTGCAGCGGCTGGAGACGATTGCGCGCACCTACGGTCTCAGCGAGGTTCGGCTGGAAGTGCGCAAGGACAATGCCGCCGCGCTCGCACTCTACGAACGCCGCGGCTATCGCCGTTTCGGCGAACGTCCGGCCTACTACGAAGACGGCGCCGATGCCTGGCGCCTGAGCAAATCGCTGCTGCCGCGGCGGCGGCGTCGCGAGCGGCTGATGCGGTAGGCCGGGCACGCGCGTCCTTGTCGGCCGACAGTGCCCCAGTGCGGTCACGCGCGATGCCCGGCGCCTTGCATCTCTTGCGCCGAAGAGCCGCGGTAGGTGGCCACGTAGATCGTCAATGCACATCCCGACGGTTAGTCTTGGAGTCGGGCAGAGCGGAGAGCAGCATGCGCATCGACAACCTGGCATTGGCCATTGGCGGCCTGGGCTTCCTCGGATTCGGCGCGCTGATGCTGGTGGCGCCGCAGTCAGCGATGGCGGATCTGGGGCTGGTCCTGCCGGATGGCGTGCCGACGACCGAAATCCGCGCCTTCTATGGCGGGCTGGAACTGGGACTCGGCGCGCTGCTGCTGGCGGCGTGCCGCAAGGTGCAATACCGGCGCGCGGGCGTGGTGCTGGGATGCGTCAGCTATGGCTCGGTGGCCGCCGCGCGTGCGCTCGGCATGCTGATCGATGGCAGCGGCGGCGGTTTCCTGTGGGGCGCGCTGGCGGTGGAAAGCAGCCTGGCGCTGTTGTTTCTGTATGCGTTGCGGCGCAACAGTCGTCCGATGTAGGAGTCCCGGTTGCGCCGGGCGGGGCGCTTGTTCGGCATCGAACATACCGACGTAGGTCACGTTGGCCGCGTAGCGGCCCAGGTGACACCGCCGAGAGTCACGTAGTCTGCTGCGCAGACAACGTGACCTACTTTCAGCGACTTACGGGGTGTTCGATGAGAGCGAAATGCACTTCGCTTCGGCATGGACCTGCTCAGCTGCTCATCCTGACGACCACCATCGCCACGATCAGCAGCAAGGCCAGCGCCACCGCGGCGGGCATCAGCAATCCCCAGCGCTCTTGCGGCAGATTCTTCGGCAGGAAGCTGTTGCGACCGGAAGGTCGCGATCGCGGATCTTGGGCCATGGCGCGGGTGGTCGCTGCGAGGAGGTGGGCGATTATCGCCCTATCTGGCGTGCGCCGGCTTGCCGGCGCTCGATGCCTTGTGCGCAGCGATCCGCATCTCGGCTACGTTGCCGCCGATCGCCGCCTCCGCCACCACAGCCCGACTCCCAGCAGCAGCGCGATCGGCACGGCGAAAATCGCCACGCGCCCTGCCTTGTGCATCCATTGCGCGCGTATCTCGCCCTCGACCTTGGCAAAATCCGGTGCCGGACATTCGCGGCCGAAACTCGCGCCCCAGGGCACGTACGGTCCTTCGCGCAGATAGCGCTTGTAGATGTCCTGGGCGTTTTCCGGCTGGCGATCGATCAACCAGCGCGTGGCTTCGCACAGCACCGCAGCAAAGGCCTGCGAGCGCGGCGGCAGCACATCGGCGGCTTTGCCGGCGTGAGCTGCGGCAACCAGGCGATAGTGGAAGCGCTCCAGCGGCTGCGCGCGACTGGCCGCCACGCGTTCGCGCTCACCGGCGCTGGTCCACGGTCCTTCGATCTTGAGATCGCTGCGCGCGTTGTAGATCGGGTTGTAATCCTCGTCCCAGGTGATCGGGCTGTTGAGGTCGAAATCGCCGCCCCAGATGAAGTAGTCGGGGTCGCCCTCGTAACCCATGATCTGCATGCCGTGCCAGCGCGCCACTTCGGCGGCCTCGAACCACGCGCGCGCCTGGCCGACGCGTGTCCAGGCCTTGGTGCCGCCGCGGGCGGCGATATAGCGAGCGGCCTGCTCGCGCGTCGCCGGATCGTCGAAATAGGCCAATGCGACGTCCAGCCGGCCTTCGCGCATCAGGCGCCGGGCGAGCAGTGCGCGGATCTGCGTGCCCGGATTCGGCGGCAGGTATTCCGATTCTTCATCGGCAGCATCGGCGGCGGGCGCAACCGGCGTCGGCGCAGAGCCGGCGACACGGTCGACGAAGGTCTTCAGTTCGTCCAGCGTGACCACCCGCTCGGCGATGTAGGCGGCATCGGCCCAGTAGACGTCGGCTGCGGCGTAGAGCAACTCCAGCGCCTGCAGATAGTCGCCACGCGACAGCGCCAGCGTGCCGGCCTCGGCCTGCACACGACAGCGCGGCTGCAGTTGTTCGCGCTCGTAGGACTCGCCGCCCATCGGCACCTCGCCCCAGACCTCATCGGCCGGGAAGCCCTTGGCCGCCTGCGCGTAGGCCGCCGCAGCGACGTCCAGTTGCCCGTCGCGCAGAGCCAGCTTGGCGCGCAGCCACGCCGCCAGGGGCGTCTCAACACCGGATGCCAGCTTGCCGGCCAGTTCAAAGCGCCCCGCCCGATAGGCGATCGCTGCCAGCCGGTCCGGATCCGGAACATTCGGCGCTGCGGCAACGCGATCCAGCAGCGCAATCAGGCGCGGACCGTCGGCCGGTGCGTCGTAGCTCGGATATTCGTTCTCCGGATCGGGCTCGATCAACTCGTTGTAGCGCGAATACAGGTACGCCAGCAGCAATCGCGTGCCGAGTTCGTCAGTCAGCAGCGAGTCGACCGCGGCCGGATCGGCCATCGCACTGCGGGCAACGAACAGCAGCGAGTTACGACCAGACGCCGATCCGCGCGCCGCCTGTTCGGCGTACAGGCGCACCGCAGCGGCGGCATCTCCGGCCAGGCGCTGCACCCGCGCCTGCTCGCCCAGGCTGGCGACCGCCAGTCCCAGCGGATCGCTGGCGCCGGCGCGCGCCAGCGCCCGCGTACGCTCGAAGGCTTCCACCGCGGCGGTGCTGTTGCCGTTCAGCGCGTGCGCGCGCCCTTCCATGAAGCTGGCCCACAATCCGCGGTGCGGCCGTTCGCTCGCCGGCAGCGCCGATACCGCCTGGAAATACTCCAGTGCAGTGGCGAAATCCTGCTGGTTCCAGGCCAGCGCGCCGGCGCTGTACAGCGCCACATCGCGTGGCAGGTTGCCGGCTTGCCCGAGCGCCTCATCGACATTGCCAGCCGCACGCATCGCGGCGATCGCCGCCGTCGCGCCGGCATCCAGGCCAGCCGCCTCAGCCTGCGCGCGCAAGGGCTCGGTGTCCTCCCAGGAATCCCATTCGACCACGGCAAGCGTATCGGTCGGCTTGACCAGCAAGCGCGCGACTTCGAAGTCGAACACGCCCTCGGGTAGACCCTTCATCACCCATTCGCGGCGATCCAGCAGCGTGACCGGAAAGTCCGGGCCGCAAGCCAGAGCCGGGCTGGCCAGCGCCGCGCACAGCACGGCCACCAGAACCGTGCGGCGCGCTGTCCGAGCAAAGGTGACGTGCACCTCGCGACCGACACCACCACGCCCGGTGGGAGCGACGTGCACGTCGCGACCGCCAGCCACCATCCTGGCGCAGGAAACCTCGGCTTCCGCATCCGCAACAGACTGCTTCGAACTCATCGAATCACCCACTCCCGTTCCAGTGTCTGCGCGCAGCGTACCCAGCCGATATCCATGGTTTCCCCGACCGGCAGCCAGGCGTCTGCGTCGGGCGCCAGCCGCAGTCCGGCCGGCGTCGACTGCAGACGATAGCGCCCCAGGGCGTCGCCGAGGCGACAGTGCGCAGGCAAATCGACCGCCGGCGGCGGCGCGTCCAGCGTGCCCAGGTTGCGTAGCGCAAGATCAACGCTGCCGCCCGCGTTCAGAGTGCCGCGGACGACAAAATGCGATTCCAGCGGCGTAGCTGCGATCACCGCGCCGAGCATGGCCGCGCTCCAGCCGCGACGGTCGCCCGCCACCGGCAAGCGGAACCACAAGTATCCACGAAGATTCTCCGGCCGGTCGCTCGCCAGCTGGCGCAGGAAGCGGGCCACTTCGCGCGGATCGGCGCGCAATTCGCGGCCCCCGGCGCCGCTGCGTTCGATATCGGCTTCGGCATCGACCGCGCTGACTCGACCCTGCGCATCGGTGTCCACGCGCACCCCATACGCCGGCAGCGCGACCGCAAACGGATGTTGCGTGCGCCGGGCGAAGGCCAAGGTCCATTGGCGTGCTTGCTTGCCATCGAACAGCGAACGATCCGGGCGTTCAACGGCGTGCACCTGCAGCACGCTGTCGTCGACCGTGGCCAGCAGCTGATCCAGCGCCGGGCTGTCCAGCCAACTCGGCAGCGCGGTGATCGATAACCTGAGTTCGCCCGGCAATCCGCGGCGCAGTTGCTGCAGCCACGACGCGTAGTCGGCGAGCGCAGAGGTGGCGCAGTCGTGGTCGATCTCGATGCCGGTCAGATCGAGGCCGGCGGCGCGCCAGCGTACGATCAGCGGCGACAGCCGCGCCAACAAGGCCGGCACCGCCAGCGGCCCACGCGCACCATCGATGCGCACGACCAGCCGCACCGGCTTGCCTGGGCCGGCCAGCGCCGCCAGGTCCGGCCTGGTTTCGATCACATCGGATCCGACCAGCTGCAGTCCGAGTACACGCCAGCCGGCAAATTCGCCCTGCTGCGCCGCAACCGCGGAGACCACGGCAGCTGTCCACTGCCGCTGCCAGATGTAGGCTTCATGAAAGTCGACCGGTGGGCGGCGATGGCAGCCGGCGGCGAGAATCAGCGACCACACGATGGCGGCAAGCGCGGCCCGCATCGCCGTCATTCGCAGCGAGCGAAGGCGTGCTCCGGTCCTGGCTTGGCCAGCTCCCGCATGCTCTCGACCATGCGCTCGTCGATGGCCGTCACGCTGGTATCCGCGCCGGTGTTGTCCAGCCAGTAGCGGCCGTCGCCCGAGGCGACGGCTTGATGCCAGATGCCGTCGCGACTCTCGAAACGCACCGGACCGCAAGGGTACTTGGGCAACAAGGGAGCCGCGGCCTGCTCAATTGCGGTTGCGATCTGCGCGTATCCAGCGACGCCTGGATGACCGTCGAAATCGGCCGGGTACAGGGCCTCGCCGGCCAGCAAGGCCTCCTGGAGTCGCGCGCTGACATCAATGAAACGCGCTCCGCTCAGCGTGGCGACATGGGCCGAAAAGTCCTGGTGGCGCTGCGCTTCTTCGGCGAGCAGATCGGCATACTCCTTCGGCGCAGCCACTGCACGCTGCTCGATCAGCCTGGCATAGGCGGTTTCCTTGGTCGGTATCAGCGTCACGATCAGCGTGGCCTGGTAAGCCGTTGCCTGCTCGGCCAGGCGCGTGGCGACCGTTTTCATGATGACCCACCCGGCATCGACCGCCGCATTCCGGCGCAGATTGGCGCGCCGGAATTCCACCAGCATGATCGTACTCAGGTCGCCTTCGAGTGGCACGCGCCACTGCTTGTCGGTCGGCACCGGTACCTGCACGGTCGGCGCGTCGCTTGCGGTCAGTCGGGTATCCGGGCGCAGTTGCGCCCATTGCTCCGATCCATAGACGTGCATGAAACTCTCGAGCGGGTCGTTGCCGGCATAGAAGGCGACGATGATCACGCGTGGTCTCAGTGCACCGGAGATCTGGCCGACGTGCAGATACTGCGGTGCCGCCCAGCCGCCGACAGCCATCGCATACACGCGCGATGCCAGGCGCTGGCGGCCCAGCGCGGCTTCAAGCTGGTGCGGCCAATTGAGCGCCATCGATGCATTGACGCCATAGGTCTGGCTGTCGCCGATGATCACGAGGTCGGCGACGCTCAAGGCGGCGTCATTGCGAAAGCCGAGCAGATCGTGAGGGCCCTTCGACACCAGATCGGGATACGCAGGCGTACCGCGGATGCCGGTGATCGGATCGTTGACGGTCAAGGTGGTCGACTGCATGTCCGCCATCCGGAACACACCGGAAAAGAACGCCGGCTGGCGCTCGTCCAGTTGCACCAGTTGCAGGTCCATCGGCGTACCCAGCAGCCCGGGCGCGAAATGTCGGATGGTGGCGAGTGCCAGCGCCAGGGTCGCCAGCGTGACGCCGGCGGCCAGCCACCATTCCTTCTTCATGCGCGCGCCTCAGTCTTCCCGCGTCACCTTCAGCACCTCTTCCACCGAGGTGATGCCGGCGGCGCACTTGCGCCAGCCGTCTTCGAGGATGCCTGGGCTGGAGCGGCGGGCGATGCGTTCGAGTTCCAGTTCGCCGGCCTTGTCGTGAATCGCCTGGCGCATGGCCTCGTCGAGGGCGACCAGTTCGTAGACGCCGGTGCGGCCCTTGTAGCCGTTGGATTTCTGGAACAGGTCCTTGCCCGGCCGCCAGAGCATCTGCCCGCGCGCTTGCGGATGCCCCAGGCCGGCGAGTTCCGCGGCCGTTGCCGGGTACTGTTCGCGGGTTGCCGGGTCGAGCACACGCACCAGGCGCTGGGCCAGCACGCCGATCAGGCTGGACGACAGCAGAAAGGGTTCGATGCCCATGTCGCGCAGACGCGTGACCGCGCCGACCGCCGTATTGGTGTGCAGCGTGGACAGCACCAGATGGCCGGTCAGCGAGGATTGCACCGCGATTTCCGCGGTCTCCAGGTCGCGGATTTCGCCGACCATCACCACGTCCGGATCCTGGCGCAGGATCGCGCGCAGGCCGCGCGCGAAGGTCATGTCGACCTTGGTGTTGACCTGCATCTGGCCGATGCCGTCGATGTAGTACTCGATCGGATCCTCCACCGTCATGATGTTGCGGCTCTTGTCGTTGAGCTGCATCAGCGCCGCGTACAGGGTGGTGGTCTTGCCCGAGCCGGTCGGGCCGGTGACCAGCAGGATGCCGTGCGGGCGGTGGATCAGCTCGTCGAGGCGCCCGCGGGTGGCCTCGTCCATGCCCAGTTCGGTCAAATTGAGCCGGCCGGCCTGCTTGTCGAGCAGACGCAGCACCACGCGCTCGCCGAAGCTCGCCGGGATCGTCGACACGCGCACGTCGACCGGGCGACCGGCGATGCGCAGGCCGATGCGACCGTCCTGCGGCAGGCGCTTTTCGGCGATGTCGAGCTTGGCCATCACCTTGATGCGGCTGACCACCGGCGAGGCGATCGACTTCTGCGGACTCAGGACCTCGCGCAGCATGCCGTCGACGCGAAAGCGCACCACCAGGCGGTTCTCGTAGGGCTCGATGTGGATGTCGGAGGCGTTCTCGCGCACCGCTTCGGCGAGCAGCGCGTTGATCAGACGGATGATCGGCGCATCGTCCTCGCTCTCCATCAGATCGGTGGGCTCGGGCAACTCGTCGGCGAGCTGCTTGAGATCAAGCTTCTGGTCAATGCTGTCCGCCATCGACCGCGAGTCCTCGCCGCCGCCTTCGTAAAGCTCCTGCAGCAAGGCTTCGAAGCGCTCGATCGCGACTTTTTCCAGCGCCAGCGGCGTGCCGAGGAAACGCCGCAATTCCAGCAGCGCCTCGGGTTTGACGTCGGGCCGGCAGACAATGCGCGCCTTGCCATTGGCCAGCCCCAGCACGGCGACACCGTGCTTGCGCGCAAAACCGAAGGGGAGGCGGGGCAGTGGGGTCATCGGGTCACGAGTGGTCGGACAGGGCGGCATTCTCCACTATCCACGCCGCTGCGCGGAATCGGGTGCCTGTCACGTAGCCCTGCGGGCAACCTGACCTACGTCCTGCATCGACAGGATCTGGCGGTACGCCTGTTTGTGCACTGAGGCTGTGGGAGCCGGTTTACCCCGTGAGCTCTTTGCTCGCCCGGGCGAAAGCTCGCGGACTAAATCCGCTCCCACATTGGGAATCCCGCTCACCCGCCCGGCGTCGGTGCCTGGTCCGCCGGCACGCCCTTCTTCATGAAGTCCTCATACTCCGGCAGCATCGGCATCTGGTCGCTGTCGAGCAGGCCATCATTGGTATCGCGCGCGCGAATCTGTTCGGAACGGATGTAGTTGTACTTTTCGCTGCTGATGGCGTTTTCGGTGATGCTGTCGCGAGCGATGCTCGGCTTCAGGAACACCATCAGGTTGCGTCGCTGTTTGCTGGTGCTGCGGTTCTTGAACAGTTCACCGAGCACGGGAATGTCGCCCAGGCCGGGGACTTTCTGGATGGTCTCGCGCAGCTCTTCGGTGGTCAGGCCACCGAGTACCAGCAAGCCGCCGTCGGGCACCAGCACGCGCGTGGTCAGCTTGCGGTTGTTGGTGATCAGGTCGACCGCGCCGGCGGTGTTCGGTGCCAGGCTGGAGACCTCCAGGTTGATGTCCATGATCACCGCGTCACCCTCGTTGATGTGCGGCGTGACCTGCAGCTTGAGACCGACTTCCTTGCGATCGATGGTCTGGAAGGGATTGACCACGCCGCTCTGATTGCCGCCGATGCCGCCGCCGGTGACGGTGGTGCTGCCCGTCGATGCGTACTGTCCGGTCAGGAACGGCACTTCCTGGCCGACACTGAGCACCGCCTCCTGGTGATCGAGGGTCATCGTCGACGGCGTCGACAGGATGTTGGTATTGGTGTTGCCGGTCAGCGCCTTGGCCAGCGCGCCGATCTGGATGTACTCGTCGTCGGAGCCCGGCAGCAAGGTGGAGCCGAGGATATAGCCGATGTTGAGGCCGCTGGAGCCCGCCAGCAACGCCGGATTGCGCGACACGCCAAAAATGCCGCCGGTGCCGCTGGAACCGGGGAAATTGGTGCCACCGATGAATCCCTGGTCGTCGTAGTCGTCATTTGCCACCTGCCACTGGATGCCCAGTTCGCGCGCGGTTTCGTCGTTGACTTCGGCGATGACCGCCTCGATCAGCACCTGGGCGCGGCGGATGTCGAGCTGGCGGATGACGTTGCGCAATTCGCGCGTGATCGCCGGCGGCGCGGTGATGATCAGCGCGTTGGTGTCCTTGTGCGCGCGGATGAAACTGGACTGTTCACCCTCCTTGCCGGTACTGGGCTGCTGCCCGAGCATGCTCGCCAGCGAGGCCTCCAGGATTGGCACCAGTTGCTCGGCGTCGGCATAGCGGATGTACACCACTTGCGTCGAGTCGCCTTCGCCGAGCGGCGTGTCCAGATTCGTCACCAGCGCGCGCCAGCGCAGGCGGCGGCCCTTGTCGCCGGCGATCAGCACCGAGTTGGTGCGCTCGTCGGCGGCGATCTTGTTGCCGGCGGCATCTCCAGCCGGTTGCAGCATGGTCAGCGTGCGCACCACTTCCGAGGCGTTGGCGTGGCGTAACGCAACCACGTCGATCTCGCTCTCGCTGGCCTGATCCAGGCGCCGGATGATGTCTTCGATGCGCGCCACGTTGCCGGCGCGGTCGGTGATCACCAGGCTCGACGAACTCTGGTGCGGAATCAGATTGGCGCCCTGCGGCAGCAGCGGTCGCAGCGCCTGTGACATGTCCGCCGGCGTCACGTGCTTGAGCGTGATGATCCGCGTGATCAGCGCGTCGCTGTTGCCGCTGTCGATGCCGCCATCCTGCCCGGCAGCCTGCTCGGGCACGATCTTGATGATGTTGCCGGCCGGCACCGCGGCAAAGCCGTTGACGCGCAGCACCGACAGGAACACCTGGTACAAGGCATCCTCGTCCATCGGCGACTGCGAAATCACCGTGACCTTGCCGGTCACCCGCGGATCGACCACGAAGTTCTTGCCGGTGGCCTCGGATACCAGGCCGATGAAGCTGTTGATGTCGGCGTCTTTCAGGTTGAGCACCTGCTGACCCGGCTGCGCCGGCGCCGGTTCGCCGGCGTCGTAGGCGGGGGATTGGGCGAGGGCGGGGCCCATCGCCACGCTGAGCAGTGCGGCAAGCAGCCATCGGGACCCGGGACCCGGGACCCGGGACCCGACAAAGCCAGGAACCCCGCGTAGTTTCGAGGTGCCGACTTGATCCGCTGGGCGGCGCCCCACGTGATGCCGGGCCCGCCGCCCCGTCCCGGCTCTTGGGCCGTTGTCTCGAGGCTTTCGGCAATCCGTTTGGCATTCATTGCGGCATCCGTATCGCAGATAACGTTTTCTCGGCGCCATCGCGGTTGACCGTCAGGGTCACCGCGCCCGCCGATTTGAGGGAGTCGAGCGCCGAATAGCCGGCCTCGATGCTGTCAAGTCGCTTGCCATTGACTGCGGTGACGATGTCATCGGGCTGCAGGCCCGCCGCAGCCAGTTGCGCGCCGTAAGTGTTGGAAGAGACGCGCACGCCGGCAAGCTTGCCGTCGATCATGACGGGCAACACGCTGAAGGCCTTGGCGATGCTGCCGGGATCGGCGATCGCCTGCTGGCGTACGGCTTCCCAGTCGATCGGCGCGGAGACCACCATCGGATTGACGCTGCCGGGTGCAGTCGGCGCCATGTTGTTCAAGCCGATCAGGCCATCGGCGCCCGGCGCCACCACCGGCGGCGGTGGGGCTGCACCAGCGCCGCTTGCGGCGCCTGAGCCGGTCAATGCCTGGCGCAGACGCAGCACCTCGATGCGCCCGGCGGCATTCAGCACCACGCGGTCGGGGTAGATCGCCAGCACGCGCACACCGTTGGGGAACTCGTCGCCGACCTTGTAGACCTTCTCCGCCTGCTGGTCATCGGCGATCACCGCCCGCGCCAGTTGCTGCTCGTGGTGCGAGTTGGTGCCTTTCAGGATCAGGCTCAGCGCCGTCTCCGGCGCGTCCGCATAGGCGCCACCGGCCGGGTCGACGGCACTGCCGAACAGGCGGAACTGCGCCAGGGTCAGGTTGTACTCGGCGCCGGTCGGTGCAGCGAGCGGCACCTCGGTGGGCATCACCTCCGGCGGCGGCGACAGCCACTGCCACAACAGTTGCGTCAGGCTGATCACCATCCACAGCAGCGCCAGTGCCATCACCAGCGCCGGCAGCCAGCGGCTAGTCGTCAGGCGCGGCAGGGTGGCGACGGCGCCCATTGCTCAGGTCCCGTCGGCAGGATTCGCGGGCGCCGCTGCAACCGCTGGCGCGGTACTGCCGGTGGACTCGGTGCGCGCCGGACGCGGACCTCGGCCGCCGCCCCCGCCACTGCGCCACCGCCGCCACTGCGATTGCCGCCGCCGCCACCGCTACTGCGGCCGCCGGCTCCGCTGCGCCCGCCATCACGGCGCGGTCCGCTGCCGGGTTTGCCGCGATCGCCGCGCGGCCGGGTCATCTTCAGCGGCGGCACGTCGGCGAGCAGTTCATTGGTGATCGGCTCGACCGGGATGCGCTGGCCGATGAAGGTCTCGATGTCGGGCAGACCGATCGCGTAGCGCTCGCAGGCGAAGCTGATCGCATCGCCGCTGGCACCGAAGCGCGCGGTACGGCCGATGCGGTGCACGTAGTCTTCGGCGTCCTGCGGCAAGTCGTAATTGAACACGTGGCTGACGTCGGGGATGTGCAAGCCGCGCGCGGCCACATCGGTCGCCACCAGGATCGCCACCTCGGAGCGCTGGAAGCGCCCGAGCAGTGCCTGCCGCTTCTGTTGCGGCACGTCGCCGGACAGGATCGCACTCGGCAGCCCGTGCTTTTCCAGGCGTTCGTGGATCTGTTCGGCGGCGAACTTGGTGTTGACGAAGACGATCGTGCGCGGCGCATCCATGCGCGACAGCAGGCCGAGCAGCAGCGGCAGTTTTTCGTCGGTCGCCGGGAAGTACACGCGCTGGCTGACGCGCGCGGTGGTGACCGATTCGGTTTCCACCTTGAGCGTCTTCGGGCTGTTCATGTGCTCGTAGGCCAGTTCCAGCACGCGGTGCGACAGCGTGGCCGAGAACAGCAGGCCCTGGCGCTCGCCCGGCGGCGGCATCTTGCGCAGCAGGAAGCGGATGTCCTTGATGAAGCCGAGATCGAACATGCGATCGGCTTCGTCGAGTACCACGACCTCGACCGAGCGCAGGCTGAACACGTGCTGCTTCAGGTAGTCCATCAGCCGGCCCGGCGTGCCGATCAGCACATCGCAGCCTTCGGCGAACTGGGAGCGCTGCTTGTCGTAATCGACACCGCCATAGACCAGGCCGATGCGCAATCCGGTCTGGCCGCCCAGCTGCAGCGCGTCCTTGTGGATCTGGATCGCCAGTTCGCGCGTCGGCGCCAGGATCACGGCGCGCGGATCGCTGATGCGGCGGTCGCCCTTGGCCTCGCGCGTCAGCAAGCGCTGCATCAGCGTGACCAGGAACGCGGCGGTCTTGCCGGTGCCGGTCTGCGCCTGGCCAGCGACGTCGAAATGTTGCAGGGTTTCGGGGAGCGTCAACGCCTGAATCGGCGTCAGGCGGGTGAAGCCTGCCTGGTTGAGGCCGGCGGACAGCGTCGGGTGCAGGCCCAGGCTGTCGAAATCGAGGTCAGTCAATGTGCGGTCGGTCATCTATCCGTGTTGTCCGTGTCGTGAAGCCGGTCCCTGGCGCGCCACCGGCGCACGCAGAATCCAGGCAATGTCCGGCTCTTGCCAGATATACTGACACGAACCGAGAAATCCTTTTCCCTCAACACCTTGTGTTTATCCTCCAGGCCCGTTTCAGGTGCAAGACAGGAACGCAATGGGTTGAAAACGGACGCCAGAGTCACCACACTGCGTCCGTGCCAGCAGCAAATCAAAGGGTCGGCCCGTTTGGAGCTGCACCACGTCGACGCTCGCTGGCGGGCGCGAGTTTATCCCATTAATTCCCCATATGGCTGGAGTAGCACCGTGAGCGACGCGATTTCCCAACTCGGCAGCAGCGATTTCGAAGCCTCGGTGCTCAAGTCCGATACTCCGGTGCTGGTCGACTTCTGGGCAGAGTGGTGCGAACCATGCAAACGCATGGAGCCCCTGTTGCAGGAACTGGCCGGCGAACTGACCGGCAAGCTCAAGGTCGCCAAGGTCAACGTCGAGGCGCACCCGGCGATCGCCAATCAGTTCCGCGTGCGCGGCCTGCCGACCTTCATGCTGTTCAAGAACGGCCAGGTGCACTCGACCCAGATCGGCGCCATCAGCAAGAGCCAGCTGGCGCAGTTTGTGGCCAAGGCGATCTGAGTGAGTGGCGGAACGTGCAGACTGGCGCTGGGGCAGTCCTGGGGTTGTCGTGAAGTGGCGACGGCGTCGCGAAAGCCACCCGCTCCCACTGTGCACGTCGCGATTGCCTGGTAGAACGCCCATTGCCCCAACTTCACCGTTCGCTTACCACCACGTCGCTCCGCCCTGAGCTAGACCTCGCCACAACAAGCGTGCTAGCTTGATAGTCATTGCGCTCGCCGGCATGGCTTGAGCGACATCTGCTTCGAAATCCACGGCAATCCGATCGACGTTCCGCGTCGCCCTCGACTGCCTGATCGCGCGTTCCGCGCAAGCTCCGCCCTCACCCTCAACGCCCATCTCCAAGGCGCCAGCCCGCAAATCCTATGCACCTATCCGAATTGAAGCGGAAATCCGTAGAAGAACTCCTGGAAATGGCCGATGCCATGCAGCTCGAGGGCGTTGCCCGGGCACGCAAGCAGGAAGTCATCTTCGCGATCCTGAAAGCGCACGCCAAGAGCGGCGAATCCATCTCCGGCGAGGGCGTGCTGGAGATCCTGCAGGATGGCTTCGGCTTCCTCCGTGCAACGGATTCCTCCTACCTGGCCGGTCCGGACGATGTCTACATCAGTCCCAGCCAGATCCGCCGATTCAACCTGCGCACCGGCGATTACATCCACGGCAAGGTGCGGCCACCGAAGGAAGGCGAGCGCTATTTCGCGCTGCTGAAAGTCGATGACATCAACGACGAACCGCCCGAATCGAAGAAAAACCAGGTCCTGTTCGAGAACCTGACCCCGTATTACCCCACCGCGCGCTACAACCTCGAGCGCGGCAACGGATCGGCGGAAGACATCACCGGTCGCGTCATGGACCTGATGTCGCCGGTTGGCAAGGGCCAGCGTGGCTTGATCGTGTCGCCGCCCAAGGCCGGCAAGACGATGATGCTGCAGAACGTCGCCCAGGCGCTGATGGCCAACCATCCGGAAAGCCATCTGATCGTGCTGCTGATCGACGAGCGCCCGGAAGAAGTCACCGAAATGCAGCGCATGGTGCGCACCGGCGAAGTCATCAGCTCCACCTTCGACGAGCCTGCCGCGCGCCACGTGCAAGTCGCTGAAATGGTCATCGAGCGCGCCAAGCGCCTGGTCGAGCACAAGCGCGACGTGATCATCCTGCTCGACTCGATCACCCGTCTGGCGCGTGCCTACAACACCGTGGTGCCGTCCTCCGGCAAGGTGCTGTCCGGCGGTGTCGACGCCAACGCGCTGCAGCGCCCGAAGCGCTTCTTCGGCGCCGCGCGCAAGGTCGAGGAGGGCGGTTCGCTGACCATTCTCGGTACCGCGCTGGTCGAGACCGGCTCGAAGATGGACGAGGTGATCTACGAAGAGTTCAAGGGCACCGGCAACATGGAAGTGCACCTGGAACGGCGTATCGCCGAAAAGCGCATCTACCCGGCGATCAACATCAACCGCTCCGGCACCCGCCGCGAAGAACTGCTGCTCGGCGCCGAGCCGCTGCAGAAGATCTGGATCCTGCGCAAGCTGCTGCACTCGATGGACGAAACCGCGGCGATGGAATTCATGCTCGACAAGATGAAGAGCACCAAGTCCAACGACGAGTTCTTCCAGTCGATGAAGCGCCAGAGCTAGCGGAAACCGCGTTGCGGTTTCCGCCATGGGTCAGTGGCCCGAGGACCCGCTGTCGCGCTGATTGCGTTGTAGTTGCGGGCGTTGCGCGCTGCTCTTGACAATGGCGCGCGAGATGCCTAGAAGGCTCGGCTCCCAAAAGCTGCGACCCCTCTGGCGGCTACCTACGCCCCTAGTGCTGCAATAGCGCTCTACATAGGCCTGATGCGTCGGCAACTGGCGCACCGTCTGGTCGACCTGGTTCTTGATGCCGCCGAGAAAGGCGGACAACTCGGCGTCGCCCATCAGATCGGCCACTGGATGATGTCGCTGCGGCATGATGCCCTGGCCGAGCATCACCTGAATCCACGAGTTCTCGGCGAACAACTCGTTGGGCACGCGGAACACGCGCCCGGTCTCGCGAAAGAGTTCAATGCGGTGCCGCAGCGATGGCGGAATGTCGAGATCCCGGCAGGCGCGCCAGAACGGCGTGTCCTGGCGTTCGGTGACGTGGTAGTGCAGCACGATGAAATCGCGGATGTGGGTGATTTCCGCGCTCGACTGCTGATTGTATTCGTCGATGTCCGACTGGCAGATGCCTCGGCTCGGGAACATCTGCATCAGGCGGATGATGCCGCGCTGGATCAGGTGGATGCTGGTCGATTCCAGCGGCTCCAGAAAGCCGCTCGACAGCCCGATCGCCACGCAGTTCTTCGCCCAGGTCTGCTGGCGCTGGCCGGGGCGGAACTTGATCACCCGCGGCTGCGTGCGCAGTTCCTCGCCTTTCAAGCGCCCCAGCAGCGTCTCGATGGCCGCGGCATCGTCGAGATGACGGCTGCTGTAGACCAGGCCGTTGCCGACCCGATGCTGCAGCGGAATGCGCCATTGCCAGCCGGCCCCATGGGCGATCGAACGCGTGTAGGGAATCGCATCCGCCACTGACTCGGTCTGCGCCGCTACCGCGCTGTCGCAAAACAGCCAGTGCGACCAGTCCTCGTAGCCGACGCCCAGGGTCTGACCGATCAGCAGGCCGCGAAAGCCGGTGCAGTCGATGAACAGATCGCCGTCGATGTCGACGCCCGAATCCAGCTTCAGCGTGCGGATGAATCCGGACTCGGCGTCGGTGCCGACTTCGACGATCTTGCCCTCGATGCGCTGTACCCCGAAGCCCTCGCTGAACTGGCGCAGGAACTTGGCGTAGAGGCCGGCGTCGAGGTGGAAGGCGTAGTTCATGCCACCGCGCGGCAGGTGCGCAAAACGACTCTCCATCGCGGCTTTCAGTTCCAGGCAGTAGTCGCCGTAGTCGCCGGCGAGGCCGCGCTCGCGGCCCTTGAGCCAGAAGTGCTGGAAGCCGGCGGTCCAGTGGTCGGTGCCGGTCAGGCCAAAGGAATGGATGTAGTCGCGGCCAACATCGCGCCAGTTCTCGAACTGGATGCCGAGCTTGAAGGTGGCGTTGGTGGCGGCCATGAAGGCCTGCTCGTTGATGTCGAGCAGGCGATGGAAAGTGACCAAGGTCGGGATGGTCGCTTCGCCGACGCCGACGGTGGAGATCTCGTCGGATTCGATCAGCTTGATGTCCAGGTTCTTGCCCAGCACCTTGGACAGCGCGGCGGCCACCATCCAGCCCGCGGTACCACCACCGGCGATCACGACGCGCTTGATTGCTGGTCCTTCCATCCGTCATTCCCTCAACGATTCAGGCGTTTGAGCAGGCGCGCGCGCAGGCTGCGCGTCGCGTTGGCATCCATCGGCGACAACACACCCCGTGCGTGCGCCGGCACGTGCTGCGCGGTCTGCTCGTCGGCTTCGAAGATGTAGTGGGCGAACATCTGCTGCCAGGCGCGCCGCTCGTGTTCGGGCAGCTCGCGCACGGTCATGATCGCCAGCATCAGCGCGTTCATCGGCGAATCCATGTACGCTGGCGAACGCCGCCACCAGTAGTTCACCAGCACATTGAGCGGAGTCCAGCGCCTCGACGTGGTGCCACCACAGGCTGGGCATGAACAGCGCATCGCCTGGCTCCAGATCGACCACCTGGGCGTGCGCCAGTGCCTGCGCAAAACGCGGGTAGCGGTCGAAATCCGGCCGTGCGAAGTCGACCAGGCTGATCGCCTGACCCGCCGGCGTGAAATCCAGCGGACCGACATACAGATTGGCCACCTGTTCGGGCGGGAACAGGGTGAAGCGCCGCCGGCCGGCGACCACGCAGGCGAGGTTGTCCGGCACATCCTGATGCGCGGCAATGCGCGTGCGATTGCCGATCCAGACGCTGGCCAGCGGCTCCCGCGAGCCGAAGGGAAGATCGTTGTCCGCGCGAAAGCCCGGCAGGCAGGTGTCGACGGTGGTCGAGCCGACATAGATCGCCGGCGCCGGCTGCTGGTCGGCGCAAGCCGCAAGCTGGTCGAGCACGTGCGCAAGGCCAAGGCGCTCGACGCGGAAATTGAAGCCGCTGAACGTGTCGTTGTAGAAGAAGCGCCCGTTGATGTCCGGCGCGCCGAACCAGGCGACCACCGGCTCGTCGCGGTAGAACTGGCGCAGGTGGTCGGCCGCCGCCGGCGGCGACTGCAGCGCCGCCTGGACCGCTGGCCAATGCGCCACCAGGCCGCGCAACACGCGCGGCTGCGTAGAGCACAGCAACGCATCCGTCAGCGACGACGGATCGCAGCCTGCCAGTTCGGTCACCGGTTCAGGCATCGCTTGCATGCGCCTGCCTGTAGCGCTCGATCAATGCGCGGAAATTGGATAGCGAGGCGATGGCCATGTAGATCGGTTGCAGATGGCCGGCTCGGGCGAGGCGTTCCAGATCGCCGCCGGGCAGCGCTTCCAGGCGCTCCTCGTTGATCGTGTGGAAGCCGGCCAGTCGATTCTGCGAGCCGTCGCCAAGATCGATGTCGAGCACGAAGGACTCCAGCAGTTCCAGTTGCACCAGCGCCTGGATGAAGGCCGGCGTCGTCTGGATACCCTGATGGATGGCCAGCAGCAACGAGTTGATGCGCTCGATGAACTCCGTGCTGCCTCCGTGCGGCAGAAACACCGCCTCGCCTTCGCTGCGACTGATGCGCGGCGAGTCCATGTCGACATGGATCATCAGTTCGCCCCCCGCGTTGCCGATCAGGAAGGGCTGGCGTTCGATGGTCATCGGCAGATAGCTGGCGTCCCAACGCTCGCCGGACAGGAACAGGTTCTGCCCCTCCTGGAAGCCAAGCAGCGCCAGCGGCAGGAAACCGCCGGCCGATTGCCGGAACACGATCGGATAGTGCGCCTGCAGGCTGCGGAACTCGCCCGGGAAGGTCAGCGCCGACATCAGCGCATCGCCGAACTCGGCGCCGTGGCGGGTGATGATCCGCAGATCCTGGTGGTCGATGTTGTTCAGCAGCTGGTTTCTGGGCATGCGTTGTCTCTCACCGCCATGACGTAACTCGTTGTCTCAGAGTCTGTGGAGGGCATGAGGTCACGAGGGCAAAACCAAAGCGCCGACCGAGCCTATCCGTGACTTGCCCGGCCCGTCCTGCCCGGCCCGCGTGCCCTCCGCCCCCCCGAGGTCCCAATCCTCACCGATCGCGCGGCAACCCATGCTGCCTGATATGCGCCAGCAGCTCACGGTTGCTCGGCAATGCCGGCAGCATGCGCCGCGTCAGGCTGGCGGCTTCGCGAAAGGCGCGGTCGGCCACCTCGGGATGATCCGACGCCCGCGGCGCGCGCGTCGGGTCGGGTCGGAAGCCCATGCCGTAGAGCACGTACTGGTAGCTGGCCGACGGGAACATCTCGTCAACCCGGGTGAAGTCATAGCGCGATGGCGGCACCTGGCGCCACAGTTCGAGCTGATCGATGAGGCGCTGCGGGATCGATTCGGCGCGGCAGTGATCGCGCCAGTAGTCGCTATCGGTGCGCCGGGTCAGTACGTAGTGCAGCTTGAGGAAGTCGATCACCCGCCCCCAGCGGTAGCTGAAGGCATCGTTGAAGCGCTGCGCGACGAGGTCCATGGCGGCGCGGGTTGCCGGCATCTGCTCGCTGACCATGGTGGCTGCCAGTTCCACCAGCGCCAGCGCCGAGGCTTCCAGCGGTTCGATGAACCCGGACGACAGCCCGATTGCCACGCAGTTGCGGTGCCAGAACTTCTCACGGTAGCCGGGCTGGAAGCTGAGCTTGCGCGGCGTGCCGCAATCGCTCGGGCCGCCATGTCGGGCGACGTAGTTGCGTAGTTCCTGCTCCGCCGCCGCATCGCTGGTGTGCGCGCTGGAATAGACATGGCCAATGCCGCGGCGGGTCGGCAGTCCGATATCCCAGATCCAGCCGTTACGCTGCGCGGTGGAGATGGTCTGTGAGGCGATCGGGCTGTCCCGCGCGGCATACGGGACCTGCAAGGCCAGTGCCGAATCGTTGAACAACACGTGTTGCTGCGAGACCAGCCCGATACCGAAATGACGGCCGAGTAGCAGCGATTGCAGCCCGCTGCAATCGACAAACAGTTCGGCTGCCAGCGCGCCACTGCTGCGCGTCTGCAGCGAGGCGATGTCGCCGTTCTCGTTCGAGTTCACGCCGATCACGTGGTCCTGCACATGCTGCACGCCAAGCTTGTCGACGCAGTGCTGGCGCAGGAACAGGCCGAACTTGCCGGCATCCAGGTGGTAGGCGTAGTTGGCCACCGCCGCAAATTCCGGCGTCTGCGCCTGTTTGGGCGCCTTGCCGGCGACACACAGATGCGGCTGGAAACTGACCAGGTCGGCGAATGGCACCTGGCTGTGCGCGCGCAGCCAGTGCGCCACGAGATTGGCGTCGCCGTAGCCCTGCGGCAGCACGAAGGGATGGAAGTAGTAATCGTCGCCGCCGTCGACCCAGCCGACAAACTGCGAGCCCTGTTTGAACGAGGCGTCGCATTCGCGCAGAAAGTCGCTCTCGGAAACGCCGATGCGCCGCAGCGTGTCGCGCATCGTCGGCCAGGTGCCCTCGCCGACGCCGATGGTCGCCACGTCTGGCGATTCCAGCAGGCTCACGCGCAGGCCGGCGCCGTGTTCCGCCGCGATCAGCGCCGCCGTCAGCCAACCGGCCGAGCCGCCGCCGACGACCATCACATGCTGGATTGCCTCGGTCACCGGGCGCGCCTCGTAGTACCTGAAGAACTGCATTTTGTCCGCAAAGGACGCAAGAGGACGCAAAGGTCGACCTCAATCGATTGGAGCTTCCCAGCTTGCCGATTTCCGACGCCGCAGGCGTCGTACGTGGACTTGGCTGAGTCCTGCCAATCCTCGGCACCGGGTGGCGCGCAAAGCAAGAGCGTTTGGACAAGGTCCAAACCCACGCACGGCAGGCCATTCGCCGTTGTGGGTCCGGACCTTGTGCGGACGCAGTTCGCTTCTCCGTGCGGCTGGTGCTGCGGGGTGTTACGAATCAGGTGGGTTTGTCGCCCAATCGTGCGCCAGGGCACCCACTCCAAACGCTTCCCTTTGCGTTCTTTGCGTCCTTTGCGGACAAGAAAATGGCTTTCAGCCGTGTGTCACGTAGCCCAATGGGCCCGTGACACACGGACTGTGAAGGCTAGAACTTGAACCGCATCCCCAGCATGTAACGCGGCCCGGTCTGGGTCACGTAGAGCACTTCGTTGTCGGTGCGTCCGTGCAGGCGCTGGATCTCGTCGGTCAGGTTGATCACTTCGGCCTGGAAGGACAGCTGGTCGTTCCACTGGTAACCGAGGTTCAGATCCCACTGACCGTAAGCCTCGGTGTACACCGGGTTGGGCAGGCCGGTGCCGTCGAAGCGCCCGGCGAGGAATTCGTCACGCCAGTTGTAGGCCGCGCGAATCGACCAGTGGTCCTTCTCGTAGAAACCGACCAGATTGGCCGAATCGCTGACGCCTTCCAGCGCGAACTGTTCGCCGCGGTCGTAGTTGTCGTAGTCCAGGCTCGAATCGACCAGGGTGTAGTTGGCCGAGACGCCAAATCCGCTGTCGCCGAACACGTGCTGCACATTGAATTCCCAGCCGTCCAGCGAGGCGGACTGCTGGTTGGCCGGCGTGGTGATCAGGAAGGTCGCGATCGGGTCGCTCGCGCGGCCGGCAATCGTGCCGGTGCGGTTGCCGTTGGCATCGTTGGGCCCGCGCACCACGCTGGGATCATTGCTGTGGTTGTCGAAGATGAAGTTGCGGATGCAGGTCAGATCAGCTGAGCTGCAGCCGCTGGCCACCGCTTCGTTGAAGAAGCTGCCGCCGGCTGGGGTGTGCAGGCTGAATGGTTCGGACGCGACGGTGGTGACGCCGATGTAGTTGTCGATGTTCTTGCGGAAATAGGCGACCGACAGGTAGCTGGACTCGGCGTAGTACCACTCGAAGGAGACGTCGAAGTTCTGCGACTCCAGTGGCTTCAGATCCGGATTGCCCTGGGCGCCGGTGCCGCCGTTGATGCGAGCGAGCTGGTTCAGCGTCTGTCCGCCCTGGATGTCGCCCCAGCCGGGACGGCCGATGCTCTCGCCATAGCTGAAGCGGGCGATGGTGTCGGCGCTGGTTTCGACCGACAGATCGAGATTGGGCAGGAAATAGCTGTAGTCACCCTTGAGCGTGGTGAAGCCAGGGTCGGCGAACTGCACCGAGAACTCATTGTTCGAGACCCAGGTGATACCGGTGGCGGTCGGCACCAGTGCCTTGGACGTGACATCGGTCTGCTCATAGCGCACGCCGAAGTTGAGGTTCACCGGCATCGCCAGATCGAAGGTCGTGCTGCCCTGCAGGTAGGCGGCCTTGGACTCTTCCTCGACGCGACGGTCGGTGGTGAACACATCGGAGGCCAGGTACAGGGATTCATCGCCGGCGGCGGCCGCCGCCAGCTGCCGCACCGTCTCGAAATCGAAGGTGAAGAACTGGTTGAACAGCGCCGGATTGCCGCTGCCGCTGATGTTGGAGAAGTACGGCCGCACGTTCTGCAGGTGCCAGACGCTGTCCGGGTAGTCGTTCGGGCTGGTGGCGCCGCCCCAGGTGTCGCGCTGGACGTTGGAAAACGCGGTGCGGTTGTTGACGTCGGTGGCGCTGACGCCGAAGTCCAGCCGCGAGGCTTCGCCAAAGTCGAAGTGGCCGCGAACCTGGCCCTGATCGATTTCCGACTTCATGTAGCTGTTGCGGAAGCTGGAACCGGTGACCAGCATGCCTGCGGGGTCGATGCTGGTCTGGCCCGGCGGCAACTGCACGCTGAGCACCGGGAAGTCGCGGGTGAAGTCCACCGTGGTGGTGCCACGGAAGAAGCCGGCCGTGCCGAGCACCGCGTTCGAACCATAGGGGCTGTCGGCGCCGGTCTCCGCGGTCGAGCTGTGGATGTCGAATTCCAGCCCGAGGCGATCGGAAATGATCCACTCGACATTGAAGCCGATCGAATCGTTTTCGGTCTTGGTCGCAAATTCGGCGCCGGCCATCGCCAGATCGCTGTTGGCCGGATTGATGATCTCGGAATAGATGTTCGGGCCAGCCACGGGACCGTTGGTCCAGGAACTGGTGGACGGACCGAAGTTGAACCACACCGACAACTCGTTGCGCTGCTGCTGGATCTTGTTCTGCGAATAGGTGTAGTCGAGCGTCGTGGTGATGTTGTCCGATGGCGCGTACTGGAAGGTGAGCTGGCCATTGGTGCGCTGGCGCTGCAGGCCGTTGACGCTGTACAGCAGATTCTGCGGCACCGAGTAGATGTCGGTCGGGCCCGGCCGGTTGATGATGTTCTCCGAACCTGGCGTGCCCGGCTGCGGAATCGTGCCCCAGTTGTTCTCGTCGCCGGCGAATGGACGCCAGCCATTCGCCACGGCGGCCTGGTTGTAGCCCAGATCGCGCTCCTGGTAGCTGCCGGTCAGCGCGACGCCGAAACGGCCGTCTTCGCTGGTGTTGCTGAAGATGCCGGAGATCTCCGGCGTGAGGTCGCTGCCTTGCAAGGAGTCTGGCAGTTCGCCGTTGGAGGTGTCGTACACGCCCTTGACGCCGACATTGGCGATCAGGCCGGGCGCTTCCAGTGGCCGTGCGGTCTTGATGTTGATGGTGGCGCCAATGCCGCCGGTGGGCGTGGCGGCGCGACCCGTCTTGTAGACCTCGATCTCGGCCACCGCCTCGGACGCCAGATTGGCAAAATCAAACGCGCGCGAATTCGACGGGCCGGTTTCGCCGATGCTGGAGGCGGGCATCTGCCGGCCATTCAACAACACCAGATTGAAGTCCGGACCGACGCCGCGCACCGTCACCTTCGAGCCTTCGCCGTAAGAGCGGTCGATCGACACGCCGGTGATGCGCTGCAAGGCTTCTGCCAGGTTGGTGTCGGGGAATTTGCCGATGTCCTCGGCGACGATGCCATCGATGATGCCGGTGGCATCGCGCTTCATGTTCATCGACGAGGTCAAGCTGCCGCGGATGCCCTGGACGACAACGCTGTCCAGTTGCGCGGCTTCGTCCTTGTCGTTCGCAACAGGATCGTCCTTGGCAGCGGCGGCGTCCTGGGCAAGTGCCGGGTTGCTGGCCAGCGCCAGCAGCAGGGCAGCGGTCAACAGTCGCTGCTTTGGAATCTGGTGCGGTTGGTTCATGGACTCTCCCTCCAAGGACATTCAGGTGCGACGACGGTGGGTGCGGGGTGGACGCCGGGCAGCCGGAGTGGCGGCATTGCACGACTTGTTGACAGCGTTGTCAATCGTTGAGGCAAAAAAACCATGGTGACACCTTGCGCTGGCCGGAATCGCCGGGGCGATTGGCCGGCACAGGGCGCTCAGGGCGGGTCACAGCGGACGATCTGGTCGGCTTCATTGCCCAGCGCAATGCCGGACAGCGAGACATCCAGCGTGGACGTGGAGCTGAGTTCGAAGACGCTGCTGATGCTGGCCAGATTGGCACCGGCACGTTCGAAGCAGCTCAGCGGCACGCCGATGCGGGTCCAACTGCCGAGAGACAGGGAATCGAGGGCCGAATCCAGGACGACGCCGCCGCTGCAGTCTTTGCCGCAACCCAATGCCAGGCTGACCGCTCCGCCGGGCTTGTCGGCGAGCTTGACGGTCGCCACCAGCAGCTGGCCGGCATGGCCCTCGCGACTGAAGTCCAGTGGATGGGCGGCCAGCAACCAGAACCGTGCGCTGCCGTTGCCCTTCCAGTACAGGCGACGGGCATCTTCCTGCGCGAGGTGATCGACGGCGCTGATGGAAAGATTGCGCGCGAGATCGCCGCTCGGCAGTGTCGTGACCTGCTGGCCGGCGTCTGCACCGTCGGCGACCATCATGGCCCAGCCCGGGGCGAGTTTGCCGCGCGAGAAGAACTCCCCTGGTGTCGAATCTCCGGTGGAAAGTCCGGATGCCTCCGGCAGCAAGGGCAATTGCGCAGGCTGCGCGTAGCTCAGCCCATAGCCCACGGCAAACTGCGGGTCGTATCCGGGCTGCCCGAGGTTGAGCGGCGTCTGCACCGCCGACTTCGGCCAGGAAAACGACAGCTTGCCGCTGAAGTCATGCTGGATGTCGCCTGCCGGCGTGCGGAACAGCACATCGGCCACGCCGCCGCCTTCAGAACCCGGCAACCAGGCCGCCACGAAGGCGTCGGATGCATTGATCTCGCGATTGACGAAAAGCGGCCGGCCGGACAGGAACACGGCGACCACCGGAATGTCGTCGGCCTTCAGCTGGCGCAGCAGCTCCAGGTCGGTGGCTTTGCCGGGCTGGTAGGCGAGGGTGGCGATATCGCCGATGAACTCGGCGTACGGGTCCTCGCCGAAGACGACGATCGCCACGTCCGGGCGCTCGCTCCACTTGCCGTCCTGCGCCAGCACGGCCTTGCCACCGGCCCGATCGACCGTCGCCTTGATTCCCGACCAGATCGACTGCGCATTCGGGAAATCCTTGGCGGTTACGCCGGTGCCCTGCCACGACAGGGTCCAGCCACCGGCTTGCTTGCCGATATTGTCGGCGCCCGAGCCGGCCACCAGCACTCGCGTGCCCGGATCGAGTGGCAGCAACTGTCCATTGTTCTTCAGCAACACCAGCGACTTGCGCACGGCGCTGCGTGCCAGTTCCCGGTGCGCGGGGCTACCCAGCAGTTTCAGCTTCCCGCCCAGTGCGCGCCTGGAGGGCTCTCCCGCAGCGAACAGGCCGAGGCGGAACTTGACCCGGAGGATGCGCGTCACCGCGTCATCCAACCGCGCCATCGGGATCGCGCCGGCTTTCACCTGTGCCACCAGATTGGTGTACAGCGCGCGCCAGCTATCCGGCGCCATGTACATGTCGAGACCGGCCAGCAGCGCAGCCGGGCAGCTCTCGTTGCTGCAGCCGGGCACTTCGCCGTGGCCGTTCCAGTCGCCGACGACGAAGCCGTCGAAGCCCAGCCGGCCCTTCAGCACGTCCGTCAGCAGGCTGCGGTTGCCGTGCATCTTCACGCCGTTCCAGCTGGAGAACGAGGCCATCACGGTCTGCGTGCCGGCTTTCAGCGCGGCGATGTGGCCGGCGCCGTGCACCTCGATGAGTTCGCGTTCGCTGACCTGCGTGTTGCCTTTGTCCTTGCCGCCACTGGTGCCGCCATCGCCGATGTAGTGCTTGGCCGAGGCCAGCACATGGGAGTCGTCGAGAAAGTCGGCGGCGCCGACCTTGCCCTGCAGGCCTTCGACCACCGCGGTGGCGTACCGGGCGACCAGCGTGGGCGTTTCCGAATAGCCCTCGTAAGTGCGACCCCAGCGATCGTCGCGCGGTACCGTGACGGTCGGTGCGAAGGTCCATTCGAAACCGGTGGCGCGCAATTCGGCAGCGGTGGCTGAGGCGATCTGACGCATCAGCTCCGGGTCGTTGGCGGCGCCGAGGCCGATGTTGTGCGGAAACAGGGTGGCGCCGACGACGTTGTTGTGGCCGTGCACGGCGTCGATGCCGAGCAGCACCGGAATCGGCTTGCCGCCGCCACTGGTGTCCATCGACGCCTGGTAGAACGCGTCGGCCAGCGCCAGCCACTCTTTGGCCGTTGCGTTGTAGCGACCGCCCGGATCGGAATTGCCGCCTGCCAGCACCGAGCCCAGGCGGTAGGTGCGCAGATCCTCCGGGGTGATGCTGCCCAGATCGCCCTGCACGATCTGCCCGACTTTCTCTTCGATGCTCAAGGTCGCCAGCAGTTCGCTGACGCGCTGTTCCAACGCCGCATCCGCCGCGAGTGGGGAAGCCAGCGCGGGCCAGGAATCCGGATTGGCAGCAGCGTCGGCGGTCGGTTGTCCGGCCGCGGCGCTGGCGAGCGACAGCGCCAGACCCAGCACCAGCAGCGTTTGCGCAACGCCGGTGACTGGACCGCGACGACTCGCATGGCCTGCGATCGTGGTGTGCATGACTCGCCCTCCCCCGAGGATATTGCGGCCGACCGACCCCTGTCGGGCCTGGTCGTGTTGCCGGCGTGGATTATTGCGCGCGTGTTGACAGCGTTGTCAATGCTCAGATCTACTTCCTGTCGCACCTTGTCATCCGCAATACCACGACATCCGACAACGGCCGCCCGAAAGATCGAGGTGGCCCGCGCCTGGCTGGATCGCAGACACACCGGGGAGTCGATCAAGCATGCTTATCGCGGCCAAACCATGAAGACCTCGCTGGCGCTCGTAGCCGATATCGGGGGCACCAACGCACGCTACGCGGTGTGCGATCGCAATCTCGCGGCGCCCTTGCTGATGGACAGCGTGCGCCAGTTGGCGGTGGCGGACTTTCCCACGCTGGTCGATTCGGCGCGTCACTATCTGCAGATGACGGGACTGCCGCCCGGCGCGGCCGATTCCGGCGTGTTTGCAGTCGCCGGGCGTGTCGATGGCGACCAGGCGCAGATCACCAATCACCCGTGGCTGATTTCGCGCAGCGCGACATGCGCCGCGTTGGGTTTCGACGCACTGGCGCTGATCAACGATTTCACCGCCCAGGCATTGGCCACCGAGTTGCTCGGTGGCAAGGACCTGGTGGTGGTCGGCGATGCGCAGCCGCTACCGGGTGCAGCAGACTGCAGGACCTATGCAGTGATCGGTCCCGGCACCGGCCTTGGCGTCAGCGCGCTGCTGCTGCGCGACGGCCGCAGTTACGCGCTGGAGACCGAAGGCGGCCATGTCGGCTTTGCCGCCTCGACGCCGGAAGAGGCCGCGATCCTCGCCGATCTGGCCCGCGACTACGGCCGCGTATCCAACGAACGCCTGCTCAGCGGCGGTGGTTTGAGCAACATCCATCGCAGCCTGTCGCGCATCGGCCGCGTCGGCGCCCCGGAACTGCTGCCGCCGCAGATCATCGTTGCCGGCGCGCGCGCGGGCGAGTCGACCTGCCGCCGCGCCGTCGAGGTGTTCTGCGAGGTGTTCGGTACGATCGCCGGCGATCTGGTGCTGACGCTGGGCGCCTGGGACGGCGTGTTCCTCACCGGCGGACTGGTGCCGCGCCTGCTGGCCGAGTTGCAGGCATCCGCCTTTCGCCAGCGCTTCGAAGCCAAGGGCCGGTTCGCGGCCGCCATGGCACGCGTGCCGACGCTGGCGGTGGTGCATCCGCAGGCGGGATTGCTCGGCGCTGCCGCGTTTGCTGTGAGGAAACCGGCGCCGCGCCAGCGCGGCTCCGACGTACCCCACGGCTCTCGCCGAACATGAAGTAAGCGATTGATTTTAATGTGGGAGCGGATTTACTCCGCGAGCCTTTCGCCTGGGCGAGCAAAGAGATCGCGGGGTAAACCCGCTCCCACAACAGCCGGATAAGCCCGCTCCCTACACGTTCGACGCGCGAACCAGCGCACCGCCAGCGGCGACCAGTACTGCTCGCCCCAATCGCGCCGGGTGTCGCACGTACCCGGCCTACTTCGCCGCGGTGTGGCCCGGCTCCACCGCAAACGGGAAATTGGCGTACGCGGCGTGCCCGTGGCCGTCGTGCACGCTGACCAGCAGGCGATAGGCGCCGGCCTTGGTCGGCGCCTCGAAGCGGATGCTGCCGTCGGCAAGTTCGGTCATCGACGTACTGACCACATCCGGAACCGACTCGTGGTCGCCGCCGATGGTGATTGCCGCACTCTCGCGCATGATCGTCCAGTGGTAGCGCAGCGCATCGCCATCAGGATCGGCGGCCTCGACACTGGCCTCGTGGCTGCGGCCAGGCTGCAGCACCACGCTGGATTCCGCTGCGCGCCCGTCGATCCGGATCGGCGCGATGGATGGACTTTGATTGCCCGGCCACGCGCCGGTCCACAGGTAGTGCATCGCATCGACGCCGGCGGTCGCTTCGCCGGACTCGAGGAACAGGCCGTACCAGGTCGGCGTGCGCTCCTGTTTCTGACCCCACAGGAACACGAAGGATCCCAGGCACTGGCGCTGATCGGCGGCGATGAAGCGCTGGTAGCGGTCGACCAGCCGCTGCGCCTTGCGCGTGCTGTCATCCTCGATTGGCGCGCCCCATGCGGTGGTCGGCGCTTCCCAGTGCCCGGTCGGGCCCCATTCGGTGACGATGTAGGGGCCAGTCCAGGCCGCTGCCTTGAGCATTTCGGGCAGGTGTTCGATGTCGCCGTAGAGCTGGATGCCGATCAAATCCAGCGCTGGCGCGCGTGCCTTGAGCAGAACTCCCAGTTCGGCGTCGAAGCCGGCCACGGTGGTCATCACCGGATGATGCGGGTCGACCTGATGGATCCAGCGCGCGATGTTGTTCAGCGCATTCCAGACCTTGGGGTTGCGCGACTTCAGGTTCAGCTCGTTGCCGACCACCCACATGAGCAAGGCCGGATGATCCTTGTAGCGCAGCACCTCGGCGCGCACTCGGGCGAACTGCCGGGCGACCGCGCTCGGATCGTCGTAGTCGAATCCGCGGCGCTCGCGGCCGATCTCGATGCCCATCGCGACCATCAGTCCGTTCGCCTGCGCCCGGTCCAGCAATGCCGTACCCGATTCGATGCCGTTGTCGGTGCGCCAGGTGCGCAGAGCATTGCCGCCGTGAGCAGCCAGTTGCTGCAGACTGCCCGATTCCACGCCGGCGCCCTGTATCCGGAATGGCTGGTCGTTCACTCGGAGCTGGTAGCGCCCATCCGCGTGCACGATGCGCACATCGGCTGGCGCAGGTGGCGCGCCCGCCAGCGCGATCTGCCCGGCGCCGAGGAGCAGCAGGACGGCTCCCAGGCGCGCTCGCCAGTCGCAAACCCACTCAGCAGCGACCGCCGGCATCAAGCAGACGCCGACGGCGCATGGTAGAGACCGGCAAAACGCGCGCCGAAAAAGAGGATGAAGCCGTAGCAGGCCAGCGGCACGAAAAACGACCACTGGATGCCCAGGCTGTCGGCCATCAGCCCCTGGCCGAATGGCACCAGCGCGCCACCGACGATGGCCATGCACAGGATCCCGGAGCCCTGGCCGGTGTGCTTGCCGAGCCGGTGCAGCGCCATGCTGAAGATGGTCGGGAACATGATCGAGTTGAACAGGCCGACGCCGAGGATCGCCCACATGGCGACTTGCCCCTGGCTCAGGATGCTGGTCAGGATCAGGGCCATCGCGCAGCTCGCATTGAACGCCAGGGTCTTGCCCGGACTGACCCGGCGCATCACTGCAAAGCCGATGAACCGGCCGATCATCGCCAGGCCCCAGTAATAGCTGACATAGGCCGCGGCAGTCGCCGGTGCCAGGCCGGCGATCCGGCTCTCGCCCAGATAGCTGACCAGGAAACTGCCGATGCTGACTTCGGCACCGACGTACAGAAAGATCGCCAGTGCACCCAGCACCAGGTTGCGATGTTCGAACAGTGAGCGGCTGGCGGCGCCAGCCACCCCCGTGCCGGATTCATCGGCGTGATGGATCTTCGGCAGTTTTGCCATGGCGAAGAACACCGCCAGCGCAACGAGTGCAGCGGCAAGCAGCAAGTAGGGACCCTGCACCGTGGCGGCTTCCTGCGCCCGGTAGGCGGCTTGCTCGGCTGCCGGCATCTGGGCGAGATCGCTGCTGCTGATCACCGTGGCGCCGGCCAGGATCAGCATGCCGCCGAACAGCGGCCCGACCGTGGTGCCGAGCGAATTGAAGGCCTGCGTCAGCGTCAGCCGGCTGGACGCGGTTTTCGGGTCGCCGAGCACCGTCACATAGGGGTTGGCCGCGACCTGCAGGATGGTGATGCCGGCGGCCAGCACGAAGAAGGCGAACAGGAACACGCCATAGCCGCTGTTTGCCGCCGGATAGAACAGGGCGCAGCCGCCCGCCGCGATCAACAGCCCGGTCACCGCGCCCTGCTGGTAGCCGATGCGCTTGATCAGCACGCCCGCCGGCACCGAGACGATGAAATAGGCGCCAAAGAAGCAGAACTGCACCAGCATGGCCTGGGTGTAGCTCAGCGTGTAGATCGATTTCAGATGCGGGATCAGCACGTCGTTGAGCGAGGTCAGCAGGCCCCACATGAAGAACAGCACGGTCAGGATGATCAGCGAGCGCGTGTGCTGGTCCGCGCTGGAATGCGCCGTCGCGGCCGGCGCAGTGGAAGAAATCGGCGTCATCTGCGGTGCCCCCTCAGGTCTGGATCGGTGCGCGTGCGTGCGGTCCGGCTGCACAACGGGCGGCATTGTCGAGCAAAGTCGAACGAATTGATAGCGCTGTCATTTTCCTGCCCAGAGACGCCATGGGACGCCTGCGCTTATGATTTGCGGGTGCCGGAGGCCTGATCTGCGTCGGGTCCATACGGGATTCGACGTATAGTGCGCAGTGCTGACAGCGTTGTCAGACAGGATTTGAGCGCGGCGCCGGGCGACGGCCGGCGCAGAAGATCGCACAGGAGCAAGCATGGCAGTCAGAGTGCGGATTGAGGATGTGGCGGCAGCGGCGGGCGTGTCGATGAAGACCGTCTCGCGCGTGCTCAACCACGAGCCCAACGTGCGTGAAGACACCCGGCTCAAGGTGACGCGCGCGGTAGAGGAACTCAAGTACACGCCGCATTTGTCGGCGCGCAGCCTGGCGGGCAGCAAGTCCTTTCTGGTCGCGCTGCTCTACAACAATCCATCGGCCAGCTATCTGATGGGCGTGATCGAGGGCGTGCTCAAAGCCTGCAGCGATGAGAATTACCACACACTGTTGTGCCCGCTGGAGGACGACGAGGCGCGCATCGTGGCCGGCGCCGAGGCGCTGATCGCCCGCTCGCAACCGGACGGGCTGGTGCTGACGCCGCCGATCACCGACTCTCCGGCGCTGCTCGCGCGCCTGGCCGAACTGGAGATTCCCTACGCCTGCGTGTCGCCGAAGGACCAGAGCCATGGCATGGGCGTGGCCATGGACGAAACCCGCGCCGCCTACGACATGGTCATGCACCTGGCCTCGCTCGGACACCGGCGGATCGCCCACGTCATCGGCCATCCGGCGCACGGCGCCAGCGGCTGGCGCCTGACCGGCTACCGCCAGGGTCTGGAGCGCGCCGGGATCAAGTTCGATCCCGCGCTGGTGGTGCAGGGCGAATTTTCCTTCGAATCGGGCGTGCGCGCGGCGAGTGCGCTGCTCGACCTGGAGCGGCGACCGTCGGCGGTGTTTGCGGCCAATGACGACATGGCGGCGGGCGTGATCCGCGTGGCGCTCGAGCGCAATCTGCGCGTGCCTGAAGACCTGTCGGTGTGCGGCTTCGACGACACCCCGATGTCCCGGCAGATCTTCCCGGCGCTGACCACGGTGCAACAGCCCACCTACGAAATGGGCCGCATCGCCACGCTGGAACTGCTGGCATCGATCCGCAACCCCGAGTCCGGCCGCATGGTGCGCGTGCCCTATGCGCTGAAGCTGCGGCAGTCGACCGGGCCGGTGCAGGAGTAGAAGGGGCGGATACCGGTGGGAGCGGGTTCATCCCGCGATCTTTCTGTGCCGTGGGTTACCCGGCGATCGCGCACCGCGGGCGCGAGCGCGCTCCTACAACCCTGCCGTGATTCCACGCAAAATTTGTAGGAGCGCGCTTGCGCGCGATGCTTCTGATCGCGGGCAGAGCCCGCTCCCACAGGCCCGTAAACCGATCCGCGGCCGCCCGATCGCCCTTCGAATCAGGCCGCCAGGCGCTCGATCTGCCTCCCCCGCCCACGCCGCCGCGCTTGCGTCCGGCCCGAAGCGCGGCGCTTGCGGCCGACCGGCTCGACCGCTACCGGCAGCAATTGCCGCCAATGCGGAGCCAGCGCAATCAGCGGCAACAAGCCGCACCAGAAGGCCGGATGCGCCAGCACGCCCACGTCTTCGGTTCCGAGGCCGGAAAACAGCGCGGCCACGGGTGCCAATCCAAGCCAGATCCACACGGCACGGCGCAGACGAACGGGCAGGGACTGAAAGCGATCGATCGACGTCATGGCAAATCTCCTTGGCGGTTGACGACGCGACACTCGCGGCTGCCAGTCTCACCGGCTGAGATTGCGCTCGATCCGATTGTGTTAGCGTCGCGTCCGTCACTGGGGAGTAGCCGCCCTTCCTGCAACTGGAAGGGGCGTGCGCCAACACACTTGGTCTACCGACCATGGCGCCCGCACGATTGGCAAGACCTTTGACCATTCCGCACCGGTTGGGCCGGGGCGCGGAATGGTCATTGGATTTCGCCGGCCCCGGAGAGAAATCAAACAATGGAAGCCTTCCTGGTTTCGACCGGCATCGTCGCCCTCGCTGAAGTCGGCGACAAGACGCAACTGCTCGCCTTCGTGCTCGCCGCGCGCTTTCGCCGGCCGTGGCCGATCATTCTCGGCATCCTCGCTGCCACGCTGGCCAATCACGCCGCGGCCGGCGCGCTGGGCACCTGGATCACGTCCTTGATGAGCCCGCTGACGCTGCGCTGGGTGCTCGGCCTGTCCTTCATCGGCATGGCGATCTGGACCCTGATCCCCGACAAGATCGATGCCGATGCGGCGCCGAAATCGCACAACGGCGTGTTCGTCACCACACTGGTTGCGTTCTTCCTCGCCGAGATGGGCGACAAGACGCAGATCGCGACCGTTGCATTGGCCGCGCAGTATCAGGCGCTGTTCGCGGTGGTGGCCGGGACCACGCTGGGCATGCTGATCGCCAATGTGCCGGCAGTGCTGCTCGGCGACCGCATCGCCACGCGCATGCCGACCAGGCTGGTGCATGCGGTGGCGGCGGCGATCTTCGCCGTGCTCGGTGTGGCGACCCTGCTCGGGGCGGCCGAGGCGATCGGCTTGTGACGCCGGACTGTCACGCGACCGATCAGAACTGGTAGCCGGTGTTGAATCCGACGATGTAAGTGCTGGTGCTGTTGCCGTTGAAATCGACCCCGTACCAGGTCACGCCCAGGCCCGCGCCCCAGCGCTTAGTGAACATGTAGCCGAAGCCGGCGCCGACGAAGGCGTCGGTGCCGTCGTCGTCGACCCGCACCAGGGCGACGCCGGGCGCTTCGATCTTGCCGTCGGAGCGCCAGCCCCACAGGCCGGCGTGACCGGTCAGGTACCAGGACTCGTTGAGCATGCTGCGGTAGTTCAGGCCCAGCGTGAAGCCGTCGATATCGGCCTGGGCCTGCCCGCGGCCGTCGGCGACATCGAAGCCGCTCTTGTAGTCATCGAAGCTGGTGTAGCCGGCCTCGACACCCCAGACCTCGCCGAAGCGATACACCACGGAAAAACTGCTGGAGAAGGATGAGTCGTCGAGACCGCCTTCGTCGATGAAGCCCAGCCCGGTATAGCCGCTGGTTTCCCAGTTGCTGGCGCTGGCAACATTGCCGATCAGGGCGGCGCCCAGGCTGAGGATGAGCAGGCAAGACTTGGAATTCACGTAGAGGCTCCCGGTGCGTATCGACGATGATCATGCTGCCATGGGCGCGAATGCAATGTGTGCAGGCGGCGCGGCGTCCCTGTTCATGGCGTTCCTGGGGAAACACACACGCAGGCCAATGGGACCAAGGGCCAACCCCGTGCAGCCGAGCATGTAGGTAGACTCGCGGGCGATCCGTGTCGGCTCCGACCCGGTGCGGCGTGCCTGACAGCCGCGCGCTTCCGCTGGTTCCGGGCCAGTTTGCCGGAGCTGGTCGCGGAAACGACGCCGAAGGCCGTGAACCCATCCCTCCGTTGCAGCAGGAATCCAAGATGAAACTCAGCGCTCTTTGTACCGCCCTCGCCGGCACCGTGCTCGCCCTGTGCGCTGCACCGAGTTACGCTGCCGCCAACGACAGCCTGACCTGGGTCGCTGCGCCCTACGTCTGGGTTCCGACCATCAATGCGACCTTCAACGATCGCAGCGGCGGCAATGCCGACGTCGGCGAAGGCGAGACGGACATCATGGACGCTCTCGACAGCGGCTTTCTGGGCCATCTCGAAACCCAGGGCGACAACTGGGGCGTCTATGGCGACATGCTCTTCATCGGTTTCGCCGACGACCGCAACGGGACCCTGGTCTCCACCGATGCCGAGCTCGACGCCGGAATCTACGACCTGGCGGCGGTCTGGAGTCCGGGCGATGATCGCTATCGGGGTTTCGAGGGCTACGCCGGCGTCCGCTACATTGCGCTGGACCTGCAGCTGGACTTCGATCCGGTCAATCCTGCGCTGAGTTCGCGCAACGCCGATTTCGACCAGAACTTTACCGATTTCCTGATCGGGGCGCGCTACAGCGTGCCGCTGGCGGAAAAGTGGGCGTTCACCGCCCGTGCCGATGCATCGTTCGGCGACACCGAAGGCACCTGGAACATCTCTGGCGTGTTCAGCCGGCAAATGGGCCCGGGTGCACTGGTCTTCGGCTACCGTTATTTCGACGGCGAAGTGCAGCCGAACGAGAACACGCTGGACATCGAGCTGTACGGCCCGGAAATCGGCTACGCCTTCGTCTGGTGACGTTTGGAACCCCGGCCGTTCCGGTCGGGGTTCTCCAGAACCAAAGGCTTCAAGGACCCTCTGAACAAGCTCTGCGGCCGGTAGGCACTTGGGTCAATAGCGGCGGCGGCAAACCGCGGTCAACATCGGCGCACCACGGCGCAAGCAACCCGTTGCCTGATGAACTGGATCGAATATGCATTGCCGATGCTGGCGGGCGCCAGCCTCACGCTGGGATTGATCCAGGGTGCGGTGTGGCTGCGCAATCGCACGCAACCGGCCAACCTTGCCCTTCGCACTGGCGGCGCTTGCGGTGGCCGCGGTGATGCTGATCGAACTCGCCACCTTGCGCACCCGCGATCCGGCCGTGTTCCAGCAGATGGTGTGGCGCACGTGCCGATGCCGGTGCTGTTCTTGTCGCTGATCGTTTACATCGACGTGCTGAGTGGCTGCGGTCGCCTCTGGCTGGCGCTCATGGCGATCGCGGTGCGCCTGTGGACCACGGCGATCAACTTCCTCGGTGCCGCGCCGAACATCCACCTCCTCGAAGTGCGTTCGCTGCGCCAGGTGGAGTTCCTCGGCAACACGGTCAGCGTCATTGGCGACGCAACGCCGAACCCCTGGTATTCGTTGACCGTGCTGGCCAACCTGCTGCTGGTGGCTTATGTGCTCGATGTGCTCGTCACGCTGCGCCGGCGTCGCGCCAGCGTCGACGTGCAGCGCGTGTGCTGGGTCATCCTTGCTTTCTATGCGTTCGCCGTCGGCTGGGGAACCCTGGTGACGCAGGGACTGGTGCAGGGCCCTTACGGGTCCAGCGCGCTGTGGGTGGTCGTGGTGGTGGTGATGGCCCATGCGCTCGGTTCCGATCTGTCGATGCGCGTCGAATCGCCACGCGGCTGGAGGAATCCGAGTTGCGCGCGCAGGACCATGAACGCAAGTTGCGCGAGCGCTTCGAGCAAGCTGCGGCGCTCCACCGCGACGAACTGGCGCACCTGTCGCGGGTAGCGATGCTCGGTGAATTGTCGGCTTCGCTGGTGCACGAACTCAACCAGCCGCTGGCGGCCATTCTCAGCAATGCGCAGGCCGCGCAGCGTTTCATCAGCCGCGATCAGCCCGATCTCGCCGAGGTGCGCAGCATCCTCGACGACATCGTCGCCAATGACCGCCGCGCCGGGCAGGTGATCCAGCGCCTGCGCGCGCTGTTCCGCAAGGACCGCTCGCAACAACGCGAAGTCGACGTCAAGCAGATTGTCCTGGAGGTGTTGCAGCTGATCCGCAATGACCTGCTGAATCGCGGCATCGGCGTCGAAGCCGAACTGGATGACGACCTGCCCGTCGCCACCGGCGATTCCGTGCAATTGCAGCAGGTGCTGCTGAACCTGACGATGAACGCCTGCGAGGCGATGGAGGGCAGCGGCGTGCGTGAGCCGATCCGCGCGCGCGCTCGGCGCAAGGACACGCAGACCATCGAGGTCAGCATCAGCGATAGCGGGCCCGGCGTGTCGGAAGAGCAACTCGGGAGCATCTTCCTGCCATTCATGACCACCAAGCCGAAGGGCATGGGCCTGGGTCTCGCCGTGTCGCGCAGCATCATCGAGGCCCACGGCGGTCGTTTGTGGGTGCTGAGTACACCGGGACAGGGGGCCACCTTCGGCTTCGATCTGCCGATCGCTGCAGCGCCCGCTGCGCCGTGACCAAGCGCGATTCCGGGCGATGGGTCCAAGGGCCAATAGCTGACCATCAGCCAACGGCCTAGCTTCCCGCGCATGGTCGCCGAACATCCCAGGATTGCAGTTGTCGATGACGAAGCCGATGTGCTTCGGGCGATGCAGCGGCTGCTGCGGTCATCCGGTTACGCCGTCGATGTGTATGCGACCGGAGAGGCTTTCCTGCACGCCGTCTCCGGCGATTGCCCGGACTGCCCGGATTGCCTGCTGCTGGACTTGCACATGCCGGGGATCAGCGGATTCGAAGTGCAGGCGCGCCTGCGCGCCCGCAACTGCAAGGTCCCGGTGGTGGTGATCACCGGCCACGACACCGCGGCGGCCGAAGGTCGCGCAATGGCAGGCGGCGCCGTCGCTTTCCTGCGCAAGCCGGTGGACGGTGAACTTCTGCTGGCGACGATCGAGCGCGCGATCGGCGCCGGTTGAGCGGCGTGGCGCGGCCCCGGCGCGCGTAGCTGCCACGGGGCGCTGACGGCGATCAAGGACGGGCGTGCCCGGCCTGTCCTTGCGTGGCGTTTTCAAGCCACCCAGCCGGCCAGCAACAGCGGCAACCACAACACCGCGATGAGGATGCCGTAACCGACCAGGCCGGCGGCCAGCTCCGGCGCCAGCTTCGCATCGATGGCCAGGGCTCCGGCGGTGATCATGGCGGGCATCGCCGATTGCAGCGTGTTGACCGCGGTGACCAGGCTATCGACGCCCGCCAGCGTGGCGATCGCGAAGGCGGCGGCTGGCAACACCAGCAGTTTCAGCCCAAGCCCGGCGACCAGCGGCAGCGCAAAGGCACGCGAAGGCACCAGTTTCAACTGGAAGCCGACGGCGAACATCGCCATCGGCACCAGCAGACCGGCCAGGGTGACGATCAGGCCGTCGACCAGGGCCGGTCGCTGCCACGGCAGCAGGCCAATGATCAGCGCGCCCATCGACGGAAAGGTGAGGATCTTGCGGATCACCGCCGGCAGCGTCGGTCGCGTGCCGCCGCCGTACCAGGCCACCACGATCAGGCCGAAACTCGACAGCAGCATGAACGAGCCCAACTGATCGTAGACCACCGCATAGCCCAGCGCCTGATGCCCGAGTGTCGCCTCGACCATCGGGTAACCGAGGAAGGCGGTGTTGCCGAGCGCCACGCACAGCAGCAGGCAGCCGGTGACCTCGCGGCGCCAGCCGAGCAGACGCGACAGCCCGATGACCGTCAGCACGGTCAGCAGCGCCAGCAGCCACGGTGTCAGCACCAGTACCAGCAGTTCGGGGCGAAATTGCAGCCCATGCACGGCCTTGATCACCAGCGCCGGCAGGAACAGCCAGATCACCAGTCGATTGATCACTTCCGGTGTATTGGCGGGCAGCAGTCGGGTCCAGGCGAACAGCTTGCCCAGCACCAGCATGGCGATGACCAGGAACATGGCGGGGGACAGGCTCATCGGGCGGCACCGGCGCGATGCGCGACGTTGACACGGCCTGGCGTAGCGTGCGGTTCCAAGTGGCGAGAGCGGGCGGTCAGCATGAAAGTTCTGGGATGGCGGCGGGCAGCATGGATGGCGGCGCTGGCGGTGTCGATGGTGCTCTCCGGCTGTGCCGGGACTTCAGCCATCCGCGAACCCGAGTCGGTGCAAGCGGTCGACCGCGAACGCTTTCTCGGTACCTGGTACATCATCGCCAACGTGCCCTACTTCGCCGAGAAGGGAAAAGTCGCCACCCGGGTCGAGTACGTCAAGCGTAGCGATGGTCGGGTCGATGATCTGTTCTACTTTCGCCGCGCGCTCGACGAGCCGGAGCAACGCTGGAGCGGGGTTGCCTGGCCGATCGACGCCAGCAACGCGCGCTGGAAGGCGCGCTTCATCTGGCCGTTCACCACCGAGTTCCGCATTGTCGGCATCGATGCCGAGTATTCGGTCGCCCTGATCGCGACGCCGGACGCCAAACTGGCGTGGGTCTATGCGCGCACGTCGACGCTGTCGTCCGAGCGCTACGAGGCCGCGCTGGCCGAACTGCGCGAGCGTGGCGTCGATAGCGACAAGTTGGTGATGGTGCCGCAGCCGCCAGCGCCGAAGTAGGAGCGACGTGCACGTCGCGACCGGCGTTGCCCCGGCGCGCGGGTGGGGCGACGTCACGTCGCTGCTGCGGCCGGCCGCGCCGCTGGCGCCATCCCTCCGCAAGGGCCATGATGCCCCGATGGACACCAACGGCGATTGCCTGGGCGTGGTGCTGGCCGGCGGCCGTTCGCTCAGGATGGGTGCGGACAAGGCGCGGTTGCAATGGGGTGGCCAACTGCTGATCGATCGCGCGGTGGCGATGCTGCGGACGGCCGGCTGCACGCGCGTCCTGGTCAGCGGCGACTACCCTGGCTATAGCCATGTCGCCGATCGTTACCCTGAGCGCGGACCACTGGGTGGTCTCGCCAGCGTCGCCGAGGTCGCGCGCGAATCGCGCTGGCTGGTGCTGGCGGTCGATCAGCCGCTGGTCGACGCCGCCCTGCTGCGGCCGCTTCTGGATGGCCTGCTGGTCGGCGTCGAGAGCGCGCGCTGCCTGTGCCGCTATGGCGAGGAGCCCTTGCCGATGGCACTGATGCTGTCGCCGGACACCCGCCGCTGGATGCAGGCGGCGGTCGCCGGCGACAGCGGGCATCGTTCGTTGAAGGCGCTGCAGGAACGTCTGCGCATCCATGCCTTGCCCGCGGATGCGGCGATGCGCGCGCGGCTGCGTGGTGCCAACACCCCCGACGAATGGCAAACATTGCTTGCATCGGGTTGACGGCGCCGTAATGCCTCGTCGATAAGCATCGGTGGTCGCGTCGAGTCCGTCGTCCGGACCTTGCGCTCGTCTCACGCCGGGAGTACTCCATGATCCAGCGCAGCGCGCTCGCCTGGGCTTTGTCCATTGCCATCGTCGGTGCCGCCGACGCGCAGGTGTCGACCACACCGCAGCAGGGCCTGGCCAGCCGCACGCCACGCCATACCAGCATCGTCGATGCGCGCATCGTCGTGCGCCCGGGCGAAGTGATCGAACGCGGCAGCATCGAGATGCGCGATGGCTTGATCGTCGACGTCCGTTCCGGTCGCCGCGAGGCGCCCGGCGCAGTGGTGGTCGACGCGCGCGGCAAGAGCGTCTATCCAGCCTTCATCGATGTGCACGGCAGCTACGGCTACGATCCCCGGGCCAAGTGCCGCGCACCCGCCGCCAACGGTGGCGATGGCGGCGGCTCGCGGCGCGGGCCGTTCGGCGGCCAGGGTGGCCCGCAGAGCGCGCCATCGGCGCCGTCGGCGCAGCACTGGAACGATCGAGTCTGTCCGGAGCGCGACGTCTCAAGCGCGCTGGCGCTCGACGCCGAGCGCGCCAAGGCGCTGCGGCGGCTCGGTTTCGCGGCCAGTGTCGCCGCACCCGGCAGCGGCGTGCTGCGCGGCCAGAGTGCGCTGCTCAGTCTGCGCGAGGGGCCGACACCCCAACAGAATCTGCTGGCGCCGCGCGTCGCGCAGGTCGCGTCCTTCGAGGCCGACTTCAGTTTCGGTGGCGTCTATCCGGGCTCCAAGATGGGTGCCATCGCGCTGATCCGCCAGGCTTTCTACGATGCCGGCTGGCAGCGCGATCTGGCCGGCTGGCAGGGCAAGCACGGCGGCGAACGCGCGCAAGCCAATGCCGCGCTCGATGCGCTGCAGCCGGTGCTCGCCGGCAAGCAGGCGCTGGTGTTCGATGCCGACGACGAACTCGATGTGGTCCGCGCCGCACGCATCGCCGATGAATTCGATCTGCCCCGCGCCTGGGTGCTCGGCACCGGCACCGAATACCGGGTGCTCGATCAGTTGCCCGAAGGCGTCGGTCTGATCCTCCCATTGAACTTCCCGAAAGCGCCGGTGGCCGATGACGCCGAGGCCGCGCTGGAAATCAGCCTGGCCGAGCTCGAACAATGGCGCTATGCGCCGTACAACGCGGTCAAGGTCGCGGCAACCGGGCGCGCCTTCGCGTTCACGCTTGCCGGGCTGGAGAAGCCGGAGGACGGCTTCTGGCCGGCGCTGCGCAAGAGCGTGCGCTACGGCCTGAGCGAAGACCAGGCGCTGGCCGCGCTGACCACCGCGCCAGCGCAGTTTCTCGGCGATCCGGCGCACCTGGGCGCGATCAAGGTCGGCCAGATGGCCAATCTGCTGATTGCCGACGCCACGCTGCTGCGCGCCGACGACGCGCAGATCTACGAGGTCTATGCCGATGGCGAACGCGACGAGATCCGCGCGCTGGATGCGCCCGAGGTCACCGGCAGCTGGAAACTGGCTTGGGCTGGCACCAAGGGTCCGGCGCAATGGACCATCGAAGGCAAGCCGGAAGCCCTGAAGATCAAGGCGGGCGAGGTCGAGGCCACGGCCAGACTGGTCGATGGTCGCTTGCTGATCACGGCGCCGGCCAGGCTGTTCGGCGGCGAGGGCAAGACCAGCGAGGTGCTCGAAGCCGCGCTGGTCGGCGAGCGCCTGGATGGTCGCTGGCTGGGCCGCGATGGCCGCGTGCGCAGTTGGAGCGGCACGCGAACCGGTCCGCTGCCGACGCCTGCGTCCAGGGACGACAAGGTGGCGGCCGATCCGGGCGAATCCGGCAAGGACAAGGCCGTCGCGGAAACGCCGCCGGTGTTTCCCTCGCAGCCGCGCTACCCGGCTGGCGAATACGGCCGCACCGGCCTGCCGGCGGAGATCCCGGCGCTGCTGATCCGCGATGTCACGGTGTGGATGACCGGCGCCGCCGAGCCGGCCGCCGACACCGACGTGCTGGTCGAGCGCGGCCGCATCAGTGCGGTCGGCGTCGATCTGAACGCGCCGCGTGGCGCCGTCGAAATCGACGCCCGCGGTCTGCACCTGACCCCGGGCCTGATCGACGCGCATTCGCACATCGCCGGCAGCGGCAACATCAACGAGCCGAGCCACGCGATCACCTCGGAAGTGCGCATCGGCGACATCACCGACCCCACCGACATCAACATCTACCGCGAACTGGCCGGCGGCACCACCACCTCGCACGTGCTGCATGGCTCGGCCAATCCGATCGGCGGCCAATCGCAGCTGATCAAGCATCGCTGGGGCGCTGGCGCGCAGGCGCTGAAGTTTGAGGGCGCCACGCCGACCATCAAGTTCGCGCTCGGCGAGAACGTCAAGCAGTCCAACTGGGGCGCGGTTGCGGTGCCGCGCTACCCGCAGACGCGCATGGGCGTCGAGCAGTTGCTGAACGACGCCTTCGTGCAGGCGCGCGCCTACGCCGACGCGCGCAAGCGAAAGGACGGCGCGCCGCAGCGGCGCGACCTGCGCATGGAGGCGCTGGCCGAGATCCTCGATGGACAGCGCCTGGTGCACATCCATTCCTATCGCCAGGACGAGATCCTGATGTTCGCGCGGCTGTCGACTGAGCTCGGCTTCAAGGTCGCCGCCTTCCAGCACGTGCTGGAGGGCTACAAGGTCGCCGATGTGCTGGCCGACATCGGCGCCGGCGCTTCGACCTTCTCCGATTGGTGGGGCTTCAAGATGGAGACCTTCGACGCCATCCCCTACAACGCCGCGATCATGCAGCGCCAGGGCGTGCTCACCTCGCTGAATTCGGACAGCAACGATCTGGGCCGGCGCCTCAACACGGAGGCCGGCAAGGCCGGGCGTTACGGCAAGCTCACGGATACCGAAGCGCTGGCACTGGTAACCCTGAATCCGGCGCGACAACTGCGCATCGAGGCCCGCGTGGGCAGCATCGAGGTTGGCAAGGACGCCGATCTGGTGCTGTGGAGCCAGCACCCGTTGTCGTCCTACGCGCGGCCGCAGAAGGTCTGGATCGATGGCCGCGAGTACTTCGATCAAGCCGCCGACCTGGCCGAACAGCAGCGCATCGCCGACGCGCGCGCGGAACTGATCCAGGCAGCGCTGGCGCAGGCGCCCAAGGGCGGCGGTCCCGGCGGTCCCGACGGCCTCGGGCGCAAACCGAAGATGCTGATCGACCCGACGCACTACCAGGTACTCGATTCCCACCTCGCTGCGATGCGCGGCGTCTACCACAACGGCGAAGCCGTGCATTACTGCCAGGGGGAGCATTGAGGCCATGGCGATGAACTTCGGGATAAGCGGGACGGGGCACGGGCACAGTGGGCAGCGCCGGGCAGGGGGCACGAGGCAGGGCGACCGTGCTGCCGTTGCGCCTGTTGGGACCGCTGTGCGACCGCATCAACGGCTCCGTCCCCGTGCTCCTGCCCCGTGCCCTGCGCTGCCTGGCCACCTCCGCCCCCGCCGCCACCCTGTTCACCGGCGCCAGGATCCACCCGGTGTCCTCGGCCGCAATCAACAACGGCCAGCTGTTGATCGATGACGGCAAGATCGTCGCCGTTGGCACCGATCTGTCGGCGCAGGCGGCCGGTGCAGATCGGGTCGATCTGTCGGGTCGCTGGGTGGTGCCGGCCTTCATTGCTGCCAACACGGTGATGGGGCTGGTCGAGATCGAGACGGTGCGCGGTTCGGTCGACGTCGCCGAGACCGGCGCGATCAACCCGAACGCGCGCGCGCAGGTTGCGATCAACGCCGACAGCGAGTTGTTGCCGGTCGCGCGCGCCAACGGAGTGCTGTACGCGCACGTGGTGCCGCAGGCCGGGGAAGGCGGCATCATTTCCGGGCAATCGGCGCTGGTGCAGCTGAGTGGCTGGACCTGGGAGCAGATGACCGTGAAGTCACCGGTCGGCATGCATCTGATCTGGCCGTCGACGCGCCTGCCGCCGTGGCTGCCTGCGCCGATGCGCGAGGAGGCGCTCAAGGGCGCCACGCGCAGCCGTGAACTGATCGACCAGGCCTTCGATGATGCGGCGGCCTACCGCGTCGCAAAGTCCGCCGGGACGCTGGAAGGCACCGATGCGCGCTGGGAGGCGATGGTGCCGGTGCTCGACGGCAGTACGCCCCTGTTCATTCACGCGATCGACCTGCAGCAGATTCGCGAGGCGCTGGATTTCACGCTGCAGCGCAAGCTCAAGTTCGTGCTGGTCGGCGGCCAGGATGCCTGGCGGGTGGCCGATGTGCTGAAAGCGCGCGGAATCGACGTCATCCTGCACGGACCCTTCGACCTGCCGCTACGCCGGCATGAGGGCTTCGATGCGACCTATGCCAATGCCGGCAAGCTCGCCGCCGCCGGCGTGCGCATCGCGATCGCTTCCGACGCCACTACCTTTGCGGCGACACTGGAGCGCAACCTGCCGTATGCCGCGGGACAAGTGGTGTCTTTCGGCCTGCCCTGGGACCAGGGCCTGCGCGCGATCACCCTGGCGCCGGCGCAGATACTCGGCGTCGCCGACCGGCTCGGTTCGCTGGAAGCGGCAAGGACGCCAGCTTCCTGGTCAGCGACGGCGATCCGCTCGATGTGCGCAGCGAAATTGTCGCCGCCTGGTTGAACGGCCAGCCAGTGGACTTGAGCTCGAAGCACACGCGGCTGCGCGACAAGTTCGAGGGCAAGTACAAGTAGGAGCGACGTGCACGTCGCGACCAGGGTCACGCTGATGCGGTGGTCGCGACGTTCACGTCGCTCCTACAGAGGCGCGCTGTCCTTGTCGCGCTCATGCCCATGCCCATGCCGTCCGCGTTCCAGCTGGTCGGCGATGCGCTGGCGTCCGGCCGGGCTGACGCGGGTGGCCAGCTCCAGCATGAAGGCGTGCATGGCCGCCGCCGTGCCGGACTCCGAATCACGCATCCGTTCGAAAGCGCTTTGCATGGCAGCCGGATCGAAGGGCTCGGCGCGCAGGGCCTGGGCGAGTTCGCGGCGTGCATGCCCGAGTGGGCGAAACTGCTCGCCGAGTTTGCCGCGGTGGGTTTCGATGACTTCCAGCAGGATCTTGCGATCGGCCTCGTCGAGTGCGCCGGCCAGCATGCGCGGGTTGGGAATGCGCGACCAGCGGCGCTCGCCCTGGCTCTGCTCGCCGAAGGGGTGATGCCAGTGGATGGCGACCAGGGCCGCGCCGAGGCCCAGGTTCAGGGCCAGCGAGAGCAGCAGTACGTAACGATAGGGGCGCGGAAGGGCGCTCATGGATTCCACTCCGGAAGCTCGTCAACCAGTTGCACGGCGGCAATCAAATCCTCGTCCGGCAGATCGACTGCCGTCTCGTCCAGCCACAATGGCAGCAGCGCGCCCAGCGCCAGGCTGGCGGCGAACGCCGGTCCGGCGAGGCGCCAGCCGCCCAGATCGCGCCAGAAGTCCGTCAGCGCGTCGCGCCAACCCGGGCGCGGCAGCGGCACTGCGCCGAGCAGCTTCTGGCGCAGCGCTGGAGCGGGCGGCGCCGGCAGGTACTGATCCAGCGCCTCGTCCAGCAGTGCTGCCTTGCGCTGCAGTTCCAGTGCCTGCGCGCAGCCGGCCAGCAAGTCCTGCGCCGCGCTGCGCTCGGCTGCCGGCCAGCGTCGCGGATCGGCGCCGTAGGCATCGAGCAGTTCGGAAAACCGCGTCAGATCCATCGTTGTCATGTTGCCGCTCCCGGCGCTAGTCCTTGTCCGTCGAGTGCTGCGCGCAGGCCTTTCCTGGCGCGCGCCAGCAAAGATTCCAGGGCGTCCACGCTCAACTCCAGCAATGCCGCGGCCTCGATGTTGCTGAGGCTCTGAAAATGGCACAGGACCAGCGCCTCGCGTTGCCGCTCGGGCAACTGGCGCAGGCCGTTGCGTACGCTTTGCGCGCGGTCTGCGCGTCCGTGCGCCTGTTCTGGTGTGTCCTCGTCCGCCATCTCGGCGATCGCATCCAGCGGCAGCGACGCTCGCCGCGCGCGCAGGCGGTCGCGACTCAAGTTCAGCACCACCTGATGCAACCAGGTGGAAAAGCGCGCCTTGCCGGCTTGCCATTTGGGTGCCTGCTGCCAGGCGCGCATGAAGGCGTCCTGACACACTTCGTCGGCATCGGCACTGCTGTCGAGCAAGCGTGTGGCGAGCGCGTGCAGCCGATCCAGATGGCGCTCCAGCAGCACGCGACAGCCGCCCGCATCGCCGTTGCGGATGCGTTCGATGGCCGGAAGGTCGGGATCGTCACTGCTGTTCACGCCGGGGCTGCACTTGCCTTTAGTGAGTTCTGATCGCTCTTGCCGGTGCGCTTATTCGCGCATCGAACCTGTGGGAGCGGGCCTATCCCGCGAAAGCTCTCGCGGAGTAAATCCGCTCCCACAGTAAAATCAAGGCCTTGCGGCATGTTCGGTGAGAGCATAGGCGCAATCGCCACCGCGCTTCCCGGCAAACCGGGCGCCCAGCAACGGACGCCCGATCGCTCATCGCCTACTGCTGCTGGTGGCCGTGACCGTGGCCGTGACCCTGACCATGCCCGCGGTCATTGTCATCGAGCACGCCATCCTTGTTGCTGTCCATCTTTGCCAGGCGCTCGGCGTGGCCGGCGGTAAATTCAGCGACTGACACTATGCCGTTCTTGTCGGCGTCCATCGCCGCAAATCGCGCGTTGCGGCGTTCGGCGCGTCGCGCCTGATGGAAGGCTTCGATTTCGTCAGCGCTGATCGCGCCGTCCTTGTTGCCGTCCATCGCCACCGAGCGTTCGAGCAGCTTGGCTTGCGCCTCCGCCACCGTGGTGGTGCCATCGCCATTGGCGTCGGCCTGCTTCAGCATCGCCATTGCGCCGCCGCCATGGCCACCGTGGCCGCCCGGACAACCCGGGCCACCGCCAGCCTGCGCTGCGCCGATGCCGAGCACGGCCAACACCAGCGTGCCGGCGATCCATCGCGTCGTATTGCTCATGATTGTGATTCCTGTTGTGGAGGGAGAGGCCTGCTTGCCTCACACCCGTCAACGCACGCGGACGCGGCGATCCGTCGCCGCCTGCCAGGCGAAGGACGACACATTCAGCCAGCAACAACACCAGGCGCGACTGCGGGACCCCCGGGAAACCTTGTGCGAGGCGCACAATCGGCTCGAAGAACCTCAGGGAGCGATGCGCTCGATGGCAATGCGCGTGTTGCCGGCGCCCGTGGATTCGGTCCAGGTCAGGTAGTGGGCGCCGCGATACCACATCAGGCGCGGATGCCCGGTGCTGCGCCCCGGCTCCAGCGCCGCCACGTCGCGCACCTGCAGCAGTTTGCCGCCGGCATCGAGCGTGGCCAGCTTCAGCACGCCGCCGGTCTTGCCGGCGCTCAGCCAACTGACCGCGAAGCCGCCGTTCGCGGCGGCGCTGGCATCCACGCGTCCGCTGACTTCCGTGCCCACTTCGAGCTCGCGCATCGGCGAATTCGTGCCGCCTTCGCGCACTACATAACGAATCGACATCGGCCCGTCGGCCAGCGTCGGCCATGCAATCAAGGCAGTCTTGCCATTGGCGGCGATCGCCGGTCCGTTCACCGGGCAGGCGGTGACCTTCCAGCCGTCCGCGTGCACGATCTGCGGCGACGACCAGATGCCCTTGGCGTCGCGCTCGACCAGCGCGATGTCGCGCACCTGCGCATCGCTGCGATCGCGATAGACCACCAGTGTGCGCTTGCCGATGCGCGCCGCGTCGGTCTGGCAGCAACTGCAGCTGCGGGCGTCGAGCTCGGCCGGCTCCAGGATGCGGTCGTGCCAGTCCAGCACGGCGCCGCGCAGGGACATCGGACCCTCCTCGTCAGTATGGCCGGCGGCATGATCAGTTGCCGCGCCGAGCGAGTGGCGGCCATCCAGCCACAGCAACTGCACGCGGGCGCCGCCCGCCGCCAGCAAGGTGGCGAAGCCGTGTTCGGTCGGGGTGGCGTCGTCGTGCGGCGTCAGCGGCTCGCTCCAGCGGCCACCGCCATTGGTTGAGCGGGTCACGCGGAGGTCGTAGGCGTAGGTGTCCGGCGCCGACTTCTGCAGCCAGTAAGTCACCCAGTCGTTGTTGTCGAGCACCACCAGACTGGGGAAATCGGCCCAGTTGACGAACCAGTCGCTGCCCTGGGCGACCACGCCGCGGCGCAATTCCCGGCCGTTGGCATCGAGCAGGGCATAGCGCAGTGCCGCACCCGCGTCGTCGCGGGTCTGCCAGGTCAGCACCAGTCCGCGCGCCGGGTCGGTCGCCAGCGAGGGCGTGCTGGCTCGCTCTCCACCGTCAAATGGGAGGCGCTCTCCGAGTGCCGGTGCGCCGGCCAGGGCCAGGCCGATCGCCGTGGCGTGGCGCAAAACCTTCAACATTCTTCTTTAGCCCGACGTCGACTGGCCGATCACGTTAGCACGGCGAGTGTGCATGCAGGCACAATTGGCGGCATGAATCCGCTCGGCCCGAATGCCCTGATCGCAGCCATCGTGCTGCCGTTCTTCTATCTCGCGGTGTACCTGGATTACGCCATCAGCCGTGCCCAGGGGCGCCCCGACTACGGCCTCAACGACACCGTCGCCAGTTTGGGCGTGTCGATCATGATGAGCGCCTTCGGAGTCGTCAGCATCGTCGTGCGCATCGCCATCTACACGCTGGTGTACGCGCACGTGGCGCTGCGCGAGTGGTCCACGGCCAGCCCATGGACCTGGGTGATCGGTTTGCTGCTGTACGACTTCACCTACTACTGGCAGCACCGCATGGGCCACGAGTGGAACCTCTTGTGGTCCTCGCACGTGGTGCACCATTCCAGCGACCGCTTCAACCTGGCCACCGCGCTGCGGGTGCCGTCGGCCTCCATGCATCTTTGGACCTGGGTGTTCGCGCTGCCGTTGGCGCTCGCCGGCATTCCCCCGCAGGTCTACGCGGTGGCCTCGCTGCTGAACCTTCTGTACCAGTTCTGGATCCATACCGAGCGCATCGGTTCCCTGGCTTGGTTCGACCGCTGGTTTGGCTCGCCGTCGAATCACCGCGTCCACCACGGCGTCAATGACCGTTATCTCGACAAGAACTACGGTGGCATCCTGATGCTGTGGGATCGCATGTTCGGCACCTTCGAGGACGAGCGTGCCGACGATCCGGTGCGTTACGGCACGCGTGCGCCGGTGCAGAGCTGGAACCCGCTGTGGATCAACCTCGACACCTTCTGGGCGCTGTGCATAGACGCCTGGCGCGCGCGCAGCTGGCGCGACAAGCTCTCGATCTGGTGGCGTGCGCCCGGCTGGCGCCCGGCCGACGTGGCAGCGGTCGATCCAAAACCTGCCTTCGAGCTCTCCCGGCATCGCCATTTCGAGACACCGACACCGGTAGCCCTCGGACACTACGCGCTGCTGCAAACCGCGCTGCTGCCGGCACAACTGGTGCATCTGATCGCGATTGCCGCGTGGCTGCCGTTCTGGCCGGAGGTCGCCTACGCCAGCTATCTGAGCGTGGCCACGGTGGCGCTGGGTCTGTTGCTGAGCCCGGAGCTGCGTTGGCGTCGGGTCGGGTTGGCGCTGGAGGCGGCGCGGCTGCTGCTGTCGGCCGGCGTGGCGCTGAGTGGGCAGTGGTTCGGGCAGCTGACGCTGCCGAGTTGGGTCACGTGGGTGATTGTGGCTGTCGCCATGGCGAGCTTGGTGGGCCTGTTGGCTGCGACCGTGCGCAACGGCGCGAGCGATATGGTCGCCGCCCCACCGTAGGCCGGTGTGCGCGGCTGCATCGCGCTCACCGGCGCGTTTTGGGACTTCCGCAAAGCGCCGGTGAGCCGCTGCGCGGCACAGCGGCCTACATACTCGCGAGCGGTCAGTTCGCCGGAATGGCCGCCTTTTCCCGTGCCCCGTGCCCCATTCCCCGTGCCCCGCTTTTGTCGAGAGCGACATCTTCGCCCGATTGCGGTTAACATCCCGGCCCTTTTTCCGGGCTTCCCGCCGTAACCAATGGCAAAGAATCTGCTGATCGTCGAATCGCCGGCGAAGGTCAAGACCATCAACAAAGTCCTCGGCAAGGACTTTCAGGTGATGGCTTCGTACGGACATGTGCGCGATCTGCCGAGCAAGGATGGTTCGGTCGACACCGAGCACGACTTCGCCATGGCCTACGAGGTCATCGACCGCAATGAGAAGCACGTCGACGCCATCGCCAAGGCGGCCAAGTCCGCCGAAGCCATCTACCTGGCGACCGACTTGGACCGCGAAGGGGAGGCAATCTCCTGGCACGTCTATGAAATCCTGAAGAAGAAGAAGCTGATCGGCGATCGCGCGATCCATCGTGTCACTTTCGCCGAAATCACGCCCAAGGCGATCAAGGAAGCCATCGCCCATCCGCGCGAGCTGTCGCTGGACCTGATCAACGCGCAGCAGGCGCGCCGCGCGCTCGACTACCTGGTCGGCTTCAATCTGTCGCCGCTGCTGTGGAAGAAAGTGCAGCGCGGCCTGTCCGCCGGCCGCGTGCAGAGCCCGGCGCTGCGCATGATCGTCGAGCGCGAGGAAGAGATCGAACGCTTCGTCCCGCGCGAATACTGGTCGATCGATGCCGATTGTTTTGCCGGACAGGCCTTCGGCGCCAAGCTGCACATGTTTGGCGGCAAGCGCCTCGACCAGTTCGACCTCAATGACGAGGCCAAGGCCACCGCCGCCCGCGATCGCGTGCTCGCCGGCGCGCGCATCCACAAGCCGCAGGGCAAGGGCGCGCTCAAGGTTGCCGACGTCCAGCGCAAGGATCGCCAGCGCCGTGCGGCGCCGCCGTTCATCACCTCGACCTTGCAGCAGGAAGCCGCGCGCAAGCTCGGTTTCGGCACCCAGCGCACCATGCGCATCGCGCAGGGTCTGTACGAAGGCGTGGATGTCGGCGAGGGCGGCCAGATCGGCCTGATCACCTACATGCGTACCGACTCGGTGAGCCTGTCCAACGACGCGCTGGCCGAGTTGCGCCAGGTGATCGTGCGCGAGTTTGGATCGGACAAGCTGCCGGACGCGCCGCAGTACTACAAGAGCAAGAGCAAGAACGCGCAGGAAGCGCATGAGGCGATCCGCCCGTCGAGCGCGCTGCGCACGCCCGGATCGATCGCCCGTTATCTGACGCCCGACCAGCTCAAGCTGTACGATCTGATCTGGAAGCGCACCGTCGCCTGCCAGATGAAGCCGGCCTTGCTGAACACGGTCAGCGTCGATCTGGAAGCGTCCAAGGGCGACATCCTGCGCGCCAGCGGCACCACCATCGTCGAACCCGGTTTCCTCGCCGTGTACGAGGAAGGTCGCGACCAGAAAAGCGACGACGACGAGCCGGGCAGCAAGCTGCCGCCGCTGACCGTCGGCCAACTGGTCGACTTGAACGATCTGCGCGCCGAGCAGCATTTCACCGAGCCACCGCCGCGCTTTTCCGAAGCCAGCCTGGTCAAGGCGCTGGAAGAACACGGCATCGGCCGGCCGTCCACCTACGCCGCCATCATCCAGGTGCTGCTGGCGCGCGAGTACGTGACCCTGGAACAGAAGCGCTTCCAGCCGACCGATGTCGGCCGCGTGGTGGCCAAGTTCCTGTCCGGCCATTTCACCCAGTACGTGGATTACGACTTCACCGCCAAACTGGAAGACGAACTTGACGCGGTGGCTCGCGGCGAGAAGGACTGGGTGCCGGTGTTGCGCGAGTTCTGGGTGCCATTCAAGGCCCTGGTCGACGAGAAGGACGAGTCGGTCACGCGCGCCGAAGCCACCCAGGGCCGCGTGCTCGGCGTCGATCCGGTGTCCGGCAAGGAATTGTCGGTGCGCCTCGGCCGTTACGGACCCTTCGTGCAGATCGGCACCAAGGACGACGAGGAAAAGCCGCGCTTTGCCTCCCTGCGCGCCGGACAGAAGATGGACACGATCACCGCCGACGAGGCGATGAAGCTGTTCGAAATGCCGCGCCAACTCGGGGAAAATGCCGAAGGCGAGAAGATCTCCGTCGGCATCGGCCGTTTTGGGCCCTTCGTCAAGGCCGGCAGCACCTATGCCTCGATTCCCGCGGCCATCGATCCCTGGGAAATCGACTTCGCCACGGCAGTCGAACTGGTGCGCGCCAAGCGTGAAGCCGCCGCCAACAAGCTGATCAACAGCTTCCAGGACGGCGCCATCCAGATCCTGCGCGGCAAATTCGGCCCCTACATCACCGACGGCGCCAAGAACGGCCGCATCCCCAAGGATGTCGAGCCCGAATCGCTGACCGAAGCCGACTGCGTCGCGATCCTCGCCGCCGCGCCGGCCAAGGGTAGCGGCAAGGGTCGCTTCGGCCGCAAGGGCGGCAAGGTCGAGGCGCCGCGCAAGACCAAGACGGTGTCGGAGAAGCCGGCGAAGACGGCTGCGGCGAAAAAAGCCGCGCCGAAGAAGGCCGCGTCGGCCAAACCGGCAGCGAAGAAGGCTGCCACGAAGAAATCGACGGTCAAGAAAGCCGCAGTGAAGAAGGCGGCGGTCCGCAAGACCGCCACCGCTGCCAAGGCACCAGTGCGCAAGAGCGCGTAGACCCCAGGCGGAAGGTAGCCCGGTGTACGCGCGTCAGCGCGTTCACCGGGTGCTTGCCTCAGGGCCGAGCCGGTGAATCGCTGCGCGATACACCGGCCTACGAAAGCACCCCGGTTCAATGCAGCGTGCGCGGCGGTTCGTCATCTTTGCCAACAGGCGTCCAACGCGACGGGAACGGCAGGACCACGCCGCGTTGCGGCGGCGTCGGCCCTTCCCAGATCGGCGTGACGTCGATCGGTGCCGGTGGCTCCAGCGGGTCGTCAAACGGCTGCGCCTGCGCGTCCTCGGCTTCCTCGGGTTCTTCCTCCCAGCTGTAGCGGCGCTCCGGCGGCGGCGGATCGAGCTTGCGATAAAGCACTGCGGCGAGCAGGCCGGCGAGCAGGCCGCCGCCGTGATACTCGAAACTGATGCCCGCCTCGCCCGGCAGGAAGCCGTAGATCATCGAGCCGTAGAGGAAGAACACGACGAAGGCGACCGACAAGGTCACCCGATCGCGGCGCAGCGCGCCGAGCACGAACAGAAAGCTCATCAAGCCATGCGTGACGCCGCTGGCGCCGATGTGCAGCGACTGCCGGCCGAACAGCCAGACCAGCGCGCCGCTGACGATCCAGATCAGCGGGATCGCCTTGAAGGTGGCGCGCGGCACCGCGTACATGCCCAGTGACACCATCACGTAGGTGGGCAGGGTGTTGGCCACCAGGTGCCCGAGCGAGCCGTGCACCAGCGGCGCACCGAGAATGCCGAGCAGACCGAGCGGCTCGCGCGGGGCAAGGCCAAGCGCCGTGAAGTGGGTGCCGGCCACCCACTCGGCGAGCGCCACCAGCCAGATCAGGCCGACGAACACGCCGCCCCAGAACAGGGCGGTTTCCAGTCGACGGCGGTCGCGTTTGAGAGCGGCCGCAGTGAATGCCTCATCCGGCAGGGAGCGTATGTCCATCCGCCATCAGTGGGGGCCGCGGCGGGTAAGGCAAGAGCCACCATTCGGTTGTCGGTTTGCGGTTTTCGCATTGAGGCAAGCGCATCGCGCGCAAGCGCGCTCCTACAATTGCCGAGAATTGTCGGAAGAATGTAGGAGCGCGCTTGCGCGCGATGCCTTGGCCGGCGCCCGCAAACCGTCAACCCGCTATTTCGCCGCCGCCTCGATCAACTTCGCCGGCTCGGGCATCTGGGGCAGCTCCGGCGCTGGCGGCGCCAGGTCGAAGCCGGCGATCAGCGGGTCGTGGTCCGACGAACGGAAGGGATCGGAGCGGAACATGCGTGCCTCCACCGCGCGCGAACGGCCTTCGCGGTTGAAGTCGAAATCGGGCATCTCGTCCGAATTGATATGCCAGATGGCGGCGCCGCGAACCTGCGCCGCCAGACTGTCGCTGACCAGCCCATGATCGAGGCTGCCCGACAAGCCGTCGTAAACAAAGCTGTAGTGGCCGCCGGCATCATTGTGGCCCAGTTGGTTGAAGCCGGCGTCGAGCAACAAGCGCACCGGGTCCTCCCGCGAATAACTGTTCAGGTCGCCAATCACCAGCATGTCGGGATCGCCGCTGGCGGTCGGATCGGTCGCCAGCCAGTCGATCAGCATGCGCGCAGCCTCGACCCTGACCGCGTTCCAGCAACCCTGGCCGTCGCCGCGGTCGACGTTGGCGGCGTCGGCGTCATCACAGCCGCCCTTGCTCTTCCAGTGATTGACGACCAAGGTGAAACGCGCCTTGGACTTGATCACATCGAAAGTCTGCGCCAGCGGCGCCCGGTTGAGGGTGTCGAACGGCGCCTGGGTCAGCGTTGCCGCGGGGCCGATCGGCTTGAGCTTTTTCGCCCGGTAGAGCAAGCCGACGCTGATCTGGTCGGTCCCGAGTCTTGCCTGCGGTCCGCGCACGAAGTCGTACTCGCGCGGTCTGCCGCGCGTCTGGTTCAGGCGCGTGGTGATCTCGGCGATCGCCGAAGCCTTCTCGTAGCCGTCGTTCTCGACCTCGATCACGGCGTAGACGTCGGCGTCCATGGCTTTGAGCGCACTCAGCAGCTTGGCGCGCTGGCGCGTCAGTTCTTCAGCATCGCTGGCGCCGCGCGCAGTCGGAAAGCCGCCGCCCTTGCCGTCGCCGTTGAAGAAGTTGAGCAGATTGAAGCTGGCGACGCGGATCTGCCCTTCCACTTCCGGCGCACTCTCCGGGCGCGGCGCCTGCTCGGCCTCGACCCGCTCGGAAGGGTGCAGTCGATAGGATCCGCCGCGCTGGTCGAGCACCCCGGCAAGATTGTGCAACTGCGTGCCCACGCGATAGGGCGCATCGATGCTCGGCATGCTCTTGAGGTAGCGCACCTGCTCGGGCGCGCTCGCCGCCACGCTGCCATCGTCGATCAGCAATTGCGCCCGCGCATTGTCGTCGACCAGCGTGCGTGCGGCCTCGCCTGGCGGATGGCGCTCGGTCGGCACCCATTGACGGCCCTGCAGGCCGACCAGCAGTTCGCCGCGCGACAACAAGGCATAGTTGGCCAGCACCGTCACCGGCGGCTCGATGTGGATGCTCATGCCCTCATGGACTTCCCAATCCTGCGCGACCAGCGGCGGTTCCTCGATCAATGCCGCCTGCGGCAGTTCGTCGACCTTGCCGCAGAACTGGAAGGCGGAAAGTTCGACCAGCGCGGTGAGCGTCTCCTCACCCTCGCCGATCTCGGCGACACGACCGTGGACGCGGATCACGTCGCCACGCTCGACCTTGGGCCGGGCGCCGTCGATCTGGATGAACAAGCCCTCGCTGGTCATCGGATCGCCGTCGCGATCGGGTTGCTGCTCCTGCACGAACACTCCGCCCAGGCCATCGATCGCGTCGGCAATGACCACCGCCTCGACGGTCGCCAGCTGACCCACCAGCGGGCTCTTGAGCGCGGCGCCCTGGATGCTGCTGATCAGATCGGCAGGCGCCTCGCACGCGCTGCTGGCGGCGCTGGCGTCCTTGCCCGTCGGGGACGCTCCACGATCACAGCCGTAGCCGCCGAGGGCGACGCTGATGCCCAACAGCAACCATCGTGTGCAACTCATGGAATCTGACCCTCTTGAAGACCAGAACGCCGCCTCGCGGGCGGCGTTCCGGACAGCGCTGCTGCGCGAAAACCTACTGGACCTTGCCGACCATGAATTCGACCGTCGCCTTCACCTGCTCGTCGGTCAGTGCCGGATTGCCGCCCTTGGCCGGCATGATGCCCGCGGCGCCCTGGTAACCCTCGATGGCGTGCTTGATCAACAAGTCCATGCCCTGCGCGATGCGCGGTGCCCAGATGTCCTTGGTCAGCATCGGCGCACCACCAGCGCCCGATTGATGACAGGCACCACACAGGTTCTGGTAGATCACCGAGCCATCGAGCGTGCCGCCGTAGGCCACCTGACCGGCCATCGCCAGCTTGGCAGCCTCTTCCGCCGCCAGGATCGCCGCGCGACCGGTATCGCCGGCATGCACGGTAGCCACCGGCGCCAGGCGCGCATCGACCTCGGCACGGTGGGCGGCCACGCGTTCGCGCTGGATCGGGTTCAGCTGGTCATCCGGCACCCCGGCAGCGGCGGCGCTTTCGCCGTAGAAACGGTCGTGCAGCGCGTGGGCAACGAACATCAGGACCACGGCAAAAGCCATCAGGCCAAGGATCAGCTGCACGAAGTGTTTCAAAAAGACCGAATCTTGCTTGGTCACGGATCAATGCCCCTGGGAACTTGAATGAAGCGGCGCGATGCCTCAGGACACCCGCCAAGGCGCCGGAGTATACGAGGCGCGGCGCCGCTGCGCAGCCCTTCGCGCCCCAGCGCGAAGGGCCTATCCTGTCGGACTCGTTCCAGCACGGACAGCCCATGGCAGCCAGTCATATCTTGGTTGTGGATGACGAACCGGATATTCGCTCGCTGGTGCAGGACATCCTGGCCGACGAGGGCTATCAGGTCGAGACCGCTGGCGGCGCTGCGGCGGCACGTGCCGCGCTGCGCACGCGGCGTCCGGATCTGGTGCTGCTGGATGTGTGGATGCCGGATACCGACGGGATATCGCTGCTGCGCGAGTGGAGCCAGGATGGTCGACCGCCGATGCCGGTGGTGATGATCAGCGGCCACGGGACCATCGAAACAGCGGTCGAGGCGACCCGTCTGGGCGCCTACGATTTCATCGAAAAGCCGATTTCGCTGGCAAAACTGCTGCTCACGGTCGAGCGCGCCCTGGAGGCGAGCCGATTGCAGCAGGAGAACGAGGGACTCAAGCGGCGCCTGCCGGAGATCCAGGAGCCGATTGGTTCGAGCCGTTCGATGAACGAGTTGCGGGCGCAGATCGAACGCGCCGCGCAGACCGAGGCCTGCGTGCTGTTCGAAGGCGAGCCCGGCACCGGCAAGCAGGTGCTGGCGCGCTTCCTGCACGAACGTTCCGCGCGTCGCGATCGGCCCTTCGTGGTGGTCAGCGGCGGTGCCCTGATGAAGCCCGACGCCGCGCGCGACCTGTTCGGCGTGGAGGAAGGCGGCGACTTGCGCTACGGCTTGATCGAACAGGCGCAGGGCGGCACGCTGTTCCTCGACGAGATCGCTGCGCTCGGCAGCGAATTGCAGACGCGCCTGGCTGCGGCGCTGGCATCGCGCCAGTTCACGCGTGTCGGCGGCCAGGATCTGGTGCCGTTGCAGGCGCGCATCGTCAGCGGCAGCAGCAAGGATCTGGCGCGCGAGGTCAGCGATGGGCGTTTCCAGGAAGCGCTGCTGTACCAGTTGCGCGTGTTGCCGATGCGGGTGACGCCCTTGCGCGAGCGCCCGGAGGACATCCCGGACCTGCTGCGCCATTTCGCCGAGACCTTTGCCGACCGCGACCAGTTGCCCTACCGCCGTTTCACCGTGGCCGCGCAGAACCGCATGCGCCAATACGGCTGGCCGGGCAATGTGCGCGAACTGTCCAATCTGGTGCAGCGCCTGTTGATCCTCGGTCAGGGCGATGAGGTCGACCTGGCCGAGGTGGAAGCGGCTCTCGGCCCGGCGCGCGGCGAACGTCCGCGCAGCGAGAACGGCTTGCCGATCGACCTCGGCCTGCCGTGCTGCGAGGCGCGCGAACAGTTCGAGCGCGAATACCTGGTGCACCAGCTCAAGCTCGCCGGCGGCAGCGTCGGCAAACTCGCCAAGGCGGTCGGCCTGGAGCGCACGCATCTGTACCGCAAGCTGCGCGCGCTGGGGGTGGAGTTGAAGGAT